>JAZDPC010000048.1:0-24217 GCA_043797975.1 Bacteroidota bacterium
TCTCTTTTCGTTTCCAGATAGTCGAAATAGGGTTCAGGGTAGGAATGAAGCAGGTTGTGATTGTTGTGATTGTTGTGGTTGTTGTCTTTATCTTCTTGATTCTTTATCTGAAGATCTTCATTCTTAAGTCTTAAGTCTTCAATCTTTAGAAGATCCATCTTGGAAGGTCCTCCCCCGTGATTTCCTATTCCCCAGAGGAAAATCCCCTCCTCGGGATCAGAGTGCGCTTCCATCCAGGCCTTCAGCTTCTCAGCTGCTTTTCCCATTTCGGAATTATAATGTTCCAGCGACCTGTGCGCGAGGATTTCCGAACCATCGAATCCGGTCCAGATAAAATCATCCGGCACCTCGAGATTCGGATTTCCCGGACGGCAGAAAAGATAGGAAGTATAACCTGATTTTTTCAGTATCTGTACCAGTCCCCGTGAATGGCCGAATGAATCCAGGTTGACAGCCGTTTCAGGTTCGACGCCGAAACGGTCAAGGAAATAGTCTTTCCCGGCAAGTATCTGTCTTACAAACGATTCCCCTGATGGCAGATTGCAATCCGGCTGCAGGTACCAGCCTCCGATGATCCGCCATTTTCCTTCGGATACCAGTCTTTTGATCTTCCTGAATAATGCCGGTTCAAACTCCTCCACCCATTGATAAAGCAGGGCTTCATTGTGGCAAAAAACAAAACCGTCGAATTCAACGCAGAATTTTGTAGCTATGCGAAAGGTCGACAGTGTCTCGGCGAGTCCCTCTTCCCAGTTCCAGAGCCAGACGGGATCGATGTGGGCGTTGCAGACGAGGTGGAGATTCTTCATTATAAATGCCTGATATTCATCCCCCCGCTGATCTCGATCACCGCTCCGGTGGCGTAAGGTATCTCCCTGCAGGCCAGGGCAGCCGCGGCACGACCGATATCTTCCGGATATCCCCAGCGCCCTTCGGGGATCAGTCCGTTGGCGATCAGACGATCATATTTCTCTTTCACACCGGCGGTCATATCGGTATAAATAACACCCGGACGGATCTCATAGACAGCTATACCGGTGGCGGCGAGCCGGTCGGCATATAATTGGACCGCCATGCTCAGTCCTGCTTTCGAGATGCAGTATTCCGGCCTTTCCGGTGAGGAGGTGACTGCCGACATGGAAGTTATGAATATGACCGAAGGTTCATACTCCTCAACACGGTTTTTGCAGTCCAGCATGTAATTTGTCACAGCCTGGGTAAAAAAGAACGGGCCCTTCAGGTTGATATTCATCAGCCGGTCGAAGCTCTCCGTTCCGGTTTCCAGGATATCCATCCGTTTGAGCGGCGCCACCCCGGCATTATTGACCAGCACATCGATCCTGCCAAATCGGGCGGCAATCCGGCTAAGCAGATTCGCATGACCGCCGATATCGGCAATATCTGCCTGAATTTGCATGGCAAAAGGCCCTCCGGGAATGATCTCAATCGAGACATCCACTACTTCGAAGCCCTTCCCCGACAAGGCTTTCGCTATTCCCAGACCAATTCCGCGGCTTGCGCCGGTAACTACTGCAACTTTCATCGCAAACTCTCCTTCCATACCTTCTCGAACCACAGCTCCTCTTTTGGTATCGGCCTAACAGGCACCCACTCCTTGTGGAGCTTCAACTCGTCATCCAGCCTTACTTTCAGTATATTGTTTTTTGTAAAGTCCTCATTCTCTGATTTATCCAGATATTCGGCGATGGATTCCAGGTAGACTGCATGAGTGAGGCACAGATCGAAGGTGCGTAAAGCGGCAACCAGCTCTCCCGGTTCAACGGCTTTAAGATCATGGTTCAGCCGGTCCCAGAGTTCCCATGCCTTCTTCGCCTCTGTCCCGATATCCTTCCTGTTTCTTTGGATTCCCCCGAAATCCGACATCCGGTGTCTTAGTTCCTCCAAGGCATCCTGGTAGCTGAGCGAACCCGTGGCTGTGAGGAGGCGGCGCACCTCACCCCCGAATCGGGTTTGGGTGTCGGTGTGGGTGTGGGTGTGATTTTTTCCCGGGAGAGGGGGAATCCGCAACCGTTCGGCGATCTTCATCGCCGCCCGTATCGCTCCCACTTGTCCGGAGTTAAGAGCCGAGCCGCCCGGGCGGGTGATCCCGTGCGAGCCGTTGACCTCCCCGACCGGGAAAAGTCCCTTTATATTCGATTCCCACCAGATATCGCCCGTCAGGCCCCCATTGCAATGCTGGGCGCAGACTGCAATTTCCAGCGGTTCGGTTTCAATATCGATACCATGACTACGGTAAAGTTCGATGGACGGCTGATTCATGAGTTTCAGGCGTTCAATCGGCGTTGCAGCCAGTGCTCCTGATTTTTTGAGATACTCTCTGGCTTCGGGAGAAAGCCTTTCAATGGAGAATCCCTCTGGATTCCGGGTAAAATCGAGATAAACCTTTCTGCCGGAGGAGGTCTCCTGCTGAACCGCCAGGTCTATCAGGGAGGAGCCATGGTTATCAACTTTCTTAGGATCGAACGGCCACTGGTATCCTTTCAGGAAAATGGCCGTATAAAGGCTTTCCTGATCGGGGAAATGACCGGTCAGGAATTCCTGTTCATCCTTGCCTGCCTGATCGGTTGAAAAATACCTGGGAATAACCTGCTGGTAGGATCCCGATAGATTCCACCTGAATTTCACCGAAGCAATGCCAAACTGCGACAGGCTCAGGTTTTGCGCCACAGCTCCGATCTTTAATGCCAACCCGGTTGAGCCGGTCTGGCTTTCGGGATAGACAGAATTTCTATAGATACCGGCTGGCCCCCCGGTAGCTAAAATGACGCTATCAGTATAAAATAATTCGATACCCTGACCGGCATTACCGGCATTCTTTTGATTCATCCCGATAGCCCCTGCAACTGCCTTACCCTCAGGAATATCTTTTGTCAGCAATTCAAGGATCACAATCCCGTCCCGAATGGGTATCCCATATTCTTCGACCTTCCGGGCGAGACATTCGAACATCATGTGCGAGGTCAGTGGTCCGGCCGAAGTGGCACGGGCTTTGGGATCGTGATCCGTTTTGTATCCCGGATAGGACCCGTATTCATTATGCGGAAACGGTACTCCCAGCCGCACCAGATTATAGAAAGCCTGGAGGGAATGCTGGGCTTCGCACAGGGCAATGTCTCCGTGCATGGCCCCGCCCCGGCTCAGGTCGGCGGCCATTTCATAAGCCGAATCAGACACGGATGGATCCAGCGATAGCTTATAATAGGTCTGCTTATCTGAGCCGGCATTGTTTGAGGTTCCTCCGCCCCATTTTTCCGTCACGATCAGGATATCTTTCACTCCCCTCTCCCAGAGGTTCACAGCCGCCGCCAGCGCCGCCGCGCCAGAACCAATAATCAGTGTGCTAACTTGCTCCTTCATTCCTAATTCTTCTTCCTAATTTTTGCCTTCTGCCTTCTGCCTTTTGCCTTTGTATTCGCTATCCCGCACAGCACACCCCGTTGCCATCCCTTTCCGCATCAGCTCCGTGCATTTAGAGCAAGATACGCATACTTTTTCAGGATCGAGCATACCTTTGTCCATCAGGTCTTTGGGTGCATCGGGATAGGCGAATGAACTGCGGCCCAGACCGATAAAGGAAACTTTTTTCTGATTTAAAATCCCGGCTCCCACGTTGGGAAAGAATTGCCGTAGCCAGGAGTAGGCGGAGCCGACAAACCGGAGATCCGGGAACGCCAGTTGTAGTTCCCCCGTGATGTTGATCAGCCGGGAAATTCCTTCGAGCGGATGCTCGTCCGGCAGAGGGGCATTGAACACCCCGCGGTCGTATGGCCGGCCGATATGGGCATTGAGCTTGGGGATTCCAGCCGAAATATTCCATAGAGGAACATTGGGAGCGAGTATCGATATCAGCTTTTTTACTTCATCCAGATCCGTCTCGGCCGACCCATCACGCTTCATCCCGAATCCGTATGGATAGGGGATCATGTCCGTGGCGTTGAGCCTGACCGATTTCACCAACGGTGTCTTCGTTGCCAGCACATCGGTAAGAAAACGGGTCCGTCTTTCAAACGATCCGCCATACCGGCTGTCGGTCCGGTCATACGCATACAGCATTTCATGAAGCAGATACCCATGGCATGCCTTCACGTCCACCGCATCGAACCCGGCCTGTTCGGCCAGAGCGAAGGCTTGGATGTAAGCCGACTTGATTGCGTCAATTTCGGAGTCGGTGAAATAGAGTTGCGGTTTGGGGATTGCAGGTTCCCCCTCGCCCGCGACCGGAGGGAGCGCGGGAGAGAACCTGTCCCGACTTGTCGGGAGGGTTAGGGGGTGAGGTGAATCCAATACCGGATTATTGGAGAATATTTTCGGTTGAAAATCTTCCGTCGGTTTGCTGTAGCGGCCTGAATGGGTGAACTGCAGTACCAGGAATGGCCGGTGGTCCTTGCCGAAATTCTCTTCGGCCGTGGCACGGATCTGATCGGTCAGCTTCCTGTATACATGAACATTGTCACCAGTCAGCATAAGCTGGTGCGGGTTGGAGCGGCCGTCGGGAACAAGACTACAGGCCTCAAACCAGATCATCCCGCTGCCTCCGGCGGCATAACGGTTATAGCGCCGGAAAGCGAGCTCGCCGGGGGTGCCGTTCTCATCGGCATCAAAACCCTCCATCGGCTGAACAGCCAACCGGTTGGGCACTTTTATACCGGCAATGTCAACAGGCTGAAGCAGAACATCGATCGAATCCGACCAGGGCAGTTTCACTCCCAGCTCCAGTGCTTTCGTTTTAATCTCCTCACCCGTCTTAAACCGGAACTTTTCGTGTTTCATTACAGGCATGCCGTTTCTGAACTCCAAAATAAGACATCTTTCACGGAAAAGCCTGAAGGATCGGGCAGGATTTATGAGGAAGAATTATCAACCAATGATTAGGAGACAGGCGGGATGGGTTGAAATGGTTGAAATGGTTGAAGAGGTCGGAGCGAAGCGGAGATCCCGGTACTCCGGGATTGAAGAGGTCGGAGCGAAGCGGAGATCCCGGTACTCCGGGATTGAAGAGGTCGGAGCGAAGCGGAGATCCCGGTACTCCGGGATTGAAGAGGTTACCTACGTTATTGGCTGCTATGATTTTTAATTATCTTATTCATTGTTATTCTAGTCAATAAGATCGTAGTCAGAATCAATATGCATCCTCCGATCAATACGATTCCCCACATCATTGCATGGGTAACCTCGAAATCTAATCCCAGCACTTCTTTGATCATGCCGGCAGCTTGATTATCCATTAATGCAAGGAATCCGGATGAGATACAAACAAGAGTCATGATCAGACCTGTAAACAGTGACACCTGATTGACAAGCTTTGAGTGTTTTTCCGGTGCTACCTGATTAAAACAAATCCTGTGACCAAAATAGTATCCGGCTAGCAAACCCAGGAACACATTGAAAACCGGAAGTCCCATAAAAAATCCGTACACTAACATGTTATAAACGATATATATGGCAGCAACTGTCCAAAGCGGCAAAGTATATCTGCGATTAATCCAGCCTTTCAGAAATTTCAGGTCAATTAATACACCCAGTGCTAATCCAATGGCTACATAAATAATGGGCCTGCTCTCAGACTTATCCAGCAAAAACCATAGGGTTACAGCTATTAGTCCCAGGGACAATGGAAACAGGCTTCCGATAATCAGTCCGTCAATTTTCTTTTCAAGATTTTTCATACGTGCATTTTTTTCATTTCCACAGATGCTGACGGATGCTTAACGGGTGAGCTATGGGGAATATTTCAAACATTCACCGCAAAGAAAAGAAAATAAACGGGTAAATTTTTTTCTTGGTTGTTCGTGGATACAATGCAGCTCTTTTAGCCTTGCTGCCAACGAAGCGCCGAAGCCCGACTTGCCGGATAGTTTGCTTTTTAGCCCAGTGCTTTATTATCTGTCTTTTAAAAGGTTATTTATATTTTAGTTTTTAAACACTTTTGTATTAATGCAAATAATTCATCTTTGTTAAAGGGTTTTGCAATATAATCGTTACATCCTGCTTCAATTGCCTTTTCTCTGTCGCCAGATAGTCCAAAGGCTGTCTGTGCTATTATGACGACTTCCTTGTTAAATTGACGGATTTGACGGGTCGCCTCATATCCATTCATATCTGGCATTTTAATATCCATCAGAACCAGGTCAAGGTCAGGATTATTCCTACACGTTTCAATTGCTTCAACTCCGGTTTCTGAGTGCAGAACGCTATGGCTTATTTTTCTTTTGAGAAAACTCAAAATGAGCAAATCAGAAATTCTATCGTCTTCTACAATTAGTACTTTAAGGTTTCTTTTTTGACTCTTTTCCCCAACGCCAGAAACAAAAGTTGTAATATCACTTTTTGGATGAGGCTGAGGTCTGAATGGAATGGTAAAATAAAATATTGATCCTTTTCCTTCTTGGCTTCTTACCCAGATTTTTCCGCCAAGTAACTCCACAAATGCTTTAGAAATGGATAATCCCAAACCTGCTCCCTGCCGGGCCATTTTATCAGTAATATCAGCCTGTATAAACCGTTCAAATATGGCTTCCTGTCTGTCTTTTGGAATCCCAATACCTGTATCCTTAATAAAAAATTCCAATACTGTAGATTGACTCTCCGTTTTTAGGTTATACCCAAATTCTATCGACCCTTCATCAGTATACTTAATGGCATTTTTAACAAGATTGGTAAGAATTGTAAATATTTTCTCATGGTCTGTAATAATGACAGCTTCTTTCTCAGGTAAAGCTTTTTTAGTGGAAAACCGGATTTTCTTTTTATCTATTTCCGGTTTGAAAAATGTCTGAATATTATCTATTTGATCGTTTATATTCGATTCTTCCAAATGAACCTCCGTCAGCCCCGATTCTATTTTCGAAATATCAATAATATCATTAATGATATTGAGCATACGGGCTCCGCTTTGCTCCATAAGTTCAAGATAGTCTCGTCGCTCTTCTCCAGAAAGATCAGTCTCTTCCAATAAACTGGCAAAACCTAAAACACCGTTCAATGGAGTCCGTATCTCATGCGACATATTGGCTAAAAATGCAGATTTTAGACGGTCGCTTTGTTCGGCGTGTTCTTTGGCAATAACCAACTCAGCAGCTCGTTTCTCTTTCTCATTGTTTTGAAAGAGAAGTTCTTTGTTAGCAATGACCAGTTCTGCCGCCCGCTTTTCCTTTAATTCGTTTTGAAAGGCAAGTTCCTTATTGGCAATGATTAACTCTTGTTCCGCCTGATGGTGAATGATGGCGCTTATATCGTATGATGTTTTTAAGGAATTATACTCCTTTTGCAATTCTTGCAGCTCCTTTATTAATGCATCTTTGGTTTTTTCATGGGCGTCCATAATGTGGTTGTTTTAGATGCTGAAATTTCAGTGTCGCACTCAACAAGGGAATCAAGATCGTTAGGTGTGTGTGGTTCCATTTACCTAAAATTCAATAAAAGATACTGGCTTCTGCGCTAATAACCAAATGTTTAGGCAGAAATATTGTGAAGCTTACAAAAAATATATGGAAATTCCGGCATTGTGTACCACCTCAGCAAAAACACTCTTTTACACCCGCTTTCTATATTCTCTCATGGCCAAGGTACAAGCCACGAGCATAATCCCGACGCACCAGGCAAGAGCAATCCGGATTTCATTGCCTCTTTTATGATGTTATCAACGTGATACCGGTCAAATCAGCCTTCCCGTTTTTCAGGAATGCATAGGTCATCCGATCGACCTGACAGTCAATAAACCGGATCCGTTTCAAGCTCTTGTTTTTAAAGAAAGTGTTGATAAGGGTCGCATTCTGGAATTTCACCCGGGTAAATGCGCAGTTTTCAAAAGAGCACTCCTCCACCGTGCCTTCAAAAACGATATCAGCAAGGTATGAACCAATAAAAGAGGATCGGTTCCATACTGCATGAGTAATTATATTTTTCTCGAAGCCGCCATTTTTGACCACCACTCCGGTAAAATCGGCACCGTTGAAATCGCAGCCGGAAATATGGCTGTCTGAAAATTCAGTTTCTTTCAGTTTACATCCCTTAAACTGATTGCCAGACAAGTTGGAACTTTGAATGTGGCTGCTGCTGAAATCGGAACCTGAAAAGTCACAATGAGCTACATTATTGCCTTTCAGAAGAAGTCCCGATAACTCTGACCCGATAAACAGGCAGCGCTGCATGTTGGAGGAACTGAATCTTTCATGCAGATTTTTCAACCCGGAAAAGTCAGCATCCACCCAGTTCCCGCGTGACATATCCCAGCTAAGCTTATTCTTTTGCTTTCCGGATGGCAATTCAGCCGGTTCCCTAACCAGGGACTCAACGGATGCCATTTCATCGGCCACGGATGGGAAGTTTTCTGAAAAATAGTTTAGGTCGACACCCAGAATTTCGGCGAGGCGGTTTAAAGTAATGATGTCGGGCATCGATTCTCCGCGCTCCCACTTCCCGACTGCCTGCGCAGTAATGAACAGACGCTGGGCAAGCTGAGCCTGAGAAATATTGATCTTCTTTCTTGCTTCGACAATTTTATTGCCAATCTCTTTAGTTTCCATTTGTACTATCTTTTGTTTATAATTTTTTGACACGGCAAAGATACCGGGGTTCATTGCCGGAATCAAAAAATTATCACAACTTATAGTTGTTATTACACTACTGATAGTTGTTTTTAACAACTATCAGTAGTGTTTATCGAAATTTAAGACTAACGAACCCGCTGAACCCTCCTTGGCCAGTTCTCTTCACCTCAGGACAAAGCTCTTCGGTTCATACGCCCTCAACTCAGACTTTAACACTCCCCTCTCGATCGGAACAGAGGGTCCCTCCTCTTCTCCCCTCAGGTTGACTGGTGTGGCGGTAGTGAACTTCGATCCCTCCGGCAGTATGATTTCCATTTGGCCTGATATTCCGCCCTGTTCCCAGACACGCAGGATGATGCCGTCACCATCGGGATTGGGTCCGAAAGCAGAGAGTGCTACTCCTTTTCGTGAGAAGCCGATCCCCTGATTGGTTACCGGCAGCTTGCCGTTCCGGACCTTCGAGCCGGCAGCCTGCATCGGCACCCGTGTTTCCATGGCCGGAGTGTACAGTGCACTCTCAGTAGTATATTTCTCAAAGGTCCAGATGCGCACCCTGGCGCTCATACGCTGGCCGTTACCGATCCAGGCCGGGAAGTTCGTGCGCCAGTGATTGTTGAAAAGGTTCAGATAGACATAGGGTTTATCGGGCTCATACCGTTTGTCGAACTTATATTCACCCGGTTCACCCAGACTGACCAGCGGAGCATCGGGTGAGCAGATCCCCACCCCGGAACCGGTTTGCCCGTCGTATACCGCCACCCCATGATTGACCCACCAGAGATGGTAGTTGGCGTTATCGGTGATCATGTCCTTCACCGGATCGGCATCGGCACCCAGCCGTCCCAGCCGGAACGTTGGATTCGATAGGTTGAAAGGCAGGCAGATCCAGGCGGCCTCTGGCCGGCTATCGGGCTGCTTCTGCCAGCTCACCTCTAAATCGGCCACGGGCATAAAGCCTGATAAGGTCAGTGTGATGGCGATCTGCTGAGGTTGTCCCGGTCCCGGTAGGGTGCCGGTCATGACGGCTTTCACGTCGATGGCCGATTTCTCCAGGGTTAGCGTTAGATTTTCGGGTAAAGCCGACCGGTAAGGTTCATCCTGGGGCATATCGTACGCCGCAAAGCAGAACCGGTGCGCGCGGTATTGAGGGTAGAGCGACTGATCGATCCAGTCTGAAAGCTGCTGGTAGGAGAACCGTTCGTAGAAATACTGCCCGAATCCCTGGGGTGCATCCGGATCGACCAATTCCCTGCCCGATCGCTTGTCGGTCAGGCTCACAATCCTTCCGCGCCGGGCATCGACAACCGCCCTGAAATAGGGACTCTCGATGGTTCCCGACGCCTGATCGGCCTTCAGCTCCGGAGAGGCAGCCGGTTCCTTCGAAGCGATATATGTCCTGTATCCCATAGCCGGGATGTCCCTGGCAACGAAGCGCGATATGGGGGCTTTATCCTCGATGGCGGGGTACTCGTGCGACACGGCAACGACCGGACCACCGTCGGCCGGCTGGAGGGAGACGAAATCGTTCCCAAAGATCAGGCGGGTATCCATTTCGATGATCCCATCGCGCTTCCAGGGAAGCGGATTGTATACCAATATCCGGTTTCCATCAATCCTGATATGATCTGCCAGCGAAGCCACGGCATCCCGGTAGGGACCCGACACCAATTCAACCACCTTTTTAACATAGCCGGCATGATCGGCCCAGGAACTCTCCATCAGGCGGTACTGCGGAGGCAGTCCTGCCTTCCACAGCTCTGTCCAGGCTTGTCCATACGGCACTTTAACGTAATGTTGGTTGGCCAATCCCCAGGTATGCTCACTGTAAAGCAGGCTCTGTTCGTAGGCATCGGCAATGAGCCTGCTGATATCGGGCCGGTAAATCCCCCAGGTGGATTCCAGCGTCGACAACTGATCGAGAGCACCGATGATAGGCCGGATATTCTGCGCCAGCTTACTGGCCTCAGGCATGCTCATGGTACCATGGATCCAGGGATCGCCGATATCACTGCGGATCACGGGCAGTTGCGACAGGTCTTCTCTGAGGATCATCTCAGCAAAATCGTCCATCCGCCCTACCCTTGCTTCAATGCCTTTGCTGCGGTAGAATTCCAGGTCCTTTTCCACGGTCGACGGATCGGGCGGACCCTGGTTGTCGCCGGTCATGTTGATATAGATCCAGGTCTTGAAAGGCCAGCCGGCCGGGGGAAGCGGATCACTTCCGTAGCCGTTGACATATAACGTCAGCAGTCGCGAACCATCGGGACCTTCCCACCAGAAAAAGGGCGGCAGGCCCAGCTCTTTATTGACTACCGGCCCGCCCATGTGATAGAACCGGATCCCCGCATGCGTAAACAGTGTCGGGATGATCCACGACTGTCCCGGCACATCGGTCATCTTGGCGCTGACCGACAGGGGCCGGCCGTATTTACGGGCCAGTGAGGAAGAGATCGACAGTCCCCGCACCAGGTCTTCGGCATCGGCGGTCTCCACGTGCATGGTAAATGGAAACGCATGGATCGCCAGGTTCCCGTCGCGGATGGCCTGCTCGATCTTCTCCCTGCGTTCCGGAGCCTGACCTTCCCACAGAATCTGCTTCATCGGCCAGCCCGACAGGGTCCAGACAAACTGCTTCTCCTTAGGCTGATGGCTGTTCTGGTCGATCGCCTCCAGCACCTTGTCGCACATGGAAGTCCGGTAATCATGCACCACCTGCTGCACCGGCTCCGAGTAGCCGATATCGAAATGTGTCTTGTACACGATGATCACCTGCTCCAATCCGGAACTCTTCTGCACATCTTTTTGTCCCAATTTTTCCAGGGTTGCGCGATTGCCGGGTAAGGTACCCTGAGAGTTGTAGTTTTGAACAGTGAGAGGCAGTGCAAGAGCCAGCAGAAAGGCCGACAACAGAGCGGAGAGTAAGCGTTTCATCGGAAGAGTGAGCGGTTTGTTTCGTGTCGTTACTTTTTGTTTAATTTCTTGTTTTCCAGTAACCAATCCCAATACTGTTTTCTCGAATAGGTCCCGGGTGCTGCATGGTCACCTTCCTGAAAATCAAAGTTTACGTACTCTATTCCAGGCAATTCTGTTAACGTAAAAGTGGTCGAGATCATGAATGCATCAGCTCCTGATGAACCCATCTGTTGTGTCATGTAATCAGGATTTTTTATCACGATAAAGATAGTGTCACCCGCAATTCTTGAAAAGTCGATGTGCACCTGATCGTTGTACTCTGTATTAATCAGATCGATCAGCTTTTCAGATGTCAGGGTATCTCTATTGACCTCCTTTATCTGAACAATAGTATCAGCCATCACATCGTAAACCCATATAGCCCTCGTCAGTTCAATATCGGGTTTACTACTATTTATCAACCTGATCGAATCCTGAAACTGCAAAGAATCTGAAGAAACAGATTCACTTACAGTGTCTTGCTGATTACTGCTTTTAGAAGTTCCCTTGTTTTTGCAGGAAACAAAAAGCAGTACCAGAATTATGATTCCAATGCTTTTTAATCGTATCATACTATTTTTCTATATATGCCACATAACGATTGCCGCTATTACCAGTGCATTTGCTATGAGGTTCGCGAAAGCGATCTAGGTGAGACAGCATGGGGGATAGCAGTATGTTATCCGTAGTATTATTTTTTTTGTTTTCCTGCTGGAGGCTTCGGTCCTTTTGGTTTTGAACTTTCTGGTTTTTTAATATCCTTCTTTTCAACCCCTTCTTTAAGAGGTCTTACTGGATTGTTTGGTTTTTGCATCGTTACTTTCATTTAGGTTTGGAACTTCAATTATTAAATCTTCAATTTGACTTTTACTTATATATAATCTTGGGACTTTATACAGGAAATCGGAAGTTTCATAGTCGTAAACATCCACATCACGCAAAGCAATTTCTTTTATCAGATCATTCTCTGAGAACCTGTCAACATAACCATGGTAAGTTTTTCCGTTCTTAATGTCTCGAACATAGATAGGATATATATCAGGGGAATTCAAGAATGTATAAAAAAGGCTATCATCACCAAATTTGTATGATATTCTCAGCCACTTGCTAAGTTTGAAAATCAGTTTGTAATAAATTATTGCAGATAATCCAAAGCCGACAAAAATGCTAATTAATACGCCCCAAAGAATTTCATCAAAAGGCAGTGATTTGCTAGAAACTAATACTCCCCAAATATCTAAGACTTTGTTTGGATCACAGGAAGAAGAGTGAAATATGAAATTTACAACCTGAAGAATAAGGTAGGAAAAACCACCCAATAGAACTGCATTCAAAATAAATTTAAAAACAGACCAACTTTTATGTATTGTTAATGCCTCTATAAGAATACTCGCTATCGCTCCCGGAATTAGGAGGATTATTAGTTTTAAAGTAAATTCACTTATTTCCATAATGGCTGCTTTTTAATTATTACGCATAACGGTTGGCGGTATGATAAGTTGCCGATTGCGGGCGATTTCCTGTCAAGTTACACAAAAGTTGAAGTGGGCTACAACCCTTAAATAACCTACTTCCCGGCAATTTTTTATACCGCGTGTTAGCAAACGTTATTCCTCGTCTTTTGGAGTATTCTTTTCATAATAATCTCTCATAATAGCCTGAAATTCTTGTTGATTCTTAATAACATCGTCATCTTGAATCAGTGTCATTGGCACTGCTCGATTTCCATTTAATAAATCTATTATTCCATGTCTAAGTGCTTGTTGTTCTCTTTCAACATTACTATGACCAACTGGAGAATATACATTTCTTTTAATCAAAACTTTGTCAAACTTATAATTAAAAGCTTTACCCATTTCATATAAAAGATTTGCTAGTAATTCATCATTTCTTGCACTCCATACAGGCAATTGTTCATCTGTTGCATGTTGACTTAAATTGTCAAAATATTCCTTCCATGAATCAATTATTTTCTTGTATTTTTTCTCATTGGAGAATTCTAAATCAATTCTATTCAATGCTTCGACATGCGAATATGATAAAACAGTACCGCGAGTTGCCATTAAAGTTTTAAATATACTTTCCTTTCTGTTTTTTGAATCCCGATTTCGTTGAAGATATTTTTCAATTTGAACAGCTGCAATTGGTCCAATTATAATTGCAATAATTGTTAATAAGTCAGTAAGTTCCATTTTATTTCTTTTTAGAGATTAATTCCCAATTATAAATTTTGTCATAATCAATACTATCAAAAAGTTCAGAGTTCTTTATTTCAAGATACAAACTGTCATTTGATTCATATGATGTGATATTTGATGATAATGAAAAAGGAATCTCGATGTTGTTAATTATAAATTCATCTTTATCTTCAAACTGAATAATCATCATCTCTAATTCAGAATATGATTTTTTTAATCCTTTAAGTTTGAGTTGATAATATATCTTCCCAAATTCAAATTTGGTTTTCAGTTCGCCAATAATTTTTGTTGTACGATTTTCATCATCTCTCCAATTCTTTATTTCCCCTCGTTTTTCAACCATTTCTTTTTTAAGTAGTTCTTGATTCTCTTTTTCTCTTTTGTTTTGAAAATATTCAAATCCAATTCTTACAGGAAATATTAATAGAACCAGAATAATTAATATACCAGCCAACAAATAATAGACATTGTCTTTCTTTGACTCCTTATTAAATCCAAACTTAGTCAAGATAATATAGTGGATTATTACATAGGCAGGAATAAACAGAATAATACTAATTATTCTATCATCACCTATTTCAGTAACCATCAGATACAATAGGTAAATAATTGTAATGACTGAAAATATAATCGACAGTATCCCTAAAATTTTTCGATATATGTTCATATGCTCTGTTTTTTTAATGTTTGCTAACGAGTCAATAACCGCAATCTTGCGTATATTTCCCTATTACCAGATTCCGCTCGAATTCCCTTCAAAACACAACCCACCGAACCCAATTTGGGCAGTTCCCGCGATAGCAGGTAATCAAGATCGATCGGTCTGTTTGGTTTCATTCGCGACAAGTTCAGTTAAAAGGTACTGGCTTCTGGGCTAATAACCAAATGTTTAAGCGAATAATTGTGAACGAAACCTATTGACCGTCTTTGATCGGGATGTGGAGATGTGAGGATGTGATGATGTGATGATGTGGAATGTGTGCAATAGTCTCTCATTCCCTCGGTCTCTAGGTCTTCCGGTTCAACGATCCTACGTCAGCAGCCACTTCCAAACCGGCAGCACTTCGATATCACAACCGTCAGCCTGGATGCGCTCCTCCTGGTTGTGGGTCAGGACCAGCAGCCGGGTAATGCCGAGTTCCTTCCGGGCAGCTATCAGGCCGGAGAGCTCCCGGTCGCGGTTTTCCGGATTGAGATCATAGGTTACCTGGATGGCCTGGGTGAGGACGGTTTTTTCGCGAACCAGGAAGTCGACCTCCCGGCCGGTTTGGGAGGACCAGTAATAGAGATCTTCATGCCGGCGCATCAGCTCATGAAAAACAAGGTTTTCCAGTACCTGGCCGAGATTTTCGGAGAACCGGAAAGCCAGCGACCGGTAGAAACCGATATCGGTAACATAGTATTTATCGGGATTATAGATCTGGTTCCTGATGGAGTGAGAATACATGGAAAGCGCCCGGATCAGGTAAACCTGCTTTAACAGTACCAGATAATTCCGGACGGTAGAGACACTCTTTACGCCCAGCATCCGGCGCAGGGAATCATAACTCAGGCGGTTACCGCTGTCGGTGATCAGATAAAGACACAACTCCCGGATCTCCCGTGCATTGCGTATTTGATTGGCCGAGATCACATCCCGGTGGATGATATCCTTAAAATAAGCGTCCGTCAGGGAAACATCCCCCGATTTCAACACCTCCGGAAACCCGCCCAGGTTCATGTATTCGGTAAACGCCCGCTGAACCGTGATCCGGGTATCCGGAGTCAGGCTACCTCCACCAACCGAAACATCGATATTCAGCATCCTAAGGTATTCCCTGAACGAGAACGGATGGTTGAGCACTTCCCGGTTGCGGCCGGTGAGGGCGGAAGAAAGATCCGACCGGGTTAATGAAGCATTGGACCCGGTGATCAGGATCTTGACCTCCTCGAATTCATACATACGGTAAACCCAGCGCTCCCAACCGGGAACCACCTGTATTTCCTCCAGGAACAAATATTTCCTGCCCGATGGATTATCCTGCTCCAGATAAGCCTGATAAAGCGGTTCGAAATCCTCCACCCCAAACCGGATCGGTCTCTCAGCCTTCCTCCTTTTTCCTTCCTACTTTCTCCTTGAGGTGTAAAAGGTCCCTCAACATCCGCTCCTCGCAAACTTCCGGCCATTCGGGTCGTTTGAGCACCGCCAGCGTTCCGGCTTCCATTTTCAGGCGTGTGGCTTCGGCAAGGGCGACCAGCTTTTCCATCTCGTCGTCGTTCAGGTCCGGAAATTCCTTCCTGAAATCAGGATTGCCTATCGGGATATCGAAATCACCTCCGTGATCCTCAATGTTCAGGTTAATGTCCCACGGAAGCGTATCCAGTAGGGAAAATATCGTGCTAAAATCCACGATCCCCTCCCCAAATGGCGCCGTAAAAGAATTGAATCCCGAATCCGATATCCGGAATCCGCCATCCTTGATATGCGTCGATACGATCCACGGAAGGATCCGTTCGGTTGACATCACCGGATCTTCTAACATCGTCAGCACGTTCGTGGTATCCTGGATAATTCCCAGCCATTCGCCGGGTTTGGCCCCCAGCTCTTCAAAAACGCGGATCAGTTCGAAAGTGGTGAATTCGAAATGAGTCTCGATGGCCAGTATGACGTTATGGTCCATCAGCATCTGCTTCTGGGCATGCAGGGCCTCGGTCATCTCTTCGAGCAACTGTTTCGTCGGGATGGAATCCGGCTTCCAGCGCATGAGTCCGCCCGAACAGGAACGGACGATCCGGGTGCCCAGCGCCTCTGCCTCCTCGGCGGCAACCCGGTTGTGATTGAACAGGTCCTTCTTTTCCCAGGTCGAGAGGTTCCTCGGCACATGCTGACCGTTTCCCCACTCGAGATACAGGTTATTGTCCTGCGCAAAGGCCTTCAGTTCCTGAATTTTTTTACAGTCAAACCGGCCCCGTGTAAGATCATCGAGACCCGAATAGGCCACTCCCTCCGCACCGTGATCCTTTGCCCACTGAAGGGTTTCAAGGGGGCTCAGGTTCAGCGGAAAAAGTCCGTAATTATCAATTCCGATTCTAAACATCAGTTTAATAGATTGGTTCGCCGGCTTTCCGTTCAATATAATTCATGTCGATATAAGGATCGTCGTTGAAATAAGTCTTCATCATTTCGATCCTCTTAACCAGCAGTTCGGGAAGATTGGTCCCGTAAATCAGAGGCGTTTCGCCCTGATCGGTCATTGCGATAAATTCAATGCCGGATTTAAACAGGTCTATCAGCACTTCCGAGTTGGCGATCTCCAGTGTCATCATGGCCTGGAGGTTCGATTTGTATTGCTGTTTATCAGCAGGATTCCCGGCATTCATGAATCCGTATACCGAATCCACCCAAACGGCAATATTCCGCTGGGTTGTGAGCCAGCAACGAAGGGCTTTTACCCTGATGAGCTGATCGGCACAGATCGGGGCCTTATCCCTGATGGTCTCCAACAGACGGATGGCTTCATCCAGTTTCGGGAGCACGTTCTGATCGATGCGTTTGGCATCCTCATGGCTCCTCTCAGGGGTTGTCAGCGTAAAGAGAACGTCCTTGCTGAGGTCCACATTATTCGGGTTATGGGGAACCGTACACATGAAATCTTCATAAAAGTCACGCTCTTTCTGCGGGATCTTTTCAATATCGGGCACAAACGGTCTTACCCAGAGACGGTACCAGGTGAATCCGATGGTTGAATAGAGCGAGGATATGTTCGGGAAGCCGAGAATACCGGCTTCCGTGATATCCCAGGCTTTCAGCAAGGTTTTGTATTCTTCTCCCTGAACATGCTTTTTCGCATAAGCTTCGAGCACCTCTTCAACCGGCCGGCCGGAGTTGAGCTGGAAGTTACGGAGAACCTCATGGTTGATATTGTACGGAACCTTCTCGGGTGGGAATGTTCCGCCCATGTGCGACAGGTAGTTCACCCCGTTTTTATTCAGGGTATCAAGGCGCTTGCGGGTCAGCTTCGGATAGGGAATGCCCATCAGCGGTGCAAACATGGTCTGCGGTCCGTATGCATAATAGAACGCTACCTGCGATCCCTTTTCCTGGATACCCTGGAAGATCGGTTTTTCACGATCATCGAAATCCTGCTGGAAAACGCATCCTGCGTTGATGTCTTTCCGGTCCGGATACATCGGATGGCTGTACGGCATATCCCAGCCGCGCTGGATCAGTGATGCCGTTTCAATATCGAGCTTTCCTTTCAGTCCGTTGATGATGATATCATGCTCACCATAGAAAGATTCCATGCGGGTAATCACCCTGAAATCAGGATTGATCTCGGTTGCGGCATCTTTCAGCACTCCGAAGAACCTCAATGCATTATCGCCGGCGAGTTTGGCGATCTCGGCATCATCCTTCCATTCGCGCACCAAGTAGGCGCCACCGTTGCGGCCTACGTAAAGCGATTTGGTATGTTCGAAACCGGCGCCGCTGTCGTTGGTCCAGATATTCAGGAAGCCCAAATCGGGAACCTCCTTCAGCAGCTTTTGGATCATTTCTGCATAGTGAGCCAAAACCTTCGGATGAGTGATCGTCATGTTGTAGCGCGGCCTGAAACTCCGGAAAGGATGATCGATCCGGGCGCCCCGAAGCATCGGATATTTATTGAAGAACTCCTCGGGCACATTCCGGGGCTCGAAGGAGAGCATCCCCGGGATCAGTCCGTATTTCCTGGCCAGCCGGGCATTCTCTTTCAGATAGGTCAGGTTGGCGGCAAGATAATAGTAGGGATAGATGCCTTTGTTCAGTTCGCTGTACACAAACTGATCGAGAGCCGGGCAATAGGTATAGAACATCGGATACACCTCGCCTTTGGGACCGGTCTCGATGGCCATCGGCGAACCCAGACCGTTCACTTCCACATGCGTGAATCCGTTGCGGGCCAGTTCCCGCATATAGGTTTCACGGTCGAGGCCCTGCGTGATGCGGCCTTCCTGCGTGAGAAAATAATCATAGGCCACCCGGTGGTTTTTAAAGGCCGGTTCAAAGATCCTGCCGTTCGTGTAGGCCGAGGAGTCTTCATCCATCAGGTCCGATAACAGGTACTGAACAAATCCGTAGAGGTAGTAACGATGTGAGGCAATCAGACAACTGGTTCCTACCTCATTGATCTTCAGATATATATATCGCTCCGGAAGATTGGCCGGGAGCAGTTGGCTCAGTGCGCCGGTGAGTGCATCGGATTTTAGTCCGATGTACAGTCCGCCGCTTCCGGGCGAATATTCACGAATATCGAGGCATTTTGCATTTTTTGCATACGATTGAATGGCAGACGCTGCGGTCCGCACCACTTCCTGCGATCCCCCCGGAACATAAATCCGTGGAATATTCTTAAAAATCAGATTTAACAGCATTATTTCTAATTTAATCTCTTAGTAATTAGCACATTAGCACATTAGCACATTGGCACATTGGCACATCAGCATAACTTCCCAATCTCTTCCAGCAACTTCTCCACCTCCCACTCCTGGTTACAGACGTGGAACGACACCCTCACGCCATTCAGGTTATCCTCGTTCACCACGCGGATCCGCATGCGTTTCTGGCCGGTGATATAATCGGATATTTCCTGGTTCTTTTTCTTGTTACTCCGGAAGGTGATCATGGCCGAACGGTACTGTTCTTCAGCCGGAGAGAGCATTTCCATATCGGGCATCTGTTCGATGGCGTGATAAAATTTCTCGGCCAGGCCCCGGTTGTGGGCATAGACTTTATCGATCCCGATGGCCTGAATGAATTGAGCGCCCCGTTCCAGGCCGAAGAAGAGGGCCTCGTTCTGCGTACCATATTCGTACCGCTGGCCGCTTTCGCGGAATTTAAAGTCGCCCTTTTTCAGGTCATTTTCCATCTCGGAATAGGCTCCGATGGTCATGGGGTGAACCAGTTCGCGTTTTTCCTTGCTGATATAGAGGAGGCCTGTGCGTTTCGGTCCCAGTAGCCATTTATGTCCGGATGCCACATAAAAATCGATTCCCATGGTTTTCACGTCCATCGGCATGGCTCCCAGTGCCTGGGCGCCATCGACAGCGAAGAGGATCTTCATTTCCTGGGCAAGCTTACCGATATCCGCAACCGGCAACACCTGTCCGGTAGTAGTAGTTATGTGCGACAGGAAGATCAGGCGGGTGCGGGGCGTGATCAGGTTCCGGATCATCTCCACGTTGCCCGCGCCGGATTTCAGGTCGGGCTGAAAGGCTTTTACCTTGATCCCGCTGATCTTGATATGGTTCAGCAAGGGAAGGTTCAGCGCCACATGCTCATGGTAGGTGGTGATCACCTCGTCGCCCGGCCGCAGCATCAGCCCGTTCAGGATGATATTGATTCCCTCCGTTGCGGTGCTCACGAGCGATAACTCTTCCGGCAGGACCGTGGGTCCGTAAAATGGTGCGCAGGTTTTCTTGACGTTCAACCATCGGGCTTCATCGTGACCGGGTTTGGGATACTGCTCGTTCTCGATGTTCGATTTCTCGACCATATCCAGCACCGGCCTGGGCACCGAACCGATACCTCCGGTGTTGAAGTAGATATAATCATCGGGAAAGATGAACTGTTCGCGGATCTTTTTCCAGAATTCCGTATCATCCTCAGCACCTGCCAATGCTTTTGAGAAATCTTCCGGATTGCTGTATGACAGGCCTGTCCGGGCAACCAATAATCCACCGGAAACCAGTCCCAGCGATTGTAGAAAGCGATTTCTATTCATGTTTAAGATTTATTCTGATATCTGACCCGCCAGTGATTCTTGCCGCAAAATTAACATACTGGCTCTGCTCCACCCATTCAATCTGAAAAGCCACGTGTGTGCCGTCAATCTGCACGCTGTATGGGAGGTCATCGGAGCCGATAAGCACATGGAAGTCTACATCCGACGCACAGTTCAGAGTGAAGAGGAACTCAGAATCATTGTACATATATTCGTACTTAACCGTCCCAGCCGCACTCGTGACGCGTGACGCGTGATGCGTGACGGGTTAATTCACCTCACCCGCGGGCCCCCTCTCCCGCGCTCCCGTTGGTCGCGGGAGAGGTGAAATCCTCATGCCCTCAAGCCCTGAAGCCCTTATGCCCTCATATCCAACTCCAACTTCTGCCTGTCTGATTCCCGCAGCCAACCACCTCGGCGATAGGCGTATCTTTTCGTACCGTTTCAGTCTGTCCTCGATCCCTGCCAATCCCTCGATCAGGGCCCAGGCCATGGCAGAAGAACCCCAGCCGTCGGTAGGCATGGCTTCGGGACTGGTGCTGGTTTCCACACTGGAAGGAGTTCCGTCCGGGAAATACCAGAGAAAGGTTTCATTCTTCTCCGAGATCAGGTTATAATATTTTTTAAGGATCTCAACTCCGTAGGATTCAAAACCATGGTTGAATGCAGCCATGGCCAGTTCACCGCCGGCCAGCGGAAAGATTCCGCCATTGATATACGCGCCCCCGATGATCTTTTCATCACCGAATATCCCATCCGGAAAAGGCGGATCGATCGAGAACCACCCGGCAAATGCCCTGCCTTCCTTTTCTCTCCGGATATATTCCTTTATGATACTTACAGCCTGTTCATGGGAAGCCAAGCCGCGGTTGATCGCCATCGGATTGCTCAGGCTGAGTTGTTCCGCCTCATCCACCCCATCAATCGTCACCGGCGTCAGCTTCACAAAATGCGTATAGAACCGTCCATTCCAGCACAGCTCATTCGTCTTAAGTTTTAGGGCCGTAGCTTGAGCTATATATTCTTTTTCCTTTCTCCTTTCTCCTTTCTCCTTTGTCTCGAAGTATTCAAGTAAAGTAATAAGGATTCTTAGCGCTTCATAGTACCCGCTATTGTCCCCATGAAATATCCCCCAGTAGGTATTGTCGTCGATTTGGAACTGCAGCCAGGGATGCTTTCCTGCCGTATAGGCAAAATCCCAGGTATCAATAGTATAAGCGCGCTTTACGAGTCCGGATGCCGCATCAATCCGCTGCGGATTCGTGAAAATGTAGCTCAGTGCCCGCTCCATATTGGGCAGTAATCCGAGTATCCATTCGTCATCCCCGGTGACCTGCCAGGCGATATAGGCGGCTTTAATAAACCGGAATTCAACGTCGGCTTCGACCGGCACCCGCACATACTTGGTCCAGTTTTCCCGTTCGCCGGTCAGCTTTTCCGGATGGGTTGTCACGTAATCAAAGATGCGCCCATTAGCTGCCTGAGTGGCGGCAAAATGGTCGACCGTACTCTTCAGGTCGTGCTCGAAATATTTTGCACCCCGAAGCATATCGGAATGATCCCGGATCCAGATCGATTTGGAGTCTGGTGACCGGTATCCCCTGACCTTCTCCCCGTCAATGTTCAGTTCCAGCACATCCTGATCCAGGAAGGCCTTTACGCGGGGGAAGAGGTCGTCGAAGGAGCGTTGGCCAGTCTTTATGTAAGTATCACCTTTGTGCATTTGTGCAAATATTAGTGAAGAGTGAAGAGTGATGAGTGATAAGAGATAAGTACTCGTCACTCATCACTCATCACTTTATCACTATTTTACCGTCACCACCGTCCACAGCAGCAGGATTACCAAACCCACCAGAATCCAGCATCCGAAGAAGCCGATGTAATCTACCTTCTTCCATTTCCGGAACTCCCAATTGCTGTGCGGGAACATCTTTTCTTTTTCGAACTGGGCGAAATTCGCCCGGCCTGTCGCCAGTGCCAACTCATCCTCTTCGTGTGTTTTCTGCACCGGTGTATGCATTTTGGTAAAGAAATCGTCCAGAAGTTTTTTCGATTCCGGGCGGGTGAAGAAAGATATCAGGAAGAGTAGCAGGAACGGGAAGAGCGCATCGAAGAAGAAGCGTATCGATACCAGTTCCGATTTCTTCAGTTTTGTCATGTCGAATCCGAGCCAGCTGACCATCCATATTTCAGCATGGAAACGGTCGACACCGATTTTCGGTGAGTTCGGATCTTCCGGGTTTTCACGTGCCACTTTATCAAAGAAAACGCCTACCGGTGCAATGGTTACCGATTTCTCGACCTTCTGGCCAATAGTCAGGGCCCGGCCGGCATTCACATCACTCTGCAAAGCCTTGGTTTTGATGGTAGTTACGTAGGGTTGGGTTTCAACGATCAATTTCGGATTATGGTTGATCGACCTGATCTCGGGGAACAGGTTGGGAATCAAGGCATATACGACCAGGCAGATGGCTACCTGCCAGATAACGGCCTTCCTGGTTACGCGGCGCCACATGAAACCGAGCCAGATGGAGGCTCCGAAGATGGCCGGTATGGAGATAATGTACTGGAACAGTTCGAGCAGATTGTCAACAACCAAGGCGATGCCAATGCCGCCGACCAGAGTTACACCGATCACGACACGACCGACATTGAGATAATGTTTTTCTGATTTATCGGGATAGAAGGGTTTGTATAAATTCCTGATAAACAGGGCAGCATAGGAAATTGACGTTCCGCTGAGCGTTGACATGTTGGCTGCCAGGATACCTGCCAGCATCAGTCCGATGGCACCCGGTACCAGGAGGTCGTTCGTCATGAAGCCCCAGATCAGGTCGGGATCGCTGAGCTGGCCACCGTAGATGGCAATAGCGAGCAAGCCTGCCAATGCCCAGAACACCATGATGACACGCTTGGTGAACATCCCGCCGATCATCCCGATACGGGCAGTATTTTCATTTTTGGCTGATCCGGCTGTTTGCATGCCGGTCACCACCGCCACGATCGAAACCAGGTTGGCCAGGGACATGGCCAGGATCGTATACCAGGCATACTCGCTCATGGTTGCCGATCCGAACAGCTCGAACATATAGTCGGGGACACTGGCATGCAGGCCGCTAAATCCGCCCACCCTCGCCAGTCCGGCCGGTATGAGGATCAGTGAAAATATCAGAATTAAAATTCCCTGGATGGCATCCGTTATGGCTGCAGCCCGGAAGCCTCCCATCATCGTGTACATCCCCACTACCAGTGCATAGATGAAGTAAAACCACAGCTCATTGGTATAGCTGAAGAAGGAGTGCAGCTCACCCTTCTTGTTCTTATCGTTGAGTTGTTCGTAGCGGATCTGCTGGTCAGCGGTTAATCCGGCTGCCAGTTCTTTCCGGAGCGACTGGAATTCCTTGAATTCCGAAATGCTTTTCTGTTCGGCAGGAGTGCAGGCTTCGATCGGCTTGGGGGTCATGGCCACCATGGTTTTGGATGCCACCATGTACCCGACACCGCCTCCCAAAAGGGCAAGAAGCAGGGTAAAGACGGCGTAGCTGCCACCGAGGAACTTGCTGTTGAACCGCTCCGTGAAATAATCCCCGATGGTTGTCAGTCTTACCCGGCGGAAAAAGAAAGTTGAAAACCAGTAAAACGGGGTCAGGAAGAGCACCAGGAACTGGATCCACATCCCTCCGATCCCCTGCCGGTAAACCTCCCTCGATACAGCAACAGCCTGATCTGCATTGGTAGAAGTTCCGAAATTCAGGAA
>JAZDPC010000028.1:0-7018 GCA_043797975.1 Bacteroidota bacterium
CTAAATAGATATAGGGATTTCCGGGGATGGGATGGCGGGTAAAGGTCCAGGCGTACAAATTGTCGGCGATCGTGGTATCGGAAATAAACTGCCTGGCGCTTTTTGCCAGCATCAGATTGGAGATTCCCCCGAATCCGTTCAGGTATTTTTTTCCATAGATATCAATATTGGTATATTCAGCCTTTCCGGTCATGAAATGATTCACTCCGTAAGTCAGGATCCTGTCATTATCCCTGAACTGAAAATCGGAGGTAGTGATGTACAGGGCATCATGATTATCCCCGGCGGCGTCCTGCCCGAGCTGGATTGCTGTGAATCCTTCCATGTTGAAAGGCCAGGACAATAGCATGATCATCTCATAGTCAGTTTGATAGGCATCAAAGATGGCTTCCTCCAGAAGCGCCATATCGGGGAGCAGGGCGAATTCAGTGGTTCCGCAGGCTCTGGGGAGAAAGGGGTGGAGGCTGAACGGAACCTGCGGAGTCGACGGATCGGGGGTTACGCGCATGATCTCTACCGGAACATTGTTCATATAGGCCTGCTGGGCGGCGCTGTCGGCAAAAAGAACGGCCCGGCATAGGAAATTTCCCCAGTCGCTCTGCGGCTGGAGCCCCAGATAGAATATCTCCGCAGGAAGGATATCAAAATGGATATCTGCTTCGGCGATCTCGGGGGTGGCGGCAAGGATGGTTTGTTTGATCTGCATGGCGACCAGGCTGTCGGCCGACATGATGAGGGCAAACTTGCGTCCGAACATGGAATCCAGGGGAAGATCAGGCCGCATACGGTACATGCTGGTCGTCTCCCCCAGGCTGGCATTGATCTTGATGCGCCGGGGATAGGGGAATTCGTAGAACCTGTTCATCAGGTAGCTCCGGTAGCTGTAATACTTGCATTCGGGAGGCGTCAGGCCGATATAGACCATTGCTTCATTTTCCTGAAATGTAAAGTTCATCGGGGGTGTGAAGATGCTGTCGGATCCCGGATAGGGCGGGAACTGGATGCCGAAATAGGGAAAATCGGCATTGTTCCCGTTGGCGTTCGGGGTGTATCCTGCCAGGCAGAATTCAATCGGATTTTCCTTGTTGATATCTCCCTGCTGAACGATGTATCCCGAACCCTGGAGGGCATTGGCAACCGGCGCTGCAGGCGGGAATACATCGCCGAAAACCGGCGGCGGAGCACAGGTGATCTCCATCAGCTGCTGGATGGCATCGAAGGTTACGGATCCATCGAGGGTCTCTGCCAGAAAGGCAAGGGGAGCAAAATAGACGGAATCGCCGTTCACGAAACGATTGACTGCCGGTGGTACCATTTTAATCAGTTGGAGGTTGACCATCCCCTGGTCAAAACCCAGTCCGGTGAACGAGATATATCTTCCGTACTGAGTCATGAAACCATTCTGATGAAACACATGCGAAAAAGGACAAAAGGTCCCTCCAAGCAGTTGCATGAATTTTCTGGCTTCCACCTGGTTTCCGCCGGAAGTGATCCGCATATATAAGGAATCGGTCAGGGTGGTACCATTCAGTTTTACACCCACCAGGATGAGTGTATCTCCTTCCAGCTTGTTTGCATAGGAAAGAAGGGGATGAATTGCCCCCATAGCTATGATCACAGAGACCATTGCCCAAAGGAAAAAGGATTTGCTTTTCATAGGATATTGATTTTCGACCTAGTAAAATTAATACTAATTTTAAAAAGAATTGGTCAGGGCAGCCAACTCACTTTTTGATCATCCGCTGTAAAGGTTCTAACCGCACTTCCTACAAAATTGATGTCGTCCCAGACCGGAACTACGATATATTTGGCAATTAACCTGAGGGTGAAATATATCAGGTTGATTTTTAGCTGTGTAGGGTTACTGAACTTGATTATTTTGTACTGGTTCTGGTATTTCATGAAAATAGCGACAATTTCTGAAATCATATCCAATGCTCCGCCGGAATCGTTGTCATGGAAGTAAAGGGATAAAGAGTTCAATAAAATATATTCAACACTGGGACACTGGCAACCGCTGTAATTCAGAAACACAACCGGCCACAATCCTTCAGTGGGTTCGGCCGTATTGGTGTTATCGCCAGCCAGGGTCTCGTCCTCTGTGATATCCCCGATTTCCTGGTCTATCTGAATCGTTTCCTGAAGTTCGTATTGCCCCCCGCAATCAAAGGTAAAGGAAGTACTCCCACGAAGTAAGATATCTCCGTCACCGGCCACCAGATCTCCGTCGGATGCGCCTTTATTCAAATGAAACCGGACCAGCTCACCGATCAAATCTATTTTATGGCAGGTAACCTGTTGTGAGTTGATGAAGCAGTAGGAGGATGGAGGGCATTCGTCGTAATAATTCATGGACGCTTTGAACCGCACGTCAGCATACCCTATTTCTTCGGATCCCTTATATAATACCAGTTGAAACATCCGTTGTTTCAGTATACTTTTGACATTTCCGAAGTTTGCAGTTTCCTGGAACCGCTTTGGTTTATACGAAGCAGGATGCTTTATATTGTCATATTTCAATTGAGCTGATGTGGTAAGGCTGCTGTCAAGCCGGTGAGCCATGGAGTATAACGTTGTAAAAGGAGTGGCCGGGGAAAAGGTGTCGCAGCTACAGGCGCCAATAACTACATAATAGGAATTCCTTACGAACTCCAGGGCATTTATGATCCTGTTGCTCTTGTAATCAACCGTCCCCTGTTGGGCAAGGTTCCCAATTGAAGATGGAACCGAATCAGTTAATCCCGATTCCCCATTTAATGCAGTGACAGCCTCACCCTGCGATGAAAACTTATTGATAATGACAACGATACACTGATAATCGTTTCCGGAACTCCTGATCCATATAGCTCCGGCATCATATACCGTTTGGTCAGCCGGGTAGCTTGCATCGGGGTTTTCGATAAATGTGCCTTCCAGTTGGTACCCCTCCGCGGAGAATGATTGTGTAATACTATCAGAAGTTATGAGGTTCAGTAATTCAGTGTATTGCTCTTCTTCGGTAGGGACATTGCCCTCCTCTTCCTTGTTACAGGATTCCCACGCTGCACCGGCGATTATGACTATAACTGTCAGCGCACAAATTCTGAGGAATGATGGAATATTCATATCATAATAAACCAGACAAATATAATGAATAGGGAACCTGAATGCAAGAAAGAAATTAATACTATTTTTAAGGATCCAATCCCAAGGAAAATAAAAGGAGGACCCTTTAATGAAAAAAACCGGGAAAGTAATTCTGGCAATAGGTTCAGCGCTTCTGCTTTTATACATTATTTTGCTGATTCCAGGTTCCCCTCCCGGTGAAGCGACTTTCCTGGCCGGGGGAACGCCTTTTGCCTGGAATAAAGATACTTTGTGGAAGAGATTGGAGAAAACCTTCCGGGAAGAGAAACTAGCAGATCCCGCTCTCCGTGAGGCCCAACTGAGGGAACTGAAGAACATCGCTGAAACCTCTCTTGCGAAAACAGAAGGTAAATGGCTGTCTGCCGAAGATCCTGTGTTTTCAGAACTCACATACAATTTCTTTGCCATGGCCCCGGTGGTGGCAGCCGGGAGACAAGACCAGGACTGGTTCATCGGCTACTATATCCGGGTGCGCAACAGCATAAAGTTGCAATCACAACACTGGGATATGAATTCGAAAGAGGCGAGAAATACGATCTACCAGGCTCTTTACGGCATGCGGGCTGCCGTAGAGGAAGTGCTGCTGCAGTCGCCGGGGATGGATTTCGATCCTGTGATGTTCATAAATGAAGAACCCTCCGCTACTCCTTCGGCAAAGATCTTCGGGATCACAGTACACAGCGGTGACCTCCTGGTTTCCCGCGGAGGAGCAGTCGTTTCTGCCCTGATCTCAAGAGGAAATGATTACCCGGGGAATTTTTCACATGTTGCCATGATCTACGTGGATGAAAAATCTGATGTTCCATACCTGGTCGAGGCGCACATCGAACGAGGGGTGACCGTTTCGTCGGTAGCGCAGTATATTGCTGATAAAAAACTGCGATTCATGGTCCTGAGACCCCGGGCCGACCTTCCCCAGCTTGTCAATGATCCCATGATCCCACACAAAGCGGCAAAATATATGTACCACGAAGCACTCATCAGGCATATTCCGTACGATTTTACAATGAACTTCCAGGATACTTCAGCGATGTTTTGTTCGGAAGTCGGTTCCCAGGCCTACCGGCGGTACGGTATCCATCTCTGGCAGGCCATCTCCACCATTTCATCCCCGGGAGTGGTCCGATTACTCCATGAATTCGGCGTAGAACATTTTGTCACCATGATGCCCTCCGACCTTGAATACGACCCGCAGCTGGCTGTGGTCGCTGAATGGAGGGATCCCCGCACATTATTCAATGACCATATCTATAATGCCGTTATGGATGTCATGCTGGAAAATGCAGGTAAAGGGGAAGAGATCCGTATCAACCCATGGTTATTACCCGTCGCCAGGATGGTGAAGGGATATTCGGTCTTACTCAACCTGTTCCATAAAGAGGGACCCATACCGGAAGGAATGAGCGCCACTCAGGGATTGAAAAACAATGCATTTGAAAACCTCCATTCCCGCATTCGTGCCAGAACCGAAGAAAAGGTCAGGCTGTTCGTTGGCAAGGTTGGATATATCCCGCCGTACTGGCAGTTAGTTGCCATGGCAAGGTAATCATTAAATTTGCCGGTATGTTTTATAAAGTCATTATCTCTCTCAGCCCTGTATTTCTTTTACTCAGCCTTTTTCTATTCCTTGACAGCCTGCGGCTGGTAAATAAAATGATCCTGCTGGCCTGTCTGGGTTGGGGCATCCTCAGCGCTGCGCTGAGCTTTTATGCAAATACATTTCTGGTCGGGTACTTTCACCTGAGCTTTGACTTCCTGTCGGGAACTGTGGCTCCTTTTGTGGAAGAGTTTCTGAAAATGGGGCTGATCCTCCTGCTGATCAAAAGGAACCGTGTAGGATTCATGATCGACGGGGCCATCTATGGATTCAGCACCGGGGCGGCATTTTCCCTTGCCGAAAATATCTTCTATCTCATCCATTACGGTCAGGAAGATTCGAACCTGATGGTTTGGATCACGCGGGGCTTCGGTACAGCCGTAATGCATGGCGGCACGACTGCCATTTTTGCCATCCTGGTAGTGAGCAGTCTCAACCGTCAGGCGGTTTTTGGAGTAGCTGTTTTGCTGGGCGCTGTCTCGGCTGTCCTGATCCACGGCTGCTTCAACGCGCTCACTGCCTATCCGGTCTTAGCCACGGTATTCATTCTTGTCATTATCCCGGTGTCGCTGATCCTGAGCTTCCAGTACAATGAAAAAGCCATCCGGAAATGGCTCGAAATGGAATTCGATACCGAGGTGGCATTACTGCGCATGATCCGGCAGGGGAAATTTTCGGAGACCCGGGCCGGAAATTATCTGCTATCGATCCGGAATTACTTTCCGGGCGAAGTTGTTTTCGACCTCTATTGTTTTATCAACCTCTACACGGAACTTTCCATCAAGGCCAAAAGTGTTTTGATGCTCCGTGAGAATGATTTTATTATTTCTCCTGATCCGTCGATCCCTGCGAAGCTAAAAGAATTGAAGTCACTGAGACAACGAATCGGGCGTTCGGGTTACTTAGCCATCTCCCCGGTATTGCGGATGAACCGGAAAGACCTTTGGAAGCTCTCTTTACTGGCTTCAGGGAAATAATTTGAAGTAGTGTAAAAAATGTCAGATTTTTGTTGTAAATTTTCAAACTTTTCCAGAGGAACGTTGTACTTATGAAAAACAAGGATGATCATACACTGGTAAATGTCCAACCTCCATTTTGGCAACGTCAGTATGTAAGGTATTCATTTCTATTTGTTGCAGGTGTTTTTATAGGTTTTCTTGTATTTGCACTTCTGATGCCGGGTAGAACAAACAGTTACCCACCGAAAGAACAGCTGACAGGGACCATGTTCGATTCGCGCAACTTTGACCAGATGAAAGTTGCCGATAACCTGCTTTTTGAGACACCGGGTATCAGCGCTACGTTCGAAGTCAGGTACTCAAGCGGGATGGTCGAAGCCAGAATCAATATCACCTCCGGGGAAGTGGTGCAATGTATTCTCGATTTCAACTATAATGAGCTGCAGGTGTTAAATGTGATCAGTACGGGTATCAATGAAGAATCTACCTTTACGGCTTCAAATAATTGGGTGAAGATCAACAGTGCAGGCAACAACAATTATTTTGTGCAGCTCCTGAATAAGAACAGCCTGCCCCATCAACTCAGCATCCGGCTGATCAGTAACGGCATACCTGTTTACCAGAACGCGGTGACTGTACATAAACAATGACAGGAATAAAACCAACAGCTATTTTTACTTTGGAGGATTCGGCAACAACTGGGTCGATTACCGCTCCCCACAGCAATACCGGGAGATGCAGAGTTTTCCGGGAGTGCAGATAGACCGGTTTTCCGGCCTGAATTATGCCAAACTGACCACAGAAATCAATTTACCCCCCGTCCGCTTCCGGAAATTCGGATTGCTGGGATTCTATTCGACCTATGCCCGCTTGTCGGTATTTGGGATGGGTATATCACCAACCTGGCTAACAGTCTTCCCAACCTGAACTATTATTCCACCGGTGCCCAACTCGACTTTGAGTTGGTGTTATTCTCGCTGATTAAATCAAACCTGTCGTTCGGATATGCCCGTGCGTTCGGCCCGATACTTCCTGCTGACCAGTTCATGGTGTCGTTGAAATTGTAGCCGGGGGTAAATTAAAATTTAATCTTGAGCTTGCTCCGAAAACTCTTTGTAACCGCAAAGTTCGCAAAGTATGCGCAAAGGACGCATAGGAAAAAAAACATTATCTCATGGCAAATCTCCAACTGTTCGTCTCAAAAAATTCAAACAGATTCATATGCCGTACCTGAAAGTATTTGCATGCAGCAGGAATTTTTGATTCACTTTTTTCACTTTCAGAACTTACAACAATATAATCCGAATCCTTTCCAAACAGGTTTTCCTCCTCCATT
>JAZDPC010000057.1:0-162873 GCA_043797975.1 Bacteroidota bacterium
AAATTATCAGTTTTTTAAGGATAAACCGATCTCTTCATTCAATGAAATTAAACTGAGGAATAGTGGGCAGGACTGGTCTTTTACAATGATGCAGGACGGTGTCCTTCAGACTTTCCTGGCAGGGAGAATGGATATTGACCAACCGGCTTACCGCCCATCGGTTGTTTTCCTGAACGGAGCTTACTGGGGAATTCATAATATCCGTGAGATGCTCGGGACTGATTTTATTCAGGAAAATCATGGTTTCGATAAGAACCAGATTGATATGATTAATTATACCGGACTGATAGAAATCAAAGAAGGTGACACAATAAAGTACAAGGAACTGATGGACTTTGTGAGGGCCCGGAAGCTAACCGATGCCGATAACTATGAATGGGTCAGCAAGCATATGGATATTCAGGAATATATTAATTATCAGATTTCACAAATCTTTTTTGCCAACGAGGACTGGCCCGAAGGTAATATGCGCTTCTGGCGACCTAGGGTTGAGAACGGCGTCTGGCGATGGATCCTGTATGATGAGGATCTTGCTTATCAGTATCCATGGACGAATTCCATCCATTGGGCAACCCGCGAAAGAACACCCGATTCTCCGGGTTCAACTGATCTGTTCAGAAAACTCCTTGAAAATCCTGATTTTAAGCAGTTATTTATGCAAACCTTTCAGTATCATCTGAATACAACTTTCAAACCCGAAAGGTTACTCCGCATAACAGACAGCCTTCGATCCAATATCGACCGGGAAATGCGGGACCGGCATATAGACAGATGGAAAAACGAGCATGGGATGATTTTTATTGATCTTTCCGGGCAGCACTTTGATTTACCAACCATTAAGAGTTACGAAGTTTGGCGGCAAAACATTGAACGGATGAATTTCTTTTCAGGCAATAGAGAATCCTTCGTTCGTAAACATCTTCAGGCATATTTCCATAAGGGAGATCCTGTTCCTCTAAAGCTATTCGTTGATCCTCCCGGAGCAGGTAATATTTTTATCGGAGACTGGCCGATAACAAATTCCGGAGAAACAACGGCTTATTACGGCGATGATACTCTTTCAATTAAAGCTCTTCCATCGCCCTGGTATAAGCTTGACCGCTGGGAAATAAAGACAAACACGATCAAGCCGGGAGATACGGTTGCCCTTATTCCGGCGATGAGTATCTGGAAGTATCTCGATACCGGGATATACCCTGAATCAGATTGGAGCCATTCGGACATCAGTAATAGTTGGCCGGAAGGTCAGGGTATCCTGGGATATAATAACAGTGAAGTAGCCACTGAGTTATCTTTTGGACCCGACACCCTGAACAAGTATATTTCCTGTCTTTTTACCAACAAATTTACCATTAAGTCGGCAGGCCAATGGAAAGCATTGCAAGTCAGTCTTCTGAGAGATGATGGCGCAATTGTTTATCTGAATGGTACAGAGGTAGTCCGCTCCAATATGCCTGATACCTCCAATTTCACCACACTGGCTTTAACCAGAGTGGATGGAACCGGAGCAGTTACCTATTATCCTTATTTCATTCCTGCTGAACTGCTCCGAGACGGAGAGAATATCATTGGGGTTGAAGTTCACCAGGTTAGTCCTTCGAGTAATGATCTGACCTTTGATCTGTCGCTGATGGGTGTGGCCGGTGAAGATGCAACTGATTCCAGGTTATTGCCGGCCGGGGAGATCAGCCAGCGTTTTGAATGGGCATCTGAAATCATTGCCCACTTCAGTTATACTGATGAAGTGCCGGAACTTTCCATCAACGAAGTGATGCCTGCTAACATTTCAATCTATCCTGACAGGCTTGGATCCTATTCGTACTGGATCGAGATCTATAATCGGGGAAGCAGTGCCGCCAACTTAAGCGGCCTGTTCATTACGGATGATGTGGATAATCCCGGAAAGTGGAAGATCCCCGTTGGAGATCCGGATGTAACATCCATCCCTCCAGATGGCTATAGGATTCTGCTGGCCGATGGAAGGCCTGGCCTCGGAGTCGACCATCTTGGATTCTCCATCAGACATGAATCCAGGCAACTTGAGTTGTCTGTCAAAACCTCCACCGGATATACCTGGATTGATACTTTGACAGTATCCATGCTGGATGCGGATGTATCATCAGGGAGATACCCTGACGGAGGAGCGGAACGGCATACTTTCACCCGGCATCCGACTCCCGGAGCTTCCAACATTAAGGATGAACCACTGACCATTGAGGAAACCGGCCTGATGCCGGTTTACCCCAATCCTTTTCAGGAGGTGGCACATATCTGTTTTAGGATTCGGGAATCATCACCCGTTCTTATCAGCATCCGTGACTTGAAGGGAACATTGCTTCGTGTGCTGACAAACAAAGGATATGAATCCGGCGAATATCAGATTGACTGGGATGGGAAAGGACCTGCCGGCCAGAATCTGGCACCTGGAGTTTATCTGGTTACAATGATAGTTCGTGATGCAATTACAAACTGTAAAATCGTTTTGATTGAATGAACACACTGGCGACTAAGTCGTCCCTGTAATTTTAGTAAGTTTGTTATAAATTGTACTAACCCATGAAAAGATATAACCTCGATTATCTGAAGGAATTGGCTGCCGGCGATGAGGCTTTCATGAATGAAATGATCGGATATTTCATTGAGAATACGCCGAAAGTAATGGCTGAACTTGATTTGAGCTTAACTGAAGCCAGCTGGAAGAATTTCCGTTTCCACATTCACAAGTTTGCACCAAACCTCAGCATGGTTGGTATGACAGAGCTGTTTACGGTGGCTAGCCACCTGGAACATTTATCAGCAGAAGAAAGAGATATCGACACTATACCAGATATTTATGCGGGTTTCAGGGAAAACCTTGAGAATGCTCTGGCTGAATTAAAAAGCGATTTCGAAAATAAGGCTAACCAATAAATCTTGAATCATGGCAAAAGTACTGGTGTGTGAAGACGATTACATGGTATTGAAAACTGTGGAACATCGCCTTAAACTTGATGGTCATGAGGTTTTTGCAGTAATTGACGGCAGCAAGGCTTTAGACATCCTTAAGCAACCTGAATCGGAAATCAAGCTGATCATTACGGATTTGCTAATGCCTTTTATCAGTGGACTGGAATTGATCAACCAGGTCAGGACTAATTATAAGCTTACTACTCCGATCATTGTGCTATCAAAACTGGGAAATGAGGATACTGTTTTGGAAGCTTTTAACCTTGGTGCTGATGATTACCTGACCAAACCATTCAGTCCGAATGAGCTTTCAATCCGTGTTAAGAAACTTCTGTTGAGACGTTGAAACGGTTGAGAACATTATCGAAACTTCTGGCTATCACTCTGCTTATATCAGGGTTGAGCATATCACTGGTTGCCCAGAATAAGACGGCTATAACTGATATTGACGGGGCTTTTAAAAAAGCTCAAGCTCTTGCCTGGGACGGTAAATACAAGGATGCCAGATCTTTATGTGACGAAATCTTAAACGCTAAGCCAAACTATTACGATGCTTCTTTTTTACTGGGAAAAATCAATTCATGGGAAAAGAGATATCCTGAAGCTCTGGTGATCTTTGAGGAGCTTCTTAAGATAACCCAGGATAGCAGGGATCTCATTATTGCTCTGATAGATACCGAAACCTGGGCAGGTGATTTCCCGGCTGCTAACGGATGGATTAAATATGGTTTTGACCGGTTTCCGGATGATCCCGACCCGATCTATAAACAGGCTCTGGTTTACCAGGGTTCGGGGGACCTGGCAAAAGCTCAATTACTCATTGACGAATTAAAGAAGAAGTATCCGGATAGAAAGGAATTCAGGAATATTTACAATGCCAGTCATGAATCTGTCCGGCTAAATGGTGCTTCTGTCGAGTATACAATAAATTATACGAAGCTGCCGGTTGAAAGGACATGGAACATGTTGGGATTCAAATATTATAAAACAAATAAGGTTGGTACTTTCATCGGCGGTATCAACAGCGGTTATTTCGGGAATGATACAACCCGTTTTATGGAAAATGGTGGAATTCAATTTGAACTGGATGCTTACCCGGTAATTCCGAAAACAAGGACCTATTTCCATTTGAACATAGGACTTTCGCCTAGCTCAAATTTTGCGCGTCAGAAGTTGACACCCCATATTTATCAGGGATTTGGCAAAGGCTGGGAATTGTCTGCCGGTTTCAATTACATGAATTTCAAAAGTATTGCTGACACAAATAAAGTATTCATTGCTGATGCCGGCTTGTTAAAATACTTAGGCAATTATTTTGCATGTGTCGGAATCAGCATTTCTCCGATCGACCAAAAGATTGCCCGCGGATATACGGCAACTGTCAGGCGATATTTTTCATCTCCGGAAAACTGGCTGCAGCTGACATTGGGTACTGGTATGTTCCCTGACAATCCTCTCTATTATTTGTCTGATCCGAATTACGTGCCTAATCAGCTCCTTGCTTCATACAACGTGCTACTCGCCGGGAGGTGTAAAATGTCGGACAGATGGATCGGGAGAATCTATTCCGGATATCAGTATGAAGAGTACCGCCAATCGAGTTTCCGGAATAACTGGACTGTTAATCTTGCGTTGATATATCTTTTTAAAGACAAGAATCCCAAACAGTTAAATTCAGATATTCTGCAATGAAAAGCCTGTCAGAAATGATCAACCGGATTTTGGTTCTTTTGTGTGTGCTGTTGGCAGGCGGAGGGGTATCCTTTGGCCAGGAGGCTGGATCGGTTGCAACACCTTCGGATTCACTGCTGCCGGTAAAAACAAAAATTTATACGATTCAGATTGCGGCCTCCAAGGTTTTTATCAAGCCTTCGTATTTTAAAGACAAGTACACGATCCATGAGGATGTACGCTATTTCCAAAAAGACGGATGGTATAAATATATCATCGGAAATTTTAAATCTAACAAGGAAGCTACTGCGATTTTAACCTCTCTCGATTTTCCGGCTTTCGTGACCTATTACTGGGATACTCTGGTACCCTCTAAGAAGGTACCGGTTTTTGCAGATTCATCGGAAATTGAACAGGATAGTGCTATTACATTAACGGATTCTCTGGCCTTAACCATTCCTGATTCAGTTCGTAAGGAACAATATGTGGCAAAAATCCGGGAAGCTGATTCTGTTTTTTATACTGTGCGGGACCTTGTCCTTGCGCGTTCGTTGTATCACGAAGCGGTTTTACTGGATCCGGTTAAAAACTATCCTAAGGACCAGATACTTGAGATCGACAGACAGATCAGTGAAACTAACCTGAAGCCTTTAATAACTCGCCTTCCGGTGGCGGTCTATGCAATCCTCTTCTTTGTGGGTATCATGATTCTGGTTCTGTCCTTTGTCCTTTCGTTGAGAACCCGAAGGAGGCGAATTGACCGGAAAAGGCAGCAATTAAAGGATGAATATCAGGATTCCATTACCGAGTTTCTTTTTACTGAGACCGATACGGTTCCAGAAAGCTTGCTAAAACAGGACACAAAGGTTAAAAAGCAGATCCTGATTGATGAAATCATGCAGTTGTATGCGAACCTGGCTGGTGAGATATCTGAAAAACTCCGTAAACTCTATCTGGATGCGGGACTCGACAATGAATCAGTAAAAAAGGCCAGGAGCTCTCAATGGCACATAAGGGCAAAAGGATTCCGCGAGCTGGCCCAAATGAATGTTCAGACTGTTACCGATGAGATTGATAAATGCCTTAATTCTTCGAATGAGGTACTTCGAATGGAAGCTCAGCTGGCATTGATCAGGCTGAATACCAATGATCCATTCGGATTCCTGGATAAGCTCGTGCAGCCTTTCACTTCGTGGGAACAACTCCATGTTTATGAAATCATCCAGCGCTATCAGATAATCCCTCCTGATTTCAGCAGATGGCTGGATTCACCAAACGAATCGATTATTGTTTTCTCAATCCGGATGATAAGGGCATTCCGGCAGGAATCTGCCTTCCCGAAACTCAGCCCTTTACTTGAGCATCCGAGTTATGACATCAGGGAAGAAACTTTTATTACCCTGGGAGAACTTGGAAATCCCGAAGCACTGAATCTGTTGAAGGACCGGTTCCGGTACGAAAGTGAACCCGGGCGTATTGAGATACTAAAAGCGATCGGTAAAATACCGGATGATTCCAATATCGAGTTTCTCAAAGGTGTGCTGGAACCCCGTTCCGATCTTAGTCTGGAAGCCGCTGAAGCCCTGGTGCAAATAGACTCTTTCGGCATGAAAGGAATAGACAATATGCTGAGTAGTTCCGATGAAGATATGCAAGCGATAGCCCGACATATACTGGATAATAAAATGCACCGGTAATTATGGGATTTTTCGATGCTTTGGAGTTATTATTTCAGGCTATCATACTTGGCACTTCTGTCATCCTCCTGTCATCCTACACAATACTTGGAGTTATATCGGCTTTTGCTATAAGCAAATACCTGAAAATGAACAGTTTTGTTGATTATAATGCCATTCTTTCATGTCCGTTTGTCCCATCTATTTCCATCCTGGCTCCGGCTTACAACGAAGGAGCTAACATCATACAGAACGTCAGGGCGCTATTGTCTCTGTATTACAGTGAATTTCAGGTTATTATTATTAACGACGGAAGCAAGGATGATACGCTGGAAAAGATGATCCATGAGTATGAGCTTGAAAAAGTGAACTATGTTTTCGATTATAAGATCCAAACGAAGGAAGTAAGAGGTGTATATAAGTCGAAGATCAAATCCTTTTCAAGGCTGATGGTCATTGACAAATTCAACGGGGGTAAAGCCGATTCGCTCAATGCAGGCATTAACCTGGCATCCGGGAAGCTGTTTGTTGCCATTGACGTTGATTGCATTATTGAATCGGATGCCTTGCTTAAACTGGTCAAGCCATATCTTGAGGAGAAGGATAAAAAAATCATTGCGACAGGCGGTGTGATCCGGGTGGTCAATGATTGCGTGATCGAAGGCGGGCAGGTGGCCAGGATAAACCTACCGCGGAAATTCCTGCCCCGGGTTCAGGTACTTGAATATACACGCGCTTTTCTTATGGGAAGGATGGCCTGGGCCAAGCTTGACGGCCTCCTGCTGATCTCGGGAGCCTTAGGGCTCTTTGACCGGAAAATAGCGATTGCCTGTGGCGGCTATCTTTCAACGACCGTCGGAGAAGACATGGAAATTGTAATCAGGATGCGCCGGTATATGGTAGAGACCGATCAACCCTACACAGTTGCTTATATACCGGATCCGCTGTGCTGGACAGAAGTCCCGGAAACCCGGAAGCAACTCGGCCGGCAGAGAAACCGCTGGACACGGGGTCTCATCGATTCCCTGAACATTCATAGAAAGATTTTCTTCAATAAGAAGTACGGAAGGTTCGGGATGCTGGGTTATCCGTATTGGTTTTTCTTTGAATGGTTCGTCCATATTCTTGAATTTACTGCTTTGATATACTTCGGATTTGTTGTTCTCTTCGGCCAGGCTAACTGGCTGTTCTTTGGAATAACATTTGCACTGGTGTACAGTTTTGCCGTCAGCTTATCGATCTGGGCCATTCTGTTTGAAGAACTTTCCTATCACAAATATGAGCGTCGGCGGGATGTCCTAAACCTCGTAATAACAGCTTTTCTGGAGCCGATTGTATACCACCCAATGGCCCTGAGCTGGGCCATACGTGGCAATATTGATTACCTGATAGGAAAGCATTCGTGGGGGGAAATGGCCAGAAAGGGATTCACCAAAGGCAAACCTTAACGATTATACCCCTATTGCCTGGCAGCATTGACCTGTTTGCAATTTCTCTTATTATCTCCTAACTTTGCCGTCCATTTGGTCTCGTAGCTCAGCTGGATAGAGCAGCAGCCTTCTAAGCTGCGGGTCGTGGGTTCGAATCCCGCCGAGATCACTCAGGAAAAGCTAATTATCTTTTATACACCGGACACTGATTCCGGTTTTTTTATTGAAATGGTTCTTGACCAATGCTCCGTTGCAGGCTGCCACTTCCCTGATATAGCCATCGTTGATATAGAGGTAGATGTACGAGCTGGATTGCCAGAAGAAACCGCTTGCCGCAAAGCCGTAAAACTCACCCCTGGCATGGCGGTCACCCGCAAAATAGGCATCAAAGCCGCTGGATCCGCCAATTTTCAGGTAGGCTCCGGCATTGCCGTATATATAATAACTGTTCAGGGCTTTCCAATCGTTGTCAGACGGCATGTGCCATCCTTCAGGACAAATACCCTGCGCACCTTCCGTATCGCTGTACCCCATGGCTTCGTCCCAGTCATATAGTCCGCCGTACAGTGTGCAATTATTAATGTCATTGTTGTAGCAGTACTTTTCTACAATCCCGTTATTTGACAAGTTCGAGTGATCGATGTTGCTGACCGTGCTGGCTACATACCGGCCCACGTTAAGGTTCTTGGCCATCCAGCATTGCCCGCCGATCTGCACGGTGGGGTAGATGTTCCCATCTGCATCGGTGACATAAGGAGCATCCGGGCATGGATTCTTGCTAACCTGGAAAAAGGTGAGGCTGACATCATCAAAAGTGCTCCCGCAACGACCGGTAATGCTCCAACGGAGTGTGAATACAAGATTGGATGAATCCTTTATAAACCAGGAATCCGGATCCGCAGGATCGGAAAACCGGCCGCCGGTTCCGGAAACTACCGACCACATGCCGTTGCCGTTTTCCGGAACATTGCCGATCAGCCGGATGGAATCAGCAGCAATAAAAGGCTGGTCATCACCGGCTTGCGCACGATTGGGTAAGCCGAAAACCCGGATAAAGGCAAAAGCAGTATCGGAACAGGTAGTCTGGCTGTCAAAATACCGATAATAGATCTTATGTAAACCTGTACCGGCCAGGGATGGATTGAATTTACCGTCCGTCACTCCAGGCCCCCAGAACGTTCCACCTTCCGGACTTCCACCTGTCAGTACAAAAGCTGCTTCATTCTGACAAACTGAGTCTCTCGGATCGAAAGTAACCACAGGCGGGTCATTGACCATCAGATGGATAATATCTGAATAAGCCGGGGCACATTGCCCTTCAATAACTTCTGTACGGAAAAAGCCGGGTTGTGTGGCAATAATTACCAGAGTGTCGCCTGTAGCTCCGTCAACCCGGCTCCAGTCGGTACCATGGATGGAAGTTTGCCAATAAACGTCCCCCCGATGATTTTGTATATACAGGCTGATCGTATCCTGACGACAAACATTTTGCTGGCCGGAAACCAAGACCGGAACAGCGATCAAAACCAGCAACGATAATAGTATTCTTCTCATTTTCTTCTCTCCTTACCTGAATATTAACCGTTGTGAGATAACCTGATCTGATAACTGAATCCGCAAAAAATATATACCGCTATCGGTAATCCCGGTATCAATTACGAGATCGCCGGTAATGGTTTCATTGGCATAATTCCTGCTGAATACGACCTGACCGAGATGGTTTAAAAGATTGATGCTCTGCAGTCCTTGTCTGTAATTCTTAAGGCCCGATAAAATGAACTTCCCGGAAGAAGGATTCGGGTAAACGGTCAGCTTGGCATTGAGATCCGATTCATTGATACCCATGCAGGGATCCACCTGGATGTGAATAAAACTGACTTCGTAGCATCCGTGCGAATCAGTGACGCTAACCATATAGGTTGCCGATGCTGTCAATGTCGCTACCGGATTGGAGGAGGTGGGATCATTCAGGCCATCGGGTGGCGACCAGAGATACACATAGGATTGATAACCTCCTGTGGCCGTAGGATTGCCGCCCAGCGTTACCGGGTGTCCCGAACATAACAGGGTATCATTTCCCGCTTCGACCTTCAAGGCCGGAGGCTGAGAGAAATTCAACTGGATTGCCTGGCCAAAGGCACCGGTCAGGCTTAAGGTGAATACAAACAGGAACAAAACAATTTGTCGCATATAGGGTCTATCTTTAGGTGTCAAAGGTAAAAACAGCTGTGATTGGTCAAAGGATTTCTGGTTACTTTTGTTTTTTAATTTAATGAATACAGATTTGTATCAGGGCGGGCGGAGGTTACCGATCATGGAGGAGTTCTATACCCTCCAGGGGGAAGGATATCAGACCGGGAAACCGGCATATTTCATAAGGATCGGAGGATGCGATATCGGATGCAACTGGTGCGACAGCAAGCGAAGCTGGTCCTTTGGAGAACATCCGCTGGTTGACATTGATGAGCTCGTCAGCCGGGTGCTTATCTTTCCTGCTAAAGCGGTTGTGGTTACCGGCGGGGAACCGGGACTATACCCGCTGGAATATCTGTGTGATAAGCTTCACCAATCAGGGGTAATGACCTATGTCGAAACTTCAGGTGCATATCCTCTTACAGGGATCTGGGATTGGATCTGTCTTTCCCCAAAATCTCAAAGCCCGCCTGAAAAGGATAATTGTAAGATAGCCAGTGAGCTGAAAGTAATTATTGAAAAAAATGATGATTTCGAATGGGCAGAGAAAAATGCCGCTTTAGTAACACCGGGCTGTCATCTTTTCCTTCAGCCGGAGTGGAGCCATCGAAACATCATGCTGGATGAGATCATTTCCTATATCGGTAACAATCCAAAATGGCGATTATCACTTCAGAGCCATAAGTATATCGGAATACCTTGATGGCACGATTCTTATGCATAGTTCTCTCAGTATTCTTCCTGACTTTTAGATTATTCGCTCAGGTGGAACCGGAGCTTCCCAGGCAGCTTGATAGGGAAATGCGCAAAATCCGGGAACTGGCAACGCAAATGGAATGGGTTGAAGCCCAAAAGATTGCAGGAAGGATGGTAAAACACTATCCGGATTGGCCACAATCCTGGCTTGCACAGGCGGAAATCGCCAGAGAACTGAATCTGACTGATGAGTGTGAAAGATCAATGCTGATGGTCATCCGTCTGGATTCCTCCAGTTATCCCGAAGCCTACCGGTGGCTCGCTGAACGGAAGTTCAATACAGGACTGTACAGGGAAGCTTCCGTTTTTTTTGAAAAATACAGTAACCTGATCCCTGAACGCAGGCTCCGCTCATGGAAGGACAGTTTACTCCTTGCCAGCATCAGGTTTGCCGGTGATCAACTGCAACGGGGATCCTCCTTTCAGCCCGAAAAGCTATCCTCCGGTATAAATACAACGAATAATGAATATTTCCCAAGCCTTACGGTTGATGGAGCGATATTGGTTTTTACCCGCCAGGTACTCAATATATCCGATACCGTCAGGCTGAAAAACCAGGAAGATTTGTACCTGGCAGATTGGGACAGTGATGTTTTCAGGAACATCCGGAAAATGGCCTTTCCAATCAACACAGAGGGAAACGAAGGTACTCAGAGCATTTCGCAGGATGGCCGGCTGATGGTTTTTACTGCATGCAACAGACCCGACACAAAGGGTAGTTGCGACCTCTATTATGCACGGAGAACAGGCACGGAATGGGGAATTCCTGTAAATGTCGGTTATCCCGTCAATACCCGGTATTGGGAATCGACCCCTTTCCTTTCACCAGATGGCCGGTATCTGTATTTTGCCAGTAATCGTCCGGGCGGCAAGGGTGGAATGGACATCTGGAGGAGCGAGAAGGAAATTGCCGGAGGCTGGAAAGAACCGGTTAATCTGGGGACTCCGGTAAATACTCCCGGTCAGGAGATGTCGCCGGTTGCTGATTCTGACGGGCGGACTCTTTTTTTTGCATCGAATGGTCATGCCGGGATGGGCAATTTTGATTTATTCAGGACGGTAATCCAAAGGACGGGAACCTGGTCGGAACCGGAAAACCTGGGTTTTCCGATTAACACTTTTGCAAATGAGGACGGATTGTCTTTGGTCGGTTTTCTTGGAAAAGCTTTTATCGCTTCCGATCGTGATCCGGTAACAGGCAAGGATCTGTATTCCGTTCCATGGAAAACCCGGATTGAAAAGTCTCAAACTCCGGTGCTGACGGGAAAGGTTTCAGACCGGATTTCAGGAATGCCGTTATCTGCGATTATCCGGATTCAATCCCATACTGATAGCGTTATCAGCTCAGTTGAATCCGATCCGGTGACCGGACACTACCTGGCAGGGATTCCGCCCGGAAAATCCTTCCGAATCGGCGCAACATCAAGCGGCTACCTGCCGTATTCAGGATCCGTCGTGCCTCCGGATGATGACACAAATCAGTTGATCGAGGTTGATATTGAGATGGAACTTTTAATTTCGGGGGCATCGGTTGTTTTGAATAATATTTTTTTTGAATGGGACTCCTATACACTCTTGCCGGAATCAACACCTGATCTGGAGGAGATATTCCGCTTGATTTCTGAACACCCCGATATGCGTTTTGAAATTGGTGGCCATACCGACTCATCCGGTCAAGCCGATTATAACCTTGAATTGAGTCGGAAGAGAGCCGAATCAGTACGAAACTACCTTGTTATCAGAGGAATAAGTGCTGCCAGAATTGTTCCGAAAGGTTACGGCTCAACAGTACCCATCGGCGATAACAGCACCGAAGCGGGAAGAGCACAAAACCGAAGGACAGAACTTAAGGTACTGGCTCAGTAACAGATAAATAAAACTTCTAATCCTGATATAAATCATATCGGATTTTTAGCGCTTGTCGTTGCGAGACGCTACTTTTGCAAAAAAGTAAACAAACAATCACAGCAATGAAAATCGATCGTATTGAGCACATTGGAATTGCCGTTTCCAGCCTTGACTCAGCAGTACGCTTTTTTGAGGATGTTCTGAATCTGAAATGTTATGCAATCGAGGAAGTGGTTGATCAAAAGGTCAGGACCGCATTTTTCCGGGCAGGCGAAACAAAAATCGAACTATTGGAATCGACGGATCCGGAAGGCCCGATTGGCAAGTTCATTGCCAATAAAGGGGAGGGGATTCATCATATTGCCTTTGCCGTTGATGATGTTGCCGGCTCTCTGAACGAAGTTCAGGATAAGGGTGTGCGTTTGATCGATCAGACCCCGCGCAAGGGAGCAGAAGGATTGAATATCGGTTTCCTGCATCCCAAAAATACACTGAGCGTATTAACCGAGTTTTGTTCCAAATAAAAAACAGGAATTTTATGTCGAGCCAGGAAAAGATCAGGGAACTGATTGACAAGAGGGAAGAAGCCAAACTTGGCGGAGGCCTGAAACGTATTGATTCACAGCATGCCAAGGGTAAAATGACTGCCCGTGAAAGAATTGATATGCTGTTGGATGAAGGGAGTTTCGAAGAGTATGACATGTTTGTTACCCACCGGTGCACTCATTTCGGTATGGAATCCCAGCAGATCCTTTCGGATGGGGTAATAACCGGTCACGGTACCATTGATGGCAGGGTAGTGTATGTTTTTTCACAGGATTTTACGGTTTTCGGAGGAGCACTTTCAGAGACTTATGCACAAAAGATCTGTAAAGTTATGGATCAGGCTATGAAAGTGGGTGCTCCGGTAATCGGAATTAATGACAGCGGCGGAGCCCGAATTCAGGAAGGAGTGAATTCCCTTGCCGGGTATGCTGAGATCTTTGAAAGGAATATCCTGGCTTCAGGAGTAATACCGCAAATCAGTGCCATTTTCGGTCCGTGTGCAGGCGGTGCTGTTTACTCCCCGGCCATGACGGATGCGATTATCATGAGTGAGCAGAATTCCTATATGTTCGTAACCGGTCCCAAGGTTGTAAAAACGGTGACGGGTGAAGATATCTCCGTGGAGAACCTGGGCGGTCCGATGGTTCATGGACGAAAGTCAGGAGTAGCCCATTTCATTGCCCGAGATGAAGAGGAAGGCCTGATGCTTATCAGAAAACTGTTGAGCTATTTGCCCGGTAACAACCTGGAAGAGGCTCCGGTTGTTGAGAATCAGGATCCGATTGACAGGGTCTCCGATGTTCTTAACTCCATTATACCGGAGAGCTCGAACCAGCCTTATGATGTCAAGGATGTTATTCACGAAGTCGTAGATAACAGTGAATTCTTTGAAATGCACCGGAATTATGCCCAGAATATTGTGGTCGGTTTTGCACGGTTTAATGGAGCATCCGTGGGAATTGTTGCCAACCAGCCTAATCATATGGCCGGTGTCCTGGATATTGATGCTTCAAAAAAAGGAGCACGATTTGTCAGGTTTTGCGATTGTTTCAATGTTCCGATCCTTACCCTGGTCGATGTTCCGGGATTTTTACCCGGTAGTTCACAGGAGTTCGGTGGGATCATTACCCATGGCGCCAAACTGCTTTACGCCTATGGTGAAGCCACCGTACCGAAAGTTACCGTAACCCTGAGAAAATCTTATGGCGGTGCCCATGATGTAATGAGCTGCAAACAGCTCCGCGGAGACATCAATTATGCATGGCCTACGGCGGAAATTGCAGTAATGGGTGCTTCAGGTGCTATTGAAATCCTGGAAGGCAAAGCGATGTTGGAAATCAAGGATCCGCAAGAAAAGAAAACCTTCTTCGCTACCAAAGAAAAGGAGTATCGCGACAAATTTGCCAATCCATATGAAGCCGCCCGATTCGGTTATATTGATGACGTGATCGAACCCCGGAATACACGTTTCCGCATAGTCAGGGCCTTACAGACCCTATCTACCAAGAAGGATACCAATCCTCCGAAGAAACATGGAAATATCCCACTTTAATACGGCAGGAATATGGAACTGATATTTATAGTAGCCCCTGCAGACATGAAGCTTGGCATAATAATAACCATTGTCGGTATCCTTGTTGTCTTTGCCTCTTTAGTTGTCCTGAATATCATATTTAATCAAATCCCCAAAATCCTGAAGATCAACTTGAAAAAAGTGTTCAAGAGATCAGGAACGGAAATCAGGAATCAAGAACGTTTTCAGGATATCAGCGGGGAAACCAATGCCGCAATAGCAACGGCTTTGTACTTGTATTTCAATGAATTGCATGACAGGGAGTCTAATGTGATGACGATTGAAAAAGTGTCCAAAAGGTATTCTCCTTGGAGCTCGAAGATTTATGGACTCAGAAATGTAAATATTAGATAACCAGCAAAACGTCAGAAGGATATGAAATCATATAAGTTTACTATTCATGGCACTCAATATGATGTCGAGATAAAATCGGTCGACGACAACCTGGCCCATATTGAAGTAAACGGAACCGAATACGATGTTGAGATCCAGCATCAGATGCCGGTTACCAAAACCCCGATTTTGGTCAGGAATCCGGTTAAAGCTCCGGATTCTTCCCTGCATGTTGTTTCCAGCGGATTTTTACAGGTAAGAACTCCTCTGCCAGGCAATATCCTTGCTGTCAGTAAGAAAAACGGAGATTCCGTTAAAAGGGGAGATATGGTGCTGACCTATGAAGCCATGAAGATGGAGAATAAAATCCTCGCCGAGAAGGATGGCGTTGTCAGGAACCTGAAGGTTAATCCGGGCGATATCATTTTGCAGGACCAGATCCTTTTCGAAATTGAATAGCGGAGCATGAAGAAAGCAATTACCATTTTCGGGGCTGTACTGATCCTGGCATCCATTTCCTGGATCTTCCCTGAGCAAAAAACCGGAACAGCCGGACAAACCACTACTGCCACCGCTTCAACAGCGGCCCAATCAGTTCAATCACAATCTGACGGAGATGAAACGATCAGCTTTACTCAGTCGGCAAGAAACGGAATCAAGAGGTTCTGGTCGTATAGCGGTTTCTATAATGCTTCTTATAAGCACCTTTTAATGATCGTGGTTGGCCTGATATTCATTTTCCTTGCGATAAAATTCGAATATGAACCGCTGCTGTTGATACCGATCGGAATGGGTATCCTGATCGGTAACATTCCGTTTTTACTCAACCATGGCCTGGGCATAGGAATCTATGAAAAAGGGAGTGTTCTGAATTATCTCTATTTCGGGGTTACGGCGGGAGTCTATCCTCCGCTGATCTTTTTAGGGATCGGTGCCATGACTGATTTTTCATACTTGATTTCCAATCCTAAAACCCTGTTATTGGGTGCCGCTGCCCAGGTGGGTATTTTTGCTACCCTTATCGGGGCCTTGTATCTGGGTTTTAATCCACCTGAAGCGGCTGCTATCGGTATTATCGGTGGTGCCGACGGGCCGACAGCCATATTTACCGCATCAAAATTGGCCAATGGTATTAAGGATTGGCATGGAGTTGTCACTTCCAACCTGATCGGACCTATTGCAATTGCGGCTTATTCCTACATGGCTCTGGTACCCATTATCCAGCCACCGGTAATGAGGCTGTTTACGACTAAGAAAGAACGCGTAATCAGGATGAAAGCGCCCCGGCAGGTATCCAGGCTTGAAAAGATATTTTTCCCGATTATTGGTTTATTGTTGACCTGTTTCATTGCTCCTAGTGCTTTACCGCTGCTGGGGATGTTATTTTTCGGCAATCTTCTCCGGGAAAGCGGTGTAACCAGGCGGCTTGCCGAGACGGCAAGGAACTCATTGCTCGATATTACTACCATCCTGATTGGACTGACTGTTGGCGCTTCAACTCAGGCTGATGTTTTTCTAACGCCAAAATCCATCATGATTTTCGGGCTGGGAGCTTTTTCCTTTATTGTAGCAAGTGCCTGCGGGGTATTGTTCGCCAAGTTCATGAACCTGTTTCTCAAACCGGAAAACCGTGTCAATCCATTGATCGGTTCTGCAGGTGTATCGGCTGTACCTGATTCAGCACGTGTTTCACAGATGGAGGGATTGCGGGCAGATCCGACCAACCACCTTCTTATGCATGCCATGGGACCCAATGTGGCTGGCGTGATCGGTAGTGCGGTGGCGGCAGGTATTCTGCTGAGCTTCCTGATGTAACCTGAATAAATGAATAGAGATGAACTGACCCACGGGCGACCGGGGATTATTGTTTTCAAAACTTTAACTTTGCTCACATGCAACCTTTGGATGCCATCTCACTCTAAATATCAGCATCCCGCTAATTTGGAAAGATCGGTATGATTAAGAAAATTGTTTTTCTGGCTTTGCTGATCCCGGCCATCCCTTGTCGGTCACAGCAACTGATGATCAATGAAGTCGCTGCTGCTATTGTCAATTCCCAGGTCGATGATTATGGTGAATTTGAAGACTGGATAGAGATCTTTAACCCAACTGCCACCGATATTGATATAGGGGGCTGGTTTATTACCGATGATATAAAGAAACCTGCAAAATGGCGTATTCCCGCAACAAACCCACGACTGACTAATGTTATTGCCGGCCACTACCTTCTGCTATTTGCTGACAAGGATACAACACAGGGGCCGGCTCATTTGGGTTTTGCACTTAATAAGGGTGGGGAACAGCTAGCTTTATTCAGACTGGTTGCCGATGGTTTCGTTTTAGTGGATTCGGTACGGTATGACAAATTGCCGGCTGATTGTTCCTTCGGCAGGTGCCTCGAAATAAATAACAGCTGGTTGGTGCTTAAGAAACCAACTCCGGGTAAACAAAATATTTGTCCGGTATCCCGAAAGACCAGATAAAAAAAAAGCCGGCATGCCGGCTTTTTTTATTTAATATGTTCCGTTAAGCAGGATGTATGGCTTCAACCGGACATACATCGGCACACGAACCACAGTCGGTGCATTCATCCGGATTAATTTTATAAATATCACCCTCAGAAATAGCTTCTACCGGGCATTCGTCAATGCAGGTACCGCATGCGGTGCAATCATCACTTATAAGGTAAGCCATGTTTCTATTGTTTTAATTATACAAAGCAAAGTTAAATGATTTTTCAAACAAGAACAAACGGGCTAATTTTTTGTAAATTACAAGACCGTTTAGTAACTGACTAAATAATTACCCGATGAGTTTTCTGCAATTTGATAAAACACAACTGATAAATCTTGAGTACAGTCTATCGAAAGAGATTATTCTTGCAAATCCTTCGGGTGCTTATGCAAGTTCGACAATTATCGGTTGTAATACCAGGAAATACCATGGTCTCCTGATAGCTCCCGTTAATGAAATTGACGGAGGAAGGCATGTGCTGCTTTCTTCACTCGATGAGACTATTGTTCAGCACGACCAGGAGTTCAACCTGGGAATTCATAAATACCCTGGAGAATATTACCCCAAAGGCCATAAGTATGCCAAGTGGTTTGAAATGGACCCCGTCTGGAAAATGGTTTACCGTGTTGGAGGAGTAGTACTTCACAAGGAAATTTTGCTGGATGAAAAGGAACCGCGTGTGATGATCCGGTACACCTTGGAGGAAGCACACAGTCATACTGTTCTGAGGATTAAACCATTTCTGGCCTTCCGGAATATTCACGCACTCAGCAAGGTTAATCTGGATATCAATAAAAAGATCGATTCCTGCCGCAATGGAATCGTTGTGAGGCTCTATTCCGGCTATCCAAAGCTCTTTATCCAGACTTCCAGAAAAATGGAATTCGTGCCGGCGCCGGATTGGTACCTGAAAATAGAATACCTTAAAGAACAAAGGAGAGGATATGATTATCAGGAAGATCTCTTTGTTCCGGGATTTTTCCAGATAGAGATCAAGCCTGGTGAAAGTGTAATCCTTTCCGCAGGCTTGGAAGAACTGCCGCCCACCGGCCTCAGGAAAAGGTTAACAACCCAGATGGAAAAGATACCCATTCGACGGACCTTTGAGGATGTTCTGGCCTTTACAGCCCGCTCTTTCCTGATTGATGTCGATGGTGAACCGGAAATTGTCTCCGGATATCATTGGTTCGGAGCCTGGGGCAGGAACTGCTGGATTTCATTACCGGGCCTGACACTGGCTACCGGACAGCCTGCCTTGTTTGAAAAAATAGCGAAATCACTGGCTAAAAAGCTTCATAACGGTCGGTTCCCCAACCATTCACCTGACCGCAACAAACCGATTTACCGGAATGTCGATGCATCTCTTTGGATGATCTGGGCCCTGAACCAATTTACTATTGATCAGAGTAATCCTGAACATACCTGGAAGGAGTTCGGTGCGCCAATACGGGAAGTTCTCAATGCATACAGGGATGGTATCAATGAGGGAATACACATGCAGGAAAATGGACTGTTATATGCTTATGTACCTGATCAGGCATTGACCTGGATGAGTGCCTATGTGGATGGCAAGCCTGTAACCCAGCGTCCCGGTTTTCCGGTTGAGATTAACGCCCTTTGGTATAATGCAGTCTGTTTTGCCCTTGAACTGGCTGAATCAGCCGGCGACAATGAATTCTGCGATTATTGGAAGACTTTTCCCGATTTGATCTGTCAGAGCTTTATATCTGTTTTCTGGGATCCCGAGAAAAAATATCTGGCCGATTATGTTTTTGAAGGCAAGGCTGTCTGGGATGTACGGCCCAATCAGTTAATGGCAGCCTCAATGCCACACTCACCTCTGACGGATGAACAAAAACATGCTGTACTCGAATGCGTTCAGTCGGAATTATTAACTCCGAAGGGATTAAGAACCCTTTCACCACGCGATGATGATTTTAAGGCAGGATATGAGGGTGATCATAGCAGCCGTGATTTATCCTATCACCAGGGAACAGTCAGGCCTTGGCTGCTTGGTCATTTTGGAGAAGCCTGGCTGGGTTTGTATAACACAAGCGGGAAACATTTCATTCAGACTCTGGTGCGGAATTTTGAGGAAGATATGTTTGAACATGGCCTTGGAACCATCTCGGAAGTGTATGACGGAAGCCTTCCCCATGCTCCGTGCGGAGCCATTTCCTCTGCCGCCAGCGTGGCTGAAATATTGAGATTGATTTATATATTGAAGAAATACTAAACACTATGCGTGTTCTGATGTTCGGCTGGGAATTTCCTCCGCATATCAGCGGTGGGTTGGGTACGGCCTGTTTTGGACTTACGCGGGGACTGGCTTATCATGGAGTGGATGTGATTTTCGTAGTTCCAAAAGCTTATGGAGATGAGGACCAGACTTCGGTTAAGCTCGTGGGAGCTTCTCAGGTTCCGGTAAAGAAAAGAAACTATCAATTTAAAGACTCAACTTTCGAGGAACTGCAACAGTCAGGTTCCGAAGGGATCCGGGACATGCTCTATATCGAGATCGGATCCCGCCTCATTCCTTATCTGTCACCTGAAGAATTCGGACATTACGTACGTGAACGCTTACTTACCGGCGATACGTCATGGCTAGATAAGATTAACCGCGAATTGCCGTCTTCTGCTTCTTGTGTGGAGGTTCTGGGTACCATCGATTTTACAGGAAAATACGGACCTGATCTGATACAGGAAGTATCAAATTATGCTATAGTCGCTTCTGAAGTAGCTTTTGAACAGGAATTTGACGTGATTCATGCTCACGACTGGCTTACTTATCCGGCAGGTATTGCAGCTAAAAATGCTTCGGGCAAGCCGCTCGTTGTTCATGTGCATGCCACGGAATTTGACCGTAGCGGTGAGAATTACAATACGATTGTTTACGATATCGAAAAATCAGGTATGATGGCTGCGGACCTGGTTATTACAGTCAGTAATCTGACCCGCAATATAGTGATCGACAGATATGGCATTGATCCATCAAAGGTTGTTACCGTATATAACGCAGTTGAACCTTCCGGAGACCGGAAACAGGTTCAGGTTCAAAAGAACATTGACGAAAAAGTTGTGACTTTTTTAGGCAGGATCACTTATCAGAAAGGCCCGGAGTATTTTATGGAAGCAGCCAACAAGGTCTTGCAATACTCTGATAATGTAAGGTTTGTGATGGCTGGAAGCGGTGATCTGCTACGCAAGATGATTCGCTATGCTGCAAGGTTGGGAATTACGGAAAAATTCCACTTCACGGATTTTCTGAAGGGCCCTGAAGTTGACTATATGTTCGCGCTCAGTGATGTTTATGTGATGCCATCGGTTTCGGAACCATTCGGGATCAGCCCATTGGAAGCCATGCGATCCAATGTACCGGTCATCATTTCAAAGCAGTCCGGAGTTTCGGAAATTCTCAAGCATGCAATAAAAATCGATTTTTGGGATGTTGATGCGATGGCTGATGCAATTTACGGCCTTGTCACTTACGACGCGCTTTCTGCCATGTTCAGGGAATACGGTAAGGAAGAAGTCGAAAACCTGAAATGGGAGAATGCAGCCTTTCAGCTTATGAATCAGTATGTCAAACTTATCCAACCAGGCAGAATACAGTTATGAAAAAAATCTGTTTTTACTTTCAGGTCCACCAACCCTTTCGTCTGAAAAGGTATCGGTTCTTTGATGTTGGAAATGATCATTATTACTATGACGATTACCTGAATAAGCACATTCTAAAAAAAGTTACCAATCGCTGTTATCTTCCTACAAATGAGTTGTTATTGAGTCTTCTGAACGAATTCGACGGGCAGTTTAAGGTTTCTTTTTCGTTAACGGGGATATTGCTTGATCAGCTTGAACTGTATGCTCCGGAAGTGATCGCCAGCTTTCAAAAGCTTGCTGCTACAGGGAATGTGGAATTCCTGTCGGAAACCTATTCACATTCTCTTGTCGCCCTGGAAAGCAAGGAAGAGTTTAAAAATCAGGTTGACTTACACCGGAAAAAGATTGAATCCTTGTTTGGCATGACCCCGACAGTTTTCCGGAATACTGAGCTGGTCTATTCGGATGCAATCGGTGAGGAGGTCGCTAAAATGGGTTATAAAGCTATGCTTGCGGAAGGAGCTAAACATATCCTCGGTTGGAAGAGCCCTAATTTTTTGTATTACAATGTTTTAGATCCAAAACTAAAAGTATTGCTAAGGAATTATAAACTGAGTGATGACATTGCTTTCCGGTTCTCCAACCAGTCGTGGTCAGAATGGCCCTTGCGAGCAGAGACATACATTAACTGGCTGAAAGGAACACCGAAAGAAGAGGATTTCATTAACCTTTTCATGGATTACGAGACTTTTGGGGAACACCAGCCGGTTGAATCCGGAATTCATCAATTCTTTGAGTCTTTGGTCCGCCTGATCGTGAAGGATCGCCAGCTTGGATTCTGTACCCCATCAGAGATTGCTGCGACTCATCAACCCGTGGCTCCCTTGTCTGTTCAATATCCCAGTTCATGGGCGGATGAGGAGCGTGATCTATCGGCCTGGATGGGAAATGAAATGCAAAAAGAGGCTTTCAGCAAGATCTATTCACTCAGATATCTTGTGCTCCCTGCCAATGATCCGGACCTGACCAAGGATTGGGCTTATCTCCAGTCGAGCGATCATTTCTATTATATGTCCACGAAATTCTTTGCTGATCGATCGGTGCATAATTACTTTAATCCCTATGATACTCCATACGATGCTTTCATCAATTATATGAATGTCCTCAGCGATTTCATTATCAGGCTGGAGAAAAAGAATAAAAGAGTCCGGTATAAAGGGATGCCCATTGAGGAGTTGACTGGCCAGAACCTGGATGAGGCAATTGGCTCTTATGAAGAAATTCTTAAAGAGCTAAGAAAAAATAGAAATACTGCACGAAAGCAGTCTGGCCAAACAAGTCAGCCTTAGAAAGACATTGTGAAGACTGTTCCCAAGTCCTCTCAGACAAGGACAAAAGGAAAAAAGTAGTTAATTCGCCACAAATATTGAAAGGTTATTATGACTGAAAACGGACAATCAGCCGTCCCCGATGTTGTATTCGAAGTTAGCTGGGAAGTATGTAATAAAATAGGCGGGATACATACCGTTTTGACATCCAAGAATGAAGAATCCCTGAAAAATTTTGGTGATCAGTATATTTATATCGGACCCGATATCCTGAGGGAAGAACGCGATAATCCTGAATTTTCTGAGGATCTGACTTTATTCCCTGATTGGAAGGAACATGCTGCCAAAACCGGTTTGAATTTCAGAATCGGTCATTGGAACATTCCGGGATCTCCTCAGGTGATCCTGATCAGTTTTACTGCCCTGATCAGCCAAAAAGATAAGATATTCAGCAAGGCATGGGAAGATTACAGGCTCGATTCCATTACCGGTGACTGGGATTATGTTGAAGCATCTCTGTTCGGATATGCTGCAGGCATGCTGATTAAGGATTTTTCAGAGCATTACCGGTTCTGGAATGTGGTTGCCAATTTTCATGAATGGACCACAGGCATGGGAGTCCTCTACCTTGAACAGGAAGCACCCTATGTGGCCACGGTTTTTACAACCCATGCCACAACCGTCGGAAGGTCAATTGCGGGGAACGGTTTGCCTCTGTATGAGCATCTTTTGGAATACTCGGGTGACGAGATGGCTTCGCGGCTTAATGTAAGAGCGAAGCACTCCATGGAAAAAAATGCTGCCCTTTCTGCAGACCAGTTTACCACAGTGAGCAGTATTACGGCAGCGGAATGCAAACAGCTTCTCGGGATTTTGCCCGGACATATAACACCCAATGGATTTAATCCGGCCATTGTGCCTGATTCGAAAAAACTGGCAGAGAACAGGATCATCGCCAGAAAGAAACTGATATCAATTGCAGAGGCAGTTACGGGGACCAAACTTCCCGACGATGTATTTATGATTGCAACCAGCGGACGATATGAGTTCAGGAATAAGGGACTCGATATTTTTATTCGCGCCCTGGCACAACTTGAACAGGACCCTGGCTTCAAACGATCTGTGCTGGCGCTTATCCTGGTTCCGGCTAATAATTATGGCCCAAGAAAAAGTCTGGTTCAAAGGATTTGCACTGAATCAACCGAGACTCACGGATCCCTTCATCTTACCCATAATCTGCATGATGCTCCAACCGATCCGGTGTTAAAACTGGTCAATGAAGTCAATCTGGACAATTTCCCCGATAAGAAGGTCAGAGTGCTTTTTATACCCTGTTACCTGAATGGGCAGGATGGAATTGTCAACCTGGATTATTACCAGGTTCTTCCCGGTCTCGATTATACTGTTTTCCCATCATATTATGAGCCTTGGGGATATACGCCCCTTGAAAGCCTGGCTTTCGGAGTACCCACGTTAACAACAGATTCCTCCGGATTTGGACGGTGGCTCCAATCCTATCAGTCGGAATTCCCCGATTTGCCGGCCACTATAGCTCCGAGAGAGGGGCAGACTGATGAAGCCCTGATAAACTGGATCAGCCTGACCATAAAAAGGGTTAGTACTGTTATAACTCAGAATCAGTCGCGAATTCGTGAACTGTCAATTGAATGGTCCAGAAAAACTTTATGGAAGGATCTCTATAAGTCTTACCTCGATGCATATGCCGATGCCCTGCAAAGCGTAAGCCAGATCGATCGGCCTGAACCGGAATTCATCGGGAGCCCGGGTGAAAGCGGAAGGGTGAAACCAGTTAGAATTGAAGAACCCGTTTGGACCAGAATTGTCATTGAATCTGCATTTCCTGAGGCACTCAGCGGATTGGTCGAGATGTCAAAAAACCTCTGGTGGACATGGAATTATGATGCTGAAAACCTGTTCTGCTCCATTGATCCTGAGCTTTGGGAACAGTTTGAACACAATCCGATTATTTTGATGCGGCAAATTCCCCTCAAGCGGCTGAACGAGCTGAAACATGACAAGGAGTTTATTAGTCGCTACCAGGATGTAATGGCCAGGTTTAAAACCTACCTGAATCAGGCCGAAAAAGCCGCCGGTCCTTCCGTGGCTTATTTCAGCATGGAGTTCGGATTCCATGCCAGTCTTAAAATCTATTCAGGGGGATTGGGTATCCTCGCCGGAGATTATCTAAAAGAAGCCAGCGACCGGAATATTCCTTTTGCAGGAATCGGACTGCTTTACCGCTTTGGTTATTTCAGGCAGGTATTGACAATTACCGGAGAACAGGTTTCTGAGGATATCCCCGAGCTATTTTCTGATCTTCCGATTGAACCCGTTTTTGATACAGAGGGCCGATGGCTCGAAACCCAGATAGCTCTTCCGGGAAGAATGCTTCACGTCAGATTATGGAAATGCATGATCGGCAGGGTACCGTTATATCTTATGGATACGGATTTTGAGGCCAATCAGCCTCAGGATCAGTCCTTGACCTATCACCTGTACGGCGGAGATGAAGAGAACCGCCTGAAACAGGAAATGGTACTGGGTGTCGGGGGAATAAGGATGCTGGAACTTCTGGGCTATTATCCTGATGTTTTTCACTGCAATGAAGGGCACTCTGCTTTTATTGGTCTGGAGAGAATCCGCAGGCTGATGGAAATCAAGAGATTCACATTTGATGAATCCCTTGAAGTGGTCAGATCTTCAACCTTGTTTACTACACATACCCCGGTTGCGGCTGGTCATGATACTTTTTCTGAAGCACTTGTCCGTACCTATATGGGACATTATCCAGACAGGCTGAAAATTTCGTGGGATGATTTTATCAACCTGGGAAGAATTGAACCCGGGAAGATCCAGGAAAGATTTTCAATGTCCAATCTCGCTTCTCATCTTTCTCAGGAAATAAATGGCGTCAGCAAGCTTCATGGAGAAGTGACCCGTGAATTGTTTAAGGAACTTTGGAAAGGATTTTATCCGGAAGAATTACACGTGGGCTATGTGACTAACGGAGTGCATTATCAAACCTGGGCAGCTAAAGAATGGCAGTTATTACATTTGGAGACTTTTGGCCCTGATTTTCTTGAAAATCAGGCTTCTAAATCCTATTGGGAAAAGATATTTACGGTGCCGGATGAAAAAATCTGGTCTATTCGCCAGTCTTTGCGTTCTGTCCTGATCGAATACATTCGTCAGCGCCTCGAAAAAGTCTCGATTCGCAGGCACGAGCCTCCGAAGCAAATCCTGGAAATCAATCAAAGGCTAAATCCCAACACCCTGACTATCGGTTTTGCCAGAAGGTTTGCTACCTATAAAAGGGCTCATCTGATCTTCAGGGATCTGGACAGATTGAGCAAAATTCTCAATAACCCGGAAAGGCCTGTGCAACTGTTCTTTGCCGGAAAAGCTCATCCCCGCGATAAAGCGGGTCAGGATCTGATCAAATTCATCGTTGAGATATCACGGAAACCCGAATTCAGGGGCAGAATCGTATTCCTCGAGAATTATGACATGACAGTGGCCAGGAAAATGGTGCAGGGTGTGGATATCTGGCTGAATACCCCCACCAGGCCTTTGGAAGCTTCCGGTACGAGTGGAATGAAAGCCGTTATGAACGGGGTTTTGAATTTCAGCGTCCTTGATGGCTGGTGGTGCGAAGGTTACCATCCGGGTGCCGGCTGGGCCTTGCCTGAAGAAAGGATCTATGACGATCAGAACTTTCAGGATGAACTGGATGCAACCTTGATTTATAATCTCCTGGAGGAGGAGATCATTCCTTTGTTTTACAATCATAATACTCAAGGTGTTCCTGAAGGATGGGTTCAATATATTAAGAATACCATTGCCAAAGTTGCCCCCGACTTTACTACCCGTCGCATGATTGATGATTACGGCGAAAGATATTATGGAAAACTAGGTAAACGGTATTGTGACCTGAAGTCCAATAATTACCATAAAGCCCGTGAAATAACACGTTGGAAGAAAAAAGTAGCCTCTCTCTGGGATTCCATAGAGGTTGTGAGCGTGAAGTTTTCAAAAGAGATCGAGAAGCCTTTGAAGATGGGAGAGGAATTGACTGCCGAGGTAGTGCTTAATCTGGCCGGGCTGTCTCCCGATGATATAGGTGTTGAACTGGTTGTGGTCTTGTTGCTTCCAAACGGGAAACAAAAATTCTTGTACCATAAAGAGTTCGAACGGTCAGAAAAGCTGAACGGATACACCTCCTTCAAAATGGATACCATTCCAACACGACCGGGAATCTTTAACTGTGGCATCCGGATTTATCCCAAAAACACTCAATTGCCACATCGTCAGGATTTTAGCCTGCTAAAGTGGATTTAAAATGACTTTACCAGGGGAAAAAGGCCTGAACGATACCATACCCTGCGTACCCTGTTGTAATCCTGACTCCCGGTGAATTCAGCTGGGAGACCATCAGGTTTTGTCTTGCTCCAGGTAGGTTGGTAAGTGGCCCGAAATTGAAATGCTGATCAATTGTCAGTCCCATCATTTCCAAGGCATGCGTAGGTATCCTGATAATCACCTCTTTATCCGGATGATCGAAACAGATTGCAATAATCCATATCATCAACCCGCGGATACCTGAATCCGGATTCACGGGATCGGGAGAATCGGGGTGATAACGTAGAAAAGCATAAATCAAATCCCTACAGGGAATCTCTTCATTTACCCACATGAGATCATAGAAGGCACCTTCACGGATTGGCAAGCATCCGGACAAATGGCATATGACGGCATATTCCTTCCGTAGTTTTCTTTGTACGTCTGATAACCGGGATTCATCAAAGCTACCATTCGAATACCATTTTTGAATTTCCGGGATTACCGAATAGTCGAAAATGCTTGTACGGCCATCGTCTCCACTGAATCCCTGAGCACCTGCGGCAGGTTCACCCACCTCCTGTCCGGCATAAATCATAACCGGACCACGGTTCATGAAACCTGCCAACGCCGTGGCAGGCAATCCTTTCCAGGGATTCCCCGCAAAATATGCAGACGAAATGCGCTGTTCATCATGAGTCTCCATGAAACGGAGCATGCGATCGTCCATACCTTCAAGGGATTGCCATATTCGGCTAATTTTACGGGTAGAGGCTCCATAAGAGATAACGGACCTAAGAGTATCGTAAAATCCAGCCTTGTCATAGAGGTAGTCAAAACCGCCAATTTCCAAGTATTCCCGGTATCGCGAAGGCTCGTACAGCTCTGCAATAAACAGGATTTCCGGATTTACTTTTTTCACTATTCTGATGGCATATTCCCAGAATGATACTGGAACCATTCCTGCCATATCGCAACGAAATCCGTCTATTCCTTTAGATGCCCAGTAAAGGAGGATATCAGACATCTTAATCCATGTATCCGGAACAGGATTGAAATGATTAGTGCCATTGGCATAATCAATCCCATAATTGATTTTAATGGTCTCATACCAATCCGTTTTGGATGGTGTGGAATTAAAAACATCATTGCCGGTTGCCTTGGCCGGATATTCAGTAAAACTTCCCATTCGGAGTGTTTCACCGGGGATGTAATAAAAATTATTATCGGGATGAAAACGTATCGTCAAATCGTCGTTTTCACCCAGGTCCGTAATTCCGGGGGGCTTTTGCAATGACCGGTAATCCCTCGATACATGGTTGGGAACAAAATCGATAATCACCTTTAAGTTTACCGAATGCATGCGATCGATGAGGCTGGTGAATTCATCCATTCGCTCCGTGACCGAGACGGCCAAATCAGGATCAATATCATAATAATCCTTGATTGCATAAGGTGAACCTGCCAGGCCTTTAAGAATATCCGGGGGGCTGGGTTCCAGCCCAAACTTTGAATAGTCCGTACCTGTTGCATGGCGGATGATGCCGGTCAACCAGATGTGGGTTATCCCCAGCGATGATAATTCCATCAATAGATGGTTTGTCAGATCGTTGAATTTTCCACACCCGTTTTGAGTGATCGATCCATTAAGGACCGGATTTACATATTTATTGGTAAATAGACGGGGAAGTAATTGATAAATAATGGTTTTCGATTTCATTACCTTACCCGTCTTGGTGGAATCTTTTTCAAGACTAGTCCCACTCGGTTTGGCAGATAGAGTAGTACCTGGTAACCTGAGCCTAATTTCCCCAGAGGTACGGCATCGTATATCATGCGATGGTCGATACGGCCGAAACCTCCGAATTCAGTGCTGTCAGTATCAAGTACAATGCGGTATTCCGCCGGATCAGCAGCAATCCCGTAACCTGAATAGGAATTCACGGGGTGGAAATTGAAGACAAACAGGTGATCACCTCTTTCAAATGCCAAAACATGATCCGTCTCCATTTTAAGGAGGAGCTTAATTGTGCCGGTATGCAGATCTTTAACAGAAAACAGTGAGATCATGGCCTGATCAAAACGGTCAAGCCCCATATACCTGAGGTTGGGATTATCAGCCAGGCTCCACTGCCGACGGGCATAGTGGTACGACCAGTTGTTCCCCTCGCGAGGAAAATCGATCCATTCCGGATGCCCGAATTCATTGCCCATGAAAGTAAGATAACCTCCGCCGTGAGTGCTAAAAGTCACCAGCCGTATTAATTTATGAAGAGCAATAGCCCGGTCAATGATCAGACTGGGAGTATTAACCGACATGTGGGTATACATTTCGCGGTCGGCAAGCCTGAATATTGTGGTTTTATCACCAACAAGAGCCTGGTCATGTGATTCTACATAGGAAACGGTTTTTTCGTCCTGCCTTCGGTTGGTCAGTTCCCAGAAGATCTCGGAAACATTCCACTGTTCATCTGTTTTTTCCTTTAAGGTCCGGATCCAGAAATCAGGTATGCCCATAGCCAGCCTGTAGTCGAAGCCCAGGCCTCCCTCCTTGCGTGGGGCTGCCAGTCCGGGCAGTCCGCTCATATCTTCGGCGATGGTAAAGGCATCAGGCCTGAACTCATGAATAACCTGATTTGCCAGGGCCAGGAAAACCAAGGCATCTTCATCAACCCCCGCATCAAAATAGGCATCATATGCATTGAAAGCCCGGCCGAGTCCATGATCGAAATAGAGCATGCTGGTGACTCCATCAAAACGATAACCATCAAAGCCATATTCTTCCAGCCAGTACTTGCAGTTTGAAAGCAGAAAATGCAGGGTTTCGTTTTTTCCGTAATCAAAACACAACGAATCCCATGCCGGATGCTCACGCCGGTGATCCGTATGAAAGAGCATACCCGGAGTGCCGTCATAGAGTCCGGGCCCTTCCAAAACGTTTTTTACTGCATGGGAATGAACAATGTCCATGATCACCCGGATCCCGGATTGATGCGCCACGGAGATCAGTTCACGCAGGTCATCCGGAGTGCCAAAACGGCTTGAAGGGGCGAAAAAGTTTGACACATGATAACCGAAAGAACCATAGTAGGGATGTTCCTGGATGGCCATCAGCTGAATGGTATTATATCCAAGCCGTGTGATCCTGGGCAGAACATCAGTCCTGAAGGAATTGAAAGAGTTAACTTTACCTTGTTCTGATGACATCCCCACATGGGACTCATAGACAAGTATCGGGCCGGCTTTATTCTCTGTGGATTTGTTAACCTTTAAGGGAGCGACCGGTAGTTTACCCCCGGGTGGATCCCAAACCTGGGCATTGAACACTTTGGTCTGATCGTTTTGAACAACCCGGCTGGCATATAGCGGTATCCGGTAATCATCTCCTCCTTTCCAGGTTATCCATAGCTTATATTCGTCCTGATGTCTGATTTCCTCAGGCTTGAGATGTAGTATCCACTGGCCATTTCCATTGGGATCAAACCGATATTCTTCAAGTATTTTCCAATTATTGCAAGTTCCTGTCAACCAAATACCTGTTGCATTTGGTGCCCATTCCCTGAATACCCACCCCTGTTTTGTGCGGTGAAGGCCGAAATAGTGATGCCCGTTTGCGAAATCGTCCAGCGAGCCACCGTCAGGCGACAACTCGTGGATTTTTAAATCGATCCGGTCCTGTCTTTCTGCTATTTTTAATGCATAAGGCGCAAGATATGGATCGTGTTTAATAATTCCGGGCGGTTCCATATCAGGGAATGCTTTGTAATACTTCAGATAAAAGACTCCAAAACCGGGCGGTTGATGAAATGCTCAGCCTCTCATCCGGTGAATGGACACCTTTAATAGTCGGACCGAATGAGACCATATCGAGATGGGGATACTTGGTAAGGAATAAGCCGCATTCAAGTCCGGCATGAATGGCTTTTACCTGCGGTTCCTGGTGGAACAGATCGATATATGCCTGCCGGGTGATCCTAAGTACCTGAGAATCTGGATTTGGACTCCATCCGGGATAACCGGTGGATCTTTCAATTTCAGCCCCGGCCAGGAGAAAAACACTTTCGACCATCTGAGAGATATCTTTCTTGGAAGAGTCAACCGAACTTCTTTGATTGGTGGTCACTTTTAACCGCCCGTCCTCCTGCTTCACGGCAGCCAGGTTGGTTGACGTTTCAACCAGCCCCGGAATAACCTGACTCCATGCCACCACACCATGAGGACAAGCGTACAGGGCATTCAGCAGATTAAACCGGCAATCTTCATCAATGGCCCACCTGGGAACCGGAATCTCTCCGGCCGCCATCACAAGATCAGGCTCCGGGTGTAACAGTTCGTTTCTAATCAGGTTTGAGAAATGGGAAAACGAATGAATGACTGCTTCCTTATTCTCCAGGGGCACGGCGATAATAGCCTGTGACTCGCGTGCGATGGCATTTCTGAGATTTCCACCGCTGATTGTGTGAATCCTGATATCAAAATCATCACTGTACTCCCACAGGAAACGGACCAGAATCTTATTTGCATTACCAAGACCTCGATGAATATCATCGCCGGAATGCCCGCCTTTCAATCCCTCAATCCTTAACTGTAATCCGCAAAATCCTTGAGGAACTAATTCTTCCTGGTAATCAAACCAGGCTGTAAGATCGATCCCTCCTGCACAGCCGATAAAAAGTTCACCCTCGTCTTCAGAGTCAAGATTCAGTAAAATCGTGCTCTTGAGAAACTTGGATTCAAGCCCGAAAGCTCCTGTCAGTCCGGTCTCTTCGGCAACCGTAAATAAACACTCAAGAGGGCCATGCTTGATATTCTTTGAATCAAGAACAGCAAGTTGGGCAGCAATACCTATTCCATCATCTGCTCCAAGGGTTGTTCCCCGGGCTTTAATCCAGTCGTCCTCAATAAAAGCAATAATAGGATCATTTAGAAAATCAAAAGTAACCGAGGCATTTTTTTCGCAGACCATATCGAGATGGCTCTGCAGACACACCGCCGTTCTGTCCTCCATTCCAGGATAAGGTTTTTTCCGTATCAGAACATTGCCAGCCTTGTCTTCGGCATATTCAAGTTTTCTTTGCTTTGCAAACTGGAAAAGAAATTCCCTGATTTTACCTTCATGATCGCTTGGCCGTGGTATTTCCAGGATTTGTCTGAAAAACTCCCAAATAGCCCTGGGATCGAGATTCCCGATTTCTGACATCTTGTTTGCTTTTACGTAAAAATACTTTTTAAACTCCGTTTTCAGGCATTTTAATTAAAAAGTTGTAAGCCGAAGTGACGGATTGGTTCTACAGTCGTACATTTATTATTTATTTTCTCTCAATGGGAAAATTGACGATATCCTGATTTTATGAGAAAGACGAATTTCATTTTTAGAATTGTTTTTTTTATGAGTCTGACGGGCTTTGTTCTGACCGGCTGCACAAAGCATGATACCCTGGTTATATCGGGATTACTGACCGATCCCAATCAGGCTGTCCCCGTTGGGGGAGCGACAGTAGAGCTTTGGGCTCAAAGAATAGAATCTGGAATTTTTATTGCTAATTATAACCTGGCAGGAACTTGTATTTCTGGAACTGATGGCCGTTTTATTTTTGAGATTGATTATAAAAGTTATACCGGTATCAAATTGATTTTTGCCAAAGCCGGATATTATGGCTGGACAGCCGACCTGAATGCTGAGAAAGTTAAGAATGATGGCGGGATCGATGCTGAATATCAAATGCTTCCGAAGGCAGTATTGGAGATACATGTCGTTAATAATGTCCCGATAGATTCTGACGATTATTTTGAATTCAGGCTCCTGAACGGATTTACCAACTGCGAAGCCTGTTGTAAAGGAGACAAATACCAGTTCTTTGGTACACAGATCGATCAGGTTGTTCTATGTCAGGTTATCGGGCATCAGGACATCATGATTCAGTGGATAAGACGTAAGAACGGGGAACAGACCTCCCAGACTGATATTTATTTCATAAAAGCATTTGATACAACCGGGATTGAGCTAAGCTATTAAATTGATTACAAGGTCTTTCGATAGAAATTCCTTATTGTCATTATCACTGAAAATACTGATGTTTGTCAAAATCTTCCCCCATTGTGGAGGTTTATTGTCTAATTTTGCCTGTATAAATAAATTATGTTATATTGCAATTAAACCATAATCTCAACAGACTATGAAAATTAAACGTTTACTCTTGATTTCCCTTATGGTTGTTGGCATTTCTTCGGTCAATGCTCAAAATGCCGATAACAAGTGGGGATTTGGCGGGCATTTCGGTGTTATGGAATACAATGGTGATATTAAAAACCAATTTTATTCCTTTTCTCAGGGATACGGATTAGGCGCCAGTATTTCAAGGTATTTGAACCCCTCATTCGATGTGATGCTCCATTTCTTTTATGATGGAGAACGAGCCCATGATACAGGAAGGCTCGGTGCTGCAACCTGGCTGAATTTTTATACTCATATGTACAATACAAACCTTTTGGCAAAGTATAAATTCAACAATGGCTATATTTTAAAAGAAAACGCTTTACTCGCACCTTATTTGTTAGCTGGTGTGGGTGTAAACTATGCTAAGGCTTCCGGTACAGGCGAGAATGGAGAATTCGCCGAAAACTACGTAAATCCAGATGTCTACGGTGGTATAGGTCTTAATCTCAGGATCAGCCCGGCTTTTAGTATAGTTGTCCAGACCGCCCTGATGTGCCCGTTTACGGATAAGCTCGACGGCGTGGTTGGGGATGCTGTTACAATTTCCACCAAGGGCGGCGACCTGTTCCTTCAGAACTCTGTGGGAGTTTATATTACACCCGGAAAAGCCAAGAAGAAGGACGCCGATGGTGACGGTGTGACCGATAAGCTGGATAAATGCCCGGATACTCCTGCCGGAGTAGCAGTCGACGCTAATGGTTGCCCGCTCGACACGGATAAAGACGGAATCTATGATTATCTTGATGAATGTCCTACTGTGGCTGGCCTGAAACAATTCAACGGCTGCCCGGATACAGATGGTGACGGAATTCCCGATAAGTCGGATGAATGCCCGGATGTCGCCGGTCCTGTTGCTCTGAAAGGATGTCCTGACAGTGATGGCGATGGCGTCATTGATAAAGACGACAAATGCCCGAATACACCTAAAGGCTATAAAGTCGACCGCTTTGGCTGCCCGGTAGACAGCGACAGGGACGGTATACCTGACAGCGAAGATGCCTGCCCGGATAAAGCCGGTGTCAGTGAACTGAAAGGCTGTCCTTTCGATATAAAAACCATTACTGCCAAGTATAACCTCCTGATGGAACCGATCCTGTTTGATTTTGATTCCTATAAACTCAAACCGGCAGGTATCGAAACCCTTGATAAAATCTCAAACGCCCTTTCAAACCATAAGGACTTCGGGGTACAGTTCGATGGACATACGGACTATATAGGAACTGAAGAGTATAACCTGAAACTTTCAGAAAACAGGGCAAATTCGGCCAAGGATTATCTGATCAATAAAGGTATCTCCGGCGACCGGATCCGTCTGCAATATTTCGGCGAAAGCAAACCTGCCCAGGATAACAAGGATTCAAAAGGCAGGGCTCAGAACCGCCGGGTGGAATACAATCTGTTCGAAATCGGGAAATAAAACGGTCTTTCAAAGACCCTGGATTAATAAGGAAAATCCCCGCAATTCTTTGCGGGGATTTTTTTGTATTTAACGATAGGAAACGGATGCAATCTTTTTATAATTAAAACCGTAATAGAAAGCTTCAAATGGATCGGTAACCGTTATGAAGATCTTTTCCCAGATGCTTAAGTACTTGTCCTTCAGCATCAGTTTTTTTATCTGATATATTCCTTCACCAAGTAGGCTTCCCAATATCGGTGTCGACATCATGTCGTACCAGCTAGGCTGTTGGGTTCCACCAGCTATCAGGTATTCATAAATAACAGAGTTTATTGCCGTTCCTGCGATGGCTTCTGCCCAGTGTGCCTGGCGGTTCCGGTAAGCCAGGTAGGAGAACGAACCCATGATCGGGTGAACTTCATAATTCCATGACCAGTGATCATTATCCCAAACCGGTGGAAGAGTGAAAGTCCTTCGGTACGTTTTCAAGCTAATCTCCTCGGGTCCCTGCCTGATCCACAAAACGATATGAGCACCGACAGAGGATGGCCATTCAATTGCCTGACTATACAGAAACCTCTTTCCCATGTTGTCCGCATGTTTAAACCAGATACCCTCCGGATTTGGTGAAATCTTTGCTACGAGGGTATCCGGTGTAATCTGAGCTTCAAGGGGACCGGCAAGTCTCACAAGCAATAATGCCATTGCGGGGGAAAGGGCTGTTTTCAGCATATATGGCTAATTGGCCGTGTCGGGGTCAACAACCGGGCTATAGGCTTTCGACAGTATGCCTGATAATACCGGCAGCCTCAAGTATCTGTTCCTCAGTAATCACCAGAGGAGGAGCAAAACGGATAATATGATCATGGGTGGGTTTGGCAATCAGACCGTTATCTTTCATGGCCAGACAAACATCCCATGCGGTTGATGTTCCTTTAGGCTTGATTATCATTGCATTCAGCAAGCCTTTCCCTCTTACCAGCTCAACCCGGTCAGATCTAATCTTTCTGAGCTCTTCCCTGAAAAGATGACCTAGTTTTTCAGCATTCTCAGCCAGCTTCTCATCTTTGATCACTTCCAGGGCAGCGATGGCCACTTTTGCGGCCAATGGATTGCCGCCAAAGGTGGAACCGTGTTCACCGGGCTTAATGGTCAGCATGATATCATCATCGGCCAGAACGGCAGATATGGGCATGACCCCTCCGGAGAGGGCTTTACCCAGGATCAGGATATCGGGACGGACATTTTCATGATCACAGGCCAGAAGCTTTCCTGTCCGGGCAATCCCCGTCTGAACCTCATCGGCAATGAATAAAACATTCTTTTCTTTGCATAATTTTGCAGCCTTGCTGAGATATCCGGGATCCGGAACAAACACACCAGCCTCACCCTGGATCGGTTCAACCAAAAAACCTGCTACCGTCGGATCCTGCAGGGCTTTCTCAAGAGCTTTAATATCGTTGTAAGGAATCTTGATGAATCCGGGAGTAAAAGGTCCGAAACCACCATAGGAATCCGGATCGGTCGACATGGAAATGATCGTAATGGTACGGCCATGGAAGTTGCCTTCGCAAACGATGATTTTAGCCTGATTTTCAGGAATTCCTTTTTTCACATAGCCCCATCTCCTGCAGAGTTTCAGGGCTGTTTCATCCCCTTCGGCTCCTGAATTCATCGGAAGAACCTTATCATAACCAAAGTAGCGGGTTATATATTCCTCATATTCACCTAGGGTGGAATTGTAAAATGCCCTGGAGGTGAGGGTCAGCTTTTGGGCCTGATCAGTCATCGCCTTGATAATCTTTGGATGGCAATGTCCTTGGTTTACAGCTGAATATGCCGAAAGGAAATCATAATACCTCTTGCCTTCAACATCCCATACAAACACACCTTTGCCATGATCAAGAACCACGGGCAGCGGATGATAATTATGCGCTCCATAAAGATCTTCACGCTTGATATAGTCAATCGGCTTCATAAAAATTAAGGATTTGTTTACGGCTACAAAGGAATTACTTTTTCCTATTCATTACAAGTGACTCCGCAAGTAATAAGACAATTACGGTTATCAGGAAAAAGTGCCAGAGATTGCCAATGCGCTGATCTATGGCCGGTTTGGTCCCATCAGTTTTCGGTAGATCCGGGGACTTAACCGAAACAGTCCACCCTGCATTTTTGAAACGGCTGATAATCAGGCTGTCTGTCACATATGACAAATCTGATTCCCGCCGGTCATTGTTAAAAGCCAGCAATCTTAAAACCAGGTTATCCTGGTTTAATTCATAGAATCCCGGGAGGGGAATACCGGTTGGATAAATCATTGACTCGCCGCCGGTCCCGGGCTTGACCACCGGCATTGTTATAAAACCGGTGGAACTGTTTTTTATACTGACCGCACCGGCATCAGGTTGTAATGCCTGGAAAACCTCTATTGGTTTATTATTATACAGAGAAAGGTATAAATATTCATTAGTGATTCCCGTAGAAGTGATCCGGAAGGTCATCGGGATAAACAGGGGATGGAACATCAGGTCAGTAGCCTGTTCTTCGAGTGGGAAAGAACTGAGAACAAAAGATCCCTTGCCAATCGGAAACTGCCACAGGATCATCTCTCCTCCGAGTGAGGTCAGGAATTCCGATCTTATCGCCCCGGTTTTCTGAAATCGTAAGGACTGATGAAAAACAGGCATCCTGATCTTTTTATCAGCGTTGACCACAACTGTTTTAAGCCATTCTTCCTGATTCCGGCCAAGGGCAGACTCAATCGTATAGGATACCTGGGTTTGTATAGAAGGCAGTTGCAATGAGGATAAGAATTCATTGTAATTGATAAGCTGCCCGGTTGGCTCCGGAAAAAACCAAACGGTGCCACCTTGACTGACATAGTTTTTAATCCTGTCAGCCAACTGGTTATCAATTGAATGGATCCCGGCAAGGATAACTGCATGGTATCCCTTAAAATCCGAACGCGGAAATCCTTTATAGGAATATTCATCGGAACGGAAATAGGGATCATTCAGGAACAGGCGGTGAAAATACGGATTGGGACTGTCTTCATACAACAACAGTACCGATATGCCGGTTTCGATCCGGTACGTAAAGAACAGTTCGTTGTCAAATTCGTAGGGGTAATCTGAAATCGATACGCGTCCCTGCTGCCAGCCTGTCCCCGTAACCGTGAACGGAAGTTTTATCTCCGTTACGGATGACGCAGGTAAAATGATACTGGTTTCGTTTCGTAATGAATCATTTATAGTCAGCCTGACGGGCAAGTTTCCGATGTCCTGCCCTGAACGGTTATTGATTGTCACGCTCAGCATTTCAGTTTGTCCGGACCGGTGCAAAGGATTATCAAACCAGCATGAATCGACGCTTATGTTGGATACCGCTCCCGCCCGCACCGGCACCGTATAAACAGGTGTGCCTGTTGAATCGATATCCAGGGGAGAATCGAAAGAGTTTGCGGTAAAATCTGAAATCAGATAAATGGCTGAATAGTTTCGGTCATCTCCTGGACCTTCGCTGAATTGTTTCATGATTTCCGCAACGGCTGTTGTCGATGAAGCCGGTTCTAAAGCGGCAATCCTTTCCAATGCCATTTCCGGATCAGCAACTCCCTGAAATTCCCTGTTGGTTCCGTTTGTTATCAGGAAAAACCGGGTATCCGGAGGGTAAGAACGGATAATTCCTCCGGCTTGTTTTTTCGCCTGTCTCAGCAGGGTTTCCCCGGTACCGTTGATTTCCATGCTGTATGAATCATCGAGGTATAATCCCACCATTCCCCCGGATACAACACGTTCTGAATCATTCGTCCTGACCGGTTTTGCGAAAGCCAAAACCAGGCAGGCGATGATCAGTAAGCGGATCAGAAGAAGCAACAGATCCTGTATGTTTCTGCGGTTGCGGTGTGTGGATTGAACCTCCCTGAGTAATTTGAGGGAACTGAAATAGACCGTTCTCGTTCTGTGGAAATTCAGGAAATGAATCAGAATGGGGACGATCAGAAGAAACAGACCGAAAAGATACGAAGGGTGTTCAAAAACCATAACATCAGAAATTCGCCTGTAACTTTATGTTTAATCTTCTGCCTGTCAGGTAGTTGTCAATAGCATATAAACGATTTGAAATATCTTTTATCCAGATATGTGACATCGTATTGTTGATATTGAGCAGGTTGAAAACTTCCAGACTCAGCCAGAGAGATTCGAAATGTCTTAAATAGCGGTTCGTCGATCGCTTCTCGCCGTCGATCAGAATTTTAGAGAAGCCTAGATCTACACGTCGGTAAGGTGCCATCCGGAGGGCGGATTTGAGCGTCTGACTTCCCAATGGTCCCCATGGGAGGCCTGAACCAAACAGAATGTTGAGATGGGCTTTGTAGGAGCGGTTATTCGGGAGATAATCCTGAAAGAACAGGGCAATGTTCACCCGCTGATCGGTCGGGCGCGGAATGTATCCGACCGTATCCCCGTCAATGTCTTCCTGGGTTTGCATGACCGACACATTGGCCCAGGATTCGACACCGGGAACGAATTCCCCGTTGACCTTAAAATCAAGCCCTGCGGCATATCCATGCGACATATTGGCTCCATAATAGCGTATCCTGACGTTATCGACCTCATAAGGTATAAGGTCCCACATGTACTTGTAATAAAGTTCCGTAGTGAACTTGAACGGCCGCTCCCAGGCCATGAAGTAATAATCCGTACCACTCACAATATGATAGGATTTCTGGGCTTTGACATCGGGATGCAATACCCCTGACAGGTCCCGGAATTCCTTGAACAACGGAGGTTGATGATAGGCACCGGCTGAAAGTCTGAACTGAAGATCCTGTTTCCCTGCCGGAAGAAAGGAAATCGCCAGTCTTGGACTGATGAGCCACTCGTCATTGATATCGGTATAGGTGGTCCTGATGCCACCGTTAAAAATGAATTTGCCGAAATTGAGATTCATTTCATAGGAATCGCGCAGGTATCCCGTAAGCTGGTTATGCGTGAGTTCTCCTTCGGCAAAATGTGTCTGCCACAGGTTGACTGCGGTATCCGAATAGGGCAGGGAATAACCGGCGGAATCCATTAAAGTCCACTCTTCGATCTGGTCGGTAAACGAGCTGTGCTGTATCCGTGCTCCCCATTGAAAAGAGTGGCCGTCGACAAGCCATTTCCCTTTGTAGTCAAAGCTAAATACGTTGGCTTTTAATTTGTTGCGGGCGTGATCCAGGTAAGATCCCACTCCGATATTGAGAATGCTGTCGGCAAAGCTGTCCGAATTCAACTGTTTGTCGAGTTCATTAAGGGAGTACTGTCCCAGAATATCAAACGACTCTGATTCCTCGGTCCGGAAAGCTGATGAGACCCATTTCATTTCCAGCTTCTCGGATGGGTGGTAGGTTGAGGTTGCCGCACCCATGTAAGTCGTAAACTCATCGAGTTCCTGTCCTTCAAACCAGATTTTTAACTGTAGCGCTTCATTGACGGTTCCAAATGAAGTATTCCGGGTCACAGGTACAAAATCATAGCTGTTCTTAGCGATATTGCCCAAAAAGCTGATTTCCCATTCGTCGCTAAGGTCATAAGTCAGATAGGTTTGAATATCAAAGAATTTTGGGTCATAATCTCCCTCGGTTTCCAGACTGTTAATCAAGTATTTGTTTGTTTTGTACCGGACACCGGTAATGTGAGAGAACCGGTGGCTTTTATTGGTTCCTTCCAGATGCAGGGAGCCGCCCATCAGGCTGGCAGTGGCTGAGCCGGCGAAGTAAGTTGGCTTTTTGTAGCGGATATCGAGGACCGATGACATCCGGTCGCCGTACCGGGCATCAAATCCTCCAGCTGAAAATAGCACGGAAGACACCATGTCGGAGTTGATAAAACTCAGTCCCTCCTGCTGGCCGGAGCGGATCAGGAAAGGACGGTAGATCTCAATATCGTTCACATAAACCAGGTTTTCATCAAAATTCCCGCCTCTGACCGAATACTGCGAACTCAATTCGTTGCTTGAAGCCACGCCCATCATGGTTTTTACTATGCCTTCGAAGCTCCCGGATGCATTAGGTAAAACAGTCAGTGCTTTCGGATCGATGCGTGTCAGGTTGGATCCCGGATCCCGATCGGCTTTGATTACGACTTCACCAACCCGCTCACTAGAAGGATCAAGAACGATAGATATCTGAATATCAGAAGGATTTGTATAATCCGAGGGTTTTACCACTATTTCCCTGCGGGTATAACCGATTCTGGATACAGAAAGAAAAATCTCATTTTTACGGGTTGTGGGGAACTGGAAATATCCCGTTTCAGAAGTAGTAGCACCGGTTGAGGTGCCCATCACTGAAATGTTCACCAGGTCGACGGGATTTCCCGAGGCCTCTTTTACATAACCTGATATTCGCAATGTGTTTTGCCCAAAAAGGTGCACGCCTGAAAAGGATAAAGCCATCAGGAGCAGAATCTTTCCGGTATTTAGCAAATACCTGCCGGCAGAATCATTTCTTTTTGAAATCACCGTTTTTCAATGCTTTAAAAAATTGTGCCCAGGCCAGCGGATTCGTAATATTTATTGGGGGAAGCTGTCCTGCCCAGTATAAACGGTCATTATACACTTTCATTGTATTGCGGAAAGTCATGGACGGGGTAGGAGGAGCATTGATAAGCATAGCCCTGAGATCCTGCATATTCAGGTTTTTAACAGCCCTGTCCATGTCTGTGGTAGGCAGTTTATAGGCCAGGACAGCCTGTTTGAACCTGGTGTAGTTTCCCTGCCAGGGTTTAATAACCAGCTCCCGGATCTGGATGGTGTCCTGCTCCATTTGAATCGGGATATACGGGTATTTAACCGTAAAGGTATCTCTGACGATCAGTGTATAGTACTTGAAACCCACGGCCCGAAAAAGGATGGTATCATTTATTTCTGCCGGAAAGTTGAAATTTCCCTGGAGGTCACTGGCACTTGCCAGATTTTTATTGACCAGGATGATATGCACATAGGGAACAGGTTGCAGGCTATCGGTAAGTGTTCGTCCTGTAAGATGCACTATATCAGATTTTTTATTATCCTGCGAATAGGTTTTCACAGTACCAGCCAGACAATAGATGGCCAGGAGAAAGATGGTTCGCAGGATCGAAATCATAGCATGGCAAATATACCTGAAAACGGTTGCTCTCCAAGAAAATTATAAATACATTTGCGTCAGGCAGCAAAAATCGGGCTGCCTTTTTGATACAGTTCAAAAATGGGACAATTAGTATTATTAGGGGCTGAAGCTATTGCCCAAGGTGCATTGGATGCAGGATTATCCGGTATATATGCGTACCCGGGAACTCCATCCACTGAAATAACGGAATATGTTCAGAAAAACCGTCTGGCCAGGGAAAAAGACATTCACAGGGGCTGGTCGGCCAATGAGAAGACTGCTTTTGAATCGGCCCTTGGCATGTCCTATGCAGGTAAAAGATCCATGGCTTGCATGAAACATGTGGGATTGAATGTCGCTGCTGATCCTTTCATCAATTCAGCCATAACCGGGGCGGGTGGTGGCCTGATTGTTACAGTTGCCGATGATCCATCGATGCATTCCTCTCAGAACGAGCAAGATTCGAGGTTTTACGCTGATTTTGCAATGATTCCCCTTTTTGAACCTTCCAATCAGCAAGAAGCCTATGATATGGTTTTTTCGGCATTCGACCTGTCTGAGAAATATGGTGTTCCGGTAATGATGAGAATTACCACCCGGTTATCACATTCACGTGCTGCCGTGTCAACCCATGCTCCCAGGGAACGTAATTCCCTCAAACTTCCCCTGGATTCCAGGCAGTATGTCCTTTTACCTGGACTTGCCCGGAAAAGGTACAGGCTCCTGTTATCGATGCAGGAAAAACTGGTCAGTGAGTCTGAACTATCATCATACAACCAGCTTATTGCGGGCCGGGATCTTTCATTGGGTATTATAGCCTGTGGAATAGCTTACAACTATGTTAAGGAAAATTTTCCCGGCGGGATACCTTACCCTGTACTGAAAGTATCACAATATCCGGTGCCCGTGACTCTGATTCGGAAACTGGCTTCAGAATGTAAAACGATCCTGGTTCTTGAGGAAGGTTATCCGTTCCTCGAATCCAAATTAAAAGGATTACTTAACAATACAGACCTGATCGTCAAAGGACGCCTTGAAGGATCGGTTCCGCGTGATGGAGAGTTGAATCCGGACAATGTAGCCAATGCACTAGGGCTCACAACCCGGACGGGTCCTGCGATTCCTGATTTTTTAGCTAACCGTCCGCCTTCCATGTGCAAAGGCTGCGGTCATATCGATACCTATAATGCACTCATTGAAGCAATTGCGGAATATGGTCCCGGCCGTACCTTCTCAGACATCGGTTGCTATACACTGGCTGCCCTTCCGCCATTCAACGCAATTAATTCATGCGTGGATATGGGGGCATCAGTAACAATGGCCAAGGGAGCAGCAGATGCCGGACTGGTACCCTCTGTCGCTTTTATCGGAGATTCGACATTTACCCATTCCGGAATGACAGGTTTGCTCGATGCCGTAATTGAAAACACACCGATCACGGTAATCATATCTGACAACGAAACTACCGGCATGACCGGAGGACAACCTTCCGCAGCAACCGGAAAGCTTGAAAATATCTGTCGCGGTATCGGGGTTCCTGATGAACATCTTCGAGTGATCACCCCTTTGAAAAAGAATCATGATGCAAATGTCACTGTCATTCGTGAAGAGTTGAAGCATCAGGGTATTTCTGTCATTATCAGCAGGAGGGAATGCATTCAGACTGCTGCCCGTAGAAAAAAAGAAGAGTAAGTTTGAACTATCTGAATCATGAAAACGGATATTATTTTAGCCGGAGTCGGGGGACAGGGAATCCTCACTATTGCAGCGGTCATTGGATTTGCCTCCCTTCATGAAAAGCTGTATATCAAGCAATCCGAAGTTCACGGAATGAGCCAACGGGGTGGGGCAGTTGAATCGCACCTTCGCATATCCTCTGAACCGGTTGCCTCTGATCTGATTGCACTGGGTACTGCCAACCTGATCCTCTCCGTTGAACCGATGGAGGTACTACGGTATCTTCCATTCTTGTCGCCAGCCGGTTGGATTATTACCAATTCCGTTCCGTTCATCAATATCAACGATTATCCTCCCGTTGAAAAAATCGAGGAAGAGGTCAGAAAAGTAAAAAACCACATCTGGCTGGATGCTGAGAAGGTTGCTAAAGATTGCGGCTCATATAAATCATCCAATATTGTTATGCTTGGAGCCGCAGCCACTCAAATTGGCCTGCGATATGAATCCTTGCAAAAAGGTATCGGAATAGCATTCGGGCATAAAGGCCAGGAGGTTGTCGATGCCAATTTGAAAGCTCTTGAAGCCGGGAAATCATTCGGCAAATAACTTACGCAGGATTTACCAGATTTTTACAGGATAGATTCCGGTTTTGTGCATGGCTGCCAGTTTCTCCTGGACCATTGGTTTATCAGCCTGGTAGGTAACTCCAAACCACTGGGCAGTGCTTTCAAGAACTTTTACCTTGATCAGGCCGGATTTTATCATTTGGTTCACTCCATATGGAATGTAGTATTCCGATTTTAATTCCAACCCCTGCTCCTTTAAGAAGTTCGTAAAATGGGAACGAAAAGGTTCGAGAAAAGCCGGAGTAAATCCCCAGAAATTCATTGAAACCACTTCTGAACCTGAAAGTGGATACTGTTTCTGATCATCATCCACAAAAATGATCTTACCGTTTTTATGTTCAATCTGCGTTCTCTCTACAACTCCGGTGAGGAAATCCAGGCCATCCACTGAACAGATTCCCCTGGAGACTGCTCCAAATTCCGACAAGGTATTGGCAATCGGATATCCCACCATGGATTGAATGGCAATATCTGCCGGGTCCAAAGATGACAGCAGCCGGGCTATTACCGCGAAAGCATCCTTACCGTAATAATCATCACCATTAATGACGGCGAAAGGTTCCCTGAACTTCTCAGAGGCGGTAATAACGGCGTGCCCTGTTCCCCAGGGCTTAATCCGGTCGGGAGTTACCGGGATACCGGCAGGAATATCGGTAAGTTTCTGGACAACATGATCGACTTCAATCCTGCTTTTATAGCGATTGGCAAAAATCTCATAAAAATCATCTACAATCTCTTCCCTGAGAACGAATACCACCTTGCCAAAGCCGGCTTCGACCGCATCATAAACGGAATAATCAATTATGGATTCACCATTCGGTCCCAACCGGTCCATTTGCTTCAGGCTGCCATAACGGCTGCCCAATCCTGCGGCTAAAATGAGCAAAGCGGGTTTCATAGGCTGCTGATTAATTTCAGGGAGCCAAAATAATAAAAACAGAGGTTTTCCTGAAGGGGAGGTCTCCGGATCAGAAGCTTTTTCTTACTTTAGGTTTAAAATCTTAAACTCAGCTCCCATGGAAAACACAAAATTGATTATTGACACGATGAACAAAGCTGGTAAAGCTTTAAAAGCCGGTGAATTGGTAGACCTGACGGGTTTGTCCCGTGAAGAGGTTGATAAAGCCCTGAAACAGCTTAAGAAAGAAGAAAAGATAACATCACCCAAAGTATGTTTCTGGGAACCTAAAAAATGAAACGAAAGCTCACTTCGCTTTTAGGAGCCGGTTTCACTGCAGCAATCCTGTCAACCTTGATTTCCTGCAGCGAAACCGGTAATCCTTCTGGTAGACCGCAGACTGTTATACCTCCCAGGCCGGAACCGAAAGGATATGTTTGCTACCGGACAAGGGGTGAAATTATCCCGGATGGAAATCTGACTGAAGCCGATTGGGCTAAGGCTCCATGGACCGATGATTTTATTGATATCGAAGGAAAGGTAAAACCTGTTCCACGGTTTAAAACCCACACCAAGATGCTATGGGATTCATCCTACCTTTATATAGCTGCACAGTTGGAAGAACCTCATCTTTGGGCACGCCTGAAACAGCGGGACACGGTAATCTTTTATGATCATGATTTTGAGGTGTTTATCGACCCGGATGGCGATACGCATGGATATTATGAACTTGAGGTGAATGCCCTGGGAACCGCCTGGGACCTTTTGCTGCCCAAACCTTACCGTGATGGTGGTCCGGCCATTGATTGCTGGGATATCCAGGGCTTGAAAGTTGGAGTGGATCACCAGGGAACCATTAACAATCCTACTGACAGGGATACCGGATGGACGGTGGAATTGGCGCTGCCTCTCGATGTTCTGAGGGAATATTCCGGTTCTGCTGTTACTCCGGTACCAGGAGATCAGTGGCGTATTAATTTTTCACGGGTGGAATGGAAGACCGTGGTAACCGATGGTTCGTATCAAAAAGAGACAGATCCGGCAACGGGAAAATCCTATCCGGAAGATAATTGGGTTTGGTCACCTCAGGGCCGTATCAATATGCATATGCCCGAAATGTGGGGCTATGTACAGTTTTCTTCACTGCTGTGCGGAGCTGGAACGGAAAATTTCAGGCCGGATCCTGATCTGGATATAAAATGGGCTTTACGGACAGTTTACTATTACCAGACCGAATATCTGAAACAAAATCAGCATTTTGCAAAATCACTCAGGTCATTGGGACTATCCACGGCCGATTTTCCGTCAGGCATCCGGATACCGGAATTGATGGCAACCGACAGAACATTTGAAGCCTGGATTCCTGTAGACAAATCATCTGGTCCATGGTCTGTCAGGGAAGATGGAAGACTTCAGAAACGGTTGCCTGTTTTACCGGAGAAATAACGAGTCAGTTACCAGGCCGGTTCTACCGGAGAGCTTCATTAATGTTGGCTAACCTTTTCCCATCCCTGTAGGCAACAATAAAAGCGGATAATATCTTGGTCCGCTTGATGAATGCATCGCGGAATTGACCGGCTTCCTCATAAGTCTTGAATGATCCGACGGTGTATTTATACCATCCATCGATGTACTCTTCCTGAATGAGTTCATTGATGCCATATTTAGCCGCAAGCTCACTCGGGGCCTGCCTGTTGTCACGGAATGCGCCGCATTGAATACGAAATTCGATCCCCTGGACCACATGAGCTTTCTGAATATTTCCCGCAGTCTCGACAGTCTTGACCACCGCCGGGGCTTCTACCTGTTTGGCAGCGTTGACAAAAAGTGTTTTGTTAAAATATACTGTTTTCGATCCGTCGGGCTGCTGATATTCCATGCGACCGCTGATGGTCTGGCTGCCGGTAACCGTTTTAGCCAGATCAACGATATAGGTAAGAACCAGTATGGAATCGGCAGGCATGTGATCCCATTCAATGATAACGCTCTGATTGACAAAACTGAAAATACCTGATCCCATCAGTGGGTCTTTTGCCGTAAAACCGTCGCTGAATTTCTGGATCAGTTTGGCCGGACCTTTATAATCGCTTTTATTGATACGGATCCTTACATTGAAGGATTGTCCGTTTTCTATGGCCTCGGGTACCTGGCAGTCAACAAATAGATTGGTGACCGGCAGTGTTTTGACTACGGCCGGTTCAACTACCTTGACGGGTTCCGTTGATACTGCTTTGACGCTTTTTCCGGTTTTAGCCTGATGTTTTGAAGGGGCGAGTGAGGCACCGATTGTATAACGGATACCGAGACTGGTGAAGCCATAAAAATCATTCATCTCGGTGGATCCCTTCAAACAGTCGAGCAGATCGGTATTGGTTAGCCTGAGTGAATGTTCCAGTTCCACCTGGAAAGCCGGGCTGATCTGATAGGAGAGTCCAACTGCCATCGGAACGGACATGGCTATCTGTCTTGCCGATTTGGTCACTCCATCATCTTCATATCCAAAAGTGGGTAGAATTACCGTATTGGATTCCACTAATCGCCTGACAGACCTGTAAGCGACCGTTGCAATTCCGACTGACAGATACGGGGAAAAGCCATAATTCTTGAATTTAAACAGATAAATCGGGTCAAAACGGGCCGAGATACTGAAATCAGTCAGAGAACCGGAAAAATAGGTGGAAGCCGACGGATTATCGGCAACCTCATATTTACTGTACAGATTACCGGTAACCAATTGAGCCTGAATCCCCAGGTATGGTTTGAATTGCTTGATGATACCGAAACCGATTCCGAATTTTGAACTGTTGGGGTACTTGATAAAAGGATTATAATCATCCTGACTCATATCTCCGTAGAACAACAGAGCACCCGGGCTTAGTTTCAGAGACAATCCCTGCGTCAGGGCTGAGTCTTGGGTGAATGCTCCTGAAGTGGAAAGCACAATTGCTAACGAACACAGGATCATTTTTTTAATTGATTTTTGTTTCATCGTTTTCCGTATGAAGTTTATCTAGCTGTTTTATTTCTATTGTACTGAATGAGTTGCAAAGTTACGATTGATTAAGTGCTGAGGGCTTCAGATTGTGTCCATTAAGCAGACCTTTTATAAACTTTCTTATCAACAGTTCGCATACCGTTTTTAGTATCTTAGCACGATTAATTCAATGACTATGAGAGCAGCATCAAAAACCCTGTTCATTTTGTTGGTATTAGTACTGGTTTTACCACTTTCTGTGCGAACTCAGGACCTTCCTGACTGGATCAATGGTTTTCCTGACGGATGTACTTCAATAACAGCCGGCAAGCTTGCTACTTTTGATGGATCCGTGATAACTTCTCATACCGATGACAGCCACCGCACACGTTCTTCGGTGGATATTGTGCCTCCTGCTGATCATCCCCGAGGTTCCTTTACTGAGATGTACCGCAGGGTGGCTGATGATACCCGTGCAATGCCATCCTATACCTTTATAAGGACCGGTGAAATACCGCAGGTATCTCATACCTACGGATATATTAATTCCGCTTACCCATGTATGAATGATCATCAGGTAGGAATCGGGGAGTCAACCTTCGGAGGCCGGCCGGAGCTGCAATCATCAGCAGGGATGATTGATTGTCAGGATTTGATCCGGCTGATTCTGGAAAGATGTAAATCGGTTCGGGAAGCACTTGATCTTACCCGCAGCGTGCTTAAGCAATATGGTTGGAATGATTCCGGAGAGTGCCTGACCCTGTCTGATAAAGAGGAAGTGTGGCACCTTGAGGTACTCGGACCGGGTAAAGGGGAAATCGGTGCTGTGTGGGTTGCGCAGCGAGTTCCGGATGAGCATATCGCAGTCAATGCCAATGCCAGTACCATCAAGGAAGTTAACCTGGATGACAAGAATTTTTTTCAGGCATCAGACAACCTGTATGAGGTGGCCTTGAAAAACGGTTGGTGGCACGAAAGTGAAACTTTCAGGTTCTGTTATGTTTATGCTCCTGAAAGCCGCACCAGCATTGCTTCCCGCCGCAGGGAGTGGCGTGTATTTAACCTCCTGGCCCCATCCGTGAAACTTGATCCCTATGCTGAGAATTACCCCTTCTCGGTAAAACCCGATAAACCGGTTACGATGAAAGACCTGGTTAACGTGTTCAAAGACTATTATGAAGGAACGGATTACGATATGACCAAAGATATTACCGTTACCGATGATCAGGGAAAGACAGTCATTTCCCCCCTGGCTAATCCTTTCATGCCCTATGACATGAATAAAATATTCAAGATCAACGGGGGATGGGGCTCTCTGGGTGAGAGGACCATAGCCCGCTGGTACACTATGTATGGCACTATTATTCAATCACGCAGCTGGCTCCCTGACGAAATCGGGGGCCTGGTCTGGTTTGCCCTCGATAATGTGGCGACCTCGGTATATATACCAATTTACTGCAGTATCACGGACATGCCTCAACCCTATAAAGTGGATGGCAGAGTGACTGGTTATTCCACGGAATCTGCCTGGTGGGCATTTAATCGCCTGGGTACCCTGGCAGCCCAGCGATGGGGGGATATGCGCAAGGATGTGAATAATATATGGCTTCCTCTTCAGGAGGAGATTTTTAAGACCACTGACGTAAAAGAACAACAAGTACTGGGTATCACTGATCTGACGGAACGGAAATCCTTACTTACCGAACATACCATCAACTGGGGCAATGAAGTGGTCAGGCAAGCCTGGAAGCTAGGCGATTTCCTTTGGACCAGGTATGATGAAAAATTTTAGTTTCTCCTGAACAAGTGAGCAAGAAAAAAATAGTCCTCGACATTCTTAAGTATGCCCTGTTTTTTGGTGCTGGTTTAGGAATATTCATCTGGGTTTACAGCGGTCAGAATCCTGATAAAATATGGGCCGGTCTGAAAGATTTCAATTACTGGTGGATTGCCGCTTCATTAGGTATATCCATGTTCAGCCATCTTTTTCGCGCCATGCGATGGAAAATGCTGATTGAATCGATCGGATATAAACCACGCTTATCCAATACTTTTTTATCAATCCTGGTCATGTACCTGGCAAATTATGCACTTCCCCGTCTCGGTGAAGTGACACGGTGCGGAATCCTGAAGAAGTATGAGCAAATACCTTTTACTGAACAACTGGGAACGGTCCTGATGGAGAGGGTAGTCGACGTTATTGTCTTAATAGTCATGCTGATAGTAGTCTTCCTGGCCGATTGGGATACTCTGGTTGGCTTTCTTATGCCGGGTTCGGGAAATATTGAATACAAGGATATTTCATTTCTGGGATCCTGGTGGTTCCTTGGCCTGATCGGACTATTCTTACTGATTTGTGTTGCAGTTTGGTTGTTCCGGAAACGATTGGCCAGAATTCGCGGGATTAAAAAACTCACGTCTTTTGCGGGAAAATTCGTCGAGGGTTTGAAATCTGTATTGCACCTTAAGAATCCCTGGTTGTTCATTTTGTTGACGCTGGGAATATATGGCTCTTATTACCTGATGACATGGTTTGTCATGCTGGGTTTTAGACCCACCCAGGGATTGTCGCCATTCATTGCCCTTGCCGTTTTGGCCATGGGAAGTGTGGGTATGGTCCTTCCTGTTCAGGCAGGTATGGGAACCTATCATTTTTTTGTCACTCAGACTCTTATGTTATACGCAATTGTTGAATCAGAAGGTGCTGTGCTGGCGCTCGTATTGCATGGATCCACCACTATTTTTGTGATTATTATTGGTGTTATCGCATTGGTTCTTCTGCCCCTGATCAACAGGGAAAGGATACCTGCAGGCGAACAATAAAATGATCCTGTTTGAACCATTCCCGGAATTGTTTGTAATAACCCTCATAATTAACTTATTGCGGTGGCAGCAGAAAAATGATTCCTCAAAAATACAGCATCAGCGATTTGGAGAAATTGACCGGGATTAAAGCTCCCACCATCCGCATTTGGGAAAAACGATACAGGATTATCACCCCTGAAAGAACGGAGACCAATATCCGGTTCTATTCAGAACACCAGCTTCAACGGTTGCTTACTATCTCCTTGTTGAACCGGCATGGATGGAAAATCTCGCTCATTGCTGATATGACGGACGAACAGATCCAGTCGGAGGTTTCCAAAATCAGCGACAGTCCCGGTGGTGATGAATGCTTTTTACCCGATCTGATCCAGGCTTTTTCAGATCTGGACGAGGACCGTTTTGAACGTATATTGAACTCTTCCATTCTCAAGCTGGGTTTCGAGCAGGCTTTTAACCACGTGGTATTCCCGCTCCTGGAAAAAGTGAACCTGATGTGGCAAATCGGAAAGATCAATGCTTGCCAGGAAAGGTTTACCCATAACCTGATCCGGCAAAAACTGGTGGTTGCCAGCGACGGACTGGCCGGACAAACTACAGGGACAGGCAGCCACTATCTCCTGTATCTGCCTGCCGGTAATTATGACGAGATACTCCTGCTATATGCTAATTACCTCCTTCGGAAACGCGGTCACCAGATCATTTATCTCGGACCTTCAATACCTCTTGATCACTTGCGGTCCTTTTCTGACCAGGACCAGATCGATCATGTTGTTGTTTCTATAAATATCCCATTTACAGACAAGGAACTACAGCTTTACACCGACCAGCTAAACCAGATATTCCCCACTAGTGAAATTCTAGTTATCTGCATGTTAATGAACAACATACCTGATCTGAACAAAAAGATTGCCGTTATTAATTCTTACTCTGTTCTAACAGATATGATGTAGGGAACTAAAACTGCTGCGATCCTTCCTTAACTATTTTCCCAACGAAGCTAAATTTAGACAAAACAGGGCTTTTTGTCTGAAACAACCTGATAGTAAATTCTTTAGGCTTAATTCTTATTTAGAATACTATCATAAATGTCTCATCAGCTTCAAAAAATATATGAACAAATTTTGGTAATCTTAAATAGAACACATACTTTTGTCTAAGAAACAATGGTTAAATGTAAAACAAATAAATATGACAGCAATAGAATTTAGCCACCAATTAATCGGGATGCAGCCCAGGCTCGGTTTTTTCGCTAAAAGTCTGACCTCTGATCCGGAGGATGCCAAAGACCTGTTGCAGGAGACTATCTATAAAGCCTTGACCAATCAGGATAAATTTCAGGGTGACAGGAATCTCAAGGCATGGGTTTTCACTATCATGAAGAATACCTTTATTAACAACTACCGGAGAAACGCCCGTTCGAACACGCTAATTGATACTACCGAGAATAGCTTTTTCCTGAATCAGGGTGCCGAATCTGTTTTTCAGACTCCAGAGTCTGCTCACAATGAAAAGGAAATCCGAAAGGCTATCAGTGAATTACCTGAAGATTACAGGATACCTTTTGAAATGCATACAAAAGGTTTTAAATACAAAGAGATTGCAGAATCTCTAGATCAGCCGCTGGGTTCGATCAAGAGTAAAATCTTTTTTGCCCGTAAAAGGCTGATGGAACGGCTTAAGGATTTTAATTAACAAAAGAGCCGGATAATCCGGCTCTTTTTTTTTTACTTTTAAACTTCTGTTTTCTATGTAAGTCTAAATTTAAAACAAGCTAAAGACTGTATGAAAAGTAAATTATTTTTTTCCGTAATGATCAGCCTTCTTTTGGCTGGTGGTCTGATGGCTCAGGATCCCCCAACCGGTGCTCCTCCGCAAGGCCGTAATCCTCAGGATATGCAGAAAAGAATGCAGGCAATGCAGGATACTTTAAAAAAGCAACTCAACCTGAACACGGATCAAATTGTGAAGTTTGATGCCATTTACAAAGACTATAATGAAAAAATGGCTGCCGCCAGGGCGAGTGCTGGTGATGACCGTGAAGGTTTTCGTGCGAAAATGCAGGAAATGAACAAGGACCGGGAAGCAAAAATTGAAAAAATTCTAACAACCGATCAGGTAAAAAAATATAAAGACTATCTGGCCAAGCAAGCGGCTCAGAGACAACAACGCGGTCAGGGCGGCCCAGGTGGCCCTCCCGGCGGTGGCCAACGATAATAATCCTCTCGTTAACGGATAGTTAAGTTTGATTTCAGAACGATTCCCTGCCCTTGGATAGTTATTGAATAACTTCCTTGTACAGGGAATTTGTTTTCAGGTACCGGATAGAGTCCGGAATCCTCTTTCCGCTCAGTCAAAAGATCCCAGGACCACACATTAATTCCACTGTCAGCCTGGATTCGCGACGCAAAAACCTTCTTATCTGCCGAATCTGAGATCAGGATAGTCATCAGGCCTTCCATGGGCTGATACCAGTATGCAATGACCGGATTATACCGGCTCCAATCGAAATCACCGGGGTAGTCCTTCTGAACCGGCAGGATACCATTCTTAATTGCCAGCATGCCTGCTTCTTCCGGATTGATTGATTTGTAGTATTTCCTCAACGGAACTGCAAACAGGCTGAAGAGACCGCGGCCGTGAGTAGCAGCAACCAGGTATTGATTTTCAGAGGCCCAGGCAAGCTTCTGAACGCTTACAGTCGGAAGACTGTAACTGACCGATGTCCAGGTTGTACCCTGATCCGGAGAATAGTATATTCCTCTATCAGTTGCTACAAACACCAGATCCTGTAAATAAGGATCTTCAAGCACATAATTGATCCGGTCTTCCGGAAGTCCGGCTGATATTGATTTCCACGAAACGCCCCTGTTATCTGATTTAAACAGGAAGGGCTGATAATTATCTTCATCCAATGATTTCAGTGCTATATAAACCCTCCCTTCTTCATGACAGGAAGGAGTAATGCATTCAACGGATTGGACTGGGAGGCCTTCACTGATCTCAATCCAGGTGATCCCGTCGTCCCGGGATATCCATGCAGCCCCCTTTTCCGTTGCCGCATACAGGAGTCCTGATTTTACCGGGGACTCGGCGAGTGCTGTCAGAGCACGGCTCTTGCGCCAGGTATCTTTGGAATAACAGAGATCAGGGCTTAAACGATACCAGTGATCACCACGGTCAATGCTCTTATATACCTTATTGGCACCGAAATAAAGACTAGATGAAGAAAACTTGGAAATAAACCAGGGAGTAAACCAGGAGGTTCGCATCGGGGATTCTCCCGGCTCTGTAACGGGCTGAATGAAAGCGCTTTCTCCTGTGACCAGGTTCTTACGGTTCAGATAACCGTTTTGTCCTGCATAATAGCAAACCTGAGTATCGGTTGGATCGGGCATAATAGTGAAACCGTCTCCGCCCGACCAGGGATCAATCCAGACATAATCCCATCCGCTGTTTCCGATATTTGATCTGCTTTCCGAAAGGGGTCCGGAAATGCCGGCATTGTCTTTTGTTCCTCCGTACACCACCGGAACTGCCGACCGGTTATCAATGTATATGTCATGGAACTCCCCGGCGGGAATATTATTGAGATGAAGCCAGTCTTTTCCATTGTCATGGCTCAAAAAAACTCCCCCGGCAGTTCCCAGAATCAAACGGTCGGGGAATGAAGGATCAATGAAAAGATCATGATGGTCAAGGTGTAGAAAATCACTCCGGTTGGGTTCCAGATGTGTGATGTTGCCTCCCAGACGACTGAATGTGGCTCCCCCGTCGGTTGATTGCACGGTCTGTATTCCAAGAACGTAAATGACTTTCCGGTCGATGGGTGAGACCCGGATATCCCCGAATGCCCAGCCTGATCCGGAATATATATCAAGATAATTCTTGTGCGTCCGGCTCCAGGATTTCCCGGAATCATCCGAGCGGTAAACCTCAGCGCCAACTAATTCATTACTGTTTGAACCCGGTTTAGTATTGCGGTTATCAACCACGGCATAAACCGTTTGGGGATGTGATGGGCTTATAGCCAGTCCGATTCGTCCAATGCCTGAATTATCCGGCAATCCGGCCGTACACCTTTCCCAGCTGGAACCCAGGTTGGCCGACCGGAAGATTCCGGATTGGGATCCGTTTATCATTTCCCAGGTTGCGGCATACAAGATCCGGTTGACAGGATCCCAACCAATATCAATGACACCTGTATGGTCAGAGAGATAGAGTTTTTTCTCCCAGGTTTCACCACCATCCCGGCTGATGAACAAACCCCTTTCCGTATTGGGTGTCCACATATGGCCCATCACTGCTACAAAAACCAGATTTGCATCATTTGGATCCACAACAACCCTGCCGATATGATGTGAATTGGCCAATCCCATATGCTTCCATGTCATTCCCCCATCGGTCGATTTATAAACGCCGGTGCCAGGAAAGGCATAACCTTGAGCAGCTCTCATACTCTCTCCCGTCCCGAGATATAGAATATCCGGGTTGGATTTTGAAATTTCCAGATCCCCTATACTGCCGGTAGCTTCATTCTCAAAGATGCACTTCCAATGCAAACCCTGATCCGTCGTTTTCCATAAACTCCCGGATCCAAACCCTGCATAGATGACACCGGATTGGTCCGGAGGGCATTCGATGGTCTCGACCCGGCCACCCTGGAAAGTGGGACCGGAGGGTATCCATTGGAGTTTTTTAAAGATGGATTCATCTTCCATCTTCTTTACCTGGCTGTAGGTTTCGAAGGGATTTTGAGCCATCAGGTTAAACCCTATTATCGATCCTGCCAGGAGAATGAAAAATGATTTCTTACACATAAGAATTAATCTCTTAATGCTTCGACATCTGCAATAGATTTAGGTTTTGTTTTTCCTAAAACCCGATAACCGTCAGCCGTAATAACAATGTTTTCCTCGTTACGAATGCCGCTGAAATCCTTATATTCTTCTACTTTATCAAAATTGATAAATTGTGCATTCCTGCCTTCCTTCCTCCACAGATCAATGAGTTCCGGAATAAAGTAAATGCCTGGCTCAATGGTGGATACAAAACCAGGTTCCATCGGCCGTGCAAGCCGAAGGGATTTGAGTCCGAACTGGATGCTTTTCGGTTCTCCCGCATATCCAACGTAAACCTCACCGAGATTCTCCATGTCGTGGACATCGAGTCCCATCATATGGCCTGTTCCGCATGGGAAAAACATGGCATGGGCTCCGGCGGCAACCGCCTCCTCCGTATCACCCTTCATCAGCCCGATTTGTTTCAGACCGTTTATAATAGTGCGACAAGCAGCATAATGAACATTCATGAATGGTGTACCGGGCGCGAGACTATCAAGGGCAGCCTGATGTGCATCAAGACTGATCCGGTAAATCTCTTTTTGGCGCGTGGTAAAAGTCTTGTCAACGGGGAAAGTGCTTGACAGGTCTCCGCAATAATGCATGGCAGTTTCGGCTCCACAGTCGCTCAGTACCATCTGTCCCGGTTGGAGGGTATTGCCATGATAATGATTGTGTAAAGTTTGTCCGTTAATGGTCATGATAACAGGAAAGGCTATGTCTCCTCCCGATGCAAGGGCTAGAGAGGTTACTTCAGCCGCTAATTCAGATTCCAGCATTCCCGGCCGTGCCATTTTCATGGCTGCAATATGCATTTCCACCGATATATCCACTGCCTTCTCAATCTCCCTGATCTCTTCATCGGTTTTATGATTTCTAAGGTCTACAACGGCCTTAATAAGCTCAACGGATGATTTCAGAACGGTCTCATCAGGATTAATGCTGAGCAGCTGCCAAAGTCTGATTTTATTCTCGATTCGGTAGGCTGGCAGAAAATGGATTTTTCTGCCCCCAAGGAGTGCCTTGTTTAGGTACCCTTTCAGTTGGGTATACGTTCTGATATCTGTCAGTCCATAAGCTGAACCCCTCGTGGCCAGGGTAGGCTGGGTGCCCATCCAGACAATATCATCGATGGTCAGGTCATTCCCGAACAGGATCTCCCTGTTCTCATCAAGATCAATGATGGCGGCCAGGCCAGGATAATCCATGCCAAAAAAATAGAGGAAAGTGCTGTCCTGCCTGAAATGGTAGGTATTGTCAGCATAATTCATCGGACTTTCCTCATTTCCAAGAAAAAGCAATAATCCTCCAGAAGATATTTTTTTAAGCTCATTACGGCGATGCTGGTAGGTTTGTGGCGGAAACATAGTAATGTGTTTTATTTAAGATGTGGTCAAGATAGATAATATCCGCCATGCCTGAACGCATATTTGGCTAAATTTACAGCCAAAAGTATGATGAAATGAGTAATATCAGGGGATTTGCGAGTGACAATAATGCCGGTGTGCATCCTGAGATCATGGAGGCAATCATCCATTGCAATAACGGCCATGTTGTTGGGTACGGTAATGATCCGTATACCAGTAAGGCCATTGAAAAATTCAAGCATGAATTCGGTCCGGATACGGAATGCTATTTTGTTTTCAACGGAACCGGGGCAAACGTTGTAGGCCTGAGGAACATGACACAGCCTTGGAATTCAATCATTTGCGCAGAAACCGCACATATACAGGAAGATGAATGCGGGGCACCGGAATTGCTGACGGGATGTAAGCTCATCCCGGTCGAACCCGAAAATGGGAAACTTACCATCAAAGGAATTAAACCCCATATCAAGGGCATTGATTTTGAACACCATTCCCAACCGAAAGTCGTAAGCATCACGCAGGTCACTGAAGTAGGTACGCTTTATACAGTGAAGGAAATTAAGGAAATAGCCGATTTCGTACACCAGCATAACATGCTTTTACATATGGATGGCGCGCGGATTGCCAACGCGGCAGCTGCCCTGTGTGTGTCTCTGAGGGAAACGACCTGTGATGCCGGGGTAGATATCCTTTCTTATGGTGGTACAAAGAACGGTGCCATGTACGGAGAAGCCGTCCTGGTTTTTACTCCGGGCTTGTCGTCTGCATTTAAATATTTCCGGAAACAAAGCATGCAGCTGGCGTCTAAAATGAGATACATTGCAGTCCAGTTTGATGCTTTACTGACTAATGAATTGTGGAAGAGAAATGCCACGCATGCCAATGAGATGGCGAAATTGCTGGCTGAACGGTCCGGCAGGATCCCGGGAATCAGGATCAACAGGCCTGTAGAGGCTAACGGTGTTTTTGCCGTTCTTCCCCAGCGCCTGATCAAGCCTCTTCAGGAACAATTCTTTTTTTATGTCTGGGACGAACCGGCTTCCGAGGTGCGTTGGATGACTTCCTGGGATACCACCCGGGAAGACGTTGAAGAATTTACCGGCCTGATAGAATCATTGATTTAAGACATTTCTATGGATATCGCGGTTAAACGGCTATTTATCTGTATGTTTTTCCCGGGATTGTTCCTGCTGGTTATCTGGCTTTTGTTTGTTACCGAACATACACTTGACCTCAATCTGATATTTCACGGACTTTATCCCCGGAAGCTATCCGGTTTGCAGGGAATCCTCCTGGCTCCCATGATTCATGGGGGCCTCAGGCATATTTTTGCTAACAGTCTGCCGCTATTTGCTCTGGGATCCCTGTTGTTTTATTTCTATCCTACGCTGGCACTCAAAGTTTCAGCTATCAGTTACCTGTTACCCGGAATCATTGTTTGGTTCGTCGGCCGATCTTCCTATCATGTAGGTGCCAGTGCGATCATTTATAGTCTGGCAGCTTTCCTGTTCCTGAGTGGACTTATCAGGAAACACCTGGGTCTCATGGCAGTTGCCCTCCTGGTAGCGATGGAATACGGAACCATGGTTTGGGGTATCTTTCCGCTAGAGGAGGGCGTTTCATGGGAATCGCACCTCGCGGGTATGATGACCGGATTATGCCTGGCTGGATTATATCGGAATCGCGGGCCCAAAGGATATGCTACTTACAGCCAGGGACTGGGTTATCATTTGAATGAAGATTCCGATGAAGATGCGGCCCGGGCACTTCCCTGGGACGAGTATGATGTGGAAGGTGAGCGCAAGAAAAATCCGGATGAAAAAAATGATCCTCCGGCAACAATAAACAATCAAGGCCAATAATAGTTTATACAAATAATCTGATTTAATGAACAAAAAAGCCATTCTCATAGTTTTAGGAATTTCAGCCGGGTTGTTCCCGATACTTACAGCATCCGGATATTCCATAAAACCTAAATCCGTCAAGAATATCATACTGATGATCGGCGACGGCATGGGTACAGCCCAGGTTTATTCCGGTTATGTCTATAACAAAGGCAGCCTGAATTTTCAAAGGTTTCGGACCAGCGGTTTCTCCATAACCAATTCGACTTCCTTTGTTACTGATTCGGGAGCTGGTGCGACAGCCATATCCGCTGGAAAAAAAACATACAATGGCGCCATCGGGGTTGATTCAACCGGGCAGCCCGTAAAAACGATTCTTGAATGGGCAGAGGATTTTGGTAAAGCAACCGGACTGGTCGCAACATGCGCCATCACACATGCAACCCCGGCCAGCTTTATCTCTCATCAGGCTCAAAGAAGCGATTATGAATTGATCGCTGCTGATTTTCTTAAAACTGATATTGACCTGTTCGTCGGAGGTGGCAGAAATCACTTTATAAAACGGAAAGACAGTACGAACCTGGTTCAGAAGTTAACGGACAAGGGTTATAAGGTCGTTTATACAACCGATGAATTGAAAACTGTAGCATCGCTACCGGTAGCAGCTCTGCTGGATACACTTCATCAGCCAAGATGGTCGGAAGGACGGGAGGACCAACTCCCCGAATCGGTTGGAGAAGCGTTGCGCCTTCTTTCAGCCGATCCTGACGGATTTTTCCTGATGGTTGAAGGATCTCAGATAGATTGGGGTTCCCATGACAACAACATAGGCTATGTTGCCCAGGAAGTTGCTGATTTTGACCGTGCGATTGGTGTTGCTCTTGATTTCGCACAGCAAAATGGAGAGACCCTGGTTATTGTTACAGCCGATCATGAAACCGGTGGTCTTACTCTTAACGATGGGAAAATTCCAACGGGTGATATAACATCACATTTTACTACCACGAATCATACTGGCGTCATGGTTCCTCTGTTCGCCTATGGACCTTATAGTGAAACCTTTGGCGGTATGCAACAAAACACCGATATCTTCAATAAAATGATTAAAGCTTTCGGGTTTCTGAATTCCAAAAACAAAAAGTGATGGCAACAAAACCAAAAGAAAAGGCTATCGCCCTGGTAGCCCACAATGAAAAGAAAAATGCATTGCTCGAGTGGGTAAAAACAAACCGTGATGAATTGGTTAAGCATAAACTGATCGGAACGACCAACACGGCAAAATTGTTGAACTCAGTCCTGGAAATGGAGGTAGAATCTTATGGTCACGGTCCGAGCGGCGGTGATATCCTCCTTGCAGCCAAGATTCTTCAACATGAAGTTGAAAAGCTGATTTTTTTTGTTGATCTGCAGAATCCTCACGGACATGAACATGATATTCAAACGCTCATCAGGACGGCTACAATCAACAATATACCGATAGCCCTTAACCCTGCCTCGGCAACACTGATCATTCATGAATGAGAACCGATCAACCGGTTCGGCTTTTATCTGGGGCAACGAAAGGCCATTCAATGACCTGTCTGGATATCTGAAATCCCGATTTGGCTCCAGGATTCAGAAACTCTCAATCGATGCCGGTTTTACCTGCCCAAACCGGGATGGATCCAAAGGGAAAGGTGGCTGCACCTTTTGTGACAATCAATCGTTTAATCCTGCTTATTGTTCACCTGACCAATCGGTATCACAACAGTTACTGAAGGGTATGGCTTTTTTTACACCCAAATACCCTGATAATCGTTATTTGGCCTACTTTCAGGCATATACGAATACGTACGGTTCGCTGGAGATGTTAAAAAAGCTATATGGTGAGGCTCTTGCAGTGCCCGGGATTATCGGGATCGTAATAGGCACCAGGCCCGACTGCATAACTAGCGAGCTTCTTGATTATCTGGAAGATCTGGCAAACAGGGTATATGTTTCAGTTGAGTATGGAATGGAGTCGACACGCGAAGAAACCCTTATCCGGATTAACAGAGGACACTCCAACAGTGAATCTGTGAAGGCAATTCAGGCAACTGCATGCAGGGGAATCCATGTGGGAGCGCACCTGATTTTCGGGCTGCCGGGAGAAACCGAACAGGATATCATGGGTCATGCATTGGCTATTAATGCTTTACCCCTTGATATGATTAAAATTCATCAGCTGCAGATTATCCGGGGAACGGCCATGGCCCGGGAATTCTCGTCCCATCCCCGGGATTTCCTCACCTTTACTCCAGATTCATATATTGACCTGGTCATACGATTCCTGGAAATTCTTCGCCCCACTATTATTGTTGAACGGTTTGCCAGTGTTGCACCCCCCAACCTGATTGTGAATAAAAGATGGGGGCTGAAGAATTTTGAACTCGTGTCGAAAATTGAGAAGGAAATGATCAGCAGAAACACTTATCAGGGACGGCTTTACAATCCAAATCCTTGTCATCAATGTTCATAAGGCTCCGGATGGATGGTAATCTCAACATTGTCAAATTCCTGCCTGATCTCGTTCTCAATGGAGCTGCAAAAATCATGAACCTGTTCAAGTGCCATATCGGCAGGTAACTCGATATGAAAATCGATAAACCGGTAATTTCCTGCCCTCCGGGTCTTGACATCGTGCTGATTGACTTCTAACCGCCTGAAAACATCATTCAGGTGATCCAGTTCCTCTTTGTCCCACGCGATGTCGAGAAGCGGAAAGAAGGCTTTTTTAATCAGGATAAATGATTCCCTGAGTATCATGAGGGCTACCATAATGGCAATCACCGGGTCGAGCCAATGAATGCCCGTGATAATAATTAAAAACAATCCGATGGCAACGCCCAATGACGTCAAAACGTCGGTTTTAAGATGAAGGGCGTCAGCTTCCAGGGCAACAGAATGGGTTTCCTTTGCAACCTTATATAATCTTCTGGATACAATTATGTTGACCACCGCTGAAATCAACATGATGAGACTACCGATACCCAAAGACTCAACCGGTATGGGATTGACCAGCTTTTTTATTGCTTCAAAAATAATCCAGCCTGATGCAACCAGGATAAGCAATCCTTCAATGACACCGGATACGTTCTCTACTTTTCCATGCCCGTAATTGTGCTTTTCATCGGAAGGCGTGTCTGAGATCTTGACTGCCAGATACGCTATCACTGCGGCCAGAAGATCCATAGAAGAATGGATCGCTTCTGACAGGATACTAACGGAACCACTTATAATTCCGGCAAATACCTTCAGGATGATCAGAAGAGTGTTGGAGATTACCGAGAGACTGGCAACCTTGGTCTTGGGATTCATCTTGGCTCATTAATATAAATAAGCCTACAAAATTAAGGTTCTAAAGAAAGTTATCCTGAGCTATTTATTACCTTTTATTACCTTTTATTACCTCATTCATAACACGGAACAGATTCCCTCCCCATATTTTTTCAATCTCTTTTGGGGTATATCCCCTTTTTACCAACTCAATGGTAATGTTGCCCATTTCGGTAACATCATAGCAGTCTTTCAATCCCCCGCCACCGTCGAAATCCGTGCCTACTCCAACATGATCGATTCCGGCAACCTTAACTACATGATCAATGTGATCAACCATATCCTTAACGGTGGCCAGTTCTTCCGGATATTTTTTGCGAAGGGCTTGAAATTCTGATCGGGCTTCACGTTTTTGATCATCCGATAGCTTGTCCCAATCTCCGAATTTCTTATAAACTGCCTCTTCGGCTGCCTCTCTCTCCGGATTGGGTTCCGGGCTTTTAAGGTAGCTTGAGAGAATGCACATCTGAATAACACCGCCGTTCTCCGCAAGGGCTTTCAGCATATTATCATCCAGGTTGCGTGGACTCTCACATAGTGCCCTTGCACAACTGTGAGAAGCAATGACCGGGGCTGTACTAACCGCCAGAACATCATAAAATGATTTATCGGACATATGGGAGACATCCACCATGATACCCAAACGGTTCATTTCCTTAACCACCTCTTTCCCGAACGAACTCAGACCATTATGCAGCGGTCCTTTCTGATCGGTCGAAGAGTCGCAGATGTCATTATTCCTTGTATGACAAAGGGTGATGTATCGGGTACCCAGGTCAAAGAACTCCTGAACCCGTTTTAAATCCTGGCCGATCGGATAACCGTTTTCCAAACCGATGAACATGGCTCTTTTACCTTGTTTTTCAAGCTTATACCCGTCTTTCGGAGTCAGGGCAACTCCGGCAAGGTCGGGGTACTTATCAGCGGTCTTGTAAATTTGTTCGAATGTGGCTTTTGCCCTCTCATAAGCGCTTTGCCGGCCCTCGTCAGTGAGGGGTCCCTGTCCTGTATAAACAGCAAAAAAGGCTCCGTCGAGGCCTCCTGACTTCATGCGTGGGAAATCCACCTTACTTCGGTCTTTTCGGGAATCATGAGATACTCCCATGTCAAACCCGTCAGCGAAACCCATCGGGGTATCATTATGCGAATCTATCGTGAAAACTTTTTGATGGATTTTTAGAGCCTTTCCGGTCATTTGATCCTGGCTGCAAAGAGAGCAGGTGAAAAGCAAACTGAGCGAAAACAGACTGATAGTAATCCTGAACCATTTCATATGTTGGAGTTTTAGATTCCGAATTTATTTATTCTGATGATGACCCGTCCGCCCTTTAACATGTTTTAACTTATGGCTTTGATAGAGCCGGTCGATCAGGTCATTGCGACCAAGCTTTTTCAGTTTTCCGATGATTTTTTGTCTCTCTGCGGGATCGGACCAGAAAAAAAGGCTTTTTTGTTCCAGCTTGTCCTCTGCAGTTTTCGCTACATAAACCGGTTCCAGGGTGTAGGGGTTCAGTCCCGTATAAAACATGGTCGTTGCCAGGGTCATCGGAGTGGGGGTAAAATCCTGAACCTGATCGGTCTTTAGATCGAGGGCCCGCGTTTCAATCGAGAGCTCGGCCATATCTTCCAGAGTGCAGCCCGGATGGCTTGATATAAAATAGGGTATCAGCTCCTGCCGGAGATTATTCTTTCTATTAACAGAATCGAAAGTCTTTTTCAGCTCATGGAATTTTTCAAATCCAGGTTTCCTCATCAGCCTGAGAACCTGTTCGCGCGTGTGCTCCGGTGCAACTTTCAGCCGACCTGAGACATGATGGGAAATCAATTCTGCAGGATATTCACGCAAAGAGGCATCTTCCGTGGCGCGTTCATTGAGAAACAGGTCGTAACGTATCCCGCTGCCCACAAAAGCCTTTTTAATTCCGGGAACCTGTCTGATCTTTCGCATCAGGGTAAGCAGTTTTTTATGGCTGATATCGAGATTTTTGCAAATGGAGGGGTTAATACAGGAAGGTTTTTTGCATTTCCGGCATTTGGAGGGATCCAGAGGTTCCATCCTGTACATATTTGCAGATGGGCCTCCGATATCCGAAAGGTAACCTTTGAATCCCGGCATTTTTACAACCATCTTTATTTCCGTCATGATGGAGTGCTCACTTCGGCTTGAAACGTGCTTGCCCTGGTGTGCAGAGATGGTACAAAAGGAACACCCTCCGAAGCAGCCACGGTGAATGTTTACCGAAAACCGTATCATTTCGAAAGCAGGAATTAACGGTTTATTCCAATAACGGGGATGGGGCAGCCTGGTAAACGGGAGACTGTGCCAATCATCCATTTCTTCAGTAGTAGCAGGCCGGAAGGGAGGATTAATAACTACCAGGTGATCATTATGCTGCTGAACAATCCTGGCAGCATCGAGGATATTGGATTCTTCCTCGAAGGTCCGAAAGTTTCGGGCGTATTTGAGTTTATCATTTTTTATTTCCTCATACGAAAACAAGGTTTTTGTTTCCCGGCCTGGCCAGGGCTCGGGCAAAGCCAGGCCTTCAGATACATATCCGATTTGAGGAACATTTCTTAACTCATCAAAGGAGGCTCCTGAGCTGATCAGCCTGGCCAGTTCAAGGATAGGTCTTTCACCGTTCCCATAAACCACATAATCGATCGTTCTGTCGACTAAAATACTCGGATGAACCTGATCATCCCAATAGTCATAATGCGTTAATCGCCGGAGTGAAGCCTCTATTCCACCGGCGATGATCAAAGAATCGGGGAACAGTTTCCTGATTATTCCTGAATATACCGTTAAAGCCCGGTCCGGCCTGAATCCGGACCGATTTCCAACCGTATAGGCATCATTGGATCGTAATCGCCGGTTGGCCGTATAGTGATTGACCATGGAATCCATATTACCGGCAGTGACTCCGAAAAAAAGCCTCGGTTTTCCCAACTTGGTAAAATCCCGTAAATCATCCCTCCAGTTGGGCTGGGGAATGATGGCCACTTTATAACCGGCTCTCTCCAGTATACGTCCTATCACTGGAGCTCCGAAAGAAGGATGGTCAATGTATGCATCCCCCGAGAACAGAACTACATCCAGTTCGTCCCAGCCCCTGTCCACAACCTCTTTTCGGGATATCGGTAGCCAATCGGATAAACTGTAACTATCCGGATAATATAATTGCCGGTCAGTCATTGATTTTCTTTTCCCTTTCGAGTAGTGAGCTGTCACCGTAACTCAGGAACCGGAAACCATTGTCAAGGGCATAGCGATAAATATCTTTCCATCGGTCTCCAACAAAAGCTGCTATTAGTAGCAAAAGGGTGCTTGATGGTTGATGAAAATTGGTAATCAGCCTGTTAACAACATGAAAATCGTAACCGGGCACGATGATCAAACGAGTTGAAAACTCAATGCGGTCAATCCGGTTTTTATCCAGGTAGTTCAACACCGATTGTAATGAGTTCTTATAACCAATCGTTTCAGTTTGACAATAAGGATCCCATTGTTCCACAGTTAAAGGTTGATGCAGGCGCAGGCCGTTATTACAGATTTTCTGTCCTATCCAGTACAGGCTTTCAAGTGACCTCAGGGTAGTAGTCCCCACTGCTGTGAGCAGATCCGGGTCCGTGATCAGGAGGTCCTCAATCTCAGACTTATTAATACTAACATTTTCTGCATGCATCGAATGTCCTTCGATGGTTATGGATTTGACCGGAATAAAAGTCCCGGCGCCAACATGCAAAGTCACGGTCCTGATATGAATGCCTTTTTGTTTAAGCTTCGCAACGACTGTCGGACTAAAATGGAGGCCGGCAGTGGGGGCAGCGACCGATCCGTCATGGCGGGCATAAATAGTCTGATACCTGCTTTTATCTTCTTCAACGGGACTTCTCTTTAAATAAGGTGGGATTGGCGTCTGGCCAAACAAATCTGAAATTTCAGCAAATGTCAGGTTTTCAGGTTTCCAGGAAAATCGTACATGCGGATCAGGATCTTCAGGATCTATGCAAGCTGCAGTTAGAGTAACATCACCATGTTGAGTCTGAGCTACGGCGGTCAGAAATCCGCTCTTCCATTTCTTTTTGTTCCCAATGATAACCTGCCAGGTACAGGTTCCCTTACAGGAAAACATGGTTGCGTATTCACGAGGATCAGACGGTTCGAGTAATAATACTTCGATCACGCCGCCAGTCTCTTTTCTGAAAAGCAGACGTGCCTGGATCACCCTGGTATTATTCCAGAAGAGGAATGAATTCTCAGGAAGGAGTTCGCCGATGTTTTGAAAAGATGTCTCGGACAGCTCATTGTTCTTGAAGACCAGAAGCTTGCTCTGATCCCTGTTGGTCAACGGGAACCGGGCAATCCGTTCATCCGGAAGATCATAGGTGTAATTTTCAATTCTTATCTCGTTTACCAACATGAAGCTAAAATCAGATTAGCCGTAAAAATAGGTAACTTTGCGGTAAATTGGAGTTAAGGTATGGGAAGGGTAAAGCCGGGTGATTTAGTGAGGTTTGTGGATGAAATAGGCGAGGGCAGGGTGATTCGGCTTATCTCCGAATCTCTGGCTGAAGTAAAAACCAATGATGGCTGGGTACTTCCGGCCAATATGGGGAATTTGGTTGTGATCCCTGAACCTGAAAAGGAAGAGCCGGGTAAAAAAGTTCAAATACATCAGGAAGTCCGCAAGGCTGAACTGGAAAAGGAAATATTGAATAAGGTAATAAATACGCCTCCTCAGGCAAAGCCTTCAAGAATTAAAACAGCTCCACGTGAAGTTGATCTTCATATTAATAAACTGACTGATTCGGTTATTGGCTTATCGAATACAGAGATACTGACCATTCAGATTGAGGTATTCCGTCGTGAATTGAACCGTGCCATCCGCGACCATGAGAAAGAAATCATTTTCATTCATGGAATTGGTAACGGAACGCTGAAAGGAGAGCTTCGCAAGGTAGCTGAACATGATTTTTCATGGTGTTCGCAGGAAGATGCTTCCTTCAGGGAATACGGATTCGGAGCCACCCGCATCCGCATCCCACAGAATAAACCGTTCTGAACCGGACTAATCATTAACTTTGCACCGGCAGCAGACCGTTCTATCGCTGTTTCGCTCAGGCGGAAGAGAGGAAAGTCCGGGCAACAAAGAGCACCATGCTTCCTAACGGGAAGGTACTGTGAAGTACAGCAGTGTAACAGAGAAAAACCGTCCTGGTTTCGGCCGGGATAAGGGTGAAAAGGCAGGGTAAGAGCCTACCAGTCCGGGTGGTGACACACGGAGCTGTACACCTCATGGGTTGAAAGGCTATGTATACCGGCGTTTAAGGGCTGCTCGCCCGATGCCGGGGGGTAAGCCGTTTGAGTGACCGGGCAACCGGTTACCTGGATAAATGATAGAAGGTTTGGCAACAAATCACAGAACCCGGCTTACAGGTCTGCTGCTTTTTTCTGAAAACCATTATTTCCAGGTACTTACTTTCAGTTATAGCTCTGATATTTTTCAATCTTCTATACTGAATTAAAAAAATGCGTAACTTTGGAATGAGTTATGAACAAGACCGTTACTAAGGAATTTTATAACCGTTAATAAAAAAGTCTGAAAATTGGGGTTACCTTTTAACAAAGAACAGGATCAACAGTTGGTACATTATACTGTCGAGGCAATCCTTGAGGGATTGAAGACAAGTGATTATAATGTTCTTCAATATGTTTACAGGAAGTATTTTCCGATTGTTAGGTTCTTTGTAATAAAAAACAGCGGTACAGATGAGGATGCAAAGGATATCTTTCAAGAAGCCTTGATCCTTATCTATACAAGGTTGAAGGATGGATCGCTGAATTTATCATGTGCTTTTAAAACCTATCTTTATTCTGTTTGCAGATTATTGTGGTTGAAGCAGTTGGAACGAAAGCAGGTAAAAACAGAAGGATTGACCGACAACCAGGCATTTGTTGAGCTTGAACCTGAGCTTGAAGAGCAAGTTGCTGAGCAGGAAAAATTCAGGTTGTATCAGAAACACTTTCAATCCCTCCATAAGGATTGTCAGGAAATTCTGAGACTCTTCCTGAACAAGGTTCCATTCAAGGAAATTGCTCAAAAGGTCAACATCAAAAGTGACAAGTACTTAAAGAAAAGAAAGTACGAATGCAAGGAGATCTTAACCAAGCGTATTCAAAACGATCCTGATTTTAAGCGTTTTCAGAATGATAGATGATTTGTATTTAACGGAGCTATTCGACCGGTACATGGAAGAAGAACTTACTCCCTCTGAGAAGGAGGGATTTGAGTTGCTTCTTGCATCGAATCCTGTCATTGCTGAAAAGTTACGGTTATTTACAGACATCAATAAAGCATTGATGCAGGAAGACATCATGCAACTCCGCCGGCAAATAAAAGGAATTCAAGCTAAAAACTCTGATCTCCTTGATGCCGGGCCAATGGAAGTTGCAAGGATACCTGAATTAGTCGAGTTGCACAAAGGGATCAACCTCGATATCATTGATTCGCTTGATGAACTGAGCGAGATACCTACTGCAGGTTCAAATCAAGGGGCAGATGAAGGATTCGGGATGAATGAGGAAGAATTATCCCAAGCTCATCTACATAAGGATGTTAACAAGGCAATTATGCAAGAGGATGTGATGGCCTTGAGAACAAAGCTGAGCCAAATCAGCAAACTGATTTTCGCTGCAAGAAGGTCCACCCCAACTTTACGGAAATACATCATCTACGCTTCCTCTGCTGCAGCCGTTGTAATCATGCTGATTACCGGAACAGTTATTCTGAAGCAGAGCAGTAATTCCGGAACTGATCAGGCCTATGCAGGTTTGTTCCAGCCTTATGAAGCAGTTAGTGTAACCCGCGGTCCTGCCGAAAATGTTGACATAATCAGAAATACCGCTATCGAACTTTACAATGAGGGAGATTTTCTGCAAGCCGGTAACTTGCTCGATGCGATCATTTGTAATGGGGAAACTTCCAAGCTGATACGTGTTTATGCAGGTGCATGCGCCCTTCATAATGGAGATTCTGACAAGGGCATTAACTACCTGGCTAACTGGGACCGGACTGAACCAACCTACATAGATGCACAATGGTTTTTAGCCGGGTGCTACCTGGATAAAAAAGAATGGGGCAAAGCACTTAGCATACTGGAAGATTTAGTTAAAAACGAATATTTTAAGAATTACACATATCCGGCTGAAAAGCTGATTAAGAAATTGCATAAACAACACTAGATCTTCTGGAGTTGTCACGTAAATCCCCTGGATAAAGGGGATTTTTTTTGAGGATTACCGGAATTCAGCTATCAAACACAGGAATGGTCGACCTGTAATTGACTTTAAAGAGTTAGTTATCCTGTTTTATCAGTATGCGACCATTACTATTTACCAGGCAACTTGATGCGAATGATTGCGGTCCTGCATGTTTACGAATGGTAGCAGGATACCATGGTAAAAATTATTCCACACAGTTTTTACGCGAACGATCCTTCATCACAAGACAAGGTGTCAGTCTACTGGGCATCAGCGATGCTGCAGAGTCCATCGGTTTCAGCACGATAGGAGCACGGTTAACATGGGATCAGCTTCATTTTGAAGTTTCTAAACCTTGTATCGTTCACTGGAATCAAAATCATTTTGTTGTTGTCCATAAGTTTGGCAGGAACCATGTTTATGTTGCGGATCCGGCACTAGGAATAATCAGGTATTCCTTTAAAGACTTCAGAAAAGGTTGGTTATCAACAGCTCAGGAAGGTAACGAAGCTGGTTTATGCCTTCTCCTGGAACCGACACCTGAGTTCTATAAATTTGAAGGCGAATACCGTAGCCGGAAGTCCTTTCAATTCCTTTTTAATTATTTCAAACCGCATAGACAATATTTTTTTCAGCTGATCATCGGAATGCTGATCGGCTCCCTGCTTCTGCTGATCATGCCATTCCTGACACAGGCAGTAGTGGATATCGGTATCAACAATCAGGATATCGGTTTTGTTTACCTGGTCCTGATTGCCCAATTGGTCCTGATTGCCGGTCGCACAAGTATTGAATTTATCCGTTCATGGATAATGTTGCATATCAGTACACGAATCAATATTTCTCTTATTTCTGATTATCTGATCAAGCTGATGCGGTTGCCCGCCAGCTTTTTTGAAACAAAGATGACCGGCGATATCTTACAGAGGATCGGGGATCATTCCCGGGTAGAATCTTTTCTCACTCAATCATCTCTGAATATAATATTTTCACTATTTAATCTATTGATATTCACTGTAGTGTTAGCTGTTTATAATATCCAGATACTCCTGTTGTTTCTGGGCGGAGGCCTGCTATATGTCCTTTGGATTTTTCTTTTTCTAGGAAAACGAAGGGAACTCGATCAAAGAAGGTTTATTGAATTATCAGCAAATCAGAATAGTATAATTCAACTGGTTTCCGGTATGCAGGAGATCAAGTTGAATAATTGTGAGAAGCAGAAACGCTGGGATTGGGAAAGCATTCAGGCGCGGATTTTCAGAATCCGGGTGAAAAGTCTGATGCTCATGCAGAATCAACGGATTGGATCAGTGATTATCAATGAGACAAAAAATGTACTGATAACCTTTTTGGCAGCTAAATCGGTGATTGATGGACAGATGACTCTCGGAGTGATGTTTGCCGTTCAATATGTTGTTGGCCAAATGAATGGACCTGTTGATCAGCTGATCAATTTTTTCCATTCCGTCCAGGATGCGAAAATCAGCCTGGAACGATTGGCGGAAGTGCATGATCAGCCCGGAGAAGATGCCGGATCAGATTTAAAGATCAGTAAGATGCCCGAAAAACAAGATATTTCTGTGACCGATCTGACCTTCCAATATGAAGGACCAAATTCTCCAAAGGTTGTTGACAATGTAAATTTCGGGATCCCCGCAAACAAAATCACCGCAATAGTCGGTCCAAGCGGCAGCGGCAAAACCACTTTGTTGAAACTCTTGCTGGGATTATACACTCCGGCCAGCGGTGATATCCAGATCGGAGATACCCCACTTAGTGTTATCAATAACCGCGTCTATCGGCATCATTGTGGTGCAGTTCTCCAGGACGGGTATTTGTTTTCGGATACGCTTGCCAGAAATATTGCCTTGAGCGATGAAACCATCGATACGGCCAGGCTGGCAGAATCGGCGAGAATGGCTAACCTGACTGAGTTTATCCGGAGTTATCCTCTCGGTTTCAACACCCGTGTGGGTTTCGAAGGGCACGGGCTCAGTCAGGGACAAAAACAGCGAATGTTGATTGCCAGAGCGATTTACAAGGATCCCGGCCTCATATTCTTCGACGAGGCGACCAACTCTCTGGATGCCAACAATGAGAAGGTGATCATGGAGAACATGAGCGAATTCTTCAGGGGACGTACGGTTATTATTGTTGCTCACCGGTTAAGCACCGTAAAAAATGCGGATCAGATACTGGTTATGGACCATGGGCGAATCGTTGAAACCGGTAACCATGAGGAGCTGGTCAGAAAACAGGGTCATTATTATAACCTGGTTAAGAATCAATTGGAATTGGGCCTTTAAGATGGAACGACAAAAACCTGACATAGAATTGCGTCAAGATGAAATTCGTGAAATACTCGGAATCATTCCCCCACGTGCAGCCCGCTGGGGTACTATCATCATCGGATCAGTATTGTTGGCACTTTTCATTGGGGCGGCCTGGTTCAACTATCCCGACAGGATTCAGAGTAAGCTTACACTGACCACGGTAAACCCGCCTGTCATGTTAAAGGCTAAACTGGATGGCCGAATACTGATGCTGAATGTGAAAGATGCCGATTCTGTCGAGAAGGGAGAGTTACTGGGTATTTTGGAGAGTTCTGCAGATTATTCCGATATGTACACGCTTGATTCATTGATTCTGTACTTCAATTCTGATTCCGGCCGGATAGAGTTATTTAACAATGAATACAATACGACTCCAGAATTGAACCTGGGAGAGTGGCAGGGTACCTATTCCGCCTTCAGGAAGTCACTTCAGGAGTTAATAGATTTTAACCAACAAGGGAGCTATCCGGCAAGAATCGCCTCTTTGAAGAAACAATTAAATGACTATAAATTGTTGTATGACAGGCAATACCGTCAGAGGCTCGTGCGATCTGAAGAGCTGGCATTAAAAGAGGCACAATTCAAGAGGGTTCAGCAGCTAAGCGATTCCGGCACTCTGGCAACTACTGCTCTTGAAGCGGCGAAATCGGATCTTCTGAAGGCTCAGATTGATGTGGAAGGAGCCCGGACTCTTTTATCACAAACAAGGATCGAAATGGATCGCCTGGAGTATTCAGTCATAACAGTGGAAAATGAATTCATGGAAATCCGTGATCAGAAATTCAACAATCTGAATCAGGCATTAAGCGCAGTATCGGGAACATTGGCTTGCTGGAAGTTGAATTATGCATTTATTTCACCGGTCAACGGGACCATTTCCTTTACCAGGATCTGGACGAAGGATCAGCAGGTTAAGATTGGAGACAGGGTTTTAACTGTTTTACCTGACGAACCGGGCGCCCTCGTTGGCAAACTTCTTCTCCCATTAAAGGGGTCAGGCAAGGTTAAAGTCGGGCAAATAGCTTTAATCAGGCTCGATAAATACCCTTATATGGAGTTTGGAGTTCTCAAAGGGCGTGTTGAAAACATGTCTTCAATACCCGATCAGGATTATTACAGTGTTGAAATAAGCTTTCCTGATGGTTTAATAACCACCTATTCAAAAGAACTTGAGTTTACTCAGGAGATGACCGGCCAAGCTGAGATCCTCACTGACGAGATGAGTTTTTTAGTCAGGATCATCAATCCAATAAGAAGCCTTTTAAAGCGCAATGCTGCTTAAGCCTGATTATCATCTAGTTATCCGGCACTTAAAGTAAAAATCCTCCATTGTCTCATTAATTCTGACAGTATCAATCTGGATTTCTGTAATCATTTTGCCATTGCGTGACTGGATATGATAAGGGAGGATTGTTCCCCCTATTTTTCTGAAATCCGAGAAGTTGGATTCGGCAGTATAGCTCATGCCGTTTATCAGGAGTACAGCTTCCGAGCGGATGACTAAATAAGTGACTGCATCGATGTAGAGTGAGAGAGTTTCTCCGGACGGTTTCGTTACCTGGACCTTGTATGCATCATGCAATCCAACGGGTTCTTTTCCAACCAGTGAAATCGTATAGCCTTTCGGCTTGTATGAATGGAGAATACCATCAAAATCGGCAGATTCCCTGATCTGGGCCAGTTCAGCTCCATCCAGCAACATAGTATCAGACATGGTAAACGGATTATATGTCCACCCGAACATTCCATCATACCCTTGTGTAATCCGTCCTTCTTCCATGTGAACGTCAAAACGATATTTGTTTGGTCTTTTTTGGATAATGCTGACAGGCAACGTATTGCCCATTTGAGTTATAGTTCCGATCGAGATCATTGTTCTGATCCTTTGACGGTTGGAGAATCCGGAAGCCTGATCATGTTTTGTCAGGATCTCAGGAAGGGTCTGATTAATTCCGAAAACACTGAAGAACACAGCAAGAACCACCAGCAGAAGTATCTTTTTTTCGAGGTATTTTGAACTAAATCTCATCAATTTCTTTAATGGATTTGTAAATGGTCAACAGTTTACGGAGAAGATTTTCTGTCTGGTCAAGGGGAAGCATATTAGATCCATCCGACAAAGCTTTTGAAGGATCAGGGTGTGTTTCCATGAATAATCCGTCGACTCCCACGGCGATACCTGCGCGGGCAATTGTTTCAATGAGTTCCGGGTTGCCTCCGGTTACACCGCCGGGCCGATTCGGGGTCTGCAGGCTGTGTGTGACGTCAAGAATTACCGGAAAACCGAGGGTTTTCATAACAGGTATTCCTCTGAAATCGACAACAAGGTCTCCGTATCCAAAAGTAGTGCCTCTTTCAGTCAGTAACACTTTACTGTTGCCGGTTTCGAGGATTTTCTCCACTCCGAATTTCATGGAGTCAGCTGATAGAAACTGGCCTTTTTTCAGGTTAACAGGTTTACCGGTACGTGCGGCGGTCTGGATCAGATCGGTCTGCCTCGACAAAAATGCCGGAATCTGAATGACATCTACATATCTGGCTGCCAGATCCACTTCTGTTGATTCATGTACATCGGTGATGACAGGTACTCCGACAACAGAACGTACTTCCCCAAGCAGCCTCAGTGCTTCCAGGTCACCAAGGCCCCTGTAGGAGGATAACCGGGTCCGGTTAGCCTTACGATAGCTTGATTTAAAAATCAGCGGTATATTCAGCCGGGAACAAAGGCTTTTCAGATATTCAGCCGTCTGAAATAGCATATCCCGGTTTTCCACAACACAGGGTCCGGCAATCAGCAGAAAATTGGAATCCTCATGATATCGAATATTCGGTATTTCGGTCAGAAATGGGTATTTCATCAGTATCATGTTTAATATTTATAACGTTTCTCCCAGAGATTCCGCATACGGTTGAGTAATTCCTGTTCCCTTGCATTTTCAGCCGGATCCCAGATTTTCGTGCCCTTAATTTTTTTCGGAAGATAATCTTCTTCAACGAACCGTCCTGGCTGATCATGCGGGTACTGATATTTTTCACCATATCCGAGATCTTTCATCAGACTCGTCGGTGCATTCCTGAGATGCAGCGGAACAGGAAGATCACCTGTTTGACGAACGAGTTCCTGGGCTTTGCTTATGGCCGTATAGGTTGAGTTGCTTTTAGGACTGGTTGCTAAAAAAACCGCCATTTCCGACAGGATAATACGGCTTTCCGGCCATCCGATCTTATGAACAGCATCGAAACAGGTATTGGCCAGAAGGAGGGCATTGGGATTAGCCAATCCAATATCTTCAGATGCAAAGATCAGCATCCGGCGTGCAATGAATTCCGGATCCTCTCCACCTTCAATCATCCGGGCAAGCCAGTAAACAGCTGCATTTGGATCCGAACCGCGCATGGATTTTATAAAAGCCGAAATAATGTCGTAATGCATCTCACCATTCTTATCATACATCGCAATTTTTTCCTGGAGCCTTTGTGTAACCATTTCATCGGTAATGATCAGCTCTTTTTCATCATAAGACAAAATCACGATTTCAAGGATATTGTACAATTTCCTGGCATCACCGCCGGAAAATCGAAAGATGGCTTCGGTTTCCTTTACATCAATTTTCCGGTCCCTGAATTCCATGTCGTTGGACAGAGCGCGACTCATTAGGGTTTCCAGGTGTATTCTTTCAAGCGGTTTCAGAACATATACCTGGCAACGGCTAAGCAAAGGAGAAATCACCTCAAAGGAAGGATTTTCGGTTGTGGCACCGATCAGGGTGAGGGTTCCCTTTTCAACAGCACCTAAAAGGGAATCCTGCTGCGATTTGCTGAACCGGTGGATTTCATCTATAAACAGGATAGGAGAGGGTGATTGGAAGAATTGTGATTTCTGGGCTTTGTCAATAACTTCCCTAATATCTTTAACTCCGGAATTAATTGCGCTTAAAGTAAAAAAGGGCCGTTTCAGATGATTGGCAATAATCCTGGCCAGGGTTGTCTTTCCCACACCGGGAGGGCCCCAAAGTATGAAAGAAGGCAATGCTCCCGATTCTATAGCCCTTCGAAGAATTGAGTTTTCCCCGACCAGATGTTCCTGACCCACATAATCTTCCAGAATATGCGGTCTCATTCTTTCGGCCAGGGGGATATTTGTCGCCATGAAAAAGCAAATTATACCGGTAAAAATACACAAATTGAAGCGAAGGAGATATCTTTACCCCAATAAGGGCAGAGCAACTCAATGAAGCTACAATTTACAAAACTCCTTTTAGGGATGATACTGATCCCGGTATCGTTATGTGGGCAAAACAAGTTCGTTCCTCCTGACCCTTATACTTCATGGGATGGAATATCCCATAAATCCAAATACCTGATCACCTCTCCCGCATTTATGGGCCCCAATTCATTGCCGGTACCCTGGGTTCATAATGCCAGAATTCCAGAACATATTTCCATGAATGGAGGATTCGAGTATTTTAAAGGAACGGGAAACTCAACTCAGGATTTTTTTTCGCAGTTGGTTATTCCAATTGCAGATCAGAGAGTTGCCCTTGAGTTTACCTATACTCCCATTGAATTTTATAGGATGGATTCAGCCACGAGCAGATTATGGAGAACCTATTCCGGATCTCCGGTAACTGATGAATCCATGGGCGATTTTTGTTTTGGTACCGTTATCCGAATAGTCAGGGATCATTCATGGTTGCCCGACCTGACTGTTTCAATGAATTTCAGGACACCAAGCGGAACCGGTCGGGAGAATGCACGGCATACCAATACACCTGGATATTATTTCGATGCAGCCATTGGCGATGAGTATGCTACCGGATACTCTTTTTTCCGTTCGGTTCGATGGTATGCTGAGGGCGGTTTCCTGGTATGGCAGACCTACCTGGATAATTATCCACAGGATGATGCCATCCTTTTTGGGGCAGGTCTTAACTTAGATTTCAGAAGTTTTTTTATTAACCAGACATTCAGAGGGTATGCAGGTTATATGAATAACGGAGATCGTCCGTTGGTATATCGTGCCGACCTGGGAATCAAGGTCGGAACCGCAGCATTCATGATCGGATATGAAAAAGGTCTTAAGGATTATCCGTTTGAAAGCATACGCTGTGGTTTCCGGATCGATGAAGTTTTTAAACATATTTAATGAAACACAAACCAATTTTTAGCCAATAGAAAACATGAAAAAGATTTTAATTGCGATGCTGCTGGTGATTCTGCCACTAACCATGAGTGCACAGAATGTGATCAGTTTCGGGCCAAAAATCGGATGGAATTCAAACCGGTTGACGACTGACTATAATGATTATCTGCAGGACATGAAAAGTGGCTGTCAGGGAGGATTTTTCTTCAGTATATATTTCAAAAAGTTTTATGTCCAACCTGAAGCCTATCTGAGTATCAAACGGGGAGAACTGGAGACCTCCATTGATGATCCGCTTAATCCTACAGGCTCTTTACAATTATCCCAGTCACTGACCTTGAAAACAGTCGACATACCCCTTTTGTTGGGATATAAGCTTCTCGATTTAAAATTGGCAAGGCTGCGTATATGGGGCGGTCCTGTTGCCTCTTATATCCTGGATAAGGATTATACATTTACCATTAATGGTGTAAATCAATCAGACCAAATCACACAGGAAGATTTCCGGGATGCTACCTGGTCTGTCCAGGTAGGTGCCGGGATTGATGTGCTTATGCTGACTTTTGACGTTGGATATGAGTTTGGTTTGAATAACTTTATGTCTATCCAGTCATTGGATAATTTCAGTTTAAAGAACAATTTGTTCTATTGCTCATTGGGCTGGAGAATCTATTAATTGCCGCTGAGCCGGAATAAATACACATGGCTAGTATTCATCTATTTAGTTTTGCACTATTCATCACAGCAGCAATAACGCTTGGATTATTCATTTATGCCTTGACTCACCGCCAAATGCTGGGGTCCAGGGCATTCGGGTTGCTCATGCTGGCCAGCACCTTTTACATTGGCGGCTCCGGTTTAGAGCTCCAGATGACATCGGTGCAGAGTGTTTTATTCTGTTTAAAGATACAATACCTGGGAATAGCTGTCATTCCTGCCGCCTGTATCCTGGTAGCCATCAGGTTGACCGGCAGGGAAAACCTGCTGAAATCGTGGTTTGTCAGGATTTTCCTCCTGGTTCCTGCTGTTGTGCTCCTGTTTTATTTTACAAACCCATGGCATCATCTGTTTTACACCAATATTGGGGATTTTCATCAGGTAAGCCATTATAATGTGTTGAGCATTAATAAAGGGCCGGTTTACTGGTTCAACCTCGCTTATCTCAATCTATCGTTATTATTTGCGGTCATCTTGTTCTGCCTGAAACTCCGCTCCGGTTCGATAGCCAGGCATCAGGCCATCTTTATGATTATCGGTTCGGCGGGTCCATGGATCGGTCTCCTGGTTTACCAGCTCGGATTTACTAATGGATTGGATACCGGCCCGTTTGGTTTTTTAATTACTGCGCCTTTGTTTGCATGGGGTGTTTTTGCCAACCAGGTTGTTTTTCTGCTGCCAACAGCGCGATTTTCTGTTTATGAATCGATGGGAGATCCCGTTATCATTGTTGACCATAATAATAATCTGGTTGATTTTAACGGAGTTGCGAGGAATCTTTTTGAATGTTTAAATAAAAAAGCTTTAGGACTTCCCGTCACCATTATCCTGTCAAAATTTCCTGAAATAGTAAAAATTGCAGAGGAACCTGATCCCGGCCAGTCACAAGTCAAGCTTAATTTGTCCGGGTCACAACAAACATTTGTCCTTCAGAAATCACCAGTGGTTTCGCGTCACCGGAAAGAGCATCTGGGCTGGATCTTATTACTTCATGAAATAACCGAGCAGGTTAAACTCATGGAGAATCTTCGTGAAAACGAAGAAAGATACCGGCTAATCTTTGAAAATACTCCTCTGGGTCTGATGCATTACGATACCAAAGGCCGGATTACCACATTTAATGACAGTTTCGTAAAAATCATTGGTTCAAACAAAGAAGTTCTGACCGGGCTAGAAATGCTGCATCTTCCAGACAAAGAGCTAGTTAAGGCAATAGTTGAAACACTGCAGGGGCATACCGGGTATTATGAAAAAGTTTATAAATCCACTACTGCCGAAAAAGAGACGCCGGTAAGGGCGATGTTTGCCCCTATCAGGGGAAAAGATGCTAAGATTCATGGAGGGGTTGGAATAATCGAAGATTTTACCGAAAGGCTCAAGGCAGAACAACTGATACGTTATCGTGAAGATTTTGAGGCAATACTGGTCGACATTGCCCTTGAATTCCTATCTACTACGCTGGATGACATGGACAAAACCTTCATGAACGGTTTATCCCGGATTGGAAATTTCTGCGGGATCGATCGTTCAAGCATTTTCCGTTTCGATCAGGATACGGAGACAGCGATTAAAATGTATGAATGGTTTCAGGAGGGTATTTTACAAGAACAAGATGCACTTGATAGAGTTCCGATGAACATCATTCCTTCCTGGATCAAACTCTTGCGTGAATCGCAAATCATTTATATACCGGACCTGGACCAGCTAAGTTCGGATTGGGGGCCTGAAAAAAGCGTGTTATCCAGGGAGAATGTAAAATCGCTCATTACGGTACCGGTTGAGACCAGTGATGAGCTGATCGGATTTGCCAGCTTTAAATCAGTCAGGGAATACCGGACCTGGTCTAAAGACGAAAAGGCGCTTTTAAAAATGGTGGGAAAGTTGTTTGCCAGCGTTATTAAGAGGAAAGAGGTAAATGACAAGCTCCTTGAGGCAAAGCAGAAAGCTGAAGATGCCAGCAGGGTTAAATCCATTTTTCTGGCTCAGATGAGCCATGAGATCCGGACTCCTCTGAATGGAATACTTGGTTTTGCAGAGGTTTTACATACGGAATTCGATAATCCGGAAGTCAAAAACCACGCAGAGGTTATTCTTGAAAGTGGGAAAAGGTTACTGCAGACACTTAGCCAGATTCTTGACCTTTCCAGGGTAGAATCCGGCAAGATGGATTTATCTGTTGTGAAGATCAATGCGAACAAGGTCATTGATGATATTCTTTTTCTCTATACACCTGCAGCAAAGATGAAAGGATTATCAATCGAAAGAGTTCCTGACAACTTTACCCTGATTCTTGAACTGGACGAGCAGCTATTAAGAAATGCCCTGGATAACCTGATCAATAATGCTGTAAAATTCACTCAAAAGGGCGGCATCAGGGTAACAACCGGAGTTGAGACCTTCAGAGGAATCCGGTATGGATGCATTCGGATTTCTGATACCGGTATAGGAATACCCAGAGAATTCCTGAACACTATCTTTGAGGATTTCAGACAGGTCAGCGAAGGCTGGAAAAGAAATTATGACGGTACCGGCCTTGGCTTATCGCTGACAAGGAAATTCGTCAACCTGTCGGGTGGGGAAATTGCTGTCGAAAGTGAACCGGATATAGGTACTACATTTATTCTTAGGTTTCCCATATAAAAAAACCCCGGCTTAGTTATGCCGGGGTTGATGAGAATCTGACGTTAATAGTATTACTCCTTGATCTCAAAGTATGATTTTGCATGAAGGCAGGCAGGACATTTTTCCGGGGGCTTGGTTCCTTCATGGATATATCCGCAATTTCTGCATTTCCAGAAAACTTTCTTTGCATTTTCAAAGACCTTCCCGTTTTCAACTTTATCCAAAAGGGTGAGATAACGTTTTTCGTGCTCAGCCTCGACTTTTGTAATCATCTTGTATGCAGTGGCAATTTCTGTGAAGCCTTCTTTCCTGGCGACGCGCTCAAATTCGGGATATAGCTCCGTCCATTCCTCATTTTCTCCCATAGCTGCAGCTTTCAGGTTTTCGGCCGTCGTTCCGATTTTCCCGGCAGGGTATGTTGCGGTAATTTCGACCGGATATCCTTCCAGAAATTTAAAGAAACGCTTTGCATGTTCCTTTTCATTGCCAGCGGTTTCCTCAAAAATCGCTGCAATCTGCTCATAACCTTCATTCCGGGCTACCTTGGCAAAAAACTCATAGCGGTTTCTGGCCTGGGACTCTCCGGCGAAAGATTTCAGCAGGTTTTTTTCAGTTTGTGACCCATGTAATTTCATATTTCTTTGTGTTTATCCATTGATGTTTATGATGAACAATATAGTTCGATCATTGAATTTATAGCTAATTAAGTAAAATTGCCCTGATTAACCATCGGGTGACTCAAAAAATCAGAGATAATTCCGGCTTAGGATTATATCAATACACTGATTAATAAAGCAATATTAAGGGCGGTAACGATTCCGCCGATCAGGTAGAGAGTGATTTTTGTCGTTGGTTTATTCTTGTATTTACCCATGACCTTTTCAGATGAAGTAAGATACACCTGTAAGAATACGGTAATCGGGAGTTGCACACTCAACAGCATCTGTGAAAGAATCAATCCATTTAACGGATTGGATATCAGAAAAATAATAATAGTTGCAATTATCAGGGAGATGATGACTCCCATACGGGAATGATTGTCCCTGATATCATACGGTTCCTTGTAGAATCCGGCAAAGATTGATCCGGCAGCCATTCCCGAGGTGATTGTTGAGGCAATCCCCGCAAGTAGCAGCGCAATGGCAAAAATGACTGCGGCATGATTACCCAACAGGGGCGATAGCATTTGGTGGGCTTGTGGCAGTTCGGTCACTACAATTTTGGTCTGGAAAAATGTGGCTGCAGCAAGAAGGATCATTGCACTGTTGATGGCCCAACCGATAATCATAGAAAACAGTGTATCGAACAGTTCGTAATCGAGCTGTTTTTTAATGACTTTATCATTTTCAAGGTTCCATCGGCGGCTCTGGATCACTTCGGAATGGAGGTACAGGTTATGCGGCATGACAACAGCGCCGAGGACACTCATGATGATCAGCATCGAACCTTGCGGGAGGGAAGGAGTCACCCATGACCTGGCGGCTTCCCCCCAGTCTATGTTAACCAGGCTCAATTCATAGATAAATGAAAGCCCGATAATGGAGACGAAGGCGATGATCCATTTTTCTATCAGCCTGTAAGAATTGGTGAGGAGCATGATGATAACGAATGCAAGCACCAACAGGGCTCCTGCTTTAACCGGTATATGAAAGAGCATGTTAATGGCAATGGCTCCGCCCAGTATTTCAGCCAACGAGGTAGAGATGGAGGCCAGCATGGCCGTGCTGAGGATTATTTTTGACCATTTTGGATTCAGATAGGTGGTTGCTGCTTCGGATAAGCAAAGTCCCGTTGCGATCCCCAGATGTGCCACATTATGCTGCAGGATGATCAGCATGATTGTAGAGAACGTAATCATCCAGAGGAGCTTATAACCGAATCCGGCGCCGGCTGCCAGGTTTGAAGCCCAGTTCCCGGGATCAATGAATCCTATGGTCACAAGAAGTCCGGGGCCGATATACTTGAGTATTTCAAGCCCTCCGAACCGGGGCTTGTGATTCCTGTTTTTAATATCCTGTAGAAATTTCAGCATGAGTCTAAAGTTGTCGACTTTTTAGAAAATTGACAACTTTTTGCCGGTAATAGATTCTCCGAATCTTTCGATAATTTTAGTGCAAGACATAACCATTGAAATGAAACCAATTGATTCCAATCTTAAGCGTTTATCCCTGATCATTCTTGTCATGTTGCTTCAGGTTTATCAAAATACTGGGTATTCTCAGGTTAAAACCTGGGAAGGAACCATAACAATTCCAACATATGGCTGGGAAAACGATGTAAATCCCAAATTCTGGGGGATGGAGGGTGGCGCCAAAGGTTCTACAACGGTAAGGGCCTCAATCGTTTATCCTTATTTCATGCAGGATCATCTATCCAGGAAGTTGGAAGATGTAACCTATAAGGCGATTTATCTGGAAAACGAATATCTGAAAATAACCTGTTTGCCTGAATTAGGCGGCCGGTTGCATTCGGTATACGACAAGACGACACAGCATGAGGTGTTTCATAAAAACAGTGTGATCAAACCTAGCATGATTGCCATGCGGGGTGCTTTCATCAGCGGAGGTGTGGAGTGGAATGCCGGACCGCAGGTTCATACGGTTACGATATTATCGCCTGTGGATGTGATATCCGGAACAAATCCCGATGGATCTGCCTATCTGGAAGTGAGCAACCTGGAGAAGAGTCTTCGTACTCAATGGACCGTTCGGGTTACCCTCCATCCGGGAAAGGCCTATCTCGAAGAAGAAATGCGCATCTACAACCCGACTGATGCCATGAATCCTTACTATTTCTGGAACTGTACTGCTTTCCCGCAACTGCCCGGAACCCGGTTCATATACCCGATGAGCCTGGGAACCGACCATTTTGGAGTTGAATTCTTTCATTGGCCTGTCAATAAGGATGTTGACATTTCCTGGACGAAAAATTACGCCGATGCTGCTTCAATCTTTGCCGTGGATTGCGGGTACGATTTTTTCGGTGCCTATGATGTTGATCTGGATCGGGGTGTCGTTCAGGTTGCCAATCATTTTGAGCATAGTGGTAAAAAAGCCTGGACCTGGGGCCAGGGAGAATATGGAAGGATCTGTCAGAAGAATTTAACGGATACAGATGGCAATTATATCGAGGTTCAGAGTGGCCCGCTGCAAACCCAGTCTGATTACGGAATTCTGCTGCCGAAAGGACAGGTTTCCTGGAAGGAATACTGGTATCCTGTCCATGGATTGGGCGACGGTTTTGAATTTGCAAACCAAAAGGTTGCCTTCCAGACTGAACGTAAGGACAGGCAACTTGATGTCAGGATGATTGCGACGGAGAAATTCCCGGGTGCTAAATGCTCCATCTATCAAAATAATAAAGAGATATTTAGTTCCACTGTCAACCTGTCACCAGAGACGTCGGTAACAGTTACTAGTATCTTACCGGCTGATAAAGAGGCGATAATAGTTTTGAGAACTGCGGATGGCAAAGAACTGGCCACATATTCAAATCCGTTGCCACTTCCACAGATTGTTCCTCCCAGGCAACCGACCTACGTGAATAAACCGGATGAACAGCTGACTATTCAGGAGATCTATCTGAAAGCTCAGAAATTTGACCGGGCACTCGACCGGAATATGGCACGGAAGTATTATCAGATGGTTCTGGATCAGGATTCTCTTCATCTCGATGCGTTGAGGGATCTGGGCATACTGGATTTTGAAAGCGCACTATATGAGAATGCTGCCAAGGCTCTGAAGAAAGCCCTGGATCAGATTCCAAATGACGATGGAGTAGCCTGGTACTTTCTTGGATTATGTCAACTCGAGGATCAAAAAACAGATCAGGCGATAAAATGCGGATTTAAGGCATCCCGGTGCCAGGGTACGGAATCGATCGGATTTGATCTGGTTGGTAAAGGGATGATGATTGAGAGGAAATATACGGATGCCATCGGATATTTTGAAAAGGCCATACTCGGGAATCAAAACAATACGGCTGCCTTTCACAATTTCTGCATAGCCTTATATGCCGACGGCCAGGTGAGTAAGGCCCTGGGACTGATTAAGAACCGCATAGTTTTGAATCCTACTGACCTGACCAGTAGGGCATTGCAGGCAATAATTCTGAAGAATCCTGCAACCTTGACAACCGCAGCCCGACAGTATCTGGGTGAATATGATTTTGAAATGCTGGAAACCAGTATTGCCTTTTCGGAGCTTGGGCTGAATGCTGAGGCGGCATGGATACTGGAGAATACCTGCATCAACGGAGTGCCGGAAGGAAAGCAGAACTTCCTCGTTCAGTACCATTTGGCTTACCTTTTTGCTCAAGTCCAGGATAGGGGAAAGTCGGCCGCTTACCTGACCAAGGCCAGTGCCAATTATCAGGATTTTGTGATGGCATCAAGGCCTGAGAGCTTCCCTGTACTCGAATATGCGGTTAAGGAGAATCCCGGTGATGCCATTGCCCATTATCAGCTCGGTAACCTGCTCGGTAATTTCGGCCGGCTGGATGAAGCAGCCGTTGAGTGGAACAAGGCGGTTAAATTCAATCCGTCCATGAGTATTCCCTGGCGGAATCTTGGGTTGTACCACTGGGTGATCCGGGATGATCACGCAAAATCGGAAGCATGCTTTCTAAATGCCATAAAATCAAGGCCTTTTGATCAGACACTTTACCGTGATCTGGCCCGTCTGCTGGTCGACAACGAAAGGACACCTGAAGCCATCACCGTTCTGGAGACCATGCAATTCAAGGGCATGCAGCGGTCTGACATCATTCAGGATCTGGCTCAGAATTATCTGGATGAAAAACGCTATGAAGAAGCATATACACTTCTGATATCAACACCCTATTTTGTCAATTGGGAAGGATCAACACTCACCTGGGACCTGTTCAATCAGGCACATATCGGAAAGGGGATCGACCTTTTCAATCAGAAAAAATACAAGGCGGCCCTCAAACAATTCGAGACTGCGCTCACTTTTCCTGAAAATCTTGGGGTTGGCAGGTCAGTCAGAACTGAGGAGGCTGTTGCCTGGTACTGGAAAGGGAAGGCGCTGAAAACAATGGGAAGATCCCGAGATGCGGCAGCAGCCTGGAAGGCTGGTGAACAATCGGCCGACGGATCGCCGAAACAGATGGAATACAAGGGATTGTGTGCGAAGCAAAACTAACGGATGTCCAACATGAAGAGCCAGGCTTTCTTTCTGAGTATCCTGCTGATATTTTCATTAGCTACTGCTGGGGGACAAGACGTTAACCTTTCAGAAAGAATAGATAATAAGGCTTTTAACCCTGGAGTCTTATTGTGGTATGAGATGCCGGCCAAATTGTGGGAAGAAGCCCTGCCGGTTGGAAACGGTCGCCTTGGGGCCATGGTCTTTGGCAAGAATTGTGAGGAAAGGATTCAATTAAATGAAGAAACTTATTGGTCCGGGGGTCCCTATTCGACGGTTGTTAAGGGGGGGATTAAAATGCTTCCCGACATTCAAAAGAAAATCTTTGAGGGTGACCCCATTGGTGCACATAAGCTTTTCGGCAGGTTTCTGATGGGTTACCCGGTAGAGCAGCAGAAATATCAATCCATTGGCAATCTTCACCTTTTCTTTAAAAATGAAAAAGAGGTGACCGGATACAAACGTTGGCTGGATCTCGAAACCGGCATAACCGGCGTGGAGTATTCAGTCGATGGGATTCAGTATAGAAGAGAGGTTTTCTCCTCAAATCCGGATCAGGTTGTCGTGGTACGTTTGACCGCCAATTCACCTGGAAGCATTTCATTCAGTGCCAGTCTGAGGGGTTGCCGGAACCAGTCACATTCCAATTACGCAACGGATTATTTCACAATGGACGGAGTGGGATCAGATGGTTTAAAGATCAATGGTCAATCGGCAGATTATATGGGTGTTAAGGGAGCAATCAGGTATAAAGTCCAATTGAAGGCAGTTCCTGAAGGTGGAACCACCAGAGTTGATGATACCGGACTGGTTATTGACAATGCTGATGCGGTAACACTGTATATCGCGGCAGCCACCAATTTTATCAACTATAAGGATGTCAGCGCCGATCAGAAGGCCCGGGTAGAGAATTATCTAAATAATCTGGAAGGAAAAACCTATCAGGAAGTTCATGATGCAGCTGTTGCTGATTATAAAGGTCTTTTTGACCGGGTAAGGCTGGACCTGCCCGTAACAGAGAACTCGTATTTGCCCACCGATAAGAGGATGATGGGATTTGAGAAAACTTCCGATCCCAATCTGGCTTCCTTGTGTTATCATTTCGGCCGGTATCTGCTCATCTCTTCCTCGCGTCCGGGAACCCAACCCGCTAATCTTCAGGGAATATGGAATGAAAGTATGAATCCAAGCTGGGATTCAAAATATACTACCAACATCAATACGGAAATGAATTACTGGCCGGTTGAATCCGGAAATCTGTCAGAGTGTGCCGAGCCGTTGATCCGGATGGTCAGGGAGTTAACGGATCAGGGGTCCCAGGTGGCCAGGGAGCATTATGGAGCCAGGGGGTGGGTATTCCATCAAAATACCGATCTCTGGCGCGTGGCAGCCCCGATGGACGGCCCCACCTGGGGTACCTTCACGGTAGGTGGCGCCTGGTTGACCACGCACTTGTGGGAACACTATCTGTACAATCAGAACAAGAATTTTCTGAAGGAAATCTATCCGGTCATCAAGGGTTCCGTGGAGTTCTTTATGGATTTTCTGGTTGAGCACCCCAACGGCAGGTGGCTGGTAACCAATCCGTCCAATTCGCCCGAGAATCCTCCCAAAGGTCCGGGATACCACTATTTTTTTGATGAAGTGACCGGCAGCTATTATTTCACAACTATTTGTTATGGATCATCCATGGATATGCAGATTCTGACTGATCTCTTCGGATATTTCGGTGAGGCCAGTAAACTGCTTGGAGTTGACCAGGAATTTGCCGGAAAAGTAGCTGAGGCCAGGGCCCGGTTGGTCCCACCTCAAATCGGTAAAAACGGTAGTCTTCAGGAATGGGCGGAGGATTATGATCAGATGGAAGAAAAACACCGCCATTTTTCACACCTGTACGGGCTCTATCCCGGAAATGTGCTCTCAGTCAGAAGAACTCCCCAGCTTGTGGATGCCATCAAAGCGGTTCTGGAACAGCGGGGCGATGGTGGCACTGGATTCTCAAGGGGATGGAAGATGGCATTATGGGCACGGCTCTATGATGGTGACCGGGCAAACCGGATATTTAAAGGTTATATTAAGGAACAATGTTATCCCCAGCTGTTTGCGAAGTGCTATACTCCGCTTCAGGTAGACGGCTCCCTCGGAACTGCTGCCGGGATTACAGAAATGCTGATGCAATCCCATGAGGGAGTGATCGATCTGCTGCCGGCACTGCCGAAAGAGTGGAGTAGCGGTCGCTTCCGGGGAGTTTGCGCCCGGGGAGGATTTGAGCTGGATATGAGCTGGAAGGAAGGAAAAATCAGTCAGGTTGACATACTTTCAAAAGCGGGGCAGGTATGTCGGATCAGGATTAAAGACTTAGGAATAAAGAATAAAGATTATTTGTTTAAGACTAAAGATAAAAGAGTTAAGATAAAGGAGGTTGGGGAGGGAATCATCGAATTTGATACACAACCCGGTATCCACTACATGATAACCATTCCATCTCCCGGTTGATGCACCTTCAGCTCCGGCAGAGGCCGCTTGTCATCGACATTCCGCACGGGCAGCTTGGCCATTTTTTCCACTTCCAGGCTGGGAAAGCCAAATTCTTCCACTACTTTGCCAAGTATCAGGTAGCAGCCGTAGCCTTTAAACGGATAGAGTTTCAGGCTTGGGGGAAAATGAACCGTATCGAAGAATTCGCCGGTGTCATCCAGAAAAGCGGCAAAGTGCATCCATTCGCGTTTGATGGTCCGGACATACTTGATCACCACCAGTTGCCCGATCATCCTGATTTTTTCCCCGACATGTGCGGATAGGTCGCGGGCTTTTATCTCACCCCGGAAGGGGGTGATCAGCAGATCAAAATAGGAGGAGGTGATGGGAAACCCGAACAGTTCGATCTCATCGTAGGCATCCTCGAGGCGGTTGTGTTCCAGATCGGGGAGTGTGAATTTTTTCCGGGGAAGGATGAACAGGGAGTCCTGCAATTCTTTCGAGTCTTTTTTCCCGAGGAGCATATGGGCTTCCCACAGCAGGGCAGATTTTGTCTTACCGGTGAAACGGAAAGCTCCAGCCCGGATCAGCAGAATGATCTGTTGAATTCCGATCCTGATGCGGGAAATAAAGCTGTCGAGATCGCTGTAGTCACCGTTTTCCTTCCGGTCGGCCTCAATTTGCTGTCCCACGTCTTGCTCGAGATCACTTACATGGATGAAACCGAGAAAGATATCTTTCCCGAGGATCCGGGTCTTGTAGTTGGAATGATTTACGCAGGGAAGATTGATCGTGGCTCCCCATCGGCGGGCTTCGTTGACATACACCCACGCCGAGTAGAATCCCCCGAAATTGTTGATCACAGCAACCATGAATTCCTTCGGGAAGTAGGCTTTAAGGAAGAGGCTCTGGAAGCTTTCCACCGCATAGCTGGCCGAATGGGCCTTTGAGAAAGAATCGGCGGCGAACGACTCGATCTGCCGCCACACCTCCTGGGTTACTTCCTCGGGATAGCCCCGTTCCTGGCAGTTGAGGAAGAACTTGTCGATAATGCGCTGGAACTCTTCTTTCGACCGGTATTTGCCGCTCATGGCACGGCGCAGGATGTCGGCGTCGCCCAGGTCGAGGCCGGCGAAATGGTGGCACACCTTAAGGACATCCTCCTGATAGACCATCACTCCGTAGGTTTCTTTCAGTTGTTCTTCCATCACGGGGTGGAGGTATTTGAATTTGCCCGGGTTATGGAAGCGGTAAATGTACTCCCGCATCATGCCCGAGCGGGCAACGCCTGGACGGATGATGGAGCTGGCTGCCACCAGCGTGAGGTAGTCTTCACATTTTAGCTTTTTCAGCAGTCCGCGCATGGCTGGGCTCTCGATATAGAAGCAGCCGTTGGTTTCCCCTGCTTTCAGCATCTGCCTGACCCGTGTATCCTTCTTGAATTTCTCAACCTGATGAATATCGACATTGATCCCACGGTTCTCCCGGATGATATCAACCGATTCATGGATATGGCCGATACCACGCTGACTCAGGATATCGAGCTTTTCGAACCCGATATCTTCCGAGACGTACATATCCCACTGGGTGGTAGGAAAGCCTTTCGGGGGCATATCGAGTGCAGTGTAATAGGTGATTGGCTCCTCGGATATCAGAACCCCGCCCGCATGGATACTCCGGAGGTTGGGATAATCGGTCATTTTTTGTCCGATCTCCCGTATATGGCTGATAATCTCCGTGTTATTCAGGGGACTTTGCGGTTCGTCGATCAGGCGGTCGATCTCGGCTTTGGGAAGCCCGTAAACCTTGCCCAGTTCGCGCAGGATGGATTTTCCACGGAAGGTGGAGATTGTGCCAAGCAGGGCCGTGTGTTTTGACCCGTAACGCTTAAAGATATAATCCTGTACCTCATCGCGGTCCTTCCAGGAGTAGTCGATGTCGAAATCGGGCGGGCTTGTGCGGTGGGGGTTGATAAAACGTTCGAAATAAAGGTCCAGGTCGATGGGATCGACATCGGTGATCCTGAGGCAATAAGCTACGATTGAGTTGGCGCCGGAGCCCCTGCCTACATGGTGGAAGCCTCTCGACATAGAGTACCGGATGATATCCCAGGTGATCAGGAAATAGGCCGAAAATCCAAGACGGGCCACAATGTCGAGTTCATTTTGAACGCGCCGGATGGCTTCGGCATTCTTCTTACCATACCGGTACTGAACCCCGTCCATGGCGAGCTTGGTGAGGAGCTGAAAATCGTTCCTGCGGCTGGTGGTGAATATCTGTTTGTTTTTTGGTGTTTCGAAATCGAACTCTGCTTCGCATTGTGAGATCATTTGCAAGGTGTTTTGGATGATCCGGGGATAATCGTTCAGGGCCGCCTTGAGTTCATGGAGGGGCCAGAAACGTTCGCCAGGATCGGCTGTCTGATTCCCGTTGACCTTGGATAACAGGGTGTTGTGATCGATGGCACGAAGGTTCCTGTGAAGCTGGTATCCGTCGGTATCGGCAAAGGTAACAGGATGCAGGAGTACCAATTTTGATTGGTTCGATTTGAATTCCGATGTGATCAGCCTCCGGGTTTCGCGCATCCGGATGCCAATCCATTCGTTATCCCGCAGCCTGACTTTCGGTCGGCTGGCGAACGGATAGATAATGAGGCAGTTGTCTTGATTCTCCGGGCGGTCGGGCAGGGGATTGCCGCTGATGTTGTGCTGGGTGAGCAGGTCGTTCAGCTCCCGCATCCCCTCCCGGTTACGGGCCAGTCCTATATATTTCAGCTCATCCTCCACACGGAACTCAATCCCCGTAACCGGCCGGATACCGGCTTTCCGGCAGGCCTTGATGAAATCAGGCACCCCGGTGGAGTTGTTGATATCGGTCAATGCCAGTGCCGAAACCCCGGTTTTCAGGGCCTCCTCCACCAGTTCTTCCACGGTTAGGGTTCCGTAGCGGAGACTGTAGTAGCTGTGGCAGTTGAAATACAATTGATTAAAATATAAACATCATTGTGACTATAATATAAGAATATTTTTATTCATTTTTTCATTTCGGGCTGATCGGCGGATTTTGTAACATTGTCGGGCACACTTAGTCAAACTGCAGGACTAAACAACGAAATGAGCACCAACGAAAAGCAGTACAAGCAGGTTATCGAGGAGAACCAGGGCAGGATACGATCGGTATGCCGATACTATGCCGGGGTTTCTGAGGATGCGGATGACCTGTACCAGGAGATCCTGATCAATATCTGGAAAGGGATCGAATCGTTCCGGGGCGATGCGCAGGCCTCTACCTGGGTTTACCGGGTAGCGGTGAACACCGCTCTGACTTATATCAATAAGAAGCATAAGTATTTGAATTTCAACATGTATCTTGATGATGGGAAAGCCCGGGAACTGATGGCTGACGATCAGGAGATCCATATCCTGGAGGAGAAGAAGGCAGAGCTGTTATCGGGATTGATCAACGAGTTGTCGGTCGTCGACAAGATCATCATGTCACTGGTACTGGAAGAGCTCACTTCAAAAGAGATTGCGGAAATCGTTGGTATTACGGAGAGTAACGTCCGGGTAAAAATTCACCGGATCAAAGAAGAGCTCCGTGAAAAAGTGAAAGGAGGGCAGTATGACATTTAAGAAAAAGATCATTCAGGAAGGCCAGAAACCCGATCTGGATCAGGTTATTGACCAGTTAAAGCATCTTGATAATAAAAACAAACGGCTGATGCACCGGATGTTTATCCTGTACGCCGTCATTACTGTTTTTTATCTGGGATTGCTGATTTTAAATCCCGATTCCGACCTGACTATGGAGAACCGGATTCAGGGTGTGGTTTATGTGATCATATTCGGAGTGGCAGCGCTGTTTTTCCGGTATCACTACAAAACAACCTATAAAGCTGATTACACAGCACCAGTGTTGCAGATGCTCGAATCTGCCCGCGACAGGCACAAACTGCTTCGCCCCGGCAAGGTCTGGTTCATGATCTTCATAGTTCTTGCCAGTGATATTGTGATAACCTGGGCACTGCTTGATACCACCTGGCCGGAAACCTGGAGCCGTTTAACGGTAATTTTTGTTATACAGGCCAATTATTTTGCCATTATGGGACTCTCTTTCCTGATCGGTTACCTGACGTGGCGAAGAAAATCACACCCACTGGTACGGAATCTGACGAGGATGATTGAAGAGCTGAAAAAAGACGAAACGATATAGAAGGCAGAGGGCAGAAGGCAGAAGGAAAGGCAGAAGTTAGAGGGGCAAAGAAGGAAGTGGTGATGACTAATCCCAGACTTCAGTCTGGGGGACAACCCCCGTAAGCCCGCAAGCCCGCAAGCCCGCAAGCCCGATTGATTCCGATCGCTCTTTTCACCGCATCGCTTCCGTACCGTAGGCGCAGTTTGTCGAGCGCCAGGTAGAGGCTTACCTGCTCGGGCGTGTCCTCGAAGAGGTTAAGCTGCTGGGTTCCGTGGATGAGTTCGCTGAAGCGGACGCCGATCAGCCTGACAAGCATTCTCTTGGTATAGAGCCGCTTGAATAGTTCCTGCACCGCCGGGATCAGGATATGGTCGAAGCTGGTGTAGGGGATGCGTTTCTGCATGGTGTAGGTGTCGAAGTTAGCGTACCGGATTTTTACGGTGACGCAGGCAGTGAGCTTTTCCTGCTTGCGCAGCTGGAAGGCGATCTTTTCCACCATCGTGATCATTTTCCGGTTGAGGTCCTGAACATCGGTGGTGTCCTGTTCGTAGGTGTGTTCGGTACTGATACTTTTCTGCTCCCAGTAGGGTTCCACCGGGGTTGGATCGATGCCGTTGGCTTTTTTCCAGATAATGATACCGTTCTTGCCCAGCACCTGTTCCATCATTTCCGGGGGGATACCGGAGAGGGTGCGGATGGTGACCACACCCATCGACCGGAGCAGCTGGAAGGTTTTCGGGCCCAGCATCGGGATCTTGTCGATACTAAGCGGAGCCAGGAAATTAGGGACTTCGGGCTCGGGCACCTCTTTTTCCCCATTGGGCTTGGCTACGCCCGTGGCAATCTTGGATACCGTTTTGTTGACCGATAATCCGAACGAAATGGGCAGGCCGGTTTCCCTGATGATCCGCTGGCGAAGCTCATGGGTCCATTTGAAACAGCCAAAGAAGCGATCCATTCCGGTGATATCGAGGTAATGTTCATCAATCGATGCCTTCTCATATAACGGGGCCGATTCGGCAATAATATTGGTTACGATCCGCGAGTGCTTGCTGTAGGTTTCCATATCGCCCCGGATATAGATGCCGTCGCTGCACAATTGCCTGGCCATCTTTATCGGCATGGCCGAACGCACCCCGTACGACCGAGCCTCGTAGCTGCAGCTCGCTACCACGCCGCGGTCCGACAGGCCCCCGATGATCACGGGCTTCCCCTGCAGGCTGCTGTTCATCAGCCGCTCTACTGACACGAAGAAGGTGTCGAGGTCGAAATGGACGACAGTACGCTCCAAGAGATTGACGATTTACGATTTATAAAATGATTAAAATATAAACAATATCGTGCTGATAATATAAACAATTTTTCGAAAGGTTGAAATGGTTTAATTGGTTGAAAAGAGCTATTTTTATTTCCAATGCAGATACAACCTTACCCGAACGATATGAAACGCCTGACCCTTCTTATCCTGATGATCACCTGTAACTTAGTATTATCGGCCCAGAAAAAATACGAACCTACCTGGGAGTCGATCGATAGCCGTCCGATCCCGGAATGGTACAAGGATGCCAAGTTTGGAATCTTTATCCATTGGGGTGTTTATTCAGTGCCTGCCTGGTCACCCAAGGGTACCTATGCGGAATGGTACCAGTGGTGGCTGCAGCAGAAAACCCTGACCGGAAACGGAAAGTTTACAGGCACGGAAGTGTTTGATTATCATGCCAAAAAATATGGGGAATCAACTCCTTATTACAGTTTGGTTAAGGACTTTACTGCCGAACTTTTTAATCCGGATGAATGGGCCAGGCTTTTTGAACAAGCCGGAGCAAAATATGTAGTACTGACCTCAAAACATCATGAGGGATTTTGCCTCTGGCCCAACGAAACGGCTAACAAAACATGGGGATTTCCATGGAATTCAACCACTGCAGGACCCATGCGCGACCTGCTTGGGGAATTGACAACAGCCGTGAGAAAAACTTCCGTAAAAATGGGCTTTTATTATTCCCTCTACGAATGGTATAATCCTCTGTATAAGTCTGATGTAAACCGTTATGTTACCGAGCATATGCATCCCCAGTTCAAGGATCTGATCACCCGCTATCATCCGTCCATTATCTGGTCAGACGGTGATTGGGACCAGTCAACCGAAACCTGGAGATCGCCGGAACTGCTGGCATGGGTGTTCAATGAATCGGGATCGGACGATGATGTTGTCATCAACGACAGATGGGGGAAAGGAATGCGCTATCATCACGGAGGTTTCTTTTCACCTGAGTATAATCCTACCTATGAAAGCGACCGCACCTGGGAAGAATGCAGAGGACTGGGATTCTCATTCGGTTATAACCGTCAGGAAGATGCCGAAGATTACATTACACCCCAGATGATTGTCCTGATGCTTACCGATATTGTTTCCCGCGGAGGTAACCTTCTGCTGGATATCGGCCCTGATGCCAGCGGAAAAATCCCTCCGATCATGCAGGACCGCCTGCAGGAAGTAGGTAAATGGTTGAAAGTGAACGGGGAAGCTATCTATGGAACCCGCAAATGGATCCGGAGCTGCCAGTGGTCTGAAGGCGACCAGACCTATAAAAAGGATGATCAACGGTATGCAGGTGCCGGTTATATTATTAAACAAACAGTCAATCCTGATCCTGGAAAAGCAGTCAAGGAAATGTTTTTTACCGGTAAAGGAAGAACCGTCTATTGTATCCTGCCGAAATATCCTCGTGAGAGCTTTGAGATCAGAGATTTCCATCCATCTCAGAGCGCTAAAATAACAATGCTGGGTTTTGGCCAACCACTCAATTGGATCAGGACTCAATCGGGGATCCGCGTTGAAGTTCCGGCTCTGCTGCCGGGGGAAATTCCATGCCAGTGGGCTTGGACGATTAAAATCGAAGATTAAAGAATAAAGACAAAAGAATTAAGCATGGCGATAAAGACTTGAGAATATGGCTGAAGACAATAAGATCATATTTTCGATAGTTGGGGTTGGAAAGGTTGTTCCTCCTAATCGTCAGATCCTCAAGGATATATATTTATCTTTTTTTTACGGGGCCAAAATTGGCATCATAGGGCTGAACGGCTCAGGGAAATCCACTCTTTTAAGGATTATTGCCGGCATTGACAGTTCCATCCAGGGTGAAGTGGTTTTTGCACAGGGATACAGCATCGGATTGCTGGAGCAGGAACCGCATCTGGATGACTCAAAAACGGTTAAGGAAGTAGTGGAAGAGGGTGTTCATGAAGTTGTTAGTCTTCTGAAGGAATATGAAGAAGTCAACAACCGTTTCATGGAACCTCTCGAAGATGATGAAATGAACCGCCTCATTACCCGACAAGGGGAGCTGAGTGAGCTGATCGATCATCATAACGGATGGGAACTCGACAACCGGCTTGAGAAGGCGATGGATGCTCTTGAGTGTCCGGACTCGGATATGCCGGTCAGACATTTATCCGGAGGCGAGAGACGACGTGTGGCTTTATGCCGGTTGCTCTTAAGTGAACCTGATATTCTGCTGCTCGATGAACCTACCAACCACCTGGATGCCGAGTCAGTACAATGGCTTGAGGTTCATTTGCAGAATTATAAGGGGACAGTGATTGCCGTTACCCATGACCGCTATTTTCTTGATAACGTTGCCGGATGGATACTGGAACTGGACCGTGGTGAAGGGATCCCCTGGAAAGGGAACTATTCTTCATGGCTGGAGCAAAAAACCCGGAGGCTGGAGATGGAGGAGAAGACTGAAAGCAGACGGAGAAAGACCCTGGAACGCGAGCTTGAATGGGTAAGGATGGCTCCAAGGGCCCGGCAGGCCAAATCTAAAGCCCGTTTAGGTGCATATGAGCGGTTACTGAATGAAGACACTAGGCAAAAGGAGGAGAGGTTGGAGATCTATATTCCGAATGGTCCCAGGCTTGGGAATAAAGTTATTGAAGCAAAGGGCGTTAAAAAGGCATTCGATGATAAGCTCTTGTTTGATAACCTGACCTTTTCCCTTCCGCCTGGTGGTATCGTGGGGATTATCGGTCCGAACGGTGCTGGAAAAACAACGCTGTTCCGCATGATCATAGGACAAGAATTGCCTGATTCAGGAGAGTTTGTGATGGGTGAAACCGTCAAACTGGGATATGTGGATCAGGCCCATCTCGAGATTGATCCCGAAAAATCAGTCTGGGAGGTTATTTCCGGAGGCAATGAGCAGTTTATGCTTGGAGGGCGTCTGATCAACTCCCGTGCCTATGTATCCCGGTTCAATTTTGGAGGTGCAGACCAGCAGAAGAAATGCAGGGTTCTTTCCGGTGGTGAAAGGAATCGCCTTCATCTGGCAATGACTTTGCGGTCTGAAGCTAATGTCCTGTTACTGGATGAACCGACCAACGATATAGATGTCAACACCTTACGGGCATTGGAAGAGGGTCTTGAAAATTTTGCCGGTTGTGCAGTTGTCATCTCGCATGATCGTTGGTTTCTCGACCGAATAGCCACTCACATCCTGGCATTCGAAGGAAATTCCGAAGTTTATTACTTTGAGGGCAGCTTCTCGGAATACCAGGAGAACCGCCGTAAGCGGCTTGGAGATGAGGCGCCGAAACGGATCAGGTACAGAAAGCTATAGACTGAAGAGAGCATGAGGGCATAAGGGCATGTGGGCATGCACCTCTGTTACGGAACCAGGGACTAATGGATTTTACCTTTGGTTGCTGATTGTAAACTCCCCGAACATACCGTTATCCATAAACTGATAGGCTTCGCCGGCGGGTTGATGTTCCGGTGACTGATTCCAACTGAAGGGACCGAAGATCCATCCTGATAATACCCTGTGATGGAATCCGAGAGTATTCTTCAAGCTTCCTTTAACACGGACTTCCACATTATTCGTGCCTTGACGGATCGATGAAGTGATGTCAAGCGTATACGGATCCCAGCCTATAGTGCCTGCCTTTTCACCGTTCACCCATACTTCGGCCACTGAACCATTCCATGATCCCATAGTCAGCCTATGCTTTCCTGCCGGCTCGTTAACTACGTATTCGCGGCTGTATGACACGGCATTGCTATAAAATGGCAGACCGGCAGTTTTCCAGATATTCAGTCCGGGATTGGTGGAAGGTCTGATGGTAAAACCTTTGGCTATGGATTCCACATTAAAATCACCCAGGATATATACCGGCATAATTTCAGCAAAAACGGACATTTTCGGAGCTTGGAGCTCGATCACGTTTTCCCCGGTTTTAACCAGCGATCCGATCGGGAAAACGGGAAAATGAGTATCCAGCCACCAACGGTCAGTCGCTGGGCTGATCTCCTGTCCGTTCAGATACACCTTCCAGATATGCGGCCGTTCGATAACAGCCTCCATGGCGGCCATCGTTTGAGGATCTACGTTTGCGTCGACATTAAACCTGTATCTAACCTTGAACCAGGTATCGTTGCTGAAGTTGTCAAGCTCCAGGTATTTCTTTTTGTACTGGATCTTATGCTGCCAGGGATTACCAGTTTCAAGGCCGGATTCCTTGAACAAGGCATACATGGCCGTCATGAACTAGGTATCGTTCAATGTCTGTTTGGTGGTTTCGCGATCAAGATAGTCAATGGTCAGGACATTGGAAGACAGCCTTTTAACTGTCATTTTACCGACAGGTGATAATGATTTTGCAATTTCGGATCCGGATAACTTCGAAGGATCGGTTTTTATCTTTTTCCCGGTTATGAGGAACAGGCGGCTGCCGCCAGCCGGGATATAACAGGAAAAAACAATTTTGGTAGGCTGCTTCGTCAGGTTGATCGGCAACGGCTTACCGGTAAGAAGATTAATCTCGATCGCATTCCGTCCGGCTATCGTTACTTCAGCGGTAGCCGGTGATTCCAGATCGGAATTAACTACGAAGAGCAATTCTCCGTCTTCCAGCATTCTGCGTTGATGAAAGACCTGGCCTTTAGTAGTATCCTTTTGTATAAGGACAAAGTCAGGATTAGCAAAGAAAGAAATCACATGATCGGAATAAAGGTTATTCTCTTCAATCCATGTAACCGGATATTTTTCTGCGAGTTCTTTACAACTTGCGTTGGGTTTACCGTCGATATAATCAACGGAATCTGATAAGCATAAGATGGTCAGGCCGGCGTCAAGATATTTTTCAAGCATTGACAGGGTCGTTGATTCGATATTCCGCATACCGGGCGGGATAACGATGTGGTTATAAGTCCGGTTCCTGATCGTCAATCCGTTCCGGGTTACATCTGCAAACCGTTTTAAAACCTGTTCGGAACCGAGATCATACTCATACTGATTGGCTTCCAGGTCACCGATAAATTTTTTAAAGGTTCTGGAAAGATTGAAAATCGCCGGATGATCCTTTGTCGAGCTATGATACATCCAGGCGGTTGTATTGGGCTGCAAGACAAGCGTATTGTTGAATTGTTCCCCGGCTGACATGGCAAGGCATATCCTCCCGACATAATCCCCAAGGAGGGAGAAATTGTCCCACCAGGGTTCCTGGTAGTTGAATGAAGGCGGATAGTCGAATTTTCTGACCCCCTGCATACTGTAATAGGAAAGGTGAGGGTTGACGAAGTTCACACCCATAACGACTTCCCAATCCACGAGCCGTTTCATCTCTGCAAAGCTGATCTGCCAGCCGGCACCACCCCAGGTTTCACTAAGCGTGCGCCTCCAGCCGGCCTGGTTTGCGCTGCTGCCAAGTTCCCTTACTGCCCGAATGTTGCCGAATTGGGTTTCAAAACCTTCCGGGTCATAGGAGCGTCCCAGCATATCTACTCCGGGTATCTGATGGTACATGTAGAATGCGGCTTCATCGATGCCTTCGCCCGGATAAGGCCAGCCGTGTTCCCAGTAATGGCCCGTCCAGTCGAGATTGTTCTTTTCGCAGTAATTAAACCACGGCACCGCCCATCGGTCAAGGAACATTTCGAGCGTCAGGGTGAAATAATCATGACGAACCTTCATCCAGTCACCGGTTTCTTCAACCAATGATGCAAGGGTTGGTTGCAACAGATAGCCCCACCTTTTCTCAAACTGTTCAAACAGGTCGGGGGTCCACCGGACAACAGTACCGGGTCCTTCAGCAGCACTCAGGTTCGGTTCATCGGTAAAAATCCCCTTAAGAGTATTTCCAAAATCTTCTTTGTTGTATTTCTCGTACCCTTCCATAGTGGCTTTCATGAAAGTATCGGTCACTCCGGGATAGAGCAGATCGACATAGGGGAATCCGCCAAACCAGAAAGAAGTAGAGGGGTGGGTGCGATAGAATAAGTAAAGGGTGGAGTCAGAGGAGGATGTTGAAATGGTTGAAGAGGTTGAAGAAAAAATCGTTTTGAAGCCGGAAGCGGTTTTCTGAAGGATAACTTCGATTTCCAGACCGGCAGTATCGGCCAGGGTATTGGTGATCTTATAACCAAGGCCGGTGCCATGTTTATAGGAATCGGGAAAACGTGCCTGAACATGCCCCCCGGCGAATCCGCTGGGGTAGGAGTTCTCATCATAGATCCAGACCTGCATGCCCAGTTCTTTTGCAATTTCAACAGTATACTTGAAAAGCTGGTTCCAATCCTCTGAAAGATATTCAGTTACCAAACCCGGTCTGGGATGAATGAAGACGCCACCAATTCCGCCTTCCTTGAATTTCTTCATCTGAAATTCAATATCCTTTTTAGTGATAACATCGTTCCAGTCCCAAAGAGGTGCTGCCCGGTAACCGGCCGGCGGATCAGGCATCTGGCTGAGCAAATCAGCAGAATTGGTTACATCGGAATTAATTTGCTTTTTACTGCAACCTGACATGATCAGAATAAATGCAAGTAACAGATTGAAAACCAGAGATTTTTTCATTGGTCGCCGTTTTTGGTTTATTCAGATGAATTTAGAGGAAGTTTTTCGGGAACCATTAGGATCGGGATGTTTTTTTTATCACGAGTGATAAGATTCAATTACATTTTGCCTGATGTGAAGAATGATTAATAATTAATCGTAACTTTGTTTAAATTACGGTCAAAATTACCAATCATGTTTATTCAGTCGAATATCAGGTTTCTCCGGAAGAGGAGAGGGCGTACGCAGGATGAGGTTTCAGGCTTTCTGAAGATGAAACGCTCGACCTATGCCGGATATGAAAACGGAGTGGCACAACCGGGAATTGAAGAACTCAGGCTTTTCTCCGATTATTTCAGAATCAGTATGGACACGATGACCCGGGTCGATTTGTCAGCTTTGCCGGAAAGCCAGATGAGCCAGCTGGAAAGCGGTTACGATGTATATATCAAAGGCAGCCAGCTTCGAATTCTGGCCACAACGGTTGACAGCAAGAACAAGGAAAACATTGAACTGGTGGCAGAAAAGGCTAAAGCCGGTTATAAAAGGGGGTATGCCGATCCGGAATTTATCAGAGAACTTCCGGTTTTCCAGTTGCCCTTTCTGTCTCCGGAGAGGAAGTACCGCACTTTCCAGATCAGCGGCGATTCAATGAAACCGATACCCGACAAGGCCTATGTCACCGCTGAATTTGTCGAAAACTGGGAGTACCTTAAAAATGGCGATCCATGTGTTATACTGACCAAGGACGAAGGATTGGTTTTTAAACTGATTGAAAAGGATTTCCGCCACAAACAGTTCATTCTTCACTCCCTGAACCGGGAATATCAATCCTACCCGGTAGCTGTTGAGGAAATAGCTGAGATATGGAAATTCATCCATTATATCAGCAGCGAAATGCCTCAAAAAGTCCCACTGGAGCATGAACTGTTTGCAGCAATAGCAAACCTCCGTAAAGAAGTTAAAGACATCAAAGGCAACGTATCGGAAAAGAGCCGGCTGCCATGAATCGTAAATAGTAAATTGTCAATCGATTCATGTTTGCAGTTGTTGACATAGAAACTACCGGAGGGAGTCCTAAAACCGAGAAGATCACGGAAATTGCCATTTTTATCCATGACGGGTTAACCATTGTGGATGAGTTTGTAACACTGGTCAATCCGGAAATCAACATTCCCTATCATATTACCGGGCTAACCGGAATTACCAATGAGATGGTTGCGGATGCTCCAAAATTCTATGAGATTGCAAAAAAAATTGTGGAAATAACGGAGAATAAGGTTTTTGTAGCTCACAACGCAAATTTTGATTACAGTTTTATACGAAAGGAATTCAGGTCGCTGGGGTATGAATATAACCGCAAAACTCTTGATACGATAAAATTTGCCCGGCAGGTCGTTCCGGGACTGAAGTCTTATTCTCTGGGCAAATTGTGCTTTCAGTTGGGGATTCCGTTAAATAACCGGCATCGTGCGGGTGGTGATGCATTGGCTACCGTAAGACTCCTTGAGGATCTGCTCAGCCGGGATAAGAAGAACATAGCTTCCAAAATCCTCAGAGCGGGACATCCGGAGGGATTACATGAACATCTGACTAAAAAGATCCTGGATAAACTGCCGGAGGACACGGGGGTATACTATTTCTGGGATGATAAGGGAGAAATGATCTATATCGGGAAAAGCAAGGATATCCATTCCCGTGTTTTTCAGCATTTGTACAACCAGAGCACCAGGAAAGCCATGGAGATGCGCGACCGGATCGCTGACATCACATGGGAGCTGACAGGCAACGAATTGATCGCCCTGTTATTGGAATCGGATGAGATCAAGAAGCACAAACCGCTCTATAACAGGCAGCAGCGCAGGAGTGTATATAACTATGGCTTGTTTTTCAATACCGATAGAAATGGCTATTTATGCTTTTGCATCAGCAATACAAAGGAAGATGAACCTCCCGTAACCACTTTTACTTCAAAAAGGGAGGGCAGGGAGCAATTGTCCGCCTGGGTGGAGCAATATCAGTTGTGCCCCAAATTATCAGGCTTATATGATTCTTCCGGCGCCTGTTTTCACAGGACCATAGGTGAATGCCTGGGAGCTTGCACGGGTGAAGAATCCCCTGAAGAATACAACATAAGAGCCAGTCAATTTTTACACCGGTTCGATTATGAAATGGAAGATTTTATTATTGTCGACCAGGGCAGAATAACCGGTGAAGTGGGATTGGTGTGCATAGAACACGGTCAATACCGGGGCTTCGGTTATGCCATGGCTGATTATGAGAACCAGCCGGAAGTATTGCGCGATAATATTCGATTTTATCCCGACAACCGTGATATTCATGCCCTGATCCGGCTATATTTGCGCAAGAACAAGGTTAAACTTTTACCCTTATGACCATTTGCGGGATTTTAGGAACCACTGAAATAATTCTGATCGGACTAGTAGTGATCATCTTTTTGTTTCCTGCCATCCGGATGTTGTCGGACAGGAAAAAGCAAAGTCAGTACACTGAAAAGCTGGATCAACTGGAGCGACTCGAAAGACTGCACCGCGATGGAACTCTGTCGGAACGGCAATTTGAGCGGCAGAAGCGCAGACTACTCAATAAAAGAGGTTAATTCAATTATAATGCGTAAAGTATTCATCATAATCGCCTTAGCCTTCATTGCTCCGAACAGTTTCGGACAAAAAAAGCTTTACGAGAGAGATACGATTCCGACGACAGGGGGAAACCTTGTTATCACGTTTATCGGCCACGCATCCTTATTATTTACTTACCAGGAGAAGAATATTTATATCGATCCGGTCAACCAGATGGCCGATTTCTCCACTTTTCCAAAAGCTGATGCTATTCTGATTACCCATGAGCATGGCGATCATCTGGATCCGGCAGCCATTCAAAAACTGGAGAAACCGGGCACGGAATTATACCTGACCGAACTGTCAAAGGAGAAACTTCCTTCTGGCAAAGCTTTCGCAAACGAGTCTTTCTTTATTGCTGCAGGTGTTCCTGTTGAAGTAATGCCGGCCTACAACATTATTAACAAGCGTGGCAACGGATGGCCCTATCATCCTAAGGGTGACGGGAATGGCTATATTCTGGCCTTCGGTAAAACACGTGTTTATGTGGCCGGTGATACTGAACAGATTCCAGAGATGGAGAAGAAATTCAAGGATATTCAGATTGTTTTCCTGCCTATATCGGAACCCTATACCATGTCGGTGTATTATGCTGCCGAAGTGGCTAAATTGCTGAAAACAGCCATTGTTTATCCCTATCATATGAACAAGGCTAATCCGGATGAATTTGCAGAACTCTTGAAAGGTACCGGGATCGAGGTCCGTATCCGCTCACTCAAATAGCCTTGTTTTTACAATCTTATAGGTCAGACAACATGAAGAAATGCATTATCCCTGTAATCCTTATCTGCCTGTTGGGTGGATGTGCCAAAAAACACCAGAATATTCCCTTCGAGAAAAGAAATCTTGTTGACCTGGTGAATCCGTTGGTCGGAACAGAATCATCATACAGCTTGTCTCACGGTAACACCTATCCCGCGGTTGCGGTACCCTGGGGGATGAACTTCTGGACACCCCAGACCGGAAAAATGGGGAACGGATGGGGATATACATATCAGTCAGATTCGGTCAGGGGCATCAAGGAAACTCACCAGCCTAGCCCATGGATCAATGATTATGGCGCTTTCTCACTGATGGCCATGACAGGTGACCTGAAGACTGATCAGTATGAAAGAGCCTCCCGTTTCAGTCATAAAAAAGAGGTTGCCAAGCCTGATTATTATTATGTATTCCTTGATGATTATGGGGTTAGTGCGGAAGTTACGCCCACCGAAAGGGCTGCCATGTTCCGATTTACCTTCCCCGAACATGAATCTTCGTGGATCATACTGGATGCATTCAATGAAGGATCGCAAGTCCAGATCAATCCTGAAACAAGAACCATATCGGGATATTCAAAGAACAATTCGGGAGGAGTGCCTCAAAATTTCGCCAATTATTTCGTCGCTGTTTTCGATCAGCCCTTCGAATCCTGCCTGGTGCAAGTTGATGGGAAACGACTGAAGGACAGCCTCAGGGCTGAGGGAGACCATGCAATTGCAGCCGTCCGGTTTAAAACGAAGGAAGGGCAGGCTGTACACGTGAAGGTGGCATCCTCATTCATCAACAAAAGCCAGGCGGAACTTAACCTGTCGCGTGAAATAGGGGATAAAGGATTTGAGCAGATCCGGCAGATTGCAATCGATTGGTGGAATGAAATGATGAACCGGATCCAGATAGACGGGGGCACACCCGATCAGCAAAAGACCTTTTATACCGCTTTGTACCGTACTTTATTGTTTCCCAGGAAGTTTTATGAGTTTGACAATAATAACCAGGTTGTTCATTACAGCCCGTACAATGGTGAAATACTCCCTGGTTTTATGTACACGGATAACGGCTTTTGGGATACCTTCAGGGCTGTTTTCCCTTTCTTCACCCTGGTTTATCCTGATCATAACGCCAGGGTGATGGAAGGTCTGGTCAACACCTACAAGGAAAGCGGCTGGCTTCCCGAATGGGCATCCCCGGGTCACAGGAATTGCATGATTGGCAGCAATTCAGCTTCGATCATTGCCGACTCCTGGCTTAAGGGTATCAGAGGATATGACATCAATATCCTGTATGAAGCCATCCTGAAGAATTCGGAAAACGAAGGCCCGATGCATTCTGTGGGAAGGTTTGGGGTTGATTATTACAATAACCTGGGATATATACCCTATGATGTTGCTGTTAATGAAAATGCGGCCAGGACACTTGAATATGCCTATGATGATTTTTCGATATGGAAGCTTGCGAAGGAATTGAAACGGCCTGCTGAAGAGATCGCCAGGTTTGAAAAAAGAGCTCAGAACTACAGAAACCTTTTCGATGCTTCAACCAATTTCATGAGAGGGAAGAATCAGAATGGAACCTGGCAGGCACCATTTATTCCGGAAGCCTGGGGAGGTGCCTTTACTGAGGGAAGCTCCTGGCATTACACCTGGTCGGTTTTCCATGATCCCCAGGGATTGATCAACCTGATGGGAGGCGACCAGGCATTCGTTGATAAGCTGGATTCCGTTTTCAGCATGCCCCCGGTTTTCGATTGTGCATACTATGGATTTGAAATTCATGAGATTACGGAAATGGTTTTAGGAAAAATGGGACAATATGCCCATGGAAATCAGCCGATCCAGCATGCGATCTATCTGTACAATTATGCAGCAGCTCCCTGGAAGGCCCAATTTCATGTGCGGGAGGTGATGAATAAACTCTATTCACCCCTTCCCGATGGGTTGTGCGGAGATGAAGATAACGGTCAGACTTCAGCCTGGTATGTTTTTTCGGCAATGGGATTTTACCCGGTATGCCCCGGTCAGCCTGAGTATGTTATAGGTTCACCGTTATTTGAAAGCGTTACGCTCAATCTCGAAAATGGTAACCGGTTTAAAATCAAGGCAGAAAACAACCAGCCGGCCAATATGTATATCCAGTCGGCCCGCCTCAACGGGCGGTCATATTCGCGCAATTACCTTAAGCATCAGGATATCCGGAACGGTGGCGAACTGGTTTTCCAGATGGGCGGTCAACCCAATACAAAACGCGGAACGGCCCCTAAGGACCGTCCGTATAGTATGACGAAGAAATAGATTTTGGATTTTGGATGTCTGTAATTACCGTATCTGCAGATAGTCTATCCCAACCATATACCTTGGTTCCGCTTTATCGTTTTTGCCGGTAATAATGATCTGCAGGGTATTGATTCCTTCATTTAGAATGAATTTGCCCAAGCTGACCTTTTCCGTGACCACTGGTTTATCAGGCAGGTTATTAAATCCCCTGACAACGGGTTTAACAGGCTGGTCATTAATGATCATCTTAAAATCACCATAGTCGATGGCCTTGGTGAAGTTACCCGTGATCGTATATTCACCGGCTTTGACCATTTCGAATTCGGCTTTTAAGGTACCGTTGACCCCACCGTCCATCCACCATATCTGGGCATCATTGCTCCATCCCCAGCCTGAGGATGTCTGAATTTCCCAGCTTCCGGCTGATAAGCTGACAATGCGAAGATGTTCACCCTGCAGGATCCCGTCCGCATCGGGCACCGGAGGATACAGGTTCTCTCTTTTAAGTGATACCGGTTCTTTCACCACAGCAGGATCGGGAACAACCAGGCAATTGCCTCCGGGTTTCATATACCAGTAAGAGATCACCCCGTAATTGACTTTAGTGACAGCCCAGTGCCAGAGTTCCAGATCGAACTGGATGGATGTATTGAAGGGAATGTTATCAAGCATCCTGTGACGCATATTAACACTCATTCCCGGATGGAAGTTTCCTGAGCCGTCCGGCTGAGCAATCAGGAAATGGCTGAAGGTTTCATCGCGGCACCAGGCATAGCCGATATAATCTTCCGTACCCGTTCCGATATGAGAAGGGAACTTCTCACCGTCTACGTAGACCTTTTCGTCACCTTCACCCCACCAGGCATCGGCAGTGTTGAAAATGGTGATGGCATCTCCCGCATAGATACCCTGGCCATTCAGCTTAACGAAATTCAGGTCCTCCTGTTTGTTTTGTGCCCAGTCTCCCGTTACCTTGCCATGATACTCCCTCCAGATTGCACCAAAATGCATGGAACGTGAGGTCCATTTGTATTTCCCCGTAACAACCATGGCACGAACCATCTTGACCGGCTGATCACCCAGGTTCGTAATTTCAACCGTCGCTTCCTTTTGGAAGGGCATTACCCACCAGGACTGCATCAGTCCCAGGCTATCGGTTGCCGTGTGCCAGGTTTGATAGTTCCTGATCTGGTAGCCGGTCCCGAAGAAATCTCCAATTGGGCTCCAAACAATCCTCTCGCCGTCGAACGTACATTGAAGGATCGTTGAGCGTAGGGCTTGCGGCATGTTCTCAGCTTCAATAATAACCTTGAGGCTGTAGATGGCACCGGAACCTTTGAAGTTCTGGCTGATCGTCTGACCGGGATTAATGATTATGTTTTTAGATTCCAGAGGAGTGGTTTTCTCATTTATTATTGCCGGATGTTCCAGCTTGCTCAGAATTTTTTGTGTTTCACTGATTTGTTCTGAATATGTGTTCAGATCGGCAAGACTGAAAGAAGTAACCTTGGTCCCGGATACGTATGTGCGGTAATTGATGTTGTAATAAACAGACGGACTGTGTTTTTCCGGATCCAGACCAGGACATTCATACGTGATCTTTATCCTTGAACTATAGGGAATCGGCATGTACAGGTCGTGGCCGCGATAGGCATAATTGGTTTTTGGTGAAACAGATGAACTCAGAGGTTCACCTACCAGCTGCCCGCCACTTATAATCTTCAGAACAGGTCCTTCGACCTCGGGAACTTCGCTTCCGTCAAAATACATCCGCAAGGTTCCTGTATAAGCTTTTTCGCTTCCGAAGGTCATCCAGAATCTTACAATAGCTCCCGGACCTTCGGCATCCACCATGACAAATTCACGACGGCCCTGATTGGTTTCCTGACGGACAAACCAGGATGCGTCACCGTTTGCAAACCAGCCTTCCTGATCGGGCGAAACCGTTCTGCGGTCATAACTGCTGAATTGCTTTAGCGTATATTCCGGATTCGGATATTCCGACTGAATTACTGGATTGGTCATATCCTTCAACAGGGACTCGAAAGTCACCGGCTGTCTTGAAGTCGAGCAATCGGTGAACACGAAAACCATAATCGCAAAACAGGAAAGAATGGAAAGGATTTTTTTCATTTGGTTAAGAATTTATGTTTTTAAAATTATGAAATTGAACATAGAGTCCCTCCTTTTTTTTATTTATTATTGATTGATTCTAATATCCCTGACAATGAAAAGGATTCGGTTAAGAATGATTTTACTCGCATCTGCTCAAATTTTTGCATTGCTGCCGTTACAATCACAGACCAACCTGTTTTTGAGTAATCCGGAGGCTCTGACAGTGCTGAAAGGCGATTTCAATCCGGCAATATATAACCGGCCGGGTCTGATCAGGGATCCGGAATCCATACGTATGGGGATTATCCAGGGGATTGATGGCCAGGAGCAAATACGGCTATTAACCAAAATTGAATCATTTTATAACCGGAATTCAGGATCCGATACTCTAAGCCTTACTACTGGAATAGGAGCATGCCGGAGCTGGATACTGGCTCATTTTGACCAGATAAATAAGGCTGCGGATAACCGATTGATAACGGGCTATCTTGAATTCGACGGTGATATCTGTACGAACGGCCATCACAAGAATCCATTTTTGCTGATACCCGGCAGCGATACTACTTCCCGTGAGATTGTTTTTGTGGAAGGACATTATGATACACGGAACGAAGACCGTTGTGATATCCAGGGATTCACCCCGGGTATTGAAGATAATGGATCGGGCACTGTTCTGGTGATGGAACTTGCACGTGTTTTAAGCAGGTTTTCGTTCAGCCACTCAATCCTTCTGACAACAACAACTGGTGAGGACGAGGGATTATGGGGTGCCAAGGCCTGGGCTGAGTTTTTATCATTGCAGGGAATTAAAATCAGGGCTGTCCTAAACAACGATATTGTTGGGGGTATCTATTGCGGCAAAACATCACCGGCACCTTCCTGTCCATACTATGGCCATGCTGATAGCACCCACGTCAGGGTTTTTTCTTTTTCAGCCTATAACAATATGTTTGCTAACTCCCCACATAAGCAACTTGTTCGTTATATGAAATACGTTCAGGAAACTCTCATCAATCCTTATTTGTCAGTACCACTGACAATTAATATCATGATGGGAGAAGATCGAAGCGGTCGCGGCGGAGACCATACCCCTTTTCGTCAGAAAGGGTATACTGCCGTCCGGATCTCTTCAGCCAATGAACATGGCAATGGTACGGGCACTCCTCCGGACAGGAATCATTCCACCCGGGATGTGTTAAGGCAGGATATCAATAATGACGGAATCCCTGACAGCCTCTTTATCAACCCGGGATACCTTGCACGAAATACTATTTTGAACGGAGTTGTGGCCGGCCTGCTGGCAACAGCTCCAGATCGGGTGAATGCAACTGTGCAGCCGGAATTGTCAGGAGCAACGATTAATCTGCCGGTGGCAGAAGAAAAAATTGATGAAATAATCATCGGGATCCGAAGGTATAAAAGTAAGAGCCTTGAATTTGATACAGTTTTTACAGTACCGCGGGAGGATCATATCCGGATTGCGCTGGATGCCGGCCAAAGAAATTATGTTTCCGTTGCCCCGGTAAGAAATGGAGCTCCGGGACTTTTCTCTGATGAATATGAGATAGATTTGTCAGGTTCAGATGAGATCCTTCCGGATACAGGATTAAATCTGATCCGGAATTTTCCAAATCCCTGGAGCAGCGAAACAACAATTCAATTTAAGACTTCGCCGGAAAATTGGAATCAACCTGCCGTCCTTGAAATCAAGGATATGATTGGCCGCCTGGTCGACATGAAATCCCTGACACTGTCGGAAGGTATCAATGAGGTTGTTATTTATGCCGGGAATCTTGATCCTGGATTGTACTCCTGTACTGTCCGTTTTAAAGACAGAGACAGGCAAAGTACACTCATAGTGAAAAACTGAGATAAACAGCGGAAAAGTCATTGTTGAGAACTATTCAATTGGTTAACTTAGTCCAATAACCTAACATAATAATCCATGGCAACGATTAAAAAAGAAATGGCCCTCAGCTATCATGAGCAGGGTAGACCGGGTAAAATTGAAGTAATCCCGACGGTTCCTTACAGCACTCAGCTTGATTTGGGGCTTGCGTATACGCCGGGCGTAGCTTATCCATGCAAGGAAATTGAGGCCAATCCTGAAGATGCCTACCGGTATACTGCCAAAGGGAACCTGGTGGCGGTAATCAGTAACGGTACGGCAGTGCTCGGATTGGGTGATATCGGTGCTATGGCAGGGAAACCGGTAATGGAAGGGAAGGGCCTTCTGTTTAAAGTATTTGCCGATGTGGATGTGTTTGATATCGAGGTTAATGAAAAGGATCCCGACAAACTGATCGAGGTCGTTAAAGCTATTGCGCCCACATTTGGGGGGATCAACCTCGAGGATATCAAGGCACCGGAATGTTTTGAGGTTGAACAGCGGCTTATCAAAGCGCTCGACATACCGGTTTTTCATGACGATCAACACGGAACAGCCATCATAACTGCTGCCGGTTTGATGAATGCCCTGGAGATGAACGGTAAGAAGATCGAAAACATCAAAGTGGTCGTAAATGGCGCCGGGGCTGCAGCCATCAGTTGCCTTAAGCTCTATCTGACCTTTGGGGTTAAAAAGGAAAATGTGGTCATGGTTGACAGTAAAGGGGTTATCAACCGCAAAAGGACTGATCTGAATGAATTCAAGAAAAATTTCATAACCGACAGGGATCTTAATACCCTTGCTGAAGCTATGGTTGGTGCCGATGTATTCCTTGGGCTTTCCGTTGCCGATGTCGTTACCAAAGAGATGCTCCGGACAATGGCAAAGGATCCGATTGTCTTTGCAATGGCCAATCCTAATCCGGAAATCTCTTACGAAGAAGCCATGTTGAGCCGCGATGACATCATTTTTGCAACCGGCCGGTCGGATTATCCGAACCAGATCAACAATGTCCTAGGCTTTCCATTCATTTTCAGGGGCGCACTGGACGTGAGGGCATCGAAAATTAATGAAGAGATGAAGATTGCTGCTGCTAAAGCACTGGCTCAACTGGCAAAGGAGGATGTTCCCGAGATTGTTAACCAGGCTTATAATAAGCAGAACCTCCATTTCGGAAGAGAATACATCATCCCAAAACCCCTGGATCCCCGCCTGATCTCATCGGTAGCACCTGCAGTTGCCAAGGCTGCCATGGATACCGGCGTTGCCCGGAAGCCGATCACTGACTGGGATGCCTATAAGCATCAACTGCAGCAGAGAATGGGACTCGACAATAAGCTCATCAATTTCATCATGGACAGGGCCAGCAATAATCCAAAGCGCGTCCTGTTCGGTCAGGCCGAAAACCTGAAGGTTCTTAAAGCTGTTCAGGCTGTAAAACATGATGGTATCGCTATCCCGATCCTGATGGGCAATCCGGTTACAATCCGTAAAATCATCGCTGAAATGGAACTCGATCTGGCAGATGTTACAATCGTGGATCCCAGGTCAGATGATGAAACCGCAAGAGTTGAGGAATTTGCAACCGAATTTGTCCGGAACCGCAATAGAAAAGGTATCACACACGACGAAGCATTGGAACTCATGAGAAACCAGTCGTATTTTGGTTCCATGATGGTTCATACCGGTGCTGCAGATGCTTTCCTGTCAGGTACCAGTTCGAAATATGCGTCGACCATCAAGCCTGCGATTGAATGTGTTGGTGTAAGGCCCGTTCTAAATCATATTGCAGGGATGTATATCATGATGACGAAAAAAGGCCCGTTCTTCTTTGCCGATACAACCGTAAACAGACAGCCTGATGCTCAGACCCTGGTGGACACAACCCTTCTGGCGGCCGAACAGATCAGGAAATTCAACGTGGAGCCGAAAATTGCACTGGTCTCCTATTCCAATTTCGGATCTCAAAGGGTTGGCTCACCCGCGATTGTTGCCGAGGCAGTGAGAATCCTGCACGAGAAATATCCCGATATGATTGTTGATGGGGAAATGCAGGCAAACTTTGCCTTGAATAAGGAAATCAGGATGAAGAAATTCCCATTTTCCAAATTAGCCGATCACGATGTCAATACCCTGATTTTTCCGAACCTTGACTCAGGGAATATTGCTTATAAGATGGTACATGAGCTTAGCGGTACAGAGATGATCGGCCCGATTGTAATGGGGATGAACAAACCGGTACATATTCTTCAGATGGAAAGCAGCGTCAGGGAGATCATTTATATGGCTGCCATCGCCGCGATCGACGCACAGTGCAGCGGGGATCCCGGTTGTTAAGGCAAGGACGCGTTCTGACCGGGTTTTACATCCATTTCTTTTTTTTGAAATAGAAGTAGAAACCGATCCCGACAAAGACCATAAAAACCAATGCCGCATAATAACCATATTTCCAGGTTGTTTCCGGCATATTGGTGAAATTCATTCCATAAATCCCGGCAATGAAAGTCAATGGAATGAATATCGTGGAAATCATTGTCAGTAACTGGATCACTTTATTCATCCGGATGGAAAGCTGGGTAAGATATAACTCCCGTATGCTCGTGAGATTCTCCCGAAGTTGCTCCAGATGGTTGGCCACCTGGTTGATATGGTCGAGAACATCCTGATAGTAAGGAAAATCATCCTGGCTGATCAGTCCCTCTGTATCTTTAAGGAGTCGCACTATCCCATCCCTTAGCGGCAGGACCTGATGCCGGAAATAGACTAGAAATTTTTTAATCTGATAAAGTACTGCTGTTGGATCGTAACCGGGATTGGTATCAAGCCTGATTTCAGTTTCCTCAAGAAAAGAATCCAGATTTTCACAGGTTTCAAGATAACTGTCAACTATAAGGTCGGTTATAGTATAGAAGGTGAAATCGGAACCATGGGACCTGATTTTTGACTCGGGATATTCCATTCTGGAAAAGATCGGAGCAAGAAAATCAGACTCTTTTTCTGCAAATGAGACGATCAAATCGGGCTTGAGGATGAGGCTGATCTGTTCAGAATCCCAGCTTATATCTGATGGATTCCAAGCAATGTTTTTTAGAATGAAGAAAATCAGTCTATCCTTAATCTCGGTCTTGGCGTCCTGAGAGGTATTCAAGATGTCCTCCGATATCAGGGAACTGAGGGATAAACGCTTGAAAAGGGGTTCGAGAGGGGTAATATCCGATAAGCCGGTGACCTGAAGCCACATAGCCTGACCCTCCTTGCATTTCAAGTCACCGAAGATTTTCCTCAGGTCCGATTCGCGGATCCAGGATTCTTTAGAATAGGTATGACAGGTAACTCCTGCAGTATCGGAGTATTTCTTACCTACGTGGATCAGCATACCGGGCGGCATCCCTTTTTTACCCGAACGCTTTGTGACTGTTGGTTTCACTTTTTGCATGGTGAGCTGGATATTTTAATCGAAATTTACCATTTCTGGCCATTTCCATTAAATTTATCAAAATTAATTTTCCGATGATGTTTTGTAAAATACTGATATATATCGCTTTAGCACCATTTTACATTTACTTCGCAAGGGAGCCGGCTATGGCCGGAGGAGATAATGTTTCGGTTATCCGTTTGACCCAGAAAACCAAACGCACATGGATCAGTCCTGAGATCTGGGCCAATCCTTTGCAGGACTGGCAGCTGAATAAAGGCAGGATGGAATGTATTGGCAGCGGAGGAGAACGAAACTTGTTTCTGCTGACTAATGCACTGTCGGATCAGCAGGGCTCATTTTTCGTAAGGGTCAAAGCAGGGAGGCTGAATAGTGATCGTCAGCCGCTTGATGAGGGTTGGATAGGTTTCAGTTTGGGTGTGAGAGGAAATTTAACAGATTATCGCGATGATGCTGTCAGGGGAGAAGGATATCCTGTAGGCATTACTACAGACGGGAAGATGTTTATCGGCCGGCATATTGATGATCAGGCAGTGACAGACCCGGGCAAAAGTAGTTTTGTCCTTATTGTTGAAGGGAAATCTCAGGGAGGTATGTACTTGGTCACTCTGACCGTTTTAGGATCAGCAGGGAAAGAGTTGGGCAGAATGGACTCCGGAGTTGAACCTGATTGGCTTACCGGCGGTGTGGCCTTGGTTTGTCATGAAGGAAAAACTGGTATTATCCAGGACAGGCGGGGAGAAGTGAATAACAAAATCCAGGGATTTAAACCAGGAACCGAAAGGAATGGAAATGTCTGTTTCTGGTTCAGCGACTGGAGCGTTGGTGGTGAGAAGTTCATTCATCATGAAGAGAGAGCCTGGGGACCGGTCCTGTTTTGCCAGTACACCCTATCAGGGAAGAAGTTAAAACTGACCGCACAGCTTGCCCCTGTCGGTATTCAGGATGGACAGACTGCCAGGTTAGAGGTCGATCGCAACGGCATTTGGGAGACTATCGCTGAGTCACCTGTCGATTCGATTGCCTGCGTGGTTGATTTCAGGATTGAAAACTGGAACGAATTGAAAGATGTTCCCTACCGGGTAAGATATTCCTGTTATACCTCAGGCAAGCGTAAAAGTGCTTCTTTCTACACAGGAACTATCCGGCATGAGCCCTGGGAAAAGGAAGAGATAGTCATCGCTGCTTTTAACGGAAACAGTGAATCAGGTTTTCCCCATGCCGATATCGTGAAATCAGTCACCTGGCAGGATCCGGATTTACTCTTCTTCAGCGGCGGTCAGATTAGTACAGGATCGGTCAACTATGAGATTCAGACGGAACCGGTTGATAAGTCAGTATTGGATTATTTAAGAAAATGGTACCTTTTTGGATGGGCATTTGGTGATCTGCTCAGATCAAGACCGACTGTTTCCATAACCGGCGATCAGGATATATATCAGGATCAGGGCGGGTACCAGATGGATCCTGCCTGGATCAATATGGTGCAGAAGACCCAGACCAGTCATTTGCCAGATCCGGCCAGTCCGGCTGCTGTGGGACAGGGCGTATGGGTATATTATACTGAGGTCCGGTATGCCGGTATCAGTTTTGCAGTGATCGAGGACCATAAGTTCAAATCAGATCCGGCATCGTTATTGCCGGAAGCCCGCATTATAAAAGGCAGAGCATTGAATCCGGAATTCAGTGCTGCAGTGAGCGGTGATGTTCCCGGAGCCCTATTACTGGGAGAAATGCAGGAGCAGTTCCTTGAACAGTGGACCAATGACTGGACCAATGGAATCTGGATAAAGGTTGTTCTGTCACAGAACATATTCAGCAACATGGCGACCCGGCCTGTTGGAGGTTCACATGATATTGTGGATCAGGATTTTAATTCCAACAGTTGGCCTCAGACTGCCAGAAACAGAGCTCTGACGATCATGAGAAAAGGGTACGCCGTCCAAATCGCAGGTAATCAGGGTATTGGAGGTGTAATTCAATATGGCACGATGAACTGGCGGGATGCCGGATATGCCTTTTGTGTACCACCGGTTTCCAACATCTCTCCCAGGCGTTGGTGCCCCGAAGAACCGGGATATGCCCGGTTTGAGCTGGATCCGAGGTATACAGGTGATTATGTTGATGGATTCGGTAATAAAATGACCGTTTTTGCTGCAGCGAATCCATCTTCCACAGGTCTGGAAACAGCACTGCTGAATGAGAGGGCGGAAGGTTATGGTATTGTCAGGTTAAACAGAAATACCCGTGATATCACGATGGAATGCTGGCCTCCAAAAGCTGATCCTTCAAATCCCGGTAGCAAACAATATCTGGGCTGGCCTGTCAAAATAAATCAGCTCAGTAACCGTGCCCAGTATGCTCAATGGGAACTGCCGCTGATCAAGGTCCCGGATATGAAGAACAGTGTCATGCAGGTGATTTCGGAGAGTACCGGGATGATTCAATACACGATCCGGATAAACGGTCATGCTTTCAGGCCTCCGGTTGACAAGCCCGGCAAGTATACACTGTTTGTCGGCGATCCCGGATCGGACCGCTGGATAGGAATCCCGGGCTTTGAAGCGACGCCGTCATACATAACCCGCGAATATGTGGTAAGGTTTTAGATTTTCTCTGGTACGGTGTTAAAATGAACTGTGATTTGATAACTTAGTATTTTAATCCGAACTCTATTAACCTAAAACTCTGGAATTATGGGACTGATGAAGGATTTTAAGAATTTTGCCATGAAGGGCAATGTGATCGACCTGGCCGTAGCTGTCATTATCGGCGGCGCTTTCGGCAAGATCGTTTCTTCGCTTGTCAGTGACGTTCTGATGCCTCCCCTTGGACTGCTGCTAGGTAAAGTAGATTTCAAAGATTTGAGAATCATTTTGCGACATGGAACGGATGGTGCAGCTGATGTCACCTTGAATTATGGGATGTTTGTACAGAACACGATCGATTTCCTGATCATTGCTTTCTGCATTTTTATAATCATCAGGGCGATTTCAAAACTTGAAAAGAAGAAAGTGGAAGTTCCTCCTCCACCGCCGGCACTTTCGAAACAGGAACAATTGCTCGAAGAGATACGGGATCTGCTTAAAAAGTGAAATTAGGGTCGATAAAACAATAACCGGGCTGAGAATTTTCTCAGCCCTTAAATCCTTTATTCTAAACCAGATGAAGAGAATATTCCTTATTGCAGGCTTTCTGGGCCTGATGTCAATTGTCGCTAACGGACAGGAGTCAAGGTACAATACCTGGTATTCGGGTCCACGTTTAAATCATGTTAACTTTCCGATGGGCGGTATCGGGGCAGGAATGATTGGCCTCGAGGGGAACGGCGCCTGGTCGCAGATGTCGGTTGGCAATCAGCCCGACGTGCTGAATGAACCTTTTGCATTTGCAGCCATCTCAGTGAAAGGATTCCCGAAAGGAGCCAAGGTGCTTCAGGGTTCAGTGCCAGACTGGAAGATATTCGGTCTGCCGGGAACAGGAGATGGCAGGGGATCATTGTATTACGGACTACCGCGTTTTGAAAAGTGCCGGTTTATCACGGAATTTCCATCCGCATTGATAGAACTCGCCGATGATGATATTCCGCTTGACATTGCCATCAGAGGCTGGAGCCCGTTTATTCCGGGTGATGCTGACAATTCCAGCCTTCCTGTGGGATCCATGGATTATACATTTACCAATATATCGAATCAGGAAATTGAAGCGGTGTTTTCCTGGAACTCGAAAAACATTATCAGCAAAAACGAATCGAATGAAATAATTCCCTGCGTGAATGGATTCACATGCGTGCAAAAGGGAGATTCCGCACACCCGGAATACCAGGGATGGTTCAGCGTTTTCACCAATGAACCCGCTGTAGTCGATCATTGCTGGTTTCGTGGAGATTGGTACGATGCGCTAACCCTGGTCTGGAAAGATATCGGGGAATGCCGGGTTGTTGCAGATGCACCTAAAGGACCCAATCCTCCCGGAGCTTCACTTTTCGTACCGATAAAACTCGCTCCCGGGGAATCCAAAACCATCAACCTGATGTTCTGCTGGTATTTTCCTGAAACCCGGATATCCTCAGGCACTCAACCGGCAATAGCCGGAGCTGCCTTTCAAAAAGGACCTGTACCAGGAACTGCCGAAGGTCAGCAGCAGGTATCAGGATTTGCCGGCTCGAAGCTGGTCAATACCTATTATCCTGATGGTGATGGACTTACAGGTACACTCCAGTCATCAACGTTTAAGATCAGACAATCCTATATAGCATTCCTGATCGGAGGAGGAGAGATTCCAAAAGAGGCTTGTATCAACCTGGTCATTGATGATGAAGTAGTCCGGACGGCTACCGGGAAGAATGCCGAATCATTGAAAAAGGAAATTTGGGATGTCAGGGACCTGAAGGGAAAAACTGCAGCAATTGAAATCGTGGATAATGCCTCAGGTAGTTGGGGACATATCTATGTTGACCAGATTGTTTTCACAAATAATGCTCAGTCTGACCCTGGTAAACCCGGCAGTACTGATCTGGTTTTTGAAGATTTTGAAGGTGAGAATTATGGCACATGGACTGTAGCAGCTATAGATACGAAAGATTGCTCGGGCTGTGAACCGGGAACCTGCGAAACGCCCAGGTATTACAAACCCTGGTATGCCGGCCGGTTTAAATCGATAGATGACATTTCAACCTATTGGAAAAGGAACTACCAGTCATTGCGCTCGGGCAGTGAACTTTTTGCCCAAACATTCTATGCGTCCACCTTGCCTCCTGAAGTGATAGAGGCTGTTGCAGCAAACCTCGGAATACTAAAATCACCCACCGTATTAAGAGATCAAAACGGGAAATTCTGGGCCTGGGAAGGTTGCGGCGACAAATCAGGCTGCTGCGCCGGAAGCTGTACGCATGTCTGGAATTATGCACAGGCGGTCCCTCACCTGTTCCCGGACCTTGAGCGTTCTCTCAGGGAGACGGAATTCACTGTTAGTCAAAATGATGAAGGTCATCAAACTTTTCGTGCCGCCTTGCCAATCTCTGAACCGGAGCACACCTTCCATGCTGCATCTGATGGTCAGCTGGGAGGTATAATGAAAGTATACCGTGAATGGAGGATCAGCGGTGATAATGCATGGATATCGAATCTCTATCCGTTTGTAAAACAGAGCATTGATTATTGCATTAAAACCTGGGATCCGGATCATACGGGTGTTTTGGTTGAGCCTCATCATAATACATATGATATCGAATTCTGGGGACCCGACGGCATGTGCTCGAGCTTTTATCTGGGTGCCCTGACCGCTTTTGTTGAAATGAGCAAGTTCCTGGATAAACCGGCTGCTGATTATGAAGCTCTCCTGGCAAAAGGGAAGATTTATCTGGAAAACAACCTCTTCAACGGGGAATATTTTTTTCAGAAGATACGCTGGGCCGACCTGCACGCCGCAGATCCCACCAAAACTCCTCCGGATCCTAACAGTCTTGATGATGCTTATGATCTGCTTGTAAAAGAGGGGCCCAAATATCAATATGGTACCGGTTGTCTGTCGGACGGGATTATGGGTATGTGGCTGGCTTCTGTATGCGGATTGCCCGAGGTTGTTAATAATGATAAAGTAACCAGTCATCTGGTATCGGTTCACAAGTATAACCTGAAAAATGATCTGACGGACCATGATAATCCGCAGCGTCCGGCTTTTGCCATGGGTAAAGAGGGTGGCCTTCTGATCTGTACATGGCCGAAAGGGGGACAGTTATCTCTTCCGTTCGTTTACAGCCATGAAGTCTGGACCGGTATCGAATACCAGGTAGCCAGCCATCTCATGCTGCATGGCGAAGTTGAAAAGGGCCTGGATATTGTCAGGGCTTGTCGTGACCGGTATGATGGTGTGGTCAGGAATCCTTTTGACGAATATGAGTGCGGCCATTGGTACGCCAGGGCATTATCCAGCTATGGATTGATCCAGGGATTAACCGGTTTACGTTATGATGCCGTTGATAAAACCCTGTATATTAAATCCCAGATCGGCAATAATTTTCAGGCATTCATTTCTACTGCAACCGGTTACGGACTTGCAGGCCTTAAGGATGGCAGGCCCTTTATTGATGTTAAATCCGGGATGATACCCGTAGTTAAGTTTCTGGTTGAATAAACCCGACATCGGCTATAAATAAATATTTTTGCTCCACGATTAATAAATCAATATCATGGGAAGAGCATACGAATATAGGAAAGCAAGGATGTTTAAGCGCTGGGGAAACATGTCAAAGACATTTACCCGAATCTCCAAGGAAATTATAATCAGCGTAAAGGCCAGCGGTCCGGACCCCTCCGTCAATTCAAGGCTCAGGGTGCTAATGCAGAATGCCAAGGCAGCCAACATGCCAAAAGATACGATCGAACGGTCGATCAAGAAGGCTATTGGGAAGGATCAGGCTGATATCAAGGAACATATTTATGAAGGATATGGACCTCACGGTGTAGCAATTTTGGTTGAAAGTGCCACAGATAATCCGGTAAGGACAGTTTCCAATATCAGAAGCTTTTTTTCAAGGCATGGCGGAGCACTTGCAACGTCAGGCAGTGTCAGCTTTATGTTTGAGCACAAGTGCATTTTTAAAATTCATGGGAAAGAAGGCCTCGACCTCGAGGAACTGGAGTTAGACATGATCGATGCCGGTGCCCAGGAGGTTTTTGCCGAGAATGACAATATCATTATTTCGGGAGAGTTCGAGGATTTTGGCACTATTCAGAGATATATTGATGAACATCATTTCGAGATCATCAGTGCAGAATTCGAATGGATTCCTACGCAAACTAAAGAGATGTCCGAATCGGAAATAGCTGATGTTGAGAAGCTTTTAATCAAATTTGAAGAAGACGATGACGTAACCAATGTCTTCCATAACATGTTGGCAAAATAATTTTAGACTAACGGTTTGATACCGATGCCGGGAAGATCATTCAGCGTGATCTTCCCGGCTTTTATTTGCATACCGGTGAACCGGTCATTGGAAATCAGAAGATTGCCGTCGAGATCCGCAAATTCGGCCAGGGGAGACAATTGAGCAGCTGCCGAAACAGCGCAGGAGGTTTCGGTCATGCAGCCTATCATCACCTTTATGCCTGACGACCTGGCGGTTTTGGCCATGGCAAAGGCTTCACGCATCCCGGTGCATTTCATCAGTTTGATATTGATTCCGTGATAAATCCCTCTCGCTTTGAAAATGTCGGGCAATCGCTGGACCGATTCATCGCCGAAAACGGGCAGGGGAGACCTTTCGGTCAACCAGGCGTTTCCGGTCGGATCCTCTTTCGACATGGGTTGTTCAATAAGAACGATCCCATGCTCTTTGAGCCAGAATATCATGTCGAGTGCCTGTTCCTTTTCCTTCCAACCCTGATTGATATCTACTGCGAGCGGAACGTCAGTGACAGAGCGGATAGTCTCAATCATCTCCTTATCGTTATCCCTGCCCAGCTTGACTTTCAGGATCCTGAACTCCGCAGCTTCGCGTGTTTTTTGGCGGACCACTTCGGGAGTGTCGATCCCGATAGTAAAGGTTGTAACCGGTGTTTTATCAGGATTTAAACCCCATATCCGGTACCAGGGCTGATTCATCAACCTGCCGACAAGATCATGCAATGCGATGTCGACAGAAGCCTTTGCGGCGCGGTTCTCAGGCGCAATCGCATCCACATAATCGAGAATATCTTCGATCAGGAATGGATCTTTGAATTGTTCGAGTTTAACCTGATTCAGGAATTTGCCTGCTGTTTCCTGGGTTTCCCCGAGGTATGGAGGCATGGAGGCTTCCCCGTATCCGGTAACTCCTTCATATTCGATACGTGTGAGCATTACGGGAGTGGTCTTCCGGGATGATCCTGCCAAGGTGAACACATGCTTAAGGATCAGATCATAAGGCTCAAAAGAGAGTTTCATCCTGGCGTCAATGGCCCAGGATCTGGCAAGTGTTTCTCCGGCTAGTCGAGGAGCGGTTGCTAAACCGGCTGCTGCTGCAACCGAACCGTATATGAACTTTTTGCGTGAGGTTTTCATCGGATCAATTGTACCAGGGATGATCTTTGATACGAACCGGCTGAGAATCAGAATTCAGAATCCTTTTTACATGCAACAGGTTCTCGGTATAGTATTCTTTAAATTCGGGACGCGTGGAATCAAGACTGTTGATTTTGACCATTCCGGAGCAATGAACGAAGAAAGAATCACCTTCATACATTCCAACATGAGTGGCGCGTTCCGGCTTTTCTGCCGTGGCTTTCCGGCCGAAGAACAGCAGATCGCCGGGATGAAGGTTGCTCCACACATCCTTCAGGCTGATCTCCGATCCCTGATAAACTTGTTGAGATGCATCTCTTGATAAAACCCAGCCATTCATGAAGTAAAGTGTCTTGGTAAATCCGCTGCAATCGAATCCTTTTGCTGAAGTGCCTCCCCAGAGGTAAGGCCGGCCCATGAATCCCCGGGCCAGGGTGGTAAGCTGCTCAGAACCTGCCGGTTTGTTGATCAACCATTCAGAAAACATTTTAACCTGATTAACAGGCAAATAGCCTTTTCGTCCATCCGGAAGCATGACCCCAGTATATTCACCGGTCTTTTGGCCAGTATCCATAACAGACAGGATCCCTCCCATCACTATATCGGAAACCGGCTCGGCTTTTATATTGGGACGGCTCAGCACCAATCCATAGTCATCAACAAAAATTACACGCTGATTCTGTTTCCAGTTCTGTTGCTGTTGCTCTGTCATGGTAACAATGCCCGGAGATTCAGTCCAGGAAATATAACGATCCGGAGTCCGGACCAGGTACCACCCACTTTCTTCCTGCAAAACCTGCAGCGGAGTACCCATCAATGCCTGAGTGGCCATCTCGGCCGAATGGGCAGGCTTGTACCGGATATTTGCCACCGAAATGGTGACCAGACCCCATATATGATCTCCAAGCTTTGCGTCCGGTAACCGGAGTACGCTATCGATACAATGAATTTTTTGTTCATTAAGATGTTCCAGAAGATGGCTAAGGGCTTCCGGCTCGGTGGTTTTTCCTTTCAGAACAACTCCTTCCGGGGATCCTGTGGCTTCAATCGAGAATAAGGCCACCCTGCTGTCGGGAATCCTTTCTCTTTTAACCGAATCGATCAGAAAACCGGCAGTCTCAACATCATGCCGGATCGATGAACAGGACCAGGTTAATCCTGTTAAAATGATCCCGATAACAATGCAATCAATTGATCTTTTCAAGTGACAGAACTTTAAATTCATAATCCCATTGGTTAAAATATACGTTGCCTCCTTTCCACTCCACTTCCCCACGCTGAAAATCGTAGGGTTCCGAACGATAGAATTTTTTGGGTGGATCAAGCTCTTTTCCAAAATCGTCATTAATGATCATCCTGTAAGAATCGATTCCAGTCATGTAAAATTCCCGTAACACCGGGTCGTCTGTTTTTTGAAGTCCGAACGATATATCTACGGGAACCCAACCGGCGCCTTCGAACCAGAGCTCGCACCAGTCGTGCAGGTTCTTGTTGCCGGGATGCAGCATCCAGCCGCTTTGCCAGCGTGCGGGAATTCCTTTATATCTGGCCATCGACATCAGCAGGAAGGTTACCATTCCGCAATCGCCATGATGGTTTGTAATTACATAGTCAGGAATACAGTCCATAATGGAATACTCCAGAGAGGATGCCCAGGGTATCTCTTTATCGATCCAATAATACAATGATTGGAAGATCTTATACTTGTCTGTTTCCGAACCGGCAAGACTGTCGGCCAGATGTTTGACAAGGGGAGAGAATACAACTTGCGGTGGAGTTTCCTTCAGATAGTCATCGTTGTCCGAATAATTATTTGAAAATTGGCCGAAAAGTTGTTTTGGGTCAAACCACTGTCCGGCAATTTCAAATTCAGCTTCATACGAAAAGATCGCAGGCTTCCCGGCTTTTGTTATTTGAGTGGCATACAGTGTGGATTGAAGGGATTGTTCCGATGAACGGATAACCTCTTCAGGGAAGCTGGATATCAGGTTTGCAACCGGTTGTCTGGGAAAAGATATGCGTGGGAATGGCATCCAGCAGCAGATGGTATCTCCGGGTGGTACTGCATCAGGATCAACCGTCAGTTTAAATCCGACCTTAAAACGGTACTTCTGAACTGGTTTTCCGGGTTGCCCAGCCGCTATGATGGATGATGTGTTGCTCAGCCTCACAGAATCAAGCTGGTCCGGTACCTGGGTGGCATTTCCATACTTTATTCTATGGGCGTCGGGATCGAGCCTGAAAAGATTGTTTACTGAGTAATTGAAATACTTTTTTTTGCCATCGATGATCCTCATTTCCAGCCGGCCATCGGATTCCCAGGCATTACGCAGGCTATCCGAAAGATTGGGGAAGTACTCTGAGAGTTGTGCAGTGATCTGTTCTTCACTTTTTGAAAAATCAATCCGGATCCGTTGCAGGATGTTCTTGCGGACAGTAAGCCAATTTTTCTGAATTTCAGTAAGACTGCCCAATTTTAGGGTTTGGCTTATTAGTGTTTCAGCTTCTGTGAAGTCACCGGATCCGGTCAGTTGAATGATTTCAAACTGTGCCCGGGAGAAAGATTTCTCATAGGAACATGCTGTTACGCAGATGAGGAAGATGATCAGTAGACCAAAAATTCGTGACATGGCAAGACAGGTTAATCTATCCGAAAGATAGTAAACCTGACCGATTAATACCGTCGAACTCTCACTCCTGTCAGCACACCAACAAATGCGACACTTTACTGATGTTTTTCCTTATCCGCTTTATTTTTCCTGATTTTTTCCAGGATTTCATCCTGCATGGAACCCGGAACGGGCATGTACTGGTAGAAGTCCATCGAGAAGTTCGCACGGCCGCTGGAAAGGTTCCTTAAGGCGGTTGCATATCCGAACATTTCCTCCAATGGTACGTAAGCATTCACTTTCTGAGCTCCTTTACGGTAGCGGCGCATGGATTCGATCCGGCCACGACGCCGGTTGAGGTTACCCACTATTTCGCCGATATACTCATCGGGAGTGGCAACTTCAACCCGCATAACAGGCTCAAGCAATACCGGAGAAGCTTTTAAAAATCCGTTTTTAAAGCAGATGGAAGAACAGGTCTGGAAGGCCATATCGCTTGAATCTACCGGATGATAGCTTCCGTCCAATAATATGACCTTGACATCCACTATTGGAAATCCGGCAAGGATACCCATATCCAGGGTTTTATGTATTCCTTTCTGGACTGATGGGATATATTCCATGGGTATGACACCGCCCTTGATCCTGTCAATAAATTCAAAACCTTTACCCGGATTGGGTTCAATTCGCATGACCGTATTGGCAAACTGACCTTTTCCACCGGTCTGTTTGGAATGTTTGTAGCTGCTTTCCACCTCTTCCCGGATGGTTTCGCGGTAAGCGACAGCGGGTTCCCCGACTTCCACTTCCACGCCGAATTCCGTTTTCATCCGGTCAACAATGATTTCCAGGTGAAGTTCACCCATTCCGGCTATGATGGTCTCATTGGTTTCTTCGTCCACCCTGATATTGAAGGAAGGATCTTCGTTTGCCAGTTTCTTTAACGCTTCACCCATCTTTTGCTGTTCTTTCTGGCTGGGAGGAGTAACCTTCAGTTCGATGACTGCAGGAGGTATTGTAATATTCTCCAGACAAATAGGATTGTTTGGGTCACAAAGGGTATCTCCCGTTTTAGTGATTTTCATCCCGATCAAGGCTACAATTTCACCAGGACCTGCTTCATGGATCTCATCGCGGTCTTTGGCATGAATCCTCATAACCCGACCGATACGTTCGGTTTTCCCGCGCGTTGAATTGAGCATAAGCATGCCGTTGGTCAGCTTTCCCGAATAGATCCGGATAAAAGTCTGCTGACCCACAAAAGGATCGTGTATCAGTTTAAACGCTAACGCTGAGAATGGCTCCTTGGTTGAGGGAGAACGCGTGTGCGCCTTTTCAGGTTCATTGATATCGGTTCCCACGACAGCACCTTTATCGATCGGGGAGGGCAAATAATCGATCACGGCATCCAGTAAAAGCTGTACTCCCTTGTTTTTATAAGCAGCTCCGCAAAATACCGGGGTGATCATCAATTTGAGAGTGGCATCGCGTGCAACCTTTTTCAGTATTTCCGCAGGGATATCCTTATCTTCAAGAAACATCGTCATCAGGTGATCATCATAATCGGCCAGTTTCTCGATCAGAAAGGCCCGTGCTTCGTCGCATCGTTCCTGATATTCTTCCGGAATATCAATCTCGATCCTTTCATGATCCGTGAAAGCATAAGCCCTGCGCTCAATGATATCAATGATTCCCTGGAAATTCTCTTCATTGCCGATTGGCAGATGGAAAGGGATTGCGTTGGCATCCAGCATGCTGTTCATTTGTGCCACGACTTCTGAAAAGTCAGCTCCTGTACGGTCCATCTTGTTGATGAATCCGATCCGGGGAACTTTGTAGCGGTCAGCCTGATTCCACACGGTTTCACTTTGCGGCTCAACACCACCGACGGCACAGAAAACAGCGATCATTCCATCAATAACGCGTAAGGAGCGTTCAACTTCAACTGTAAAATCCACGTGTCCGGGGGTGTCGATCAGGTTCACCTGGTAACCTTTCCAAAAACAGGTGATAGCTGCCGAGGCAATGGTAATGCCTCTTTCCTGCTCCTGCTTCATAAAGTCCATAGTGGCCTGTCCATCGTGAACCTCACCCATTTTCCGGTTAATCCCGGTATAAAAAAGAATTCTTTCGCTGACTGTTGTTTTACCCGCGTCTATATGAGCTGCAATACCGATGTTTCTGAGATGTTGTAAGGGCATAGTTGTTTTTTTCGGCCGCAAAGGTACGAAAATCTCCGGGTTTATGCTTGTCTGACCCTAAATAGTTGTGAATCAGGTATTATCTGACTAAAGCCTGGGCCTCATGGGTTATGTTTTTGAACCGGTCTTGGGGGAGGTGGAGATCAGTCAACAAGTCCGGATTATTAACAATATCCTTGCACAGGACAATACCCTTTTCCATCAAACCCACTCTTTCTTGCCGGTTAAGTGACATCAGGACTGTAATCGGATAAAAATGCAAGCGGTCGATCCATTCTTTCAAACCATTACCAACAGGATAATCCCATGAAACCAACCTCAGTCCCGAACATTCGCCAAATTGTATGGCGTCATCGGTAAAACGGGTGTTCGTGACTAACATAGGTTGGAAAGCGATGTTCCTGTTCTCTTCTTTTTTCAGAAATTTTTGCTTGATATCGATAAAGCGGGAGTTCACGTAAAGGCTGATCTTGACATCGCTTTTTACTCCTTCCGACTGATGAAATTTGCACTCAGCCATAATTACCTTGCCTGGCTTGCTGGCCACCACATCCACTTCATGCTGAACACATCTGCCCTGAATGATCTGGCCCGTCAGAACCGAATAACCTTCTGTTTCGATGATTCTGGCCACGAACTGCTCAAAGGGGAAACCTGAAGGTCCCAGCTCAAACAATGCTCTTTTCAATTTGAAGCGGCCGGCACTTCGATGGGATAGTTTACCGAGTAAACTATAGGCGAGCTCGAAGATTTTTTTTGTCTTTATGCCCTCATAAAGAGAAGACTGCACCTGAAGAGCCACTGCTTCGATCTCAATCTCACCTGCACCTGAACGTCGTAAAGCTTCTTTCAGTTTAATTACATCGAAGGGTACGAGTTCACCGTTATTCTTCCTGACCTGGATGACGCTTTTAGCTTCTGCCATTGGTGTGATGTTGGTATTTGACCTGACAATATCATCATTTTATCATAGTATTGCAAACCGGGTTCTGAGCGTTTAATGATCTGGTCCGGCACTTAAACAATATAGAAGGAACAATGTTTATTATTCAGACAGGCACCTTTGGCTAACACTGAAAAAATTGTACATTAGTAATATCACAATAAAACCTAAGCAATTATGAGTATGTTTTGCAACCAATGCCAGGAGACAGCGAAGAATGCCGGCTGTACGATCAACGGAGTTTGTGGCAAAAAAGAAGAAACGGCTAACCTTCAGGATCTATTGATTTTTGCATGCCAGGGACTGGCGTTCGCTGCTATTGAAGCCCGGAAGCAGGGGATCGATACGAACGCAGAAAACAAACACATAACGAACTGCCTGTTTATGACCATCACCAATGCCAATTTTGATGATCAGGCAATCATTCTGGCGATCAGGGATTGCATACTATACCGTGACAACCTCAAAAAAACAGTTAAAGTCAGCGAAAAGCATGGATCCGTGGACTGGAGTGCATCCACCGATGCTGAATTTCACGAAAAAGCAAAACAGGTAGGCACGTTGACCTATGATTCTATTGAAGATATCAGGGCTTTAAAGCAATATACCTTATTCGGGATTAAAGGGATGGCTGCCTATGCAGAACATACTTTTAATCTGGGCTTTGAGCAAAAGGATATTTATGACTTTATGCAGGAAACCCTGATAATGATCACCAGGCCGATGACGCTGGACGGAATGTTGGGATGGATCATGCGAACGGGTGAGCATGGGGTGAAGGTTATGGCCCTGCTCGATAAAGCCAATACATCGATGTTCGGACATCCTGAAATATCAAAGGTCAATATCGGCGTCGGCAAAAATCCCGGTATCCTTGTCAGCGGACACGATTTGAAAGATCTGAAACAATTGCTGTGTCAGACAGAAGGGAAGGGGATCGACATTTATACCCATTCCGAAATGCTGCCTTCTCACGCTTATCCATTGTTTAAGAAATACAAGCACCTTGTCGGCAATTATGGAAATGCATGGCACCGTCAATTGGACGAGTTTGAAACCTTCAACGGCCCGGTTCTGTTTACTACCAATTGTCTTGTTCCTCCGCGCACGGCAACTACTTACAACAACCGGATTTTCACAACCGGAGCAACCGGAATGCCTCAATGGAAACATATTGACAAGAAACTGCCCAATGGCCAGAAAGACTTTACCGAAATCATTGAACTGGCAAAGAAATGCCAGCCTCCCACTGAGATTGAAAAAGGGGAGCTGACCATCGGTTTTGCTCATGATCAGGTTTTAGCACTTGCCCCTCAAATCCTAGAAGCAGTGAATTCCGGAGCAATAAAAAAGATGGTAGTCATGTCGGGTTGCGATGCCCGTCAGAGGAGCCGGGAATACTATACCGATTTTGCCCGGAAGCTGCCAAAAGATACCGTAATTCTTACATCCGGCTGTGCAAAATACCGGTATAACAAACTGAACCTGGGAACGATCGGAGGCATTCCGAGAGTGCTTGATGCAGGCCAGTGCAATGATTCCTATTCATGGGCCTTCGTGGCTCTGAAGCTAAAAGAAGTGCTCAATCTTGATGATATCAACAAGCTGCCCATTGTTTTCAATATCGCCTGGTATGAGCAGAAAGCCATCATCGTGCATCTTGCTTTGCTTTTCCTGGGGATTAAGAATACTCATATCGGACCTACTTTACCCGGATTCATGACACCTGCAGTATTGAAAGTTGTTCAGGAGAAATTCGGAGTACAGACCATTACGACCTTTGAAGAAGATATGAAAATCTTCGGGATAGGATAAAACTTATTTTCCGATACAAAAATTCCGGAATATGTTGCCCAGTATCTCATCCGATGAGATAGCCCCGGTGATGCTTTCGAGGTGATGCATGGCTTCACGGATGTCCTGAGCCAGGAAGTCCCCTGAAGTTCCTGAATGAAGCCCGTTGAGGGTACGGTAGAGAGCAGTCCTGGCGTTGACCAGGGCTTCATAATGACGAGCATTGGTAATCACAACATCATTGTCTTCCAATGCTTTAATATTGACCAGCTCAAGTAAGACTTCGACAAGGTGTTCAAGACCTGTGCCGGTTTTGGCAGAGATGGGAAGTATGGACGATTTACGATGTACGATTGATGATTTAAGAAAATCCGTTTTGGAGGATACTATATCTGAAACCAGATCTGTTTTGTTGAGCAGTATGATCAGGTGCTGATCTTCCCTGATATGGCTTCCGATTTTTTCAATCCATTGCAAGCTCTGATCTTCCGGGGCGGTGGCATCGGCCATCAGGAGAATGATCCGGGCTTTTTCGATCTGCCCATAAGCGCGTTCGATACCCAGCGTTTCAATGGCATCGTGAGTTTCACGTATTCCGGCCGTATCGATGAACCTGAATTCAATCCCGCCGATATGGATAGTGTCTTCGATCACATCCCGGGTGGTGCCAGCAATCTCTGAAACAATGGCTTTATCATCTTTCAGCAGAACATTGAGCAGGGTTGATTTCCCGACATTGGTTTCCCCTACAATAGCCACGGGAACCCCAGATTTAATTGCATTCCCCAGTTCGAAGGACCGGATCAGCTTATCAAAATGTACCAGAATGGAATCCAGTAAAACTTTTAACCGGCTGCGATCAACAAACTCCACATCTTCCTCTGAAAAATCAAGTTCAAGTTCAATCAGGGTAACAAAATGCAACAGCTCACCCCGGATCTTGTCAAGCTCGTTGGAAATGCCCCCGCGAAGCTGATCTATGGCCAACCTGTGGGATGCCTGCCCTGATGCCGCAATAAGGTCAGCAACAGCTTCAGCCTGGCTAAGATCCAGTTTCCCATTGAGATAGGCACGCTGTGTGAATTCACCCGGCTGAGCCATCCTTGCCCCCTTCCGGATCAGAAGGTTGAGAATTTCCTGCTGGATATAAACTGATCCATGACAGGTGATCTCGATCATATCTTCACCTGTATAGGATTTCGGAGATTGATATGCAACGGTCATCACTTCATCAACGGTCCGTTCATCGTCATATATCCGGCCATGGTGTACCTGGTTGGCGCAGAACGATTCGGCTCCTTTGTCAATAGCCGATCCTGAAAATATCAATCCTGCGATCTCCCAGGCTTTTGGTCCTGAGAGCCGGATCATGGCAATAGCGCCGGTCCCGGCAGGGGTCGATATGGCAGCAATGGTTTCTTCCATTTTCCGCGTTCAGTGCAGTTTAGTGGCAAAGTACGCAATAAACCCGCAAAAGAGAAAATCGGGATAAAGGATCATAGTCAGTCAATATTTATAATTTCGCATATCCTCAGAACAGGATCGAAGATCGAAATCGTGAATGGTCACTCGTAAATCATAAATTGATATGTCGGTACTGGTAAATAAGTTCTCGCGCGTTCTGGTTCAGGGATTTACCGGAAAAGAAGGCACCTTCCATTCATCGCAGATGATGGAATATGGTACCCGGGTTATGGGTGGAACCTCTCCCGGAAAGGGAGGCAGCATACATCTCGATCGTCCTGTATTCGATACGGTTGAAAAGTGCGTGAAAGAGACCGGTGCTGACGTATCCGTGATCTTTGTTCCGCCGTCTGTGGCAGCCGATGCCGTGATGGAAGCGGCCGATGCAGGGATCAAGCTTGTCGTTTGCATAACCGAAGGTATACCTATTGCCGATATGGTAAAAGTGAAAACCTACCTGGCAACCAGAAGCACCCGGATGATCGGTCCCCACTGTCCGGGTATTATCACTCCCGGGGAATGCAAGGTGGGCATTATGCCAGGCTTTATCCATAAAAAGGGAAATATTGGGGTGGTCAGCCGCTCAGGTACCCTCACTTATGAAGCTGTAGACCAGCTTACCCGTCTGGGTATCGGGCAGTCGACCTGCATCGGTATCGGTGGCGATCCGATCATCGGAACCACCACGCTCGATGCCCTGGAGCTTTTCATGGCCGACCCCGACACCTCTGGAATTGTTCTGATAGGTGAGATCGGCGGTGCAATGGAAACCGATGCAGCTCGTTGGTATAAAGTAATCGGAACGAAACCTGTGGTTGCCTTCATTGCAGGACAGACCGCTCCGAAAGGGCGCCGGATGGGTCATGCCGGTGCCATTATCGGTGGTGCTGAAGATACCGCGGCCGCCAAAATGGCCATCCTGAGGGAGTGCGGGATCCATGTGGTTGAAACACCGGCAATGATAGGGGAGACGATGAAGTTTGCGATGCAGCAGAAAGGTTGAGCTGGTTTAGAAAGTTGAGAAGGTTTATTAAAACACTATATCATGAAGTTATTGGAAGGTAAAACAGCTCTGATTACCGGAGCTTCGAGAGGGATCGGAAAAGCGATTGCTGAGAAATTTGCTGATGAAGGAGCAAACCTGATCCTGACGGATTTGTTTTATGATGAAGATGCTAAAGCCCTTGTGGAGTCATTGAGTGCCCGGGGGATAAAGGTAAAAATGTATGCTTCAGATGCAAGTAAATATGCTGATGCTCTGAAGGTTGTTGAAGAGGCTGCCGAAGAGTTCGGTGCCATCCATATCCTGGTTAACAATGCGGGAATTACCCGTGACACTCTTCTGATGCGCATGAGTGAAGAGCAATGGGACCTGGTTATCAATGTGAATTTGAAATCAGTATTCAACCTGACGAAAGCCGTTCAGCCGCTGATGCTGAAACAGCGTGAAGGTTCGATCATCAACATGTCGTCAGTGGTCGGTGTGGCGGGGAATGCCGGTCAGGGCAACTACAGCGCTTCCAAGGCAGGGATTATTGGTTTCACCAAATCCGTGGCCAAAGAGGTTGGATCCCGTAATATCCGTTGCAATGCCATAGCGCCGGGTTTTATCATTTCTGATATGACTGCCAAACTTTCAGAACAGGTACGCCAGGAGTGGGCTGAAAAAATACCGCTGAAACGTGGTGGTACTACCGACGAGGTAGCTAAAGTGGCACTGTTTCTGGCTTCCGATCTCTCGTCCTATGTCAGCGGACAGGTCATCCCTGTATGTGGCGGCATGCTTACCTGATATTATTAATAAACATACTCCTTTCTCCATTTTCCTTTCTCCTTCATCCGGATGAGCCTTCACATAGAATCCACATATCCTCTCTGGCTAGTCCTACCTTTGGCGACACTGGCTGTTTTTGTGGTCTGGCTGCTTTATTTCAGGAAACATTCGGATACTATCCTGCCCAAGCCGATGAAAATCCTGCTGGGCATTACCAGGGGGCTGGTCATATTGATCACCGGCATCCTGTTCATCTCACCCTGGATCCGGACTGTTGTCGGTAAAAAAGTCAAACCGGTATTCATTATTGCCCGCGACAACAGTGTTTCCATGTCGCCGGTAAAGGATTCAGCAGCTACCGTAGCTGAAAGGAATACGGATCTAGCTCAGGTTAAAGAGGCATTGGAAGGGAATTTTACAATCAGTGAATATCTTTTCGGTGATCAGACCCGGCCGGGGAGTGATTGGAATTACTCCGATCCCGTTACCCGACCGGATGAACTGTTTGAAACGGTGAGGGCACTGGCTCAAAACCAGGATGTTGCAGGCATGCTCGTGGTTACGGATGGTGCGGTGACCCGCGGAACCGGTTTTTCGGGAACGGCAAAAAACTTACCGCTGCCGGTCTACTTTCTGGGTACAGGGGATACCACCCGTTTCCCGGATGTATCGGTCGTTGAAGTAATAGCTAATGAATGGGTAAGGAAAAACAGTGTTTTCCAGGTTCGGGTTTATTATAGAACTGAAAGCTGGATAGAAAAAGCGCTGAAAATAAGAATATCAGGGAATCAAGGATTGATAGCCGAGCAGCAGGTTCCGGTCAATGACCAATCCGTTCCATTTGTCGACTTTGAGATCCAGGCTCCCGATCAGGGGATTATGAACATGACGACGCAAGTGATTCCTTTTATTCCGGATAAGAACACAGAAAATAATTCAAGATCATTCAGGGTCAATATAATTGGCAGTCAGGCAAAGATTCTGTTGCTATATAAGGCTCCCGATCCGGATATCGGCACTCTCGACCGTGCCATGAGCGGATTACCCCAGGTGAGCTTTGAAGCTATACAGGTCGATGATTTTAAGGTTATTCCCGAGGAATGCAATCTATTGATATTGCATGGATTGCCATCAGCAGATAATTCCGTGAATACTATCCTGACAGAAGCGAAAGCCAGGAGCCTGTCAGTTTTATTCATAATTTCAGCAAACACCGATCAGGAATTGTTTAACCAGGCCAGCTCTGGCCTGGGAGTCAGCAACCGCAGAAAAGAAGCGGAAACGGTACAGGGGACCCTGTCGCCCACTTTTTCCCTTTTCACCCTGCCGGAAGAATTTTCAGAGCACCTCCTGGCATGGCCGCCACTGGAAACCTTTTTCGAAATATATTCCGCAGAATCCGGCTCGGTCTCCTTCCTCAATCAAAAAATAAGGCGTGTGGAGCTGACCGATCCCTTGATCCTGTTTACCAAAAAAGATGGCGTTAAAAAAGGAATCATCGCGGGTGAAGGAATTTGGAAATGGCGGATACATGAGTACCTTGAATTCGATGATCATGGTATTTTCGATGAACTGATATCCAGGATGTTACAGTACCTTATTCAAGATGATAAGGAGGACCGGTTTATCGTTACCATTCCCGATGAACTTTATGAGTTTTCTGCGATTCGAGTTATCGCCCGGTTGCAGAATCCATCATTGGAGTCCGTCAACCAGCCTGATGTAAATATGAGAATTACCGATTCAGCCGGACAGACCTCGGAATATAGGATGAGGCGTGTAGCCGATTTTTATGAGCTTGAGTTGAACGGTTTTGAGGTCGGGGAATATCAATTCATTGCAGAAACACAATTGGGTCAGGAACGTTTTAGTAAAAAAGGAAGCATGATCGTCGGTTACAGGATTCTGGAGCAAAAGGTTCCGGTTGCAGAATACCAGGACCTCAGGCTGGTTTCCTACCTGACTGGAGGTCACTTTTATAAAGAGGCTGATGCCGGGCAATTGATCAGCAAATTGAAAGAGATAAAACCCGGAACAGCAAATATCCGGTCTGAATATAAATGGTATGATCTGATCAACCTGCCATGGCTGCTGGGAATGTTGGTTTTTTTATTAGCCTTGGAATGGTTTTTGAGAAGATGGTACGGAACCCGATAAGTTATGTTGACTATGAAAAGAATTCTACTAATCCTATCAATTTTATTGTCAGTGATGTATTCCTGTCAGATGCAGAAGATTGCCGTTGACCTGTATACTTCTCCCAGGGTTGAATATCCTCCTGAGCTCAGGACTATCATGATGACGTCGCGATATGTTCCGGCAACAGGACCATATGAAGATATCCAGTGGGGAGCGTATGAATCGGTCGATAGTGCGAAATGGGCTCTGTCAGAATCGTTCATTGATTCACTGGCAAAAGATTTGATCAAGGGTAACCACTTTCTTGTCAAGGTCCGTCACAATCCCAGGATGCTGAAAAACAACACTGCTTCCTTGCCTGAGTCTCAACCGTGGGATGGAATGGCAGCCCTGGCAAAAAAAGAATATGTTCAGGGAATTTTCGTCCTGGAGGGTTTCGATTTAACCCAGAAAGATGAGGTGGTATCGTCACCGGACGGCGGGTTCGTCGCAAGCCGGAAGGCTGATATCACTCTGGCAATAAGGGTTTATGAGCCTGATAAAAGGCGTTTCGCGGAAGATTCAGTCTATGTTTTCACCCGCACCTTTCTGGCTAAGGGAAATACCGGGCAGGAAGCCCTGAAGGCTTTGCCCGATCCGCAAATAACTGCTGCATTGGCCATAGATTATGCATCCGGTGAATACGCCCGGCTGGTCATTCCGGGATCGAGCCCTGCTGATCGGTTATACTATAAAAAAGGTGACAGTCTGATGCTGGTGGCTGATACAGCCTTGCAAAAAGGAAACTGGGGACGTGCAGAATCCAAGTGGACCCGGTTGGCTTATGAAAGCAAGGATACTCTGGTTCAGGCTCTGGCTTCGTATAACATGGCCCTGGCTTGTGAGCGGAACGGCCGGTTGAACCAGGCCATCGGTTATGCGAAACGTTCCGAACGGTTAAAATCAGATAAAAAGACCCGGGAATATATTAACTTGCTTGAAGCTAAAATGGCTGCATACCTTAAACAGGTTAATGACAAGATAATAATCCGAAACTGGTAAACAATGAAACGGTTGTGCGGATTGATAGCCTTGGCCGGTATTTTCTTGCTCCCCGGTTGTTATCCGGCCTTTATTTTCGAAATGGAAGGACTGGAACCGGCCGAACTAACAGTATCTGCCTCAATTTCAACCATCACGGTCCTTTCCAGAATGGATCTCGACAGTCTCCACAAGGCTGAAATGAACCAGCTCGGCAAGAACAACATTTTTGTCCGGGACAGCTCCATTGCAAAAGAAGGAGTGCTGGGATGTGTTGATGAACTGATCGAGAGCCCCAGGTTTGAAGTTTATGACCCGATCATCAAGAGAAACCTGGGCAGTGAATTCTCCGATCCTATCGGTCCATTGCCATGGACCAGTATCAGGGAAGCAACCGGAGATCCCCCGCTGGATGCCGTATTATCCCTGGAAAGCTGTGATTATAGAGACACGGTAATTACTTCTATATCAGAATTTTGGGTTAACCATACCTATCTTTTAATATGCAAGACCTATTGGAGGCTATATGATCTGAATACATATCAGTCCAAGGATGTTATGTTTTCAGACACAACGACCATGGATCTGGGGGAAGATTCTGGTCTGAATAAATCAGCTTCTGAAAAAATTGACATTGTCAAACAGCGCATGTATTGGGCCGGGCGTAATACTGGTCGCAGGTTCGCTCCATACTGGACGGAGCTTGAGAGGATCTATTTTCCCTACGGGCCGGGTGATTTTTACAAGGGCGCCAAGTACATGCGGGAAGGCAACTGGACCGAAGCCGCAACTGTCTGGAATCTCTATGCAGGGACAAGGAACAGTACTGTTGCAGCTAAAGCCTGTTTCGACATGGCGGTAACCTGCGAACTGGCGGGGGATATAGCAATGGCCCAGGAATGGCTTGATAAATCGGAAAATCTGGGGATGCCTGAATACTATTCCAAAGAATACCGGAAACAATTGAAGGAACGGGCCGAAAAGGTCAAGCTGCTTGATCAGCAAATACAGCAGGAGGTTAGTCAGGATGAATAGCCTTCTTGTCATTCTTCTTGTGATCATTTCTGCCGGCTTTATTGGTGATCTGATCCTCGATATTCTCAATATCAGGAATATGAAGCCCGATCTGCCACTGATCCTGAAAGACTGTTATGACAGGGAGCGATATAAAAAAAGTCAGTTATACCTGAGGGAGAACGGTAATTTTAGATTTATTCTTTCATCCCTTGGATTTGTTGTTATCATGCTGATGTTCATTCTTGGGGGATTCACCTGGCTTAACTCCATGGTGATGTCGGTGACGGATAGTCCGATCTGGGCTGCCTTATTGTTTTTCGGCATTCTCGGGCTTGCTTCTGATCTGGGCTCGACACCTTTTGATATCTGGTCAACCTTTGTGATTGAGGAAAAGTACGGTTTCAACAAAACAACGCCAAAGACATTTATCCTCGACAAACTGAAGTCATGGCTTCTTGTCCTGCTGATCGGCACACCCCTGGCTGCTTTCATAATCTGGATCTATACAAAGACGGGATCCTGGTTCTGGATCTTTGCCTGGGTAGTGCTTTCGCTCTTCAGTCTTTTTATGAGCCTGTTCTATTCAACACTGATCGTGCCATTGTTCAACAAGCAAAAACCGCTGGAAGAGGGGAGCCTGCGAACGGAAATTGAAGCACTGGCGACAAAAACAGGCTTTACGCTGGATAAAATATTTGTGATTGACGGTTCCAAACGATCGTCCAAAGCCAATGCCTACTTTTCAGGATTCGGTCGAAAGAAGCGTATCGTGCTGTTTGACACTCTGATAGAAGAGCTCCAGGAGAAGGAAATACTGGCAGTACTGGCTCATGAAATCGGTCATTACCGAAAGAAACACATCATCAGGAGCATGGCTTTATCGCTGGTTCAATCAGCGGTCATCCTATTTATCTTTTCGCTGGTTATCGGCAATCCGACCTTATCCGCAGCCTTGAATATTCCGGAACCGAGTTTTCATATCGGAGTTCTGGTTTTCGGTGTGCTCTTCAGTCCGGTTTCAACTCTTACGGGATTGCTGACCAATAGCCTGTCACGGAAGTATGAGTACCAGGCAGATGAATTTGCTGCCCAAGCCGGATTTGCCCATGAGTTGGGTGATGCACTGATCGGGTTGAGTGAAAAGAACCTTTCCAATCTTACCCCTCACCGGGCCTATGCTTTTGTTAATTACTCCCACCCAACCTTACTTCAAAGACTTGCCAGGCTTATCCCACCTCCGATACCAGAAACCTGAAATCAGAAATCCAAAACCCAACATCTTTTTTACCATGAATCCGATTTCTGAAATAATAACCATAGGTGACGAATTATTAATGGGTCACACTATTGACACCAATTCTGCCTGGATAGGTGACCGGCTGTCCAAGATCGGGCTACCGGTCAGGAGGATTATCTCTATTTCAGACGAGCCTGAAGAGATCCGTTCTGCGCTGGAAGACTCGATGAAACGTGCTGATTTGATACTGATTACGGGTGGATTGGGACCTACCAACGATGACCGGACCAAAAAGACGCTTGCGGAGTTTTTCAATTCGCGCTTAATAATCAACCAGGATATATTATCTGATATTGAGAAATTGTGGGGCAAACGCAGAGTTCCGTTGATCGGTCTTGATCGTGATCAGTCTCAGGTTCCCGATAATTGCCGTGTGATCAGGAATCCCAACGGAACAGCTCCGGGGATGTGGTTTGAATTAAATGGGAAGATCATCATTTCGATGCCCGGTGTTCCGTTTGAAATGAAAGGCATGATGGAAGAAACCATTTTACCCGCTCTTCAGGATCATTTCAAAGCTCCGGAGGTTATCTATAAAACCGTCATGACGGCAGGAGTGGGGGAATCTGTTCTGGCCACCAGGATAAAGCCTTGGGAAGATTGTATTCCGGAGGGTTTCTCCCTGGCATACCTGCCATCTCCGGGAATCGTGAAGCTCAGGATCACCGGGAAAGGTTCTGATACCAAGGAAGTGAAGAAAAGGATGCACATGCTTGTGGAGATGCTTGTCAGGCTGATTCCGGATTGGGTTTATGGCTATGACGATGAGACTCTTCCTGAGGTGACGGGTAGATTATTATTCAAGAATAAGCTCACTTTAGCCACTGCGGAAAGCTGTACCGGGGGAACGATTGCATCGTTGATCACCAGTGTTCCGGGGAGTTCGGCCTGGTACCGCGGTAGTATAGTTGCCTATTCCAATGATATCAAGGAATCGTTGCTAGATGTTCCGGCAAACACGATAGAGATTTATGGAGCCGTAAGCCAGGAAGTGGTTGAGAAAATGGCTTCTGCCGCCAGGATCAAGATTGGAGCCGATTACGCTGTTGCAGTATCCGGCATAGCCGGTCCTGACGGAGGATCAGCGGAAAAGCCGGTCGGGACGGTTTGGATCGCGGTTTCCGGGCCAAAAACGACCACATCAAAGCTTTTCACTATGGGAGAACACCGGGGCAGAAATATTATGAGAGCTTCGCTGGTTGCCCTGAATATGGTACGCATCAGGGTTTTGAAAGATACAATAGGATGATTTGCGAAGTATTAACAGGCGCCAGTTTAAAACATTAGTCCATTTTTTTTTCAGGAAGCGCTTGAATATTTGAAGAAAAATGCCGTAATTTGCGATCCAAAATTCAAAGAGCATGTCTAAGATATGTCAGTTAACCGGTAAGAAGATGATGGTGGGGAATAATGTTTCCCACTCGAACCGGAGAGTAAAAAGGCGCTTCTATCCAAACCTCTTTACCAGAAAGTTTTTCCTGCAGGAGGAGAATCGCTGGATCACGCTGAAAGTTTCGGCCCACGGCATCAGAAACATTAATAAAAAGGGCTTGGCTGCCTGCCTGAAGGAAGCTCAGGAAAAGGGCTTTATAACGAATTATTAGCAGGAGGACCGAACCATGGCAAAGAAAAGTAAAGGCAATCGTATCCAGGTGATCCTTGAGTGCACCGAGCATAAAGCTACCGGACTGCCGGGAACTTCGCGATATATTACAACCAAAAACCGGAAGAATACCCCGGATCGGATGGAAATGAAAAAGTACAATCCGGTTTTACACAAAGTAACTGTTCACAGGGAAATTAAATAGGCTAGATTATGGCAAAGAAAGTTGTTGCTACCATGCAGACTGGCAAAGGAAGACACTATGCCAAAGTGATCAAGATGGTGAAATCACCCAAAACAGGTGCATACTCCTTCAAAGAAGAAATCGTTCACAACGATCATATTAAAGATTTCTTGAATCAGAAATAAACTGTTAAACAGTTCAATGCATAACTTGGGGCTTTCTTCACCGGTGTGAGGGAAGCTCTTTTGTTTTATTCAGATTCGCAGTATGGGAATTCTCAGTTGGTTCACAGAAGATAAAAAGAAGAACCTTGATCAGGGCCTGGCCAGGACCAAGGAGAATGTTTTTAAAAAGCTGAACCGGGTAATTGCCGGTAAAGGCAAGGTGGATGACGATGTGCTCGATAATCTCGAGGAAATGCTCATATCTTCCGATGTTGGCGTTAAAACCACTCTCAGGATCATCGAAAGGATTGAGGCCCGCGTATCAAAGGATAAGTACATGAATACCAGTGAACTCGATCGCATTCTCCGGGAAGAGATATCGGCCTTGCTGGCTGAAAACAATACTGTCGATCTCGAGGATCTGCCGGTGACTGAAAACGGTGAACCTTACGTCATAATGGTTGTGGGAGTCAATGGGGTTGGCAAAACGACAACTATTGGCAAACTCGCTTATCAGTATAAATCATCAGGCAAAAAGGTCATTCTGGGTGCAGCCGATACTTTCAGGGCAGCCGCGATCGAACAGCTTGAGATTTGGTCACAGAGGGCCGGAGTTCCTCTGGTGAAGCAGAAAATGGGATCAGATCCTGCATCGGTTGCATATGATACACTTCGTTCGGCAGTGGCTCAGCAGGCCGATGTAGTGATCATTGATACGGCAGGCCGGCTTCATAACAAGGTTAACCTGATGAACGAATTAACCAAGATCCTTAATGTGATGAAAAAAGTGCTTCCCGATGCACCACAGGAAGTTTTGCTGGTATTGGATGGTTCTACCGGGCAGAATGCCTTTGAACAGGCCAAACAATTCACTGCCGCAACTGAGGTGACCGCTCTTGCGCTTACCAAGCTCGATGGTACAGCCAAAGGCGGGGTGGTTATCGGTATCAGCGATCAGTTAAAAATTCCCGTGAGGTATATCGGAATTGGTGAAAAAGTTGAGGACCTGCAGATATTCAACAAGCAGGCTTTCGTTGATTCTCTCTTCAGCACCGGCCATTCGTAAATCGCCATTCTTAAGTCTTTATTCTGTAATCTTTATTCTTTGCAAGTAGATATCATTAACCTCGGATGTTCCAAAAATCTGGTCGACTCGGAAAAGCTTCTGAGCCAGCTCAGGGCACAGGGTATTCCTGCCCGGATGGATCCTTTGCATATAAACGCTGATGTGCTGATTATCAACACATGCGGTTTTATTTTGGATGCCAAGGAGGAATCTGTCAATACCATCCTCGAGGCCATTGATGCAAAAAAAATCGGAAGGATCCGGCGCATTTTTGCCATAGGCTGTCTGGTCCAGCGTTATCGTAATGAACTGATAGCGGAAATGCCGGAAGTTGATGCCTGGTTTGGGGTTGATCAGATGGAAGAGATTATATCCGCCCTTAAACTGACTTTTAATCCTAAAATTTTGAACCATCGTCAGATATCCACTCCCAAACACTATGCGTACCTGAAAATCTCGGAAGGATGTAACCGGGAATGCTCTTTCTGTGCTATTCCATCCATACGGGGCAAATATGTCTCACGCAAGATGGAAGACATTCTTGATGAAGCAGCCTACCTGGCAGATCATGGAACAAGGGAATTACTGCTGATTGCCCAGGACCTGTCGTATTACGGACGCGATCTGTACCGGAAGAGCATGCTGGTGCCGCTTCTCGAAAGCATGGTCAGGATTGATAAGATCAGATGGATACGCCTTCATTATGCTTATCCTGAAAGTTTTCCGCAGGGTTTGGCCGAGCTGATGGCTCGTGAAGATAAGATCTGCAAGTACCTCGACATTCCCCTTCAGCATATCAGCGATAAGATGCTGAAAATGATGAACCGCGGCTATTCAAAGGAGGACACGTTTCAAATAATAAGCGAGATACGGAAAAAGGTCCCTGGTGCTGCAATTCGTACATCCCTCATCGTGGGACATCCGGGTGAGACCGACAAGGAATTTGAAGAGCTTCTGAAATTCGTTAATGATTCAAGGTTCGAGCGGCTTGGGGTATTTACCTATTCCCCTGAAGAGGGCACCCGTTCAGGAGATGTGTATCCTGATGATATCCCTGAAGAGGTCAAACAGGAACGATTCTCGATAATCATGGAGGCTCAGCGGATCATATCAGCGGAAATCAATGCAGGCCGTATTGGCAGCACTATTGAAGTTGTGATCGACCGGAAAGACGGGGAATTCTATATCGGCCGCTCTCAATACGACTCTCCGGAAGTGGATCAGGAAATTCTCGTAACTTCACCGGGGAAAAAACTCAGAACCGGTTGTTTTTATCAGACAACGATCACTGGCTCTGATGAATATGACCTGTATGCCAAGCATCAATAGTTTCTGTAATCCATAATCTACGGTTTCAATGTTCACATGCGATGTTACATTGAGGATCCGTTACGGTGAAACCGATCAGATGGGCTATGTCTATTACGGAAGGTATGCCGAATTTTATGAGATCGGCCGTACGGAACTGATGAGGAAACTGGGTTTTGCATATAAAGATTTTGAGGCTAGGGGAGTTCTTCTTCCGGTTGTCAGTCTTAGCATTAAGTATATCCGTCCTGCTGTTTACGATGAACAGATCATAATTCGGACAACCCTCAGGAAAATGCCAACCGCACGTATCACTTTCTATTATGAGATCTTCAATCAGGCGGGTGATTTACTGAACGAAGCAGAGTGCCACCTCGTTTTTACCGATTTGGATACCAGAAAGCCAACACGTCCCCCTCAGGATATGCTGCAGGCCCTGCAACCTTTTTTTAATTAGCGGGTAATACTTTAAAAAGTCTTTGATGAGAAAACTAATTCTGATTCTCCTTCTGGCAATGTCATTCCTGACTGGATTTTCACAGAGATTTACCATTAGCGGGGTTATTGAAGATAAGGTGACCGGTGAAAAACTCATCAGCTGTAACGTGTATGATGCTGCAACACTGAAAGGAACAGTATCAAATCCATTCGGTTTCTACAGTATGACGCTTCCGGCAGGGCTGGTTAAAATGACCTTTTCTTACGTTGGATATGAGTCTGTTGCCATGGAGATCGCTCTTCGGAGGGATACCGTAATCAATATGAACCTCAACCCGGTAATCAACCTGAATGAAGTAGTCATATCAGCCGAAAAAACCAAATCAGCGGTTCAAAGCACCCAAATGAGCATGACGGAGTTGAATGCCAGGACGATCAAGGGACTTCCGGTCATGTTTGGTGAGGTGGATGTCTTGAAGGCACTCCAGCTCCTTCCCGGGGTGAAAGGCGGTAATGAGGGCACCAGCGGCATTTATGTAAGGGGTGGGGGGCCCGACCAGAATCTGATCCTTCTGGATGGTGTACCGGTTTATAATGCAAATCATTTATTTGGATTCTTTTCGGTTTTTAATCCAGATGCAATCCAATCAGTCAAGATGATTACTGGCGGATTCCCTGCCCGGTATGGCGGCAGGCTATCATCGGTGCTGGATATCCGCATGAAGGATGGGAATAATAAAAAATTTGCGGTTGAAGGAAGCGTTGGATTGATATCCAGCAAGTTAACCGTTGAGGGGCCGATCATCAAGGATAAAACTTCGTTTATTGTTTCCGGCAGGCGAACGTATATCGATGTACTTGCACAGCCGCTAATCAGGTGGCAAACCAGAGAGGACTATGAGAATTTCAGCGCAGGTTATTATTTCTATGATCTGAATGCTAAAATCAATCACAAGTTCTCCGATAAGAGCCGGTTGTTCCTGAGTGCATACAGCGGCAAGGATAAAGCCTATATGAATACAGACGAAAAGGGTGATCAATATCGTTGGAAGGACGAGGCCGGGTTGGGTTGGGGAAACCTGACAGCTGCACTCCGGTGGAATTATGTGATCACACCCAAGCTGTTCAGCAATACCACGATCACTTACAGCCGCTATAATTTTCTGACCTCCCTGCTTGACAGGAGAGAAGAGAATAACGAGCTGACATCGGAGTATTATTTCGGGTATGATTCAGGTATTGTAGATTGGGCGGGGAAAATTGATTTCGACTATCTTCCCGATCCGAATCACAGCATACGGTTTGGATATAATTATATCTATCACACATTCAAGCCCGGAGTGACTGTTTTTCAGATGAATGAAGCTGAGTTTCCTTTTCCTATTGATACTGTTTTCGGCAATAAAAATATATATGCTCATGAATGGTCGCTCTTTGCCGAAGACGACTGGACCGTCACGCCTCGCCTCAAAGCAAATATCGGTCTCCATTTTTCCGGTTTCAAGGTGAAGGATTCAACCTATACATCACTGCAACCCAGGCTTTCGGCCAGATATCTTGTCAATGAAAAGATATCCATTAAGGCAGCATATACTCATATGACCCAGTATATCCACTTGCTGACCAACTCGACCATCGGACTGCCGACGGACCTCTGGCTTCCGTCTACTGATACTATCAAGCCCCAGAAAGCCATTCAATACGCTTTCGGAGTGATCTATGAACCAGGAGAAGGAATCGAAATCAGCGTTGAAGGTTATTACAAAACCATGGACAACCTGATCGAATACAAGGAAGGAGCCAGTTTTTTCTCCCTTGAGGATGACTGGCAGGATAAAATTGAAATGGGAGAAGGAAGAGCTTATGGTGTGGAAATATTGGCACGCAAGCAGTTCGGTAAAACCTCAGGCTGGATCGGATATACTCTGTCCTGGAGTGAACGAAGGTTCGAAAATATCAGCTTCGGTGAATGGTTCCCCTATAAGTATGACCGCCGGCACGATGTGTCAATCGTTCTGAACCAACAGATTAAGGATAACATTGATATCGGGGTTACCTGGGTTTTTGGAACAGGTAACGCAGTCACTTTACCTTTGGAAAAATACGCCTCACTTGAAAGCTATTGGTATGATTACCGTTACTTTAGCGGGATTGAGTATTTCCAGAACCGTAACTCATACCGGATGCCCGCTTATCATCGCCTGGATATCGGGATCAACTTCAGGAAGGATACCAAGTGGGGTGAAAGGGTGTGGTCGTTCGGTGCCTATAATGTGTATAACCGGAAAAACGCCTTTTATCTGGCTTTTGACCAGGAATATGTTGAAAATGGTCCGGCTGAAACGGTTCTGAAGCAGTATTCGCTGTTTCCAATCATTCCATCAATCAGTTACAGCTTTAAGATCAAGTAATTATGGGAACAATCTTCATCAAGCATAGAGTTTTTTTTCTGATAGGCTTTAGCTTATTCCTGGTGATGGGATGTGAAAAAATCATTGATATTGATATTCCAGACAGTGAGCGAAAGATTGTCGTTAACGGCATCATCAGTGAGGATCAGGCTTTATCGGTCAATCTTTCAAAAAGCCTTACTGTTCTTGAACCTGATGAGTTTGTTTACATCAATGGGGCAGATGTCCGCCTGTTCAGCGGAGAGCTGATGATCGGCAAACTGACAGCCGATACAGCCGGGCAATACTCTTTACCTGCATTTAAACCTCTGACCGGTGTAAACTACCGGTTGACCGTTGATTATCCGGGTTTGAATTCCGTTGAAGCGACGACGACAGTCCCGGAAATGGTTCCGATATATTCCTGGGATACCCTGATAAAGGTTTCGGAATGGGGTTACAGGGACTACGTGCTCAAGGTTGTTTTCAATGATCCTGCCGATGTCGCAAATTATTACGGGATATCGGTGTTTGTTACCTATAAGGAGATTGATTATTATACTATGAAACCCACCGGAAAAGTGATCACACGGCTGGTTTATATTTATTCGGACTCGGACTTGTTTCTTCAGGATGAATCCCATAATTATGGTGGGAAAATCTATTTTGATGACCTTCTGTTCGATGGCCAGACCAAGACCACCGAAGTGGGATTATATGATTATGCCTTCGAGGAAGCGGATACCGCATGGGTGGATGTACACCTTGAGCAGCTTGATCCGGCCTATTTCAAATATGTCGTCAGTAATGAGGCATACCAGTCAACTCACAACAACCCGTTTGCAGAGCCAGTACAGGTTTATACGAATGTATCGGGAGGTTTGGGGATATTCTCATCCTACTCATTTGCATCGAAGACTTTTACTATTGAAGGCAGTGGCATTGGAAAGCAAATCGTTCCTATCTTGTAACAGAAAGTAGTTAGAATCGTCTATCAGGTGATGACGGCAAAGGAATTCAACGAGAAGGTTGTTCCGCTTAATAAGCAGCTCTACAGGTATGCATTCCGTTACCTGGAGAACCAGGATGATTCGAAGGATGCCGTTCAGGAGGTCTTTGTAAAGTTGTGGTATATGAGGGAGGAGCTTGAAAACCTCTCCAGCATTGAAGCTTTTGCGGTCAGGGTGATGAGAAACTACTGCCTCGACCGTATCAAGCTGAAAAGGACGGTCAGCCTCGACATGGCAGATTATTTTGCCAACCGGACTTCAGATGATCCCCAGCCTGATAAAAGAATTGAAATGAAAGATTCCATGTCGCTGATTTACAGGGTGATCGAAGAAATGCCTGAGCCGCAGCGATCGGTTGTCAGAATGAGAGACCTGGAAGGTTTAGATAATGAAGAAATTGCAAATACACTACAAATAGCCAATGGAACGGTGAGAGTGATACTATCCCGTGGCAGGAATAAAATCCGGGAGGTTTTTGCAAAACATTATGGATATGAAAACGAACGAAATAAAAATCTTGTTACAGAAATTCTTTGACGGGATGACCACTCCTGAAGAGGAGATGATCCTTGAAGAGTTTTTTCTGAGCGGACAGGCACATCCCGGATTGGAAACCGAGGAACGCATGTTCAGAGAGATACTGAATATCAGGAATAAAGAGATTCCCGTTCCGGAAGATCTTGAATTCCTGGTACTGAACCGGCTTGCTCCCCTGCAGAACCAACCTGAGAGAAGCAGAAAACGGATCATTTATTACATGATGAGCGCTGCCGCCATTATCGTTTTGCTGATCTCTTCGGTCATTTTTCTCAATCGTCAGGATCAATCCATGACCATTTCTGATCCGAAATTAGCGTACTCCGAATCCAGGGAAGCACTCGAGATGGTGTCTTCCATGCTGAACCGGGGTACAGCCGGGCTGAGCACCCTGAACAAACTCAACACCGCTGTTAAGCCCCTGCAAAACCTTTCCTCCATTGACAAAGCAGCCAATGAGCTGTCTATCCTGTCAAAATTCGGAGATGCTCTTGAATCAGCACAAAAATTTGCTAACGACAAGTAAAAGACGGTACCATGAAAAAATATTTGATATCCATACTGATTATTCTTGCCCCCCTCGCAGCTACCGCTCAGAACAAAGCTGTTGAGCAGCTGTTTCAGAAATATTCGGGCAAGGAGGGATTTACATCGGTTGTGATCACCAGGAACATGTTCCAGCTTTTTGCCAATATTGAGGATTCGGAAAATGACGAATTCCTCAAGACTGTTAAAAACCTGGAATTCATTAAGATACTATCGGCGAAGACCGGTACCGACGGAAAAGCGTTTTACAAGGAGATTCTTAGCCTGATCCCCGAAAAGGATTTTAAAGAACTGATGGTGATACAGGATGCCGATGAACAGGTTAAATTCCTGACCGCTGAAAAAGACGGTGTTATAAAAGATTTGTTGATGGTCAGCGGTGGAAAAGAAGAAAGTGTCGTAATTTGGATGGCAGGTATTATAGACATGAAAACTGTTGCTAAAATTGCACAGAGCATGAACATTGAGGGGATGGATGATCTAGAAAAGGCCGACAAGAAATAGTGAAACCTGTTATCTGTAGATTTTCTTTTATTATCCTGCTTATAACCAACCTGGTATGGTACAACGGATTTACCCAGTACTACACGGTTGGCAATGACCCGTCTTCGGTTCACTGGAAAAAATCGGAGATCGGTCAGTTCAAATTGATTTACCCTGATTATTTTTCTACGGAGGCTTCTCTTATGGGGCAGATCCTCCGAGATGCTCCCTCGTTTGTTACGGCTTCAATGCCAACACAGATGAGGAAAATACCGGTGATTGTCCATCCCGAATCCGTTTTTTCAAATGGGTATTCAATCCTTGCACCACGCCGGATCGAAGTATTTCCAAAAAGTCCGATTGCAGGCGAGACAGGTGACTTTCATTCACAACTGATCATTCATGAATTCCGACATCTGGCCCAGATGGAAAAATTGAATGTGGGTTTTACACGCGGTGCTGCCATTTTATTGGGCGAACAGGCCCAGGCTATCGTTCTGGGGCTTCAGGTTCCGAAATGGTTTCTTGAAGGAGATGCAGTTCTTACTGAAACACTGTTAAGTGATGCAGGAAGGGGCAGATTAGCAGGATTTTCACAGACCATGAGAACCAAGCTGCTTGCCGGACAGGAACCTACCTGGGACCAGGTCCAGCTTGGTTCTTATAGGGACGTCCTTCCGAATGAGTATGTTTTTGGATATTACATGACCTCCCGCGGTAGAATGCTCTCATATCCCTTACTGTGGGCGGATAACCTCACACGAATCGCCCGCAATCCGTTCCGGATATCAAGCTTCAGCAGTTTCATCAAAAAGAAAACAGGGTACAGGTCTCCCGGCCTTTACAAGAGTACCATGGAATGGTTACGCAACTATTGGCAGTCATCAGCATTTTCAGAGTATTATATTGATGGTTTGAGGATTTATTCTCAGGATACTTCGGATTATTATTCTTATGTAAAGCCTATCAGCAACTGTAACAGGGTGCTGGTATGCCTTAAAAAGTCACTCGGGAATCTTCCGTCTTTTGTCAGGATAGATTCAACCGGAAAGGAGACCTTAATAGCGTATCCCGGAACGATCGAGGATGCAGGTTTTTCCATACACGGCTCCCTGATCGTATGGGCAGAACATATTCCCGATAGCCGTTGGGAAAACCGTTCCTGGTCAGATGTTTTTATTATGGATCAGTCATCTGGTAAAAAGACAAGACTAACCCGTCATCAGAGACTGTTTTCTCCGGCTTTCAATCCGGATGGCAGCAAGATCACCTGTATTTCAGAAGATACGAAAGGCCGGTCGGGGATAATGATCCTGGAACCCACAGATGGCTCCAAAAGCTATCAGTACTGGGTAGATGAGGGTGAACATGTAAACTACCTGTCCTGGGGAATTAATAATGACGAACTGTTTATCATTTCAACACGCTCTGAAGGACGTTGCTTGTTTTTGCTTAATACGGCTTCTAACGTCAGAGAAGTCCTGATCGAAGCCGGTCACGAAGACATTAGTCATCCGGCCTTAATCGGTGATTATGTTTATTTTACCGGACCGATTAGATCTGCACAAGGTCTATACAGGATACACCTGGTTACCCATCAACTTGAGAAAGCCATGGAACACAGGTATGGAATCGACTTTCTGACTGCCAGGGACAATGAGCTCTTCTTTTCAGTTCACACTCCGCAGGGATACCGTCCAGCCGCAATTACTGCTGATAAACTTCATCCGGTAACAATCAACCGGATACAACATTTTGGAGATCCGGTTACCGGATCCATTATTAGGGCTGGCGGAGAGGTTCCGATGAGTGCGGCAGCCAAACCGGGCGAATTACCCAATATGCCTTACAGAAAAGTACTCCATCTTTTGAGCTTTCATAGCTGGGCTCCCCTGTTCCTTGATCCAGATTCCTATAAGATCAGTCCCGGGGTGATGGTGATGTCGCAAAATGACCTCAGTACCATGACCATGCACGGAGGGTATCAGTACCATAAACCCCAACAATCCCACAACCTGATTGCAGGATTTCAGTATACCGGGTGGTTGCCGGTTATTGAAGCCAATTATCTGAGGGAATACAGGGCACCGGATACTCTGACCAGTGAAGAATATACCTCCCGGAGGCTCGAATTTTACAACCAATCTGCGAGGGTCAGAATTTCTATTCCATTTAATTACTCAGCCGGAATCTGGACGCGCCGTTTTACTCCGGCACTCTTCCTGGTCAACCGCTTTGGCAGGAATACCGGCGATGAGCATTACCCACGCTGGATGGCCGGATTATCCGTTGATCTGAAAATAATCCGTAAGCTCAGTTTCAGGGATCTGTTTCCCCGGACAGGTTTTGCGCTCAGCGGTGAACTAATGAAGCCGTTATCTGCAAACATTGGTGGAAATAACCTGAATGCCAGATTGTTGATTTACCTGCCGGGTGGTTTTGCCAACAGCAGTATCCGGATATTGAATTCGGTTCATCATAACTCATTCGGACTGTTTCTGGAGGATCCCTATCCTGATCTACCGAGGGGCAGCTCAGTATTGTCAGGAGATAAATACTATTCCTTAAAAGTTGATTATTCGATGCCTTTAGCCTATCCCGAGTGGAGCCTGGCATGGCTCCTTTATGTTAAAAGATTGAAGGCCAATCTGTTTTTTGACGGTTCCTACGGATGGGACAATAAAGAATGGCAGTTCACCACGGGATTGGATTTAACGGCTGACTATCATCTGATCCGTGCCGGAGTTCAACTTGAATCAGGTATCCGTATTATTTGGTTTCCTCAGCTGAATGAATTCGGAACCGAATTCCTGTATGGATTCTCAATCAACTAAAGTTGCCTTTTCAGCTCCAGCAAAGTGATTTCGGGCCAGATTCCGACCCTGCCGGGGAAGGAGAGGCAACCGAGTCCCCGGTTCACATAGATGTATTGATCGCCTTCCTGATACAATCCTGCCCATTGCTTATACAGAAGTTGCGAGGGGCTTATTTTGATATTTCCGACCTCAATTCCTATCTGAAACCCATGGGTATGTCCTGAAAGGGTCAGACCGATCCGTTTATCGCCAATGACTCCATGAGTCCATTGATCAGGATTATGTGCCATGAGAATTGTAAAAGCATCCTCAGGAATGCCGGTCATGGTTTTCTTCAAATCTCCATACTGTTTGAAAGGTGGCAATCCCCAGTGTTCCGCACCGGAAAGGTAGATCCTTTGACCATTAATCTCCAGGGGCAGGTTTTCATTCAATAACACACGGAATCCCATTGCTTGCTGATGACGGATAATCCCCATCAGGTTGTTTCTTTTCTTCTCGGGACTCGGCCAGTCGGAATAATCTCCATAATCGTGGTTTCCTAAAACTGAAAACTTACCCATAGGAGCTTCCATCCGGGACCACAAATCAGTGTACCCATTCATTTCGGCAGAAAAGTTATTCACCATATCTCCTGTGAAGAGAAGTAAATCAGGCTTTATTTCATTGACAATTTCCACTACTTCCTCCAGCTTATCTTTCTTGCCAAAGAAGCTTCCCAGATGAGCATCCGATAGTTGAACAATCCTTATCCCATCAAATGCCGGTGGCAGGTTTTTAAAACTGATTTCCGAATGGTGAACGGTAAAACGGAATCGTCCCCATCCGATTCCATGAATAATACCAATGAAGGGAAGTGCAGCCGCTATAATACCAACCTGCCTGATAAAATCACGTCGGGATGATACGGAATCCTCTGCGGGAAGGGGCTCTTTGAACTTTTTCTTAGGCCGGAACCTCATGATCAGATACCTGATATCATATGCCAGTTCAAAGAAAATGTAAAAGAATTTGACTCCGAACTGAACCAGCCAAAATCCCAGATACCACATGAGCCTCTCAAACCTTTCAGGCTCGTCAGGGGCCTGCTCATAGCTTAAATAGAACCAGAAGATCCCGGAAATAATCAGGAGGCTGAAAATAATGAAAACCCATAGTATCGGTTTTCTGACAGATGGTTTTCTGTCTTTGAGGAGTCCGGCCAATCCTTTTAGAACATATAAATCAACCAGGATGAGTATGGGAATGATAAAGAGTACTCTATGGAATGACCGCATGAACTGCTTAACAAGAATGGAACAATAAATAATCTGCAACCGTTTAATCAGTAAACAAACCTGATTACCGGATTGTTTCGGGCTGCAAAATTATATCTTTATTATGGCATTAGCAACAGTTCAATAACAAGAGGATGATGTTATGGAAAACTTACTCAAACGTTATCTGGATATGAGGCTTGCCAATGAGCCGGCAGCCTCAAAACAAGGGCCCGTAGTTACCATTTCAAGGGAATGTGGTTGTCCTAGTAAAAAGCTGGCTGAAATACTAGTTAGAAGGCTTAGAGCGTTGGATCCCGTTCAAGTCCCTCATCCGGGTACATGGAGATGGATCAGCAAAGAACTTCTTGAGGAAGCTGCTTCCGATCTTAACGTTAAACCAAATGATATTGACCACGTTTTCAATTACGAGGAGAGATCTATTGTCGATCATATTATCGCTGCTTCCAAAAAAATGGCACCTACCGGACAGACAAGACGATCTATAATGCCCTCGGCAAGGTTATCCGCACATTCGGAGAAAATGGCCATGTGGTCATTGTTGGCCGCGCAGGAGTGGCGCTTACCCGACACATCCCATTGTCGATTCATATAAGACTGATCGCCCCGATTGAATGGCGGATTAAGAGTATTAGCGATATGTACAATCTCTCACGGGAAGAATCCATAAAAATGATTGCCCTTAAGGATGAGAACCGCAGGAAGTTTCTTGAGTATTACCTGGGGCACAAGTTTCAGATTGATGTCTTCGACCTGGCGATCAATTGCTCCCGTTACTCTCTTGAAGAGATAGCCGATTCCATTATCGGCCTGATGAAAATCAGGAAAATGACCTGATCAGATTTTTTCAACAGTACCGGAAGGTATCCAGGCTTCATTGCCATCAGCCAGACGAATCCGGATCCAGGTTCCGACCTGGTCAGTTATCTTGATTTTCAAGCCTTCATGAAGGACGAACAGGTCGGTTCCGCCATTGTCAGGTGAACTTTTCGCTGTAATTGTTGGGGCGAATACAATTGCGTAATTCCCGTGATTAATCCTTTGATCCTGTAGCACGGTAAAAGTGAATGAAGTTATCCAGAGAAGGATCATCACAATTCCGGCTGTAATCAATAGCTGCCTGTACTTTGAACCACGTGTGGCAAAGAAAATGACAACCACACAAGCCAAAAGTACAAAAACAATCAGGCTCATAATTGCCCAGGTATTCACACTGGACGATGAGGCCAGTGATTTTATCCACCTTTTCACGAAGAACTCACTGATAGGGTTTATTTTATCAATCACAAGCTGATTGGCAAGGTTTAAATTAAAACGGATATCCTCGTCCCTGGGACTGATCAGGAGCGCGCGTTCATAAAAAAGGATGGCCGAAGGTATCTGGCCCAGTTTATAACAAGAGTTACCGGTATTATAGTATAGGGCAGCCGATTCGTATCCGGAATTGATTATTTTCAGATATTCCTCTTTTGCACCACTGTAATCTCCGTTCAGGTAAAGCTGGTCAGCGCGCCCGAGATGCGTTTCTGCCGCAGCGGATTGTCCGTTTGCTAATACGCTGAAGATCAGGGGAAAAAGCAATAATGCCAGATATCTGTAGCGCATGATTACCTCCTGTTTAGCTTTTCAAGTTGCACGATAATATTTGCCGACTGTTCCAGCAGCTTCCGAAAATCAGCTTCACCGGAAGGCGGGGCATATCGTAAGTATTCAGCGGAATCAATGGTGCTGATCAGATCATGGATAATAGATTCAGCAACCCCCTTACTGACTAACAGATCAGTGACGCTGTCACGGTTCAGGACCGACAGCTCGAGGTTAAATTTATCGCTCAGATATCCCCACAGCCCTTTCAGTATGGCTTCGAGGAATAGCTCATGTTTGCCTCCATCAAGATGCATACGTGCTTTACCGAGTTGTCTGCGGCTGACTGCAATTGCTTTCCGGTAACGGGTTCCTTCAATATCGTTTTGATTTTTAAACTGATATTGGAAGTACCCCAATGCAAACAGCAACAGCAGGATTACCAGAATATAGCTGAAATAGAATTCTGCAGAACCAAAAAACTGACGACCAGTTGATTTCAGTTTATCATCGCCTGTTTTAATAAAACGGATATCCTGTCCGATAATCCTGATATCTTCCTTGCCGGGTGTACTGATGATAGTCGCTTCGGAATCGTTCTCTCCTTTACTGACCGTGAGCTTCAGAGGCCCGCTGTTGAATGTCTTGTAAGTTCCTGACGAAGGATCAAAATAGGAGAACGACCAGGCCGGGATCTCATAGGTCCCTGCATGACGGGGGACAATCAGGTACTCAAAGGTTTTGCTGCCTGATATTCCATTCTCTCCCGAATCAATGTTGTCTGCAATTTTCGGATCATACACTTCCAGGTCAGCCGGGAAACGAAATTTCGGAAGTTCAATCAGTTTAATATTCCCTTTGCCCTTAATATTCACTTTCAGTGTCACGGCTTCATTGGTCTTGGCCTCTGTCTTATCCAAACCTGATGTTATCGAAAATGAACCAACGGCACCGGTAAAACCTTCGGGCGGATTACCCGGGAAGGGCTTGACAGATACCTGAACCGGAGGACTGGAAATTGTTTTAGTCACCGTTTCATAGTTGCCAAAAAAACCACTGCTAAAAATATCATCGAAGGGACTTCTTTGTCTTTTGCTCTGTACATTTACAAAACACTCTATTTCAAAGGGATCAATGAGAATCATGCCGGTCTGCTGAGGTACCAGGATGGATTTCCGGATAATCCCCATATTATAGACTCTTCCGTTATAGTTGACCCTTTCCAGGTTGACCTGTCCGGATGTTGGGATTTCCTGGTTCCAAAATCCGCTGTATGAAGGAAACTTCATTTCCCCCAGACGGGCGAGGTTAACTCTTGAGTAAATCTTAATCACAGCTAATATCTGTTCACCTTTATATACCTGATTACGGTCGGTTTCGATCCTTACAAACAGGTCGTCCGAGGATACAATTTCGGAATTCGGGGGTGTCTGAGCGTTTTGCTGCTGATTTCCGGCATTGCCTTTTACTACTTCGATCTTAACCGGATTGCAGGTATATGTCTTGTTCTTATATGTTGCGCTTGCAGAGGGAATGGTAAAAGTGCCTTCCTGTGAAGCCTGAAGAGTATAGTTGTAAGTATAGGAAGCTGATTGATTGACTTGTCCGTTGATGATTTGTGTACTCATGCTCGTGGACAGCATAGGTCCGTTGAACAAAAAACCTTCGATTTTCGGGCCGTTGAAGCTTTCTGCTTTGGCATTAAGGGTATAAGAAAGTCTGAATACTTCGCCCAATGATACAACTTGAGGCGCCTCCACCGTCAGTTCTATCTTATCCTGGGCTGCCAGATTTGCCGGATAGAACAGTCTAGCCAGGAACAGAGCCAGGGCAATATGAGATAATCTATACATTACCAATCTTTTATGCTTCTTGTTCTGACTGCAGCAGCTTTTTGTTTTTTAACCTTGTCCTGTACTTTCTTCTCATCATTTGCTATGGCTTCAAGCAGACGTTTTGCATCTTCCTTGGATATCTTTGCCTGCTGGGATGGTTGTTTTTCCTGCTGGTCGGAGGGCTTATTCTGTTGTTGCTGTTGTTGTTGTTGCTGCTGCTGATCTTTATTCTGATCCTGTTTATTTTCTTCTGATTTCTGATTGTTTTTCTGATCCTGGTTGTCCTGATTTTGCTGCTGCTGTTGTTGTTGTTTTTTCAGGTGCTGTGCGAACGCCAGGTTGTATTTGGTATCCATGTCGGTCGGATTTCTTCTCAGGGCTTCCTTGTAAGCTTCGATGCTTTCATCAATCTTCCCGGCCTGCAGATTGGCATTGCCCAGGTTGTGAAAAGCTTTGGATGAGTTGATCTTATTTGATTCACGGTCAGAAATGGATTCAAACTGTTGCTGTGCATCATCAAATTTTTCCTGCCTGTAGAGGGCGTCACCCAGGTTGAATGCAGCCATGGTGTTGCGGTGGTCTTCTTCAAGCGCTTTACGGAAAGCTGTTTCTGATTCAACGAATTTTTCATCCTTGAAATATCGATTACCCTGACGGATATCGCTTCGGTAAGGCTGGCCGGTTAAACCCGGGGAACAGCTGCCAATCAGTATAATGAATAGTATCCTTTTCATTTTTTCTGTTCCGATTTCCTAAAAAACTGAAATTTCCTGATCCAGCGGCTCTTCCGGTTTGATACAAAAGTATCGATAATCAGAAGGAACAGGGCAAATCCGGAGTAATAAACAAATTGCTCATCATATTCCGAATAGACCTTCATCCCGATTTCCTGTTTCTCCATTTTATTCATTTCATCCAGGATATTGTTCAAACCAGTTCTGGATGCTGTTGCCCTGACATAAATGCCACCGGCGGCCGAAGCGACCTTCCGCAACAGATCTTCATTCAGTTTGCTGATGATAACATTGCCTTCAAGGTCCTTCCTGTAATCCGTTACTCCGCTGGCATTGGTAACGGGAATCGGGACTCCCTGAGGAGATCCTATGCCGATAGTATGAACCAGGATACCAGCCTGGGCAGCTTCTTTAGCGGCTTCCTCCACTCCTTCCTCATGGTCTTCACCATCGGTAATGATCACAATGGCACGGCTCTTTTCAGATTGCGGTGAGAAAGACCGCTTGGCCAGTCTGATGGCGCTTCCAATGGCAGTGCCTTGTTTCGGTACTATCTGGGTATTGATCGAATTCAGAAACAATTTTGCAGCGGAATAATCCGTAGTTACCGGCATCTGAATGTAAGCATCCCCGGCAAAAACGATCAGACCGATTTTATCATTTTCCAGACGGTCTATCAGCCTGCTGATAGCCATCTTGGCATTTTCCAGACGGTTGGGCTGGATATCTTCTGCCATCATGGAATTGGAGACATCAAGGGCTATGATGATTTCAACACCTTTCCGCTTGACTTCGGACAACTTGGTGCCAAACTGCGGTCGCGCCAGTGCAAGGATCAGAATTCCCAGGCTGAGGATCCAGATAGCAAACCGGATTTGTGTTCTGGGAAAGGAGACTTCCGGCATTAAACGGTTCAGGAGAGTGATATCTCCCCATGATTTGAGTTTTTTCAGGTAGAGGCTCCTCACCAGATAAAACAACAGGATCAGGACCGGCAGGATCGATAATCCTATCAGTAGTTTTTCATTTCCGAATCTAAAGGCATGCTCCATGATCTCTAAAGTGTTCTAATCCGGATTTTGTTTGAATAAAGTGAGCCTCAGCAGGATCTCCAGCAGGAATAGCCCTATTGCTAACCAGAGGAATTTTTGATACTCCTCGGTTTTCGTATTGATCTCTTTTACATCGATCCTCGATTTCTCCATCTGATCGATTTCCTGATAGATCTCCCTTAATTTCTGGTTATTGGTTGCCCTGAAGTATTTTCCGCCGGTTAACGAAGCTATCTCCTTTAGGACCGCTTCATCAATTTCTACTTTAACGTTTTGATATTGAATCCCGAAAGGAGTCCGGAACGGGTAGGGGGCCATCCCCAAAGATCCTACGCCAATGGTATAAACGCGAATTCCGAATGTCTTGGCAATTTCGGCCGCAGTGACAGGGGCGATCTCTCCGCGATTATTCATTCCGTCTGTAAGCAGAATAACCACCTTGCTTTTAGCATTGGAATCCTTAAGCCGGCTCACAGAATTTGCCAAGCCCAGGCCTATGGCAGTGCCATCTTCAATAATGCCGCTTTGAATCCCCTGAAACAGGTTGAGTAGCACGGCATGATCAGTGGTCAGAGGGCACTGGGTAAACGATTCACCACTGAAAACAACCAGTCCCATCCGGTCATCAGGCCGGCCGGAAATAAATTCCGTGGCTACTGATTTGGATGCTTCAAGCCGATTAGGTTTCAGATCCTCCGCCAGCATACTCCCTGAAATATCAAGGTCGATCACAATATCAATTCCTTCGGTGGTGACATCTTCCCAGGATTCAGATGATTGCGGACGGGCAATGACTATGATCAGCAAAAAGATGGCCGCCGTTCTCAAAACAAAGGGTAAGTGCCTGAAATATTGCTTCCATGACACCGGCGCCTCTTTGAAAGGCTGAAGGCTTGATATCTGAATGGTCGGGTGGCTCTTTCGGTTACGCAGGATGTACCAGGCAACCATTACTGGTATCATCAGCAGGAGGAACAGGAGATCCGGATTTGCAAAATGAATGTTGCTCATGATTGCTCCTCAGTTTTTTTATCCTGATCCTGTTCACCCGCAGGCGTCCGTAAGTTGATGACCGGCTTGGTCCTTAGAATGAAATCATAGGCTGATTGCTGACTGGCTTCGTGTTCTTCCGTAACTGGATTCCATTTAGCAAACTTCACCAGATCAGCCAGCCTTAATAATTGCTCCAGTTCATCACGGATGTTTATGCTGATCTTTCCATTATTGCTAAAAGCGCTGACTATCTCTTCCGTGGTCTGTTCAAGAGCCGGAACCGAATAGCGTAACTCAATATACCGGCGAACGATGTCTGTCAGACGACTGTAATACAGCTTAACTTTACCTTGTTGCCAGAGTTTCTCCCTGACCAGTTCATCGAGCTCGCCAAGAGCCCAGACATGGGCGGGAACGGGAGGTATATCGGGTTTTGGGGCCGATTCGACAATCTGGCGCTTCTTACGCAAGTACCTGATATACAGGAAACCCATACTGACAAGCATCAATCCGACAACAATGTATGGAAGGATTTCCATAAATGTTACCGGGATCTCATAAGGCAATTTGATATCGGTAATTCCTTTTGTAGTGTCAACCGGAATACTGATAACCTCGAGCGGAAGAGCCCGGGTTATCATACTGTCAGACAAGTCAGTTGTCCGGAAGACAAAGGGGGGGATGACATAAAATCCGGTGTCAAAGGCAGTCAGTACCAATCTTTGACGGATTCTCAGGATGTTGTTCTTGCTGCTGACGGTATCTAATGCAGATGCGGAAAGCACCTCGATTTTGCCGGCAATTGAGTCTCCCGTCACCGGGAATTCCAACCCGCGACCAGCCGGATGCTCAGTCTCGAGCCAAAGATTCACCTGATCACCGATCAGTATCCGGGTAGTGTCAATGTTTGCGGTAACCTTTATAGATTGAGCCTGAAGGCCTCCTGAAGACAAAAACATCAGGCTTATTATCAGGGTGAAAATGACTATATATTTGCAGCTTCGGATCATCTGCGTCCTCGTTTTTCAAACAGGCGCATCAGGGGAGCAACATAATCCTCTGATGTAGAAAGCGTAACATAGTCAATGCCGCTTCTTTTAAGATTAGTTATCAGCTCGTTCTGGGCAGATGTCCACCATCGGGAATAGTGTTCCCTGACATTCCGGCTGGATGTGTCGATCCATCTGGATAATCCCGATTCAGGATCCAGAAACCGGATCAATCCGGTTTCTGGCAATGTTATCTCCCCCGGATCAGTAATCTGCAGAGCAATGAGGTCGTGTTTACGATTGGCCAGCTTCAGTGCATCAGTCATGATCGGTACATCACTTGCTGTCGCAGCCATAAAATCAGAGATCACAAAAACAGTGGACCTCTTCTTTGTTGCATGAGTAAAGAACCGGATTGCTTCGGGGATATTCGTTCCTTTGTTTATCGGCTTAAATTCAAGCAGTTCCAGGATAATCCTTAGAATATGCTTCTTGCCCTTTTTCGGGGGAATGAATTTTTCAATCTGATCCGAAAACAGGACAACTCCGATCTTATCATTATTCTGGATAGCTGAGAAAGCAAGAACAGCGGCCAGTTCTGTCATCAGTTCCCGTTTAAAACGGCCACGGGTTCCGAACTCATTCGAACCGGAAACATCCACCAGCAACATAACGGTTAACTCGCGCTCTTCATCAAATACTTTGATAAACGGCTTGTTGAACCGGGCTGTAACATTCCAGTCGATGTTACGGATCGGATCGCCATACTGATATTCACGGACTTCGCTGAAGGTCATACCCTGTCCCTTAAAGGCACTGTGGTATTGCCCTGCAAATATCTGCTGTGACAATCCCCGCGTCTTTATCTCAATTCTTCTGACCTTATCTATCAGCTCTGCCGCTATCATCAGTCTTAATCTTTATTCTTTCGCCTTGTGATCACGGTACTTCCACCTGATTTAGTATGCCCGTAATAATGTCGTCGCTCTTAATGTCCTCGGCTTCAGCCTCATAAGTCAATCCGATCCTATGGCGAAGCACATCATGGCAGACTGCCCTGACATCTTCAGGAACGACATAGCCACGCCGTTTGATAAAAGCAAATGCTTTGGCTGCCTGGGCCATGAAGATACTGGCGCGAGGGCTGCCGCCGAATGCGATGAAACGTTTGTATTCGGGAAGTTTGAAGTCTTCAGGTTGCCGTGTTGCAAAGACAATATCGATGATATACTTCTCGATCTTTTCATCCATATACACTTCCTTAACGACCTCACGGGCCCTGAGAATGGCTTCCGGGCTGAGAACATTGTTGGCCCGGGGAAAGTCTTTGGCCAGGTTCTGCCTGATGATCAGGCTCTCTTCCTCCTTATTAGGGTAAGTGATTACAACCTTCAGCATAAACCGGTCGACCTGGGCTTCCGGTAAAGGATAAGTTCCTTCCTGCTCAATTGGGTTCTGTGTAGCCAGGACCAGGAATGGTTCCGGAAGCGGATAGCTGTGGGTTCCGATAGTCACCTGCCGCTCCTGCATGGCTTCCAAAAGGGCGCTCTGTACTTTTGCCGGTGCGCGGTTGATCTCATCTGCCAGAATAAAATTGCTGAAGATCGGGCCTTTCCGCACCAGAAAATCTTCGGATTTCTGACTGTAGATCTGGGTTCCGACCAAATCCGCCGGCAAGAGGTCGGGAGTGAATTGTATGCGGGAAAATCCGGTGTCGATTGTGCTTGCCAGAGTCCTGATTGCCAGTGTTTTCGCTAACCCGGGAACCCCTTCAAGCAACAGATGCCCGTTTGACAAAAGACCAATCAGTAAACTGTCGATTAGATGTTTCTGGCCAACGATTACCTTATTCATTTCAAGAGAGATGATTTCTACAAATCCGCTTTCCTGCTGAATCTTTTCGTTAATAAGCCGGATGTCAATTGAATTCATGTTTTACTGTTTTTTAACGCCCCGAAAGTAGCGGAAAGGAGTATTAAATATTTGATATTTTTGTTAACGTATGTTAACCTCCGAAGTCACACCGCATCGGTATTTCATTGAGCTGGCATTCAATGGATCCGGTTACAAGGGCTGGCAGGTCCAGCCGGGCATGCCGACTGTTCAGGATTATCTGAATAGGGCAATCACGACCCTCATTGCAGAACCGGTCAATCTTGTAGGATGCGGCAGAACCGATTCCGGGGTTCATGCATCCCATTTCATTGCTCATTTTGATACAGTTAAACCTATCAGAAATCCTGAACTTGTTACACGGAGGCTTAGGAGATATCTTAACCCTTCTGTGAGGGTGGATCGTATCGTTGAAGTGGCATCTGATGTGAATGCCCGTTTTAATGCCATTTCCAGGATTTACCATTACCTGATCAATTCTAGTCGCAGCCCATGGTTTCAGGAATTTTCCTGGAACCTGACCGTTCCCCTCGATGTGGCTGCCATGAATGAAGGAGCGTCCCGATTGCTGGGTACACACGATTTTACCAGTTTCAGCAAGCTTCATACGGATGTTAAAACCAATATCTGCACCGTTGCGGAAGCGGAATGGTTTGAGAGGGAAGGCTTTCTGGTGTTCCGGATCCGGGCCGACCGCTTTCTTAGAAATATGGTGAGGGCAATTGTGGGAACGTCCATTGAGATAGGCAAGGGAAAGGCTGAACCCTTAACAGTTGGTGAAATCATGCTGGCTAAGGACAGATCCCGGGCAGGCACTTCTGTACCGGCTTCAGGCTTGTTCCTTACCCGTGTGGATTATCACCCGGATGATTTTATAATTAATCCGGTTTCCCCGTTTCCTTTCCTGATCAGCGTCCTTTAAGGCTTTATCCAGATTCTCCAGGAAGCCTCGGCCTGCTCTTTCAGCATCAGCACCCCCCCCTGAACATGGCTGGCATGGTCCAGTCCTTCCTGCATGAACTGGGTAATTCCGGGATTATAAATCAGGTCAAATAGATAATGTTCATTTGTCAGGGCCTGATAGGGTAACGGAAGCTTGTTGTTAATTGCGGGAAACATCCCGACGGGTGTGCAGTTAATTAGCAGCTTGTACTTATCCAGCAAAGCAGCATTGACCTGTTCGTACCGCAATACCCCTTGACCCTGATTTCTTGAGACTGAAATATAAGGTATCTGTCTGCCTTCCAAAACGAATCGCACCGCCTTCGATGATCCGCCGGTACCGAAAACCAACGCCATAATTCCAATTGGCAGGTCCCATTGAGCCAGACTCAAGCCGAAACCTTCAACATCTGTATTAAATCCGGTTAGGAAAGGTTGCCCTTCCTGCCGGTCAATCTTAATGACATTCACTGCCCCGATTTGGCGGGCGGCGGGATCAATATCATCCAGGTAGGGAATTACTGCCTGCTTATAAGGGATGGTCACGTTGAGGCCGGCCAGCTTGGGATTGGAGTGAATGATATGGGGCAGTTCAGTGATATCATTCAGAGGGAAATTCATATAGTGAAATCCCGGAATGTTTTCACGCTGAAACTTATCAGCAAAGTAGCCGGCTGAAAAGGAGTGAGTTAGCGGATAGCCAATAAGCCCCAAAAGTACCGGTTGTTCGGTCATGTCAGTTAAATACCTTGTGCTCTGATCTCAGAAGGTCGTTAATGATTTTAACCGGAGAGAAGGTTGTGAGCGGAACTTCAACGAAAATGGTGTTCCAATCCGACATTGATCCATTCCAGAGCCCAGGAAGTTCCTGGGCTTTTATGACTTTTCCGTCAATGGATTTCTGGCTGATAAAACCGGTCTGTGGATCTGTAAACTTTTGGAGATCAAATTTTCCGCCCTTATAATTCCGGGTAGAACAAACAATGTCGACGGGATTAAAGTGGGTTGAATGCTGGAAAATCTCTTCCTGATGAGGATCGGATCGATTGATCTGTGAAGCTTCCACAATCTGTAATGAGGTAGTGCCATCAGGATTCTTGACCCAGAAAGGCCCACCACCGGGTTCGCCTTCATTCTCCACCATTCCACATATACGAAACGGGCGATTCAGCTTTTTCCTCAGGAATTCGATTTTTTCTTCTTTTTTCATTTGATGGCAATTTTCCGGAGGAATAATTCTCAGCTTTTGTTCAACGAACTGACAGATTGTGTCAACCACTTTCATTGACGGCTGTGTCGGATTATCAAGGCCACGAAGGAATGCAAAGATCTGCTCCTGATAAGAGATCAGCTTACCAGCCAGAATTTGTTTATAATCATATGTATCCTGTTTAAACCGGTCGTGACAAACGTTATCAATATTCTTGATAATAATCACGTCTGCATCTATTTCAGACAGGTTCTGCAAAAGTGCTCCATGTCCGCCCGGCCTGAAAACGAGTTCTCCTTTATCATTTCTTACAGGATTGTTGTCGGTATCTACGGCAATAATATCCGTAGAGGGGGACTGGATGCTATAAGAAATCTTGTAGGTAATGTTATAGGTTTCTTCATATTGTGTTTTCAGTTGCGAAAAATGTTTTTTCATCGGGTCCACATGCTGGGGCAAAGCGGTAAAATGAATGTGGCAGAGGTTTTTCCCGGATCGTGCATAATGAGCCCCTTCAACAAGATGTTCGGCAAACGGGGTCCGGACTTCTTCATTATATATATGGAAAGGGATCAGGGCTTTCGGCAGGCTCCCAAACTCCAATCCTTTATCGGTGAGCAAAGTGTTCAGAATTTTCTCATACCGGTTTTCTTCCATGATGTTATCGAAATCCAAGCCCCTCTTTTCAAGTGCATCCAGCATCATTGGGAAAAAAGGAAATTC
>JAZDPC010000073.1:0-80530 GCA_043797975.1 Bacteroidota bacterium
CAGTATCCCATTTCCAGGCGAAGGGTATCACGGGCTCCAAGGCCTATCGGCTTGATCCCGAACTCTTTTCCGGCGTCAAAAACTGCATACCATAGTTTATCGGCATATTCGTTGGCGCAATATATCTCGCATCCGCCTGCACCGGTATAACCTGTGGTCGATAAAATTACTTCCGGAATACCGGCAAACGGGATCTTCTTGAAAGTATAATATTCCATGTCTTCAATGGTCACCGATGTAAGCTTCTGCATTGCTTTCAGGGCCAAAGGACCCTGAACTGCCAGCTGAGCAATTTCATCCGATGCATTATACAGGTCCTTCCCAATCTTCAGCCCCATCTCAACCGCATGGCTGGCACACCAGTTCCAATCCTTTTCTATATTAGCGGCGTTCACCACCAGAAGATAAGTTTCATGATTTATGCGATAAACAAGCAAGTCATCAACAATACCGCCCTTTCCGTTCGGGAAGCAACTGTACTGAATCTTTCCGTCAAACAGGGCAGCAACATCATTGGTAGTAAGACGCTGAACCAGATCGAAAGCCTTTGGCCCTTTGGCCCAGAATTCTCCCATATGGGAAACATCGAAGACTCCTACCTTCTCGCGGACCAGCATATGTTCATTGGTTATTCCGGCATATTCAATCGGCATTAAGTAACCGGCAAATGGTTCCATCCTTGCTCCCAATTGCTGGTGAAATTTTGTAAAAGGGGTTGTTTTAACTTGATCTTCCATTGTTAAAAGGTTATCTGAGTGTTCATACAAATGTAGAAGATTTGGCTCATAAAATTCATGATAATTATCTCTTCTCTCCCCCGAAGATTTCAACTTTCCATTTTTGTAATTAAATTCATCCGCAGAAAGTCAATCTATCATGGCACCGAAATTTACTTACGCTGATCTGGAATACCTGGAAAGCATGTCGCTTGGAAACGAAATGATTGCAGAAATGATTGATCTTTTTGTTCAGCAGGTCCCCGAGTTTACCGAAGGTCTGGCTACTCTCCTGGCCGGTGGTGATTTTCCTTCGCTGGGTGCACTGGCACATAAAGCAAAATCATCAGTGGCAGCAATGGGGATGAATTCAACGGCGACCGATCTGAAAACCCTGGAGTTGACGGCAAAAGCGGGAGAACAAAGAGAAAATTATCCCATTTTGGTTCAGCGCTTTATCGACCAGGTTACCATTACGGTTGAGGAATTGACAGCATACGCAGACACTATTCGCTAGTACGCTTCTGACGGCTTACTTGTCCGGTTCCGGCTTTTTAAGCCTTACCAGGGGTTTCTGATATTTGGCTTTTATACTTCCGCCGTAAATGTCATACATGCGGAAAGAACACTCGATAGAACCGTTCAGCATATGTATTCTTTTTGCCGGATGAAGGCCGACAGCTTTCATGGCATCGGGATTGCCTGAAAAGATCCAGGCCTGGTAACCCTGGTAATGCTGCTTCAGCCGGTCTCCGATCATCTTATATAATCCGGTTATATTTTCTGTTTTTATCCTCTCGTCGTATGGGGGATTAACGATCATGATTCCGCCTCCGGTTGGTGGGATAAATTTTTCGGCAGTTTCGTGTTGCAATTCAATTTTTTTATCCAGAAAAGTTTTACGGAGGCTTTCACGCGCCAGCAACAGGGATTTTGCAGATTTATCCGCTCCGATAATCCTATTTGAAAAATCGGTCCGCTCCTCAATCTGATCAACCACTTCGGTCAGCAGATCAGGAGTGAAGTTCTTCCATCGTTCAAAACCGAAAGAGGAACGGAATGTTCCCGGCTGGATGTTATAGGCGATCATAGCCCCTTCGATCAGAAAAGTACCCGAACCGCACATGGGATCAACCAGATTACCCTGACCTTTCCAGCCCGCCAACAGTAAAAGGCCTGCAGCCAGGACCTCATTGACCGGTGCTTCATGCATCTGTGCGCGGTAACCTCTCTTATGCAGGGAAAGACCTGAACTATCCAACAAGACCGTGACTTTGGTATCCACAATATGGATGGAAATACGTACGTCGGGATTCTCGCGGTCCACACTGGGTCTTTTCCTCACCTTGTCGCGGAACTGATCAACAACGGCATCTTTAGTGCGCTGGGCGATAAACTGACTATGGGAAAAATGGTCAGAATTCAGGACGCATTCCACCGAGAGGGTCATAGATGCCTCCATGTACCTCAGCCAGTCTATCTTCTGGATTCCCTGGTATAGATCAAAGTCATTCTTTGCCTCAAACGAATCGATTTCAACCAGGACTTTCAGTGCAGTCCTAAGCCGGTAATTGGCAGCATATAGAATCCAAAGGTCACCATTAAACCTGACAGCCCGGTTCAGGATCTGAATATCCTGTGCCTCAAGTGCCCGGATTTCGGCAGCCAGAATTTCCTCCAATCCCTGAAAGGTTTTGGCAACCATATAAAAACGTTCTCCTAGCATGTCGGCTCCTTCTTAATCGGTTGCTATCACTCGTTTTACAATATTGATGGCCCTGACGAGCCTTTCATTCCCGAATCCGGATATCCTAAAATAGGGAAATCCTGCCAGTTCGAGTTCTTTTTCATACAAATCATTCAGAAAATCCCTTCGATCAGGATTTTCCCGAAATGGATCCGGCACCCATGGAATATCCGGCTGGCAAACCAGGTAGGTTCCTTGTCCAAACTTTTTCATTTCCCCCGTAAACCAATCAGGGATAGTCGAATAAACCAACTGAAACCAAATTTTGATATTATTCAGATCCGTATCAAAAAAGACCATTTCCTGATCCTGATTTTCAAAGATCAGATTTAACTGTCCCCTCGCTATTTGTTCCAGATCGGCAAAAGTATATGGCCTTCCGATCTTTTCAAGGTACCCGCGGGCAAATTCATCAATTCCCGGGGCTCCGAAATGCAGCGACAGATCGTGCGTAAGAGTACTTTTCCCGGTAGACTCAGCTCCCACGATGTAAAAATGATGATTCATCGGATTACCATAGTTTTCTTCCACTGAAAATATCCGATAACAGCCATGAATACATAAACAACAAACAGGACTGTGGTAGCATACAGACCTTGCCACAGGTATAATCCGATGGAAATGCCATCAACCACGATCCATACAAGCCAATGCTGCAATATCTTGCGGGCCAGCATCCATGTGGCAACGATACCTCCGGATGTGGTCAGGGCATCCCAAACGGGTATAGTTGAATCCGTCATCCGGTCAAGAATCAAGGCAATGCCTGACCACAACAGTATAAATACACCCAGCAGGATACATCCCGTCCTATGAGGCAGGTGAGTTACCGGAAGGCTTCCGCTCTTATCGGCCCCCGGTGTTCTCCGGTTCCAGTTCCACCATCCGTATACACTGATCGCCGCATAATAACCCTGAAGGCACATACCTGCATAAAACCCTGAATGGCCATAAACCCAGGCATATAATCCGGCTGATATCAGTCCGAATCCCCAGAGCCACTTGACCTGCCTGACCCCGAGGATCACATAGATAATGCTGATTACAGCAGCTGCTACTTCTACCCAATGCCCGGCTATCCAGGTACTTAAGTCATCCATTATTCTGATTTATATCGCTGACCGGTAAGTTTATTCCCACTCTATAGTCGCAGGAGGTTTTGAGCTGATATCATACACCACGCGATTGATTCCCTTAACCTTATTAATGATCTCATTCGATATGGCAGCCATGAATTCATAAGGCAGATGAGCCCAGTCGGCTGTCATCCCATCGGTTGAGGTCACTGCCCGCAAGGCAACAACGTTTTCATAGGTCCTTTCATCACCCATAACACCGACTGCCTGCACCGGGAGCAAGACTGCCGCTGCCTGCCAGATCTGGTCATAGAGTCCGGATTCTATCAATCCCTGTATATAAATATCATCAACCTCTTGCAACAGCTTGACTTTCTCCTCCGTTACCGGGCCTAAAATGCGAATTCCCAGTCCCGGTCCCGGAAAAGGATGCCTTTTCAGGATCGAGTCCGGAATATGAAGGGCTGCCCCTACCCTGCGAACCTCATCCTTGAACAGAAGCTTCAGCGGTTCTATTATGCGCAGGTTCATTTTTTCCGGTAATCCGCCCACGTTATGATGCGATTTGATTGTTGCGGATGGTCCGTTAACGGACATAGATTCAATGACATCCGGATAGATGGTTCCTTGAGCCAGCCATTTGATACCCGTCAGTTTTATGGCTTCCCGGTCAAATATTTCGATGAATACTTTCCCGATAATTTTTCTTTTTGTTTCAGGATCAGACTGGTTGGCCAGCTGACTTAGAAATTCTTTTCGGGCATTTATTCCGATGACATTAAGGCCAAGATGTTTATAGGAGTCAAGGACGGTTTCAAATTCATTTTTTCGCAGCAAGCCGTTATCGATGAAAACACAGGTAAGCTGGGTGCCGATGGCTCTATGCAGAAGTACCCCTGCAACAGTTGAATCCACGCCTCCTGATAATCCCAGAACTACCTTATCCGGCCCAATCTCGTGCCTTAATTCGGCGACCGTTGAATCAATAAAGCTGTCGGGGGTCCAGGTTTGTGAACATCCGCAAATACCGGTAACGAAATTCTGTAACAGGTCCTTCCCCTGGAAGGTATGATAGACTTCGGGATGGAATTGGATTCCATAGGTTGGTTCCCCTTCGATCCGGTAACCGCCAACTTTGACATCCGCGGTACTGGCCGTTATGGTATAGTTATCGGGGATTCTGGCAATTGTATCACCGTGCGACATCCAGACCTGTGTATCCAGGGATATGCCGGAGAATAAGGCATCCGAATGATCCACGTATGAAAGGTTAGCCCTGCCATATTCCCTGTGATTGGACGGAAGTACCTCTCCGCCGTATTTCTGGGAAAGAAGCTGAGCCCCATAGCAGATACCAAGGAGGGGTATCCTGCCTTTGATCTGCGAAAGATCGGGAGCAGGAGAGTTTTGGTCCCTCACTGAGAACGGGCTTCCGGACAGTACAACCCCCCGGATCCTGTCATTGATCTCAGGAATTTTGTTACAAGGATGAATTTCGCAATAAACGTTCAACTCCCTTATTTTTCGAGCAATAAGCTGTGTATATTGGGAGCCGAAATCAAGGATTAAAATAGTTTCCTGCATAGACTGCCGTCAATTTTTATTTTCAAAATTATCACTTCTCCGTTTTCCGGGAGGGAATTTCCACGGTCATCCCATCCATAGCTGCAAGGGTATTTGGAAAAACCGACTGAGCTTCGTTGAGCAGCAGAGAAATATCCTTATACCGCGCTGAAAAATGTCCGATCAATAATTGACGGGCATTGGACAACCTTGCCATTTCCCCGGCCTGTAATGCTGTTGAATGAGCGGTTGACACTGCCCGGTTCAAGTGAGCATGGCTATAGGTAGCCTCATGGTACATCAGGTCGCAATCCCTGAACCATTCGCTAAAATCAGCATTAAATATAGTATCGGTACAATAGACATAGGTTCTTCCTTCTACACAGGGATCAGTGCAACTATCGGTTTTTTCGCGGAAAATAAAACCCCAGGCAGGAATCCTGTGCTTCACGGGAAATGAATACACCGATAATGCCTTATCTTCATGTATCATTTCCGGTCCTGTGTCAGGAAGTATTATGAATTTCAAGGGATACATCAAAGTATCCGGCATCAGCTTAAAATGACCGGTGACAATTCCTTCCAGTTTTTGCGGGCCGTATAAAACCAGTTCGCTTTTACGCCCCAGCAAGCTGAGAGTCGACAGCAACCCGAACAGGCCGAGTATGTGATCGCTATGAAGATGACTGATGAATATCTGGTGAATACTTCCCAGCCTGATCCGGTATTTACGGATCTGTGACTGAGTCCCTTCACCGCAATCAATTAAATAAAACCGCTCATGCGCATTAAGCACATGAGCGGTCGTATTTCTACTGGCAGTTGGAACTGCGGAGCTGCTTCCCAGTATTGTCAGGGAAAACTTCATCCGCACTATCCCTCCTGTTCAGGCTTTGTTTCAGTTTCCTGAGGTTTTTCTTTCTTTGCCCTCGGTTTGGCAGGAGCTTTGGCAGCCGGTTTCTTTTCGGTTGCGGGTTTTACAGCTTTCTCTGCTTTTGCAGCCGGAGCTTTCTTAACCTTCGCTGCTTTCTCAACCTTCTCAACCTTCTCAACCTTCTCAACCTTCTCAACCTCTTCAACCTTCTCAACCTCTTCAACCATTTCAACCTCTTCAACCATTTCAACCTTTTCAACCTTCTCAACCATTTCAACCTTTTCAACCTTCTCAACCTTCCCAACCTTCTCAGCTACCGGTGCCTTGGCAGCAGGAGCAGCTTTTTTCTTTTCTTTAATCAGGTTGCTTTTTTCATCAGCTTCCATTCTGTCCTTTAACGCAGCAAGGTCAGAAATATCACCGAGTGTGGTGGATTCCATGCTGGTTTTCATTTTCTTTGAAGCTTTTTCAACAACCGGTTTCGGTTTTTTCTCTGTGCTCTCCTCAGCACGTTTTTCATCTTCGAAGATCCGGCTGTGCGAAAGGATAATCCGTTTAGCGGCTTTGTTGAATTCGATAACCTTGAACATCAGTTTTTCTTCGGCTTTAGCCTGAGTCCCGTCTTCTTTAATCAGATGGCGAGGAGTAGCAAATCCTTCAACACCGTAAGGAAGCGCTATAACAGCACCACGGTCGAAAACACTGACAATAGTACCTTCATGGATCGTTCCTTCGGAGAACATCGATTCGAAAACATCCCAGGGATTTTCTTCCAGTTGTTTATGACCAAGGCTGAGCCTTCTGTTATCCTTGTCGATTTCAAGAACCACAACCGAAATTTCATCACCGATGGAGCAGAATTCGGCCGGATGTTTGATTTTCCGAGTCCAGGAAAGGTCGGAGATATGAATCAGTCCGTCAACCCCTTCTTCAATTTCAACAAATACACCAAAACCGGTGAAGTTCCTTACTTTGGCAGAATGCTGCGAGCCGATCGGATACCTGGTTTCGATATCTGACCAAGGATCTGTGCGCATCTGTTTCATACCTAAAGACATTTTCCGGTCTTCACGGTCAAGAGTCAGAATCATGGCTTCAATTTCATCACCCACTTTCAGGAATTCCGGTGCACTGCGGAGATGCTGTGACCAGGACATTTCCGAAACGTGGATCAAACCTTCGACTCCGGGAGCAATTTCGACAAATGCACCATAATCAGCCATTACTACAACTTTACCCTTAACCACATCACCCACTTTAAGGTTCTGATCCAATGAATCCCATGGATGGGCAGTCAGCTGTTTCAGACCCAGTGCGATACGTTTTTTATGATCATCAAAATCGAGAATAACAACATTGATCTTCTGATCAAGCTGTACAATCTCTTCCGGGTGATTTACGCGGCCCCATGAAAGGTCAGTGATATGAATCAGACCATCAACACCGCCTAGGTCAATAAATACACCGTATGAGGTGATATTTTTAACGGTTCCTTCCAAAACCTGTCCTTTTTCAAGTTTTGAAATAATCTCCTGTTTTTGAACTTCAAGTTCTGCTTCGATCAGAGCTTTGTGCGAAACGACTACGTTTTTGAATTCATGGTTGATTTTAACCACTTTGAATTCCATTGTCTTGCCAACAAAGATGTCGTAATCCCGAATCGGTTTAACATCAATTTGCGAACCTGGCAGGAATGCTTCGATCCCGAATACATCGACGATCATGCCGCCTTTTGTTCTGCATTTGATGAATCCTTTGATAATCTCACTCTTTTCAAAAGCATCGTTAACGCGATCCCAGGAACGAAGTGCACGGGCTTTTTTATGCGAAAGCACGAGCTGTCCGTTTTTGTCTTCCAGGGTTTCAACGTAAACTTCAACTTTGTCACCGATCTTGAGTTCCGGATCATACCGGAATTCGTTCAGACTGACAACGCCTTCCGATTTGTAGCCGATATTGACCACAACCTCGCGTTTGTTCATGAATACGACCGTGCCATCGATTACCTCATTGGCTCCGACCACCGACAGCGTTTGGTTGAACATGGCTTCCAGGTGTGCGCGTTCTTCAGCTGAATAACCATCCTGCTCGGCATCAAAACGATCCCAGTCAAATTCCTGGCCCGTTACAACAGTTGGGGTCAGCAGTTTGTGAACATCAACCTCTTCTTCGTCTTCTTCAATTTCTTCTTCTTCCGGCATCAGTTCCTCTTCCAATTCATCATCCGGAGAAATGACTTCTTCTTCCTCTAAGATGGCATCAACTTCAACTTCTTCATTTTCTGCCTCATGGGTACCTTCTTCACCCACATTTAAATTCTGTTCGGCTTCTTCTTCAACAGATTTTTTTTCGATTTCTGACATTTTGTAAAACTCAATTAATTAATGTGTTAGACATTATTTTGATAAAACATGGCCGCAAAGATATGTTTTTCTTATGTTTTTTCAGCAATTCGGGCAGTGATTTCAGGGAAAAAGATGCTGAATCACACCGGATATATACCTTTTATTTCCTGTCTGACCGGCCTTTCCTTTTCGGCAAATCCCCAATCAGCGGTTCCAGGTTTTCACCCTTACATCCATTCAACAGAGCCATAACCGGGTGATCAACAGTCGAACAATAAAGGTTAAGCATCTCACTGTCTGCTTTTTTCCATGTTGCGGATGCGTGCCCAAGCACAATCGATAGATTACCAGACTTGACCAGGACGGCCGGATATTCTCTAGTCAATAAAGGAGGCAGCTCAACGACAATATACTGATGTCCTTTCGTAAGGAACGTGTAGTTCCTCATCAGATCATTTATATTCTTGACATTCAGAAAATTAATCGGAATTTCATATTCGAAGTCCCATGATTTCAAGGCATCGGTGTCAACAGTTTGGAAAGGTACCGAAGATTGGTTTTCAAGAGGTTTGAGAGCCAGGACTTTTAATCCGCAATGTCTCAGTTTTTCCACTATCCTGGCGCCGACAATTGTTTTACCTGCTTTGTCACATGTACTCAGCAGGAATAGCAGGAATGGGATTTCATCCCTTTTGTTCAGTTTAATCTCTTCAAGTCTGATTTTTTGAGTTATCTGATCAATTGACCGCTCTGCCAACTGTTCATAATCAATCCGGCGGTGCGGCCGTGACGGAATAAGCGGATACCCTCCGATAAGATTGACTCCAAGCATTTTACTGAAACGACCAGGATATTTTGTTGTATGGTCCTGACATCCGATAATCAGGATGACGGTGGTAACCACGATAACCCCTGACAGAAAGGCAAAAATGAGATACAATAACCTGTTTGTACCATCGGATTCAGACGGCATAACCGGTTCGTCAATGATCCTGATCTCATGACTGACTTTACTGTTTCCCGCAGGCTCAGAAAAAATGGTCGCTGGTGGTGAGGCAATTTCCCTATAATGTTTTAGAAATACCTGTGTGGTAAGCATCAGGGTATTCATGCTAACAGCAGGATCATCAGACTTATAGGTCAATCTGATCAGGTCGGAATTTTTAATGCGCCCTACCTTAATGGAACTGATTTTTTTTACACTGTAATAAGGATGATCGGACCGGAGAACCTGGTAAACATAATTCTCACGGTCCTTCTCCATGAAAATCCCGAGATTTGTAACCGTGCGTTCAAGCAATGATCCGGTTTCGATTACAGGTCCGGTGGAGTCGGCAACTGTCTGAACCTGTACTGTATCTTGACTTTCAACAACCGATATCTTTTGTTTATATCCCACACAAAGCCGCTGTCCTCCCACTATTGGATTAAGATTCCCCGGGTTCAGCCGCTCAAGCTGTTCAAGCGTGATTCCATATCTTTCCGCTATGGCTGAAGGAAAATCTCCTGCTTTGACGATGTAAAAAACAGGAACAATTTCCGTTTTCTCAACCTTCTCAACAGTTGGAGAAACGGCAGAATCAGGTTTGATTAGTAACGGTCTGGCCACCAGGTTTTTAACTTCAACGGGAGCCTGAACCATCAGTTTCTGCCAGGTTTGCGGCAGGCATATCCGGAGATCGGGTTCCCGGAGCATAAGATGCTGTGCCAAAAGCCACAGCGCGGTCTCCTCCTGGACCTCCCTGGATTTGATAAGATTGATCAGGTTTGCAAATTTTGCCTTATCATCATAAGATGCCAGATACCGGTTTCTGCCGGTTTCATAACCATTCCCGGATGTAATTCCGGTATAGAGTACGGTTGATGAAGAATATACTCCCGGTTGATTGAGCGTAATAAAGAATACGATGATGCTCATGACCAATCCGAATCCGAGGATCCATAAAATATTTCTTAAAATCAACCGCATATAACAGATCAGATAGTTGAATTAAATCGTTATTGTTTTGTCAGTACATTCTCAGCTTTGGCTATCCCAATCAATCGAAGTAAAAATATAACAAATTGGTGTATCAGGGTCGATTTGTTGAGGGAACCTGAAAGAATCTACCTATTTTCGGGACTCAATCCATTAAGAAAAGAACAAACAATATGAAGATTTCCGTTATTGGAACGGGGTATGTGGGTCTGGTTACAGGAACCTGTTTTGCTGAAACAGGTATCACCGTAACCTGTGTGGACGTTAATCAGGAAAAAATCAACATGCTGAACAGCGGCCAGGTTCCTATTTATGAACCGGGGCTTGACGACCTGATCAAGAGGAACGTTGAAAAGGAACGGTTATTTTTCACCACCCGCATTGAAGAGAGTCTGGTTGAAGCCAATGTCGCATTCATTGCGGTCGGAACACCTCCCGATGAAGACGGAAGCGCTGATCTCCGTTATGTTTTGGGAGTTGCGAGGGACATCGGAAAATATATGGACCATTACCTGGTTGTTGTAACGAAGAGTACGGTACCTATCGGAACCTCCATTAAAGTACGTGCAGCCATAGAGGAAGAACTTAAAAAGAGGAATGCCGATATCCCATTCGACATAGCCTCCAATCCCGAATTTCTCAAAGAAGGAACAGCAATTGCTGATTTTCTGAAGCCCGACAGGATCGTATGCGGCGTGAATTCGCCTGAGGCTGAGAAAACCCTGTCCAGGTTATATAAACCATTCGTTCTCAATGGACATCCACTTCTTTTCATGGATATCCCTTCGGCTGAGATGACCAAATATGCTGCCAATTCGATGCTGGCCACGAAAATCAGTTTCATGAACGATGTTGCCAACCTTTGTGAAATAGTAGGTGCTGACGTTGATAAGGTTAGAAAAGGAATCGGAAGCGATACGCGGATTGGCACTAAATTTATTTACCCGGGTGTTGGTTATGGGGGAAGCTGCTTTCCAAAGGATGTGAAAGCCCTGATAAAAACCGCTTCCGAATATGGCTATCAAATGCGTGTCCTGCAATCGGTTGAGGATGTTAACAACGATCAGAAGAAAATTATGTTTGACAAGGTGTCCCGCTATTTTAAGGGTGACTTGAAAGGCAGGAAAATAGCCTTATGGGGGCTCGCCTTCAAACCTAATACGGATGATATGAGGGAAGCTCCTTCCCTTGTATTTATAGATCAGATGCTCGAAGCCGGTGCCCATATTGTCGCTTATGATCCGGTCGCTATTCCGGAATCAAAAAGAAGAATCGGAAATAGCATAACATATGTCGATGACGAATACGAGGCATTAATCGATGCCGATGCACTTGTTCTTCTGACCGAATGGTCGGAATTCCGTGTGCCCAAGTACAAGGTCATGTCGAAATTGATGAAAAAGACGGTTGTTTTTGACGGCCGCAACATTTATGATCCCGAGGAGATGGCTGAAGTCGGGTTTACCTATTTTGGAATTGGCCGGAAAAAAAGTAGCTAAATACTTATGAAAAAAATCCTTGTTACCGGCGGGGCCGGATTTATCGGTTCCCATCTCTGTGAACGGTTGTTGAAAGAGGGAAATGAAGTGATCTGCCTCGATAATTACTTCACAGGCAGTAAAAAAAATGTGGTTCACCTCATTGACCATCCTTTTTTCGAATTGGTGAGGCATGATGTCACCATGCCCTTTTTCATTGAAGCCGATGAGATATACAACCTGGCCTGTCCGGCTTCCCCTATCCATTATCAGTATAATCCTATCAAGACCATCAAGACTTCGGTAATGGGGGCGGTAAACATGCTCGGCCTGGCAAAACGGATACGGGCCAAAATATTACAGGCGTCGACAAGCGAGGTGTATGGCGATCCCCAGGTCCATCCCCAGACGGAAGATTATTGGGGCCATGTGAATCCGATCGGTTCAAGGTCCTGCTATGATGAAGGGAAAAGATGCGCCGAATCGTTATTCATGAACTATTATCTTCAGAATCAAGTCAGAATTAAGATTATCAGGATTTTCAATACTTACGGCCCAAGGATGCATCCGCAGGATGGCCGCGTTGTCTCAAACTTCATCATCCAGGCATTGCGCAATGAGGATTTAACGATCTACGGAGACGGTTCGCAAACCCGGAGTTTTCAATTTGTCGACGACCTGGTCGAAGGGATGATTCGCATGATGAATACCCGGGAAGATCTTACCGGTCCTGTTAATATCGGCAATCCCAAAGAATTTACCATCCGTGAACTGGCCGAGAAAACCATTATGCTCACCGGATCCCATTCCAGGTTGACCTACCTTCCGTTACCGGATGATGACCCTACTCAACGTCAGCCTGATATATCACTGGCGATGAAGGAATTGAACGGATGGGAACCAAAAATCCAGTTGGATGAGGGCCTGACCAAAACGATTAATTACTTTAAAAACCTCTTAAACCTGTGAAACCATGAAAGGAATCATATTGGCCGGGGGAGCAGGCACCCGTCTGTATCCGATCACCAAAAGCATTTCCAAGCAGATCGTTCCTATTTATGATAAACCCATGATCTACTATCCCCTGTCGGTTCTCATGCTGGCCGGCATCCGGGAAATATTAGTCATATCAACTCCGAAAGATCTGCACCTGTATCAGGACCTGTTTGAATCGGGTGAACAGCTTGGGCTTACCATCTCCTATGCAGCTCAATCCTCTCCTGACGGATTAGCCCAGGCTTTCCTGATTGGCGAATCATTCCTGAACGGTGATGAGGCATGCCTGGTTTTAGGAGATAACATCTTTTATGGCTTTAGTTTTGGAAAAATTCTGGAAGAGGCCTACCGGTTGAAGAAAGGCGCCCTGGTTTTCGGTTACTATGTTACGGATCCGGAGAGATATGGCGTTGTCGAATTCGACGAAACTGGAAAGGTTTTAAGCCTCGTTGAGAAGCCGGCCGTTCCTAAATCAAATTACGCAGTAACCGGCTTATATTTCTATGACCATACGGTCGTTTCCAAAGCCAAAAAGTTAGTACCCTCGAAACGCGGTGAACTTGAAATCACCGATCTGAACAGGCTCTATCTGGAAGAGAATGCCCTTCGCGTACAGATATTGGGCCGTGGAATGGCCTGGCTTGATACGGGAACCCATGACAGCCTGCTTCAGGCATCCACGTTTATCGCTACCATCGAGCAGCGACAAGGCCTTAAAGTAGCCTGCCTTGAAGAAATCGCATTTAAAATGGGTTACATTTCCAAAGACAAATTGCTTCAGCTTGCAGAACCCTTGCAGAAAAACCAATATGGTCAATACCTGATTGCCCTTGCTAATGAAAAAATTAAATCCTGGTAATACCGGCTTATGAAAATCGTTGAAACTCCCCTCCCCGGACTACTGTTAATTGAGCCAAAAGTATTTGAAGATACCCGGGGTTACTTTTTTGAGAGCTATAATCAAAAGGATTGCGCTGAAATGAACATAAATGTTCAATTTGTCCAGGACAATCAATCGCTCTCGGAATATGGCGTTATCCGTGGTTTGCATTTTCAGCTGGCACCTTTTTCGCAGAGCAAGCTGGTACGGGTCCTTGAAGGGTCGGTATGGGATGTTGCAGTGGATATCCGCAAAAACTCACCTACATACGGACAACACTACGGAGTTGAACTCAGCGCTGAGAATAAATTGCAGTTGTTCATCCCGCACGGATTTGCCCACGGTTTTGCCGTTACGAGTGAACGGTCCATTTTTTTCTATAAGTGTGACCACTTCTATAATCAAGATGCAGAAAGGGGCATTCATTACCTGGATCCGGATCTGAATATCAATTGGCCGATACCGGCATCGCAGGCACTGGTTAGCGCCAAAGATCAGGTATTACCTTTGATGCGGGAAACAACTATGAATTTTATATATCAATAGTTATCGATGAAGGTTCTGATCACAGGTGCAAACGGACAATTAGGTCAATCGCTGTTAATCGCGCCGATCAGTAAAGGTGAGTTTACCTGGATTCCGACGGATTATCCCGAGCTGGACATCACCGACCAGTCAGACATTGATCGTTGGATGAAGAAAGCTTGTCCCGATATGATAATTAACTGTGCCGCCTATACTGCTGTTGATCAGGCTGAGGAAGAGCCTGAAAAAGCAAGGCAAATAAATGTTATCGGACCTTCGATGCTGGCTGTTACAGCCAAAAAAGCAAGCATCCCGCTCATACATTTTTCAACTGATTATGTATTCCCGGGCACAAACCGGATTCCTTACAGGGAAACGGATATTCCCGGTCCATTATCGGTTTATGGCAAGACCAAGCTGGAGGGTGAACAGGTTGTTATTCAAGCTGCCGGACCATCCATCATCATCCGCACCAGCTGGCTGTATTCAGAATTCGGAAAGAATTTTGTTCTGACGATGCTGCGGCTAGGCCGCGAAAAGGATCAACTGGATGTGGTCATGGACCAGATCGGCTGCCCGACCTATTCAGGAGATCTGGCTGATGCAACTATAACTATACTGCGAAAACTGCTGAAAAAACCGGAGGCATCCAATGGTTCCAAAATCTATCACTTTTGTAACACCGGCGAGACTTCCTGGTTTGACTTTGCGAAGGAAATCATCAGACATTCAGGGCTCTCGTGCAGGATCGTACCTATACCAACGAAGCAATACCCTCAGCCAGCAACCCGTCCGGCTTACAGCGTTCTGGACACTTCCCGGTACAGGAAAGAATTCGGGGTTCTCATACCCCATTGGAAAACCAGTCTTGTTAAATGCCTGAATACTATATCAGGAAAAACAAAACAGATTTAATTCAGGAAACCGATGGAAGCGATTGATAAAAAAATTCTGGACAAGGCGAATGCATGGCTTTCGCCAGATTTTGACGAGGAAACAAGGAGACAGGTCAGTTATATGATCGAACAGGATCCGGAAGGCCTGGTGGAAGCGTTTTACCGGGATCTCGAATTCGGGACAGGAGGTATGCGTGGGATCATGGGGCCCGGAACCAACCGGATGAATATTTACATTATCGGGATGGCTACGCAGGGACTTTGTAATTACCTGAAAAAGAGCTTCCCGGGCAGAACCGGTCTCAAAATCGCCATCGCACATGACAGCCGGAATAATTCCCGGATTTATGCAGAGATGACTGCAAAAGTGATCTCAGCCAATGGAATTCATGCATACCTGTTTGATGCCCTGCGCCCTACCCCGGAACTCTCATTCTCAATCCGTCACCTGGGGTGCCAGTCGGGGGTTGTCGTTACCGCATCCCATAATCCGAAAGAGTACAACGGGTACAAGGTTTACTGGGAAGACGGCGGTCAGGTAGTTCCGCCTCACGATAACGGGATCATTGCCGAGGTTCAGAAGATCAGCAGCATACGTGAGATCAGAACTGACAGCAATCCTGCATTGATTCATTCAATCGGAAAAGAGATTGACCAGGCTTATCTTGCTTGTCTGTGCACCCTGAGCCAGAATCCGCAAATTAACCGGAAGCATCACGACATGAAGATTGTCTACACCCCGATTCATGGTTCCGGTGTCAAAATGGTACCTGAGATTCTCCATCGCTTTGGCTTTACGAATATTATCAATGTTCCCGAACAGGATATTCCGGATGGCAACTTTCCAACAGTTAAATCACCCAATCCGGAAGAAAAAGCCGCTCTTGACCTTGCCCTGGCAAAAGCCATAGAGCAGGGTGCCGACCTGGTAATGGCTTCTGATCCTGATGCCGACCGCATTGGTATTGCAGCAAGAAATCCCAGAGGAGAATTCCGGCTGTTAAACGGGAACCAGACAGGCTCCCTCTTGGTATACTATCTGTTGAAAAACCTGTCCGACAAGAAAAAACTCAAAGGCAATGAATTCATAGCCAGGACTATAGTTACCACTCCCCTGTTTAATGACATAGCCAATTCCTACGGGGTCAAAACCTATGAGGTTCTGACCGGATTCAAATACATTGCCGAGCTAATCAGGCAAAAAGAAGGTAAAGAGGTTTTTATCGGAGGTGGCGAAGAGTCCTACGGTTTCATGTCCGGCAGTTTTGTCCGGGATAAAGATGCTGTTTCGTCATGCGCCCTGGTTGCTGAAACGGCAGCATGGGCAAAGGAACAGGGTATGACTCTGCTTGATCTGCTTGAATCTTTGTATGTTAAATACGGATATTACAAGGAGCACCTCATTTCGATTACGAAAAAAGGGAAATCCGGATTGGAAGAGATTGAAGCCATGATGGATAGATTCCGGCAACAGCCGCCCGAAACACTCGGAGGTTCCGATGTCGTTATAGTTCATGATTTTCAAAGCAGCAAGGCTTATGACATGATCTCCCAGCTCCGTTACGATATCAATTTACCTAAATCGAATGTACTTCAGTTTGTGACCCGGGATGGTTCGATCATTTCGGCCAGGCCCTCGGGAACGGAACCCAAGATTAAATTCTATTTCAGCGTAAGGCAGGTGGTTTCTGACAGATCCGGACTCGGTGAAGCTGAAATCAACCTGACTGAAAAAATTCAGACATTGGTCTCCGACATGAATCTCGATCAATAGAACAGTCATGAAATCGTTTCGTAAAGAATTATGGTTTAACACTTCCAAACGCCGGGAATTAATCAATATCACCAGTCAAATTCAGGAGTGCGTGGAAGAGAGCAGGATCAGGGATGGTATACTTCTTTGCAACGCCATGCACATCACCTCCTCCGTCTTTATTAATGATGACGAGGCCGGACTGCACAATGATTTTGAAAAATGGCTGGAAACCCTGGCTCCGGAAAAACCGCACAGCCAATACGCCCATAACCGTTTTGAGGACAACGCAGATGCACATCTTAAACGGACCATCATGGGCAGGGAGGTTGTAATTGCGATCACTTCGGGAGTATTGGATTTTGGTCCCTGGGAACAGATCTTTTACGGTGAATTTGACGGGAAGCGGGCTAAACGCGTTCTCGTTAAAATCATTGGAATGTAATTGGTATTGTCGGGAAGGATAGGATCGATCCCTACGACAAGAATTCCTGCCTGAAATTTACCAGGAAGACCTTTTCGGTGGCGCGGGTGATAGCAGTATAGAGCCATCGAAGGTATTCCCGGTCAATCCTGTCTTCGGAAATAAAACCCTGGTCTACATACACATGTTTCCATTGGCCTCCCTGGGCTTTGTGGCAGGTGACCGCATAGGCGAACTTAATCTGGAGGGCATTAAAATAGGGATCTTCCCTGATTGCATCAGACTTATGCTTCTTCCCTTTCATGTACTGGTAATCCTCCGATACAGCTGAAAAGAAATTTCTCATACGGTCCCTGTCCAGAGCGGGAGATTCAGCAAAGATCGTATCCATCATCACTTTCGCATCAAACTCAATATTACGGACATCCGTAAACCTGAGCATCAGGTCCCTGAAATTCAGGTCATACAGTTCCTTTTCAGCCCGGGTTCTCACTACTTCCAGGATATCCCCATTGGCGATGAAATCGATTTCCGGGGAATCTTTCAGCCAGTAATAATTGTTTTTGACGACCATCAGGAGATCCCCGTACCGGATATCTTCCTCATACCTCAGGATCATATCGCGTATACCCTTGTTATACCGGTTTGCGAGTTTGTTGGAGCGGCATACCACCATGGTTTCCTGAATCCCAACCGTACTATAACTGCGTTCAAGTTCCTCCATCAGCGCATCGCCCCGGATGGGGATGAAATCGTTAAACTTCCCCGACACCAGCTCCGGAAATCCTCGCTGATCCTCCTTCTGATTAAGCCTCTGACGTAATTTTGTTGCATTGTAAAGAATGCCGGAGTCCTGTGCCTGCCTGACAACCTCCTGCAAACAATGCTCCTCTACCGGGAGACTATAGCGGGTAAGGTAATTCAGGTTGAGGGCATCACTCTGGTCAAAACCAACCGGTGGCAACTGGGCATCGTCACCGATCAGGATCAGCTTGCATCCCTGGCCGCTATACACATAAGATATCAGGTCATCGAGCAGATGTCCCGAACCGAAAGGAGATAATTCCAAAGACTGGTTACTGATCATCGAGGCTTCATCAACGATAAACAGAACATTTTTATGGAGATTCCTGTCAAGGCTGAATTCGCCAAATCCCTCAACGATCTTTTTTTGCCTGTATATCTTCTTGTGTATGGTAAAAGCAGGGGATCCGGAATAGCTGCTCAGCACCTTTGCTGCTCTTCCGGTTGGTGCAAGCAATATGGATTTTAGACGATAGGCAGCCAAGGTGCGGACCAGTGAAGCCACAAGGCTCGTTTTGCCGGTACCGGCATACCCGCGGATAACGAAGATCCTGTCTCCCTTCCCTAAGACAAAATCCGGCAATGAAGCGATCAGGCGATTCTGTCCGTCTGTTGGTTCATGCCCCAGGTTTTCCCTGATTTGAACGATTAATTGATCAGAAATCATTTCGAAGAAAAAGATAGTCTTCAGCCCCGTTGTGTGAATTTTGTATTAAATTTGCAGTCAAACTTAATAATTCCGCAGTAATGAAAACTGTCAGATACATAGTCCAGATTATTTTGGGAGGATTGATCATCATTCTTGCCTACCTGATCTACAGCGGTATCATGAAGCCAATCAATTTTGAAACCGAAAGAAAAGCCCGGAGCGAAAAAGTGGTAGAACGGCTGAAAGACATTCGTACAGCCCAGGTTGCATATAAATCTGTATATCAAAAATATACAGGGAGTTTTGACACTCTCATCAACTTTGTCAAATATGACTCTTTCCCAATTGTGTTTGCTGAAGGTAGTGAAGACGACTCGCTGGCTGTTGCCAAAGGTCTGATTGTACGTAGGACCTCCTATGTTCCTGTACTGGATTCTATCTTCCCAAAAGGATATCCGGTCGATTCCCTGTGCTTTATTCCTTTTGCAGGAAGTAAACAATTCATTTTGCAGGCAGGCGTGATTGTAACAGCATCCAAGGTTACGGTGCAAGTCTTTGAAGCCGGTGCTTTGAACTTCGATTTTCTCAATGGTCTTGACAGACAACTGATCATCAACCTTAATGACGTTGCCAAAGATTTCAAAGGCATCCGTGTAGGAAATATTGAAGAAGCAAACAATAACGCCGGGAACTGGGAATAATCTGCCGGTTCCGGATGAAAGATATCAGTTTCATCGACGAATCATTTGATTCCGGCATAACTTCAACCTATCAGCTATCGGTACAATTCGGACCCCGAACCTTTGCATATGCCATTCTTGACACGATCCGGATGAAGTACATTGCGTTCAGGAGCTCCTGGTTTGACACTCCGGTAAAACCCGAAAACCAGAGTGAACACCTGAGTCATCTTCTTCATTCGGTACCCTTTTTGCTGAGAAATTATAAATCCGTCAGATTGATGATTCAAAACAGGGGAGCTCTGCTGATACCGGAACCTCTTTTCAATCCTGACAATGCTTCCGATTATTTTTCAGTTTCCGCTCCCCCTGCAGGAAACGAAAGAGTATTGTTCAGCAGATTACGCTCGTGTAATGCCTGCCTGTTGTTCTGCATCCGGGAAGATATCAGGCATCAGGCCCTTGCACTACTAAATGAGGTCACGATCACACATCAGTCTGTACCCTTTATTGAATCAGCACTTAAAACCTTCGAAATATACGGCTCTGCAGACCAGCTCCATGTTAATATCACCCCTGATTTGGCTGATCTTGTTTTGGTCAAATCGGGACGACTGATTCTATATAACAGCTATCCCCTCCGGTCCGATGCGGATCTGGCCTACTTCATTCTCAACGCTTACGATGAGTTTGACCTTTCCCAGGAAGAGACACCCCTTATAATTTCCGGATGGCCTGAGCTTTACCCCGATACAAAAAAGGTACTACCCGGATATATCCGTTCGGTCCGCTTAAAGGAATTTGACAAGGGTTATCTCTACACTCAGAAATTCACTGATGTCCACCAATATTCGTATGCCAACCTGATAAACCTGGCACTGTGCGGATAACAAACGGACCCCTTAGCGGAAGAAGGCCTCTAATACCTAAAAACCTTAAGGCCCGCCCAACCACCGACATGGCCCGTGAAGCCTTGTTCAACATACTCCGGAACCGTATTGATTTTGAATCAGTCAGAGTACTGGACCTTTTTTCCGGTACAGGCAGTATCAGCTATGAGTTTGCATCACTTGGCTGCCCATACATTCTGGCTGTCGAATGGGATCGCTTCCATTGCGAAGCCATCCGGAAAAACCTGAAGCTTCTTGATATCCAGACTATTCAGCTTTTTCAGACTGATGTCTTCTCATTCCTGACGCGCAGCCGGGATTCCTTTGACCTGATTTTTGCCGATCCTCCCTACGATCACAAGCACCTAGCCGACCTGCCCGAACTGATTTTTGAAGGCTCACTTCTAAAGCCGGAGGGCATGTTTATTCTGGAGCATGGACCCGATCTATCGTTCGCAGATCATGAAAAATGGAAAGAAACAAGGATTTATGGTAAAGTCCATTTTACATTCTTTTCCTATTAACAACTTTTAACTTTTCACGGCATCCATTGCCGGATCCATCATATACTTTTGTTTGGAAACTAACCTTTTAAAAATGCGGTTTCGTACACTTCTTTGTCTGACCGTTTTTCTGATTCCCAATTCCCTGAACAGCCAATCAGCATCCAAGCAACTTGGATTACAAACCATTACCCAGCAAGCCATACAAGCACAGCTTGAATTCCTGGCATCCGACTGGACCATGGGCAGGGAAACCGGAACTGAGGGCGAATTCCTGGCTTCCGATTATATTGTTTCGGTTCTTAAATCGCTGGGGCTGAAGCCGGGTGGCGACAGACGGGTAACAATCCGCACCGGTTCTCCATCCTCTTCGGGTATTGAGTCACGGTCCTGGTACCAGAACATCAATTTCATTGAGACCAGGCCCGGACTAAGGCAAGAGTGCTCTCTGATCATAAAGGAGGGTTCAGGTGTTCAGAATATCGATTTTCAATATTTGATCGATTATTCGGTCAATCCCGGAAGTTACTCCATCGACATAGAAGCACCTGTCATATTTGTAGGGTATGGAATTGATAATCCAAAGCTCAGGCACAATGATTTTAAAAATGTGAATGTCAAGGGTAAAATAGTCTTGCGGTTGTCAGGTTTCCCCGGGTGGACCGATCCTGAATCATCAAAATACAAAAAATTCACCGCTGACCCCACATTCCTGTCTACCTATGATGCAGCCAAGAACCGCTTTGTTCTCGAGAAAGGTGCCTTAGCAGTGATTGAGATCAGAAATGGTTCGGGAGGACTGGAACCTGCGGCTTCCAACATCCCTTTCCGTTACAATACTTCAACCTATGAAGGAGACAGGCCATTTAATCAATCCGGCAGGATCAGGATGTTGCTGCCCCGAACCGGAACCTTACCAGTGCCAAGAATAAATCTTTCTGAGAGAGCGCTGAATTACCTTCTGACTCAGATGGTAGTTGATCCCATAAAGTATGAAAATGAGGCTAAAGAAGAAAAGCTGGTTCCATCGAAACAACAGGAAACCGTTTTTCTCCATCTTGTCAGTTCAGTTGATTCACGGATTGTCAGGGGCCGCAACATAATCGGGATACTCGAAGGAAAAGATCCATCAAGCCAGATTGTTCTCGGAGCCCACTTTGATCATGTAGGACAGAACCAGGGTTTTATTTATAATGGTTCCGATGATGACGCCTCCGGATCCGTTGGGATCATGACCATCGCGAGAGCAATGGTTGCTACCGGAACCAAGCCCCGGAACACGATAATATTCTGCTTATGGACGGCCGAAGAAAAAGGGCTGCTGGGTTCAGAATATTTCGTCAGCAAGGCTGACAAGGATAAGATCAGGTGCTATCTGAATCTGGATATGATCAGCCGGACAGAGCTTACCGATTCAACGGGACGCAAATGTGATTACAACTATACATCAGACCTTCCGCTTCTCCGCGAGTTGGCCGAAACTCATATCAGGGAAAATAATCTTGCCCTCGACGTAACATGGCAGACCTCTGCACAACCGATGGGAGGATCAGACTTTAGTTCTTTTTCGGCTGAGAACATCCCGATCTTCCTGATCCACGGCAAATTTACTCCTGATTATCATCAATATACTGATCACGCCGACAAGGCAAACCTTGCATACATGACCGATATCGTCAAACTCGGTTATCTGAACATTTTTGAATTAGCTAACATAAAATGGTAACCATTAAACAAATCATATGAAAAACTCCTTACGTTTCTTTTTGATTGCCGGGCTTATGCTGGCAGGTACTCTGCCTCAATATGCACAAGACTCAGGGCGGGACAAGGGCCTACAGGCTATAACCAAAGAGGTTATCCAGGGGCAGCTCGAATTTCTGGCTTCCGATTGGACCGACGGCCGGGAAGCTGGTACAAAGGGTGAATACATTGCTTCTGATTACATAGCAAGCATGTTCAAGCTCTACGGATTGCTGCCTGGTGGCGATGCCGAGCAGCAAAGCTTCGGCAGACGCGGACAACGGCCTACAGGAGGCACTCCGGGCCAGCAGCCGCAGCGTCCTGAACCGAAAAAGACCTATTTCCAGAATTTCAACCTCGTCGAATCATCAGCCGGCCCGGTTCAGGAAATGAGCATCATAACCAAATCCGGCTCAACGGTTCGTTCGGTGAATTTCGACTATCAAACCGACTTCTCCGTTAATCCGGGCCAGGTTGGTATGGAGATAGAGGTGCCGATTGTTTTCATTGGCTATGGACTATCGGATGAAAAGAAAGGTTATGATGATTTTAAAGGGATGGATATCAAAGGGAAATTCCTGATCAAACTTTCGGGTTTCCCGGGTTCCAAGGACCCCACATCCAAAACGTATGAGAAATTCAAACCGGAAGTACCAGCCCAACAGCCAAATGACATGGAGAGAATGTTCGCACGCATGAGGCAGCCCGGAGGCATGTTTTCCTGGGCGGTGGAACGTGACGCTGTAGGTGTTATAGAATACCGGCCCGGCACGGATCCGACTTCTCAATGGGTGGCAAATTACCCTTTCCGGTATAACACCACAACCTATGAAGGAGATGTTCCCCAAAACAGGAACAGAAAATCCATGAGCCTGATGAAGGATAATATGGATGCCAACTTGATAAACCTCACGATCACGGACCGGGTTCTGAATGAAATCCTTAATGGATCAGGTGTTGATATTGGCGCTCTTGAAAAGCAGATTGCTGAAACCGGAAAACCGGCATCACGCGAACTGACCGGGAAATTTATCAGGGTAAAAACAACGGTGGAATCACGAATCGTTAAAGTACGTAACGTGATCGGCGTTCTCGAAGGTAAAAACACTGAAGAAATTATTGTCATCGGTGGTCATTACGATCATATGGGCAACCAGAATGGATTCATTTATAACGGTGCCGATGATAATGCCTCGGGAACCGTTGGCGTCATGACTATTGCCAAGGCGATGGTCGCCAGCGGGGTCAAGCCGGAAAAGACTATCGTTTTTGCAGCCTGGACGGCCGAAGAGAAAGGGCTTATTGGATCTGCCTATTTTGTGGCTCATCCCTATAAGGGAAAAGTCCTTTGCTATCTGAACTATGACATGATCTCAAGGAACAGTCCCGGCGAAAATGAGGATAAAAAAATCAGCGTCAACTATTCCACTAACTTCCCGAAATCCAAGGAACTGGTTGAGAAATACAATACTGAAATGAGTTATGGCATGGAAGTCAGCTTCAGGGAAACAGAACCAGGCCGTCGCGGTGGAGGAAGTGATCATTCACCCTTTAATGAAAAGAGTATCCCATTTTATTACTTTATGGCCGGTATGCCTGCCGAGTATCATCAATTTACCGACCATGTTGACCTGGTAAATTGGGATAAAATGTTAAAAATCATCCAATTAGGATATCTAAGCATCTATGATTTGGCACAGATGCCCTGGAATTAGGTAATTGAGGTTGCTTTTATGGGTTATTTAAGACCGCCTGGTTTCAGGCGGTCTTTTTTTAGATAATGATCGAATTTTGATCTTTTACTGATTGCCAAACCAATAGAACCGGTCGGTTTTCTGACCGGTCCTTTTGAGCCATTCAACCAGATCATCCACTTTGGCATTAGTGTTTTCCAGGTTGGTATCGCCGTTGGAGATCAGAAAGACCCTCTCATACATGCTTTCATCAGAGTTCCAGTACCAGGCCAAAAACACTCCTGTACCGGCATCCGCCATATAGACTCCGATGTCCTTGATCTCACCGTTCCGGATCTCTTCGATCTGGTTAAAGAATGCATTCAGGGTATCGGTATCAACGGTACCGAACACAGTATCACACCGGTTAAGGTTGTATTCCAGATTAGCGCTGCTGATGAGGCCGGTGGAATCATACTCTTTCCATTCAGCTGGTTGCCTGAATCCGTGAATAACGCCGTCCGGGCTGATCATGAAGCCATGATGCCGGTAGCCCCAGGCATAATTTATGTACTCATACTGAAAGAGTACCGGTTGATCCTTTTCACAATGGCATTTTTCCTTGGAACATGAGAATGATATACCGCCAAGGACTAGTGCGGCAATGTATACGCTGATTAATTTCATAACCTGGTTGTTTAATCGGATCATCATGCAAAAACCTTGCCTGATATTCATTTTACTTTAAGCGTTCTGACACCGAAAACCGGTCCGGCCATATGGCCATAGAAAGCTTTAAAAGTAACTGTAAGTTTTGATTTTCCTTTTGTTATCTCCGCAGGAACCGGATAATCGATATCGATCCACTGGCCTTCCCTGATACTTGAAATATTCTGCGTTGCTATTTTAGTATCGCCAACCAATATATCGAAAGTCTTGCTGCCCGGAAAACCACCCCAGTATTCAACATTAATAATGACAGGCTGATCCGGAAGCACTTTCATATCAAACGAGAACCATCCGCCTCTTGATTCGCGGTACATCCGGTCCTGAAACATATACGGCGTTGTCTTGTCGCCTTTAAAATTATGCTCTCTTTCGGGCTGCATTTCACCGGGCTGGACAAAATCAATGGTTCGGGCCTCTATTTCAGCCTTGCGGGCCAGTTCCAGTTTGTATTCTTCCTGCTTTTTGTTCCAGGATTCGGTAGTGAAAATGTCCCAGTAAACGGTATACCGGCAATTATAAGTCTCAAAAAATGGTTTAAGCTCCACGTCTCTGGGCTTTCCTACTCCACTCAAGATGAAAGTATTGGGTTTCCCTTCAACCGGTTTGAGCCAGTCTGAAGGATTGCGGCTTTCGGTTAAGAGAACCGGCACGAAGAAAGGTGATTTTGCTTCCGGATCCTCCAATGTTCCCAGTTGTCCGGCTAACACCAATGGCCCATACATAACAGCCACCCTGGATGAATCATCCGGCATCGGTTCCAGCCGCAATGAGAATGGCAGGCTGATTTCAACTTTATCCCCTGTTTTCCACGTCCGGCTGATTGTTATGAAATCCACCGGAGAATTCTTCACCGACACCTTTTTACCGTTGATCTTAATGTCAACACCCTGTTCAGCCCAGTAAGGAAAACGAATTTGCAGAGCCAGTTTAACCGGTTCGATACAGGTTAATCCGAGAGTGGTGCCTTGTTCATCAGGAAAATTGGTTTTCTGGATAAGCATCAATCCCTTTTCAGCCCAGGTCAGTTCCGATGCAATAAACTGACTGATAAATAATTCCTTATCATTATGATAATAAATATTCTCTCCGTATTTAACATGGTTTTCCATACCTGTACCGATGCAGCAGGTAAAATCGAATGGATCCTGAAATTCTTTGTAGCCTCCCATTTTGAGCGACAGGTTATAAACCACATGGCCATCTTCCGGGTTCAGGGTCGACAGGATATGATTAAACAATGCCCTTTCATAAAAATCAGCAGCAGCAGCCTGGGCATCCCATTCAAAAATATGTTGTGTCAGTTTGAGCATGTTATAGACATTGCAAGACTCGGTGGTACCCTGCCCCAGCCTCTTGCTGAGGGTATCCGGTTTCCCGAAATATTCGTCGTTGCCGTTCCCTCCTGATACATAGCTATGATGATTGACTACCCTGTCCCAGAAAAACTCAGCAGCCTTACGGGCGGCTGAATCGCCTGTGAGCTCAAAAATCCGTGCCTGACCGATCACTTTCGGTATGTTGGTATTGCAATGGCGGTTAGGAAGGATATCGATTCCCTTGGCCAAAGAGTCAATGACGGCTTTGTGATGGAATTTCCTGGCCATATCCATGTACCGGGAATCTTCGCTATCCGCAGAAAGATCAGCCAGTACTTCGCTGATCCCGCCCTGTTCGCAACGCATCATCAACTGCATTTGCTCATCATTGAGGCCGGAAATGATCATACCTGTCCAGTCGCCCAACTTCTTCTCTACTTCCAGTGCTTTTGTCACTCCGCAAAGCCTGTATGCATCGCGTAAACCGGCCATGTCTTTATGAATCGTATACCAGGGAACCCAGATTCCGTTCAGATCGAAACCCTGTGAACGGATATTCCCTTTGGCAACCTCTTCCTCCATAATCTTCTTTCCGTTCGGGAAGGCTCCGATATACCCGTTCTGATTGGTCTCCTGTACCACGGCCAATTCATCAACGATATAATTAATCCTCTCGATAAAGCGCTGGTCGCCAGTGGTTTTGTAAGCCATGGCAATGGCACTCAGGTAATGGCCAAGGCTGTGACCGGCAATGGTTGCATCCTCCCAACCTTTATAATGTTCGGCTTTGGGTTTCAATCCGGCTTCCGATCTGAACTTAGCCAGCAGCTTATCAGGCTCGTAGTTCAGCAGTGTTTGGATGTCCATATCCATAGCATGTTTAAAAGGCCCGTCAAGCAACTTGACCTGATCCAGTCCGAATGTTGTTACCCGAAAAGGAACGGCTTCATTTTTCCCCTGATAAGCTCCTTTCGGTGCAGAGTTGCATCCCCATAAGAATAAACCTGCCAACATGATCATTGGCGTTATAAGTTTTGTTTTCATATCATGAACCGGGTTTAAGGTTTTGTCCTTAGTATAATTATAATTGTAAAATTAACACTTATTAGAATTTATTCGACAGGATTGTCACTTTTAATGTTTTTTAACCATAATTTGATCAGATGCTAAAGCGGCTTGCTTACTTTTATCGAACAAAAATTAGTTGCTAAATCAATTTACCATCCCTATATGGATTCAGCCTTTTCAAGATTAAAGATATCACATATACTGATTTTTTGTTTGTTGTCTGCTACAGCATGCAATCAGAAGAAAGATGCTCCGGTTTCCGGGCCTCGCAGGGCAGGAGCCGTATCAGTGGAAGCCATCGTTATTAAGTCGGACAGTTTATCGAACATAATCAGCACAACCGGGACACTATTGCCGAATGAGAAAGTAGAACTCCGCAATGAGGTGACAGGAAGGGTAACCGATATTTATTTCTCGGAAGGAGCTGAAGTAAAAAAAGGAATGGTTCTGCTTAAAATAGATGATCGCGATCTCCAGGCCCAGCTGAATAAAATCTCAGTACAGGAAAAGATGGCCCGCGACGATGAGTTTAGAAAAAACAAAATGCTGGAAATTAAAGCGATCAGCCAGGAAGAATACGACATTGCTTCGAACCAGCTCAAGTCCGTTGAAGCAGAAAGGAAAATCCTGGAAGCTCAGATTGCCAAAACAGAGATTATTGCTCCCCTCACCGGCAAGATAGGTTTAAGGCATGTGAGCCCCGGGTCTTATATTCCTTCAAACTCACTGGTTGCTACCTTACAATCAACAGATCCCATCAAGATTGAATTCTCGGTGCCAGAAAAATACAACACACTCATTCATAAAGGAATGTCATTGTCCTTTTCGGTGGATTACAGTCCCTATACATTTACCGGAAGAGTATATGCATCTGAATCCGGTATTGATACAGGAACGCGGACCATCATGGTTCGGGCAACCTGTCCTAATCCTGCAGGTGCCCTGGTACCGGGTGCATTTGCCCGCATCAACCTTGTTCTTGAAGAGATCCCGGATGCTATTCTGGTCCCATCCGAATCTATTGTTGGCGATATCAATGGCAGCAACGTTTTCCTTATTGTTCAAGGGAAAGCGAAGTCTGTCACGATTCAGACCGGTATCCGCACCGAAAAAGATGTTCAGATCACCAAAGGACTTCAGCCCGGCGATAGCCTGATAGTATCAGGTTTGCTTCAGATTTCCAATGGAACACCTGTGGTTGCTAAAGGTAACCAAACGGGTATGCCTCCTAAAACCAATCAATAATCCCGGTTCGCTATGAATTTATCCGGAACCTTTATCAAACGACCGGTACTGGCATTGGTAGTATCCATCCTCATCGTGCTTTTTGGTGTGATAGGATTCTCCTTTCTGGGTGTGAGGGAATATCCCAACGTTGATCCTCCGACGGTAAGCGTGAGCACCTCCTATTCAGGTGCCAACGCAGAGCTCATTGAAACCCAAATAACAGAACCTCTTGAAGAGAGCATCAACGGGATTGCCGGTATCCGTACCTTGACATCCTCCTCGCGTGACGGTTCCAGTAGGATATCCGTTGAGTTTCAGATAGGAACGGACATGGAAGCTGCTGCCAACGATGTACGTGACCGGGTTTCACGGGCTATGCGTTCCCTCCCCCCTGATGTGGATCCGCCCCAGGTCGTTAAATCGGATGCCGACGCCAGTCCGATATTCAGCATTACTCTTCAAAGTGATAAACGGAACCTGCTTGAATTATCCGAAATCGCCAACAATCTTTTCAAGGAAAGGCTTCAGACAACCCCCGGTGTTAGTGAAATAGGTATCTGGGGAGAAAAAAGGTATTCAATCAAGCTCTATATCGATCCTTTAAAACTGGCAGGGTATGGCCTGACGCCATCGGATATCCGGTCTGCAGTCACCGGTGAAAATATTGAGCTTCCATCGGGGCGTGTCGAAGGATACGGCAGCGAGTTATCGGTAAGGACCATGGGCAGAATGACTACCGAAGAGCAGTTCAATGAGCTGATCATCCGGGAGTCCAATGGCGTTCTGATCAAGCTCAAGGATGTCGGCAGGGCGATGCTTCTTCCATCGAACGAAAAGACCATCATGAGAGGAAACGGTAAGGTTCCGATGGTTGGTTTGGCCGTTACACCGCAGCCTGGTTCAAATCACATTGCCATTGTGGATGAAATCAAAGTCAGGCTGGAGCAGATCAAAAAAGAAATGCCTGAGGATTTAACGGTCGGCGTTTCAATGGATACGACCCTGTCGATCCGGAAAGCAATAAAAGAAGTTGAGGAGACCATTATGATCTCATTTTCCCTTGTTGTGCTCATTATCTTCTTGTTTCTCAGGCAGTGGAGAACAACCATCATCCCGGTGGTTGCCATTCCGATCTCACTCATCGGATCATTCTTCATCATGTACCTGGCTGGTTTTACCATCAACATCCTTACGCTTTTAAGCATTGTCCTGGCAACAGGCCTGGTTGTGGACGATGCCATTGTCGTTCTTGAGAATATCTATACCAAGATCGAAAAGGGCATGTCACCCATGGAGGCCGGATTCAAAGGTTCAAAAGAGATCTTTTTTGCCATCGTTTCAACAACAATCACGCTGGCTGCTGTTTTCCTTCCGATTATTTTCCTGCAGGGACTTACCGGCAAGCTATTCCGTGAATTTGGCGTAGTCATGGCAGGAGCCGTCCTGATATCGGCCTTTGTCTCTCTGACCCTGACTCCGATGTTAGCTTCCAACTGGCTGAAAAAGACCGGGCACCACAACCGGTTTTATTCCGCAACCGAACCGTTTTTCATTGCGCTCAATGCTATCTACAGCAAGTCATTGAAAGGATTTCTTAAAAGGCGCTGGCTGGCGTTTGTGATCATGGCCGCATGCACGACAATTGCTGTAGTCCTATTGCCGCGGATACCCGGAGAACTGGCCCCGTTGGAAGACAAGAGCCGGCTATCGATCCAGGCAACGGCACCGGAAGGTGTCTCATTTGAAAAAATGGACCAGTATCTGCAGCAACTGGTTAATATCGTTGACACGTTGCCCGAGAATTCATCCTACATGGGGCTGACGTCCCCCGGATTCGGATCATCCAGTTCCAATTCCGGTTTCGTCAGGATCACTCTGGTTCCCCCTGAAGAGAGAGAACGGTCTCAGCAGGAGATCGCTGATTACCTGACCCGTATTATCAGACCGATGACGTTTGCCCGGACCTTCGTAACCCAGGAGCAGACCATCGGGGGAGCCCGGAATACTGGTTTGCCCGTTCAATTTGTTATTCAGGCCCCTACCCTCGACAAGCTCAGGGAGGCTATCCCCGGTTTCATGGAAAGGGCACAGGCGGATCCGACGTTCCAGGTTGTTGATCTGAACCTGAAATTCAACAAACCCGAGATGACTCTGACCATCGATCGCGACAGGGCCAGAACCCTCGGGGTGACTTTACGGGACGTTGCAGAAACCCTGCAATTGTTCTTCAGCGGTCAACGCATGGGTTACTTCATCATGGGCGGAAAACAATATGAGATTATCTGCCAGGCTGAACGTCAATACCGTGATCAGCCCATCGATCTGAGCACGGTGTATATCAGGAGTCGCTCAGGCGAAATGATTCAGCTGGACAATATCGTCAAGATCGATTACCGTGTAAACCTGCCTCAATTGTTTCGTTACAACCGCTATATCTCGGCAACCGTATCGGCCAGTCCGGCCCAGGGTTACACTCTGGGGCAGGGTATAACGGCGATGCAGAAGATCGCTGATGAAACTCTTGATGAATCCTTTACCACCACCCTGTCCGGAGTTTCAAGAGATTACAGCGAAAGCTCCAACACCCTGATGTTTGCCTTCATGCTTGCCCTGGTACTGATCTATCTGATCCTGGCTGCTCAGTTTGAAAGTTTCAGGGACCCGCTGGTCATCATGTTTACAGTTCCTCTGGCCATTGCCGGCGCTTTGCTGTCCCTGGTTATATTCTCCCAAACCATGAATATCTTCAGTGAGATCGGTATGATCATGCTGATCGGGATAGTCACCAAGAACGGAATTCTGATTGTCGAATTTGCCAATCAGAAAAAATATGCCGGGATGGACAAGAAAGCTGCCGCCCTGGAAGCGGCGGCCCAGCGATTCCGGCCGATCCTGATGACCAGCCTGGCCACCGTCCTGGGAGCCTTACCGATCGCCCTTGCTTTAGGCGCCGGTGCAAAAAGCCGGGTATCCATGGGGATAGTCATTATCTGCGGCCTGTTGTTTGCACTGATATTGACCTTGTTTGTTATCCCTGCATTGTACACCTATATTTCGGGATCAAAGAAGAAATTTGAAAATCAGGAACAATGAAAAGATATTTTTTGTCTTGCTTGCTTACGACCCTGATGTTCAGCCCGGCCATTCAGGCACAGGATACACTCAGCCTGTCGCAGGCACTGATGGTGGCTATGGAAAACAATTTCAATATTTCTCTGGCCTCCAACGATACCAGAATCGCCCGATTGAACAATACAGCCGGAAATGCAGGCCTTTTACCCCAATTGGGTGTTACAGGTGCCCGCAGCATGTCGGTAAACAATACCTATCAGCAGTATTATGATGGCCGTGAGAGGTCAAGTGACGCGGCAAGGAATGACAATATCAGCGCAGGCGTGGCTCTCACCTGGACCCTGTTCGACGGATTTGACATGTTCATTCAGAAAAAGAAACTGTCAGAACTTGAGGGGCTCACTGAGATCCAGTTACATGCTACTGTTGAAAACACCGCTTCAGAGGTGATTTCAGCCTATTACACTGTCATCACACAGCAAAAGATGGTGGATGTATACCGCGAAGCCATGGCCATTACATCTGAGAGAAAGCGTATTGCCAAAGCGGGTGTCGGATTCGGAACCAGTTCGGAACTTTCTCTGCTTCAGGCAAGCGTGGATTACAATGCCGACAGTTCAGCCTATATTCAGCAGGTAAAGTTGCTACAGAATGCAAAAGTTGAATTGAACCGGATATTATGCTGCGATTTGTATACCCGGTTTGAAGTTCATCCTGAAATCCCAATCCGTGCCGACCTGAACTTTGACCAGCTGTGGGAACTGGTATCCGTTCAGAATCCGGAGATCCAGATCAGCCGGACCAATCTGAGCATAGCTCTTCTCGAAAAGAAGAGTACCAATTCCAGCCTCTATCCTCAATTGAATTTTACATCGGGTTATAATTACAGCAAATCACAATCCGAGGTTGGAATCATGCAGCAGAACCAGAACCGCGGTTACAATATGGGAATTAATGCCTCCTATACTATTTTTGATGGATTCATACAAAGACATAACCGGAGCAAGGCCCAGATCAATCTCGAGTCGGCAAAAATTGCGGCAGAGCAAACCGAGCTTGATATTAAGGCCTATTTACAACGTCTTTTTAACGACTATCAGACCAATCTTCAACTTTCCGCTTTTGAAAAGGAGAATGTTGCACTGGCACAGCGAAACCTCGCCATTGCCACCGAGAAATACCGCATCGGAAGCGCAAACGACATTGAACTGAGGGAAACGCAAAAGAAGCTGATGGATGCAGAGAACCGGTACCTCACTGCCCTTTTCCGGTGCAAGGCCAGTGAAACGGAATTGTTGAGGATGTGCGGGGGCTTAACTCAATAAAATGGATAAAAAAAGAGTTGTCAACTTTACAATAGTTGACAACTCCAAGGCGCTGCGGTCGCGACGGGGCTCGAACCCGCGACCTCCGGCGTGACAGGCCGGCATTCTAACCAAACTGAACTACACGACCAACGCAAATTGTGGGCACAAATTTAGCCGATTTTCCGGTATTTCCAAAAAAACCTCCTCCTTTCTCCTTCCTACTTCCTACTTTCCTTCCTCCATGCCTCTACTTCTTTACTCTCCCTTAGCATATCCCTGACATTATCAATATCCGGTGACTCCCTGACGGCTTTCCAGTCGAATCTCTCGTCATAGGGATCCATTGCTTTTTGAGGATCAAAGACTCTCGGATCCACCGCGATAGCTTCATACGGGGTAAAATCGGGCTGATCCGTGAACAGATCACTGAGATCAGTAGCTCCGGCATCGTATTGGTTCAGGTAGGGAATCCCCAGAATATTCCAGTAGGTTTTAAAAAGGCTCCCAAAACTGGAATGAGCATGTGACACATAGTTCTTTTTAGCGTACGGTGAGATCACCATCAGAACGCTTCTGTGGGCATCCACGTGGTCAACTCCGCCCTGTGCATCATCTTCGGTAATGATGATGGCCATGTTCTTCCATTGTGGTGTATGGCTCAGAAACTCTACCAAACGCCCGACTGCCAGGTCATTGTCGCACATATAACTTTCCCTGAACGGGTAACCGGCTTCCGGCCTTTCCCCTGCCCCATGATCCTGCGGAAGAATGACAGTCACCACAGATGGAAACTCATTCTCTTTCCCGGCCCATTTCCGGTTATATTCCTCAATGAACATATCGATCCGGAATTGATCGGGGATTGCCGTATTATAGGTCGGGTATTTCCTGGAGGAATTGGCAAACAAAGGAGCCGGCAACGGAAAATTAGCCAGGTGCCTGATCCCGGTATATTTGTATTCGGGCTGATAGGCCCCGGGCTCAAACATCAGGCTGAATCCGAAATTGAAAAAAGAAATTTTATTGCGCTCGAGGTGTTCCCACATCGAGCCACCCTCATTATAGTCCTCCGGATAGATTGCTCCTGCCGAGCTGTTAAAACCCAGTATACCGGGAGCTTTTGATTTGGCGACGTAGTTTCGGTTGCCTCCGTAACTGGCCGGTACCGAGGATTCGACCCATTCATTGGGATACGTATTCACCAGCCAACGATGACCATCAGCCGATACATCCGAATCGACATAAAAATTGTCCGACATGGCAAAACGGTTCACCAGTGCCAGGTGGTTGATCATGATATCGGCATTTTCCACTTTCTGATCCTTAGCCCGGTTGGTAAATGATCTCCCTGCGCCATAACGCGCCAGGGAAGGTTCTCCCCTGCCGGCTTTTACCTGGCCAAAAACCTCGTCATACGTACGATTCTCCTTGGAAATGAAAACAATATGCCTGATTGGAGAATTTGAATATCCCGGATAGAGCGGGACCGGATTGTTTTTCCGTGATTGGAACACCTGATCATCTGATCTTTTCAGGTCAAAGTTCATTCCAATCACTTCGCGTGTCAATTTCCGTAATTCTCTTCCGGAGGGGATATCGAGCACCGACACTGATCCCTTCATCAGGTTTCCTATATAGGTTCCCTCCGGACCCTCGACAAAATCAGGGCCACCGTTCGGACCGCTCCCGAAACCCTTTGCATTCGTGACGATCAGCTTTTTACCATCCGGAGTAACTTTTAGCTTGGCCGGAAACCATCCGACCGGAATATGTCCCATTACCTTCTTTGAAGCAACATCAATCACAGCAACCGCATTGATCCCTGACTCAGCCACGAACAACTTCTTATAGTCCGGCGAAACGGCAACTCCAAAGGGAATGATCCCCCTGAAGTGTCTCATTCTCTCATCAGGTATCAGTGAAATGGTGCCAACGACGGTATCGCTGACAATGTCGATGACCGAAATGTTGTCGTTGTTTCCATTGCTGACAAAAACATAATCCGGAGTAGCCACCACGGAATTAGGGCTGGAGCCGCCGACTGCCGGAAAATCCTCCAGCATTTCACCGACCAGGGTACCGGTCTTGATTTTTGCTGTTACGCAGGGATCATCGGGATCAGAGACATCTATGGTCCAAACCGAAAAGGATTCCGGCACATTGGGTTCTCCGAGGCCCGGTATATCAAGGGTATCGGTATCGATCCCTTCTTCGGCTTCCCGGGATCCGTAAGCGAAAGCGGGAAAAGCCAGGGATGTCCGCTCCAGGCTGTCGGGATCAAGACTTGCAAATCGCGTATATTCAAACATACCAACATTGGCGACGTAAACCTTTTTTTCATCGGGAGAGAGGCATATTCCGAAAGGGTATCTTCCTGTATTAATCCTGTACAGGACATTTCCTGAAACAGGGTCAATGATCAGCATGATAAAATTGATCTGATCAACGGCATACAACCTTGTACCGGCCTTGTTCAGGACCATATCACCTATGTAACCCAGTGTAAAATCCCGATTCCCGACAACGGCGCCACAGGGTATATGTCCTTTGTCGGAACCTGTGTTCAGGTCGAATTTGTATATTATATTCTCCTGACCTCCTGAAACATACACGATTGAATTTTCCGGAGATATGGCCAAACCCATAAAAACGCTGGCCAGTATTCCCTTATTCGTTGCAGCACCCGGCGGAACTTGTAAAATTTCAGGTTTCTGTGATTGAATATTTTTAAGAATAGTGATCGACAGCGGGCTGGTTCCGGAGTTTGCAGTAACGGCAATCTGGCCGTTCGGACTCATGCACAAGCCATAGGGATGGGGAGCCGTAACAAAGGTATTTCCAACCGGCTGGATCAGTCTTCCGTTTGGAATCACCGTGATACCGGCAGAATCGATCTCAGTATAACGGTCACCTGCAGGAGCCTGAGAAATCCAGACCGGGCTTTTATTGTTGCATGACACCAATGCCGTGGACAACAGACAAATCAATACAGTTCTTTTCATTATTCCCGATTAGTCAAATGGTTTTATCAGCCTGACCCTAAGTTAATATTCTATCTTTGTATAACTAAAACCAAGTAGAACGAAAATTTATGTCACAGTCATTTTTTCAGGAAAAACAAGCTATTCCTTCGGTTTGGCGGGTCGTGCTCTTTGGGGGGGTGACCTTGATGATGGGCTTCATTTTCTTAATGACCTACCTCACGGAATGGGAAACCATGCCCCAGCAGGAGAGATGGTCAATGTTTACCCTACTGATCGCTCCTCTGGCTGTTTCATTTATTTTCTTTATCCGGATTGATCTTCGGATAACCGAAACTTTCCTCGAATACAAGGTGGCCCCGTTCGGCAGAAAATACCGAAAGATACTTTTCTCTGATATAGCTGAGATCAAAATCGAAAAAGCTAAAACGATCCGCTCATTTAGAGGAGTTGGTATCAACCACAATATCAACAGGATTGAATACAACTTTGGCAGCAAGCATATTCTCGAGGTTAAGCTCAAGAAAGGCAAGTACATTGTATTCAGCACCTTTAAGCCTAAAGAACTTGAGTACTTCCTCCGAAATCTTCCGGAGGAAGCACCAGTTGTCCGCGAAAACACGGACTATTAGTTCTCTTCTATAAAGTCCAGCCCTGCCTGTATTCCCTGCTGATAAACAGATTAGCTGTGTCGTCATTGGTAACACGCATGTTGTCACCATCCCACAACAGCCTTTTATTTGGAACCCGGATAGCCAGGTTACCCATCAGTACCATTTCAGTAAGGGGACCTGAATAATCGAAGTTCGAACAGGGAAGGATATTGTTTTTAATTCCTTGTATCCAGTTGTCTTCATGAGTGCCGGTTATTCTTGGCAATGTTTGTGGCAGATCTTTATACTCAAGGAATCTTTCTTCTGGAAACATCTGAACATCACCACCGTATGTCGAACAAACGATTATACCCTTATCGCCGATGAACATAGAACCTCCCCCATCGTCAACTTTAGCCGGATCAACTTCGGCAGGCCAGACAGGCATCAGGCCCCCATCGTACCAGGTCAATCTAACCGGAGGCATGTTTTCCCGCGCAGGAAATTGATAGGTGATGAATGATGCATTCGGGTAGGTTTCCTTGTTATCGACACGTTTCCACATTTCAGTGATCTCGTAAGAATGTGTACCCTGAACCCAGATCGGGTATTTCAGTTTCAAAGCATGAAATACCGGATCCAGTACATGGCAGCCCATATCGCCCAGCGCACCACAACCGAAATCGAACCAGGCCCTCCAGTTGAATGGTAAATAAATCGGATTATAGGGACGTTCCGGAGCGGGCCCAAGCCACAGGTTCCAATCTAAAGTATCCGGCACCGGAGGAGTTCCGGCCGGTCTGCCGATACCCTGCGGCCAGACAGGACGGTTGGTCCAGCAATGTACTTCACGGATTTCTCCGATAGCGCCTGCCCAAATCCATTCAGCCAGTCTGCGTGTACCTTCTCCCGACCGGCCCTGGTTACCCATCTGGCTCATCACTTTATATTCACGGGCGGCTTCAGTCAGTTTTCGGGCTTCAAAAACAGAATGTGTCAGGGGTTTTTGCACATAAACGTGTTTCCCTAGCTTGATGGCAGCCATTGCGGCTACTGCATGAGTATGGTCCGGTGTTGCAACAATAACCGCGTCAATGCTTTTTTCTTTTTCAAGCATCACACGAAAGTCCTTATACTGAGGAGCTTTTGGGTACTTTTTAAAAGTTTCAGCAGCCTGGTTAAAATCAACATCACAGAGAGCTACGATATTCTCTGCAGCACAACGGCTGATATTTCCGGCTCCCATTCCTCCTGAACCTATGGCGGCAATGTTCAGTTTATCACTGGGTGCAGTATATCCCTTGCCTCCTAAAACCTGGCGCGGGATGACTACCATACCGGCACCGGCAATGGCACTGTTGGTCAGAAAAGAACGGCGGTCGATTGATTTTTTCATGGCAGGTGTGTTTAGTTTACGTTTATTACCTATGGTAAATTTACTCATCTTTGCATAAAACCGGAATCAATGCGCAAATGCTTTTTAACAATATTATGGTTAACAGCCTTTACCCCTGGCTTGTTAACGGCTCAGGGCATCCAGCTCAGCCCGAATGCCTCGGTCAGTTTGCTAACCTGCGGTTCCGGTGCCGAAATGTATAGTTTTTTTGGCCATACCGCTCTAAGGGTTTTTGATCCTGTCAACCGTGTGAACCGGGTCTATAATTATGGCACCTTTGATTTTGCGGTGCCCAATTTCTACTGGCAATTCATCAAGGGCAAGTTGTATTACATGTTGTCGGTCAGTCGCTTCGAAGGATTTATCAAAGAATATATCAGCGAAAACAGGTATATCAAGGAACTGCCCCTGACCATTTCGCAAGAGGACAAACAGGAGTTGTATGAATTATTGGAGATCAATTACCTGCCTGAGAATCGGCACTACTGGTATGATTTTACAAGGGATAACTGCACTACCCGTGTGCGCGACATTGTGGTGAAAGCGACTGGTGGGGCCTATCTTTGGCCACCGGACGCAGGTGCCGGGCTTACCTTCAGGCAGCTCCTTCTTCCATACCTGAAAGCCCATCCGTGGGAACGGACAGGCATACTGTTGCTTTTAACCGCAGGTGCCGATAAACAGGCCTCCCTGGAAGAATATATGTTCCTGCCTGAGAGATTGCATATCTGTTTTGCCGGAGCAGAAACTGCGGCAGGTGACCGGTTAACGGGACCTGAGCGTCAGATATTTACACCAACTCCCCTGGATAAAGGTCCATTCAGGTTGTTTCACCCGTATGTAATTTTTACCATTATCGCGGCTGTGTCGCTTTATCTGGGCCTCCGGAAAAAAGTTTCTCAGCAATTGCAGCGTATTTGGTTCAGCATCATCTTCCTGATTTCCGGACTGCTGGGCATTTTATTCACATTCATGTGGTTCGGCTCCGAACATTGGATTTGTCATGCGAACCTTAATATCGCCTGGGCCTTCCCGCTCCATATCCTGTTGGCTGTGATCCTGTGGTTCCGGAAGACAACTTCGGTTACACGACTGTATTCACGGATAATGCTCGTTGTCACAGCGTTATTCCTGGTAACTTTTATTTTCTGGAAGCAGTCCATCCCACCGGAAGGATTACTGATGGCTCTCGCAACCCTCGCCGGCCTTTTCCGGTTTTCCGGTTTTAAGCAGTCGCCGCAACCAAAACCAGAGTATCAGGCTAATTAATAACGGTTCCATATACTTCTATTTCGCGGTTGACGACGATATCCGATATTTCACGGAGGATGTCTGAAATCTCTTCGGTGATGAGGTATAAAGCTTCTGAATTATCGCGGTTCCGGATAATATCCTGGAAAGCGCGGTTGCTGACCGAGCGGAAATTAAGCCTGACTTCCGGAGTTTTCCAGGCCAGCCAGCCTGGAGAATCCAGGTTCCAGCCGTTTTGTGATTCCGCAAATCTTCCAAGCATGGCCCGATAGGCTTCATAAGCCTGAACATCCGTGTTTCCTGTCTGTGCCAGTTCGGTCTGTATCCCGATGATCAGTTCTTTCTGGTTTTCAATCAGCACGCTGACCTGCAATCCGCCCACTTCTCCCATAGGGATCCGGATTCCGTAGAATCCCGGCTGATAAGGATTCTCATGGAAATTAAGCATCAGGTCATTGATTCTTTTTGCAGTACATGGATTGCCAAGGTATTCCCATCCGGTTTTTCTGCCCGCTTCACCGGCAACTTTCTGAATGGACATCCATACTCTTTTTTCAGCAATTTTCCGATCTTCTTTCATGGTTATCATTTTTTCCGGTTCAAAGGAACCTGTCGGGAACGTAACCTATTTACGTTATTGGATTTTTTATATTTAGATGCAGAAATCAATCAGAAATGGAGAAATGTCACTAAATAAATATGCTGCAATACGTTACCGGATCATTGATCAGTGTATCCGGAGCCGCTCAAAAGCCTTTCCCTCCAAGGAATACCTGAGGCAGGCGTGTGAAGAGGCCCTCTATGGTTCATCCACCGGGCAGAACATCTCGCTCTCGACAATAGATAAGGATATTTGGGCCATGAAGAACGAATCAGCCCTTGGATATGCCCCTGTTGTTTTCGACCGTCAAAAGGGTGGTTATTATTATTCCGATCCGGAATTCAGCATCAATCTTCCACTCACCAGTGAAGATGTTGAGCTAATCCGGCTGGCCCTGCAAACCCTTACCCATTTCAAGAACAGCCAGATCTTCCGGGATCTCGAAAATGCGGTTGACAAGATCCAGGGCAGGATCTCACTGGCCGACCGGTTTACAGGGACAAACCTGGACCGGATCATCCAGTTTGAATCCTCGACTCTCAGCTCGGGTCAGGAGCACCTGCCGGTCCTTCTCGATTCAATAAAGGATAAAAGGGAAATTGAATTTGACTATACCCCCTATATCGACGGAAGGCCCAGACACTATATATATCAGCCTTACCTGTTGAAGGAAAACAAGAATTTATGGTACCTGGTTGGCAGGGACGTCGATCAGGATAAAATCCGAACCTTGGGATTGGACAGGATATCCTGCATCAAGGTAACTGACAACACATTCTATCCTGATAAAAACTTCGATCCGGAGCAATTCTTCCTGTACAGTTTTGGAATCGGCACCTATTCAGGAGTACCCGAGGCTATTATCCTAAAGGCAGATCCCGTCCAGGCGCGCTATATTCTGGCCAGTCCCCTGCATCCGACACAGCAGGCGAAAGTAAATGAGGACGGATTCACCGACTTTCATTTGACCGTAATCCCTTCGGATGAACTCAGAATGCAGATCTTAAGCTATGGCCCAAGGGTTGAGGTACTGAGCCCCGGATGGCTGCGTGAGGAAATCCGGGAAAACCTGACCAAGGCTCTGGAAAACTATTCGGAATGATTATCGGACAAGGAGAGTCCGGGCTTTTGAGTCCAGCAACCCTTGCGTATCTCTGACCTGTACTTTAATGATATAAGTTCCGGGAACCGGGAATGTCCTTTCAAATATTTTTTCAACTGTGAATTCCGTATCGTAAACATTATCGTTGTCCCAATCCCACCGTACCTCCAGCAGTTCAGGGCTGTCTTCGGCATCCGTACAGGCGGATGCATCAAAAGCAAAGCGGGTTTCAATGGTTCCGGAAGCAGGGTTGATGGAAAAATCAGCAACCGGCGGCTGATTAAGATTAGTAACAACAACAGGTTTCGAAACAGTGCCGATATAGTCTTCTGTATCTGTAACTTCCAGGACGACCGTGAATGTACCCGCGGTTGAGAATATATGAGTAATGATCTTCCCTGTACTGTATCCGGTATCATAAACACCGTCATTATTCCAATCCCATCGTACCCTCAGCTTATCAGATGAATCCTCGGTATCCGATGATCCGGAAGCATCAAAATTGAATTCGGTTTCTATGGTCCCTGTCTCCGGATCAACAGTGAACAATGCTGTCGGTTTGATATTGGCCGGACCGACCTTGATCAGTCTTGTGGTTGAGCCACTTAGCCCTTCCGTGTCCATTACCTCCAGCTTTGGCATATAGTTCCCTGGCTCGGTATAAAAATGTACTTCCGCTTTTGTCTTTGAAAACGAAGTGTCCCATAAACCATCTCCGTCGAAATCCCACCTCACTTTCAGCTGATTAATGTCATCCTGGGCATCGTAACAACCTGATGCATCAAAAACGAAATAATCGGTTATCCTTCCGGTCTCGGGGTTGACATTAAAATGAGCTATTGGGGCTGACGAAGAGAGGTTCACCTCAACCGGCTTGGAGATCCTTGATGTGAGTCCGGCAGCGTCCTTGACCTCTAAAACCGGCTGATAAATGCCAGGTTGCGGATATAGATGCAGTACAGTCTTGGAGGTTGAAAACTCTGTATCAAAATGGCTGTCGGAGTCAAAATCCCATCGAACTTCAAGCAATCCTGATTCAGTTTCTAAATCTGAACATCCGTTTGCATCAAACTCAAAATTGGTATCGGTATAACCAACCGATGGATTAATTGTAAATACAGCCTTGGGTGCCTGGTTCGGGGTTGTTCCCGACTCGCTCCCGTGAACAAGAACGATCGTCTCTTCCGGCAGGGATTCCCCGGCTATGGAAAATGCTTTTCCTGCCTTCAGGCCGCAGATCTGGACCTGCATGTCCTGAGAAATGGACCAATCCGGGAAGTCAACCTCGCTTCCAACCGACGCAAATAGTCTTTTAACCAGTTGTACCCCGTATTCACCACAATATACCGGTGTAATTTCCCTGTACAGGAATATCTCACCGTATGATCCGGTAAATTTCGAAACTGTCCTGGACAGGACCTCGAACAACTCATAATCTACCGTATGCGAAATGTCCCAATCCGACCAATGATTATTGACAAGGACCGCGCTGCCTTTTTCCCTGGCCGAAAAGTTAAACAGTATGGTGGTATCTGACTCCATAACTACATGAAAACCGATATAGGATCTGACCTTGTAGAACACCGGGATATTCCCTGAATAAAAAGGCCCATGTACTGTTTCTTCAACCAGCAGGCTATCCCGGGCATCCAATGCTCCGCCTGATTCGATCATGACATCGACAGCCAAAAGTGCATCATAATCAGTGGCAAGCGAGTAGCGCTTCAGCCATGGATCTGAGCCGGCACCGGAAACCTTATGGGTAATTGAATAACCGTTTGCGAATTTACCATCCAGAATATGAACGCGAAGGCTTTTACCACCCCACAGTTCGTCGAACAGATAAATCCCATCGAGTTGCATGGTATCACGATTCCAGGCCTGAGGCAAAAAACGGGTTCTGGCAGAAAAGCTATCTTGAGTGATGGAATCAACGAGAACCATATCCGTCCAAACGGTCTCCAATCCCGATCGGGTTAAATCCACAGTCACCCGTGAGTCAGTCAGGCTAAACCCGGCTACCGTTCCAAATATTCCTTCCCCCAGGGGATAAAACAAATGGTCCCCCTTCTGCATCCCAGGCATTTCACCAATGATATCAAACCGTACCTGTCCGTTGGTTCTAACAGGATTAGTAAGATCATTGGTATCTAAAACAAGTGTGGATGGATCCATCCTGGTTTCGCCCGGAACGACATCGCCATCCCGGTCAATAATGTTTTCACGCTGGCAACCTGCCAGAATGAGCAGCAGGAGTATCCTGAACAGCAAGGAAGAGTGATATTTCTGAAAACGGATCATCTGAAAACTCTATTGAATATGGATAACGACAACCAGACGTTCATTCATTACCAAAGGCTGACTGGTACTGATCTCATTCAGGGCATTATCAGCCTCTCCGGATCTGACATAGATATAATAAATGGCTTCGTCAAGGTCAGAAAAGAGAATATGTCCGGCAGCATCAGATTTCCGCCATACCTGTACCGGATTATCAAGAGAAATCCACTCTTCATAGTTTGCGAACAAAGCTGCATAGGCTCCTGGAACCGGTTGATTATCAGCATCCAGGATATGAATCTCCATTTGTGGCAGGTTATCAGGCTTTTCACATGCATAAAAGCTGCAAACCATCAGGCAAACGGCGGTTAAAGTCTCTAATATCCTTGCTGATCGTGCCACTTATCTTTTCTCCTTGCTCAAAATAATCATAAAACCGACACTTATCGAAAGATCCCTGTACAAGGTCTTTGCATTATTGCCCCACAGTGGATTGAATCGTCCGGTATACTTCCCGTCTTCATAACTGGCCTGGACATTGTGATCCAGTGAAGTCAATCCCTGAAAATAGGCAGCCCCTGCTGTTAACTCAATCAGCCGTGAAACCTTATAAGCTAATCCGGCATTTGCTTCGAAACCAAGATTGAACCGGTTCATTTTTTCAACCCAATCAGGCTCACTGATCACGTTGTCGAGGAGCAGTCCTGTATTTTCATTTTCTCCCGTAACCAGCTGAGTTTCAAAAATCCGGATTTCGGGGGACAATCCGGCACCGATATATGAAGACCATTTGATTCCCAAAGGCATACGGAATGTTAGGAATACCGGACAACCTGCCATCCAGATCCGGTTTGAAAAAACAATATTTTTCAGGTTCGGATCAAATCCTCCGAATGCATCAAAACTATCCAATGTGAGGCTGCCGGAGAGAGTTCTGAAACCGGGCCTCACCGAAATGCCCCAGTGAGAATTGAAAAAATGGGATAAAGTTAAACCGATCCTATAGCTCCAGTCTGACTTAAGATCAAAGCGTGAATCCTGATCAATGACGGAGTTAGTAAATGAGGTCCGGGAAGGAGAGAATTCCAATCCGATCCTGCTACAGGTAACGGGAGCAGGTTCAATGCCGAAAATTACAAAATCAGAATTCTTCCGTTCTGTGTAATTGAATGCCACGAGGAATATTCTCCTTGACCGGTAATTGTATTCTTTCCCATGTTTAAGTACAGTTTTCGTCTGATCAATCCGGGCTCTGACAATATACCGGTCATTGCGGTCGAACCTGGGTTTGCCCAGATAAGCCGATTCCGTAACCAGTTCCACCCTTACACCTCCAGGGTAATATTCCATCAGATTGGCGACATAATCCTGTATGCTGATCCGGCCAGCCACAGAGTCTCCGTTAAAATCGCTGACAACCTGGATTCTGGGATTGGAAAACAGTTGGATGAATGCTTTTTCCATGTCAGAATCAGCATTTGAGCTCAACCTGTTATGAAGAAATTCATATCTCTGAAGAAGGGTGATTACCGAAGTCCTAATCGAATCCATATCCCAGGCAGGTTCAGGCTGCGAGTTTCCACGCGGAGCCGATAATCCAAAAGCCAAAAGAAGAATGACAATATGACGACAGGTGCAGGGTATCTTCATGTACGGTCTGGTCTTCGAATGAAAAAAGTCCTCAGACCGTAAAAATACATCAATCCCAAATTAAACCAACTGACTAAGGTTGAATTCCTCGGTTTCGATCACGTTATTGTTCATGGTCAGATCCATCTTGCGTGTAAAAATCCTTATCTCACCAGTAAGCGCATTCACCAGACAACAGATCTGGTAAGGTTCTCTGAAGAGTTGCTCATGGTACGAAATGGCAGACGGAAGATAGGTGAAGATTTCCGATTTTCCCTGTCCCCACCAACCGAGGAGTGTATAACCCGGGATGTCCCGGGGAGAAGATTCATTAGCGATTTCAACGAACCGTTCAACGAAAATATCAAACTGGTTGAGCTTACGGTCGGGATCTTCGGAAGGTTGGTAAGCGCCATATAGATATCCGAGAAGTTGATAGGACTCATCAGGAACAGATACAAAGGATGACGCCTGATGAATATCTGCTGTTACCTGTTTGTGAAAGCTGACCGACCGGAGAACGGAATCGGACCAGGTAAGGTTAAAACTAAGCTTTAAATAATCAGCCTCTTTGTGGTCAATTACAGGAGTCCCGTTTTTTGGAGGAACCGGCGGATTGATAGAATACTGGTAAAGCTCCTCCCATTTAACAAATGAAGCCGGATCGGGATACGGTTCAATATATCCTGATTTTCTTCTCAGGAACACGGCACTTTGCAGCTCCTCCGAACCGTGATTGATTAATAATCCGAACTGCCATTTTTCCTTAAAAAAATTGCGGTGAATCTTCATCAGCCCTTCCTGAATCTCAAGGCTATTATCGGAGCTTGAAGTAAACCAGCCAATAAGAAGGTACTTTTTGTTTTGTTTGACAATCTCATCCAGTTCATCCATCAAATCAGCCCTGACCTCCATATCATTCTGAATATCAGGCCGCAGGTGCTTTGATGCACAAGCTTTCTCAACGATCATTTCATAGTGGGCAGCACCATTTCCGGGCAGCTTGTATTGGTTCCCAAACAGATAACCCCCAAAATCACCGGCCCTTTTTTCCATGAATGCACCATGAACCATCTGGTAAACGGCTTTGATGGAAGAAAAGCTGTAATGGATTTTCCCGATCACCGATTCAGGCAGGGTTTCCCTGAAATCTGATGAATAATAAGCTTCAGGAACACCATCGGGAAAGATTCCGGAATTGGCAGATTTTCCTGTGTGTAAAGTATCAGGGCTGTTATCACTAATCCTGATCTCACCGGATTGGAGTTTCTTTTCCCGGATTATATTGCGAATGGTCAGAAAGATCACAAGCACAAGGACTATAAGCAGCCCGCCGGAGATCGCCCAATTTGAACGGAACCAGGGTATTGCCTCCCGTCTGTCTGTGATATCCTGAATAATGGGATCAATAAGACCATTTGTTTGATTTATCGATTGCTCAGCCCGTGTAGATTCAGAATGGAGGTTTTCCAGCTCAGGAATCAGGTTTAATGTGATAACATCATTTCGATAAGCAGACCAAATTGTGTTGTGAGCTCCGACCAATTCCTCAGCATCTGATCTGAAAATTTCCTGTTCCGAAATCAAAGAATCTGTCTCAGAAGCATATGAACGTCTTAATTTTCTGTTTAGGGTAACTAATTTGAGTTTTTGCAGTACGTCCTTTAGTTTAATGTCAAGTTCACTGATCGAAGCTTTATGCAGTGTAAAATCAGGCTTGTATTTTTCCAGGATACCGTTCAGTAAGCTATCCCTCTGGGGGTCCGCCAGTGACACAGTTTCGACAGGCAAGAGGCTTGTCAGTTGAAGTCTGTACTGATTATAAATAGTTTGCAGGATAGTTAATCTGCCTAAAAGGTTTGTGACCTTGTCCTTATACCCGGAAGCTGTATCCCTGGAAATACCTGAATTGTCAAGATTTGACTCAAACTGCTTGACATCCGTCTTAAAATTATCCAGATCTGTGTTAAACAAAGTTGCAATCCCTCTGAGTTCATTGATTTTGCTCAGTGATACTTCGGATGATGGCTGCCTGCGAATGTCGGCAATTTCTTTTTCAAGGTTTTCTGCAGACTTCCTGTTCATGAATTCCATCCAGCGGATTTGCAGCCTCTGGAACTGATAACCTTGTTCCGATCCTTCAATCCTATTATGATCCGCAACCTGATTATCCCGATTATCGGCCACTATTTTATTTTCGTCTGTTTTAGTCCGATCCGGAATATTCAGCGTCACCCGGATTCTTTTTCCCGAAGGTGTCCCGATTCTTTCCAGCTCACCTTTAGCAATCTTTTCGCGAGACAATGCATATTGAAAGCCGAAAGTCACAATGCAATCTCCAACAAAGCCTTCCTGTGCGGAAAACATCAACCTTCCGGAAGAGGGAAATGTTAGCTCGAACTTGTGATTTTGCTCAAAGTTTGTGCATTTCAGACCTGCCGGATTTATTTCGATATCATACCGTGACAGATATAGAAAGGGCATATGGCTTGCGTCAGTAATAACTGATCCGTTCGCATCCATCCAGGTTACCGAGAAATCCATCTGGTAAGTCAACTTGTCAGATTGGGCAGTTGTTGTAACAACAAGTACTCCTGACATGGGAGTATCGTTCCCGCTTCTCCAGTCGAAATTATTCCGGGATTCCTGGGAATAAGCCAGATTTGAAACACCGAGAAATAAAGCGAGGAAAATCGGATATTTGAGAAATACCGGATGCATACACTTACACATACATCAGCATCCTATACCTTTGAGCTTTTCGTATGCCTGGGTTATATTAACGATGAGGTCTTTCTTGAGATTATGAAAGTAAGGTCTTGATTTTCCGCATAGTTCAGGATCAAAATGGTTAATCCTTTCAATAAGGTCATCTTTCAATATGATTGCTTCATTAATGACCTGCTCATATAGTGAGAAATCTTTCTCAGGATGCTCTTCCATGCAATCATAACAATCAAGAATCAGATCGGTAATCAGATAATCAATGTCTTTCTTCAGGTCTTTCCTGCTAGCCATAGTTATTTAAAGGTTTTACTAATCTAATATAATAAAGATTTGCAAATAACAAATAAAACAAAAAAAAAGATGGGATCTACCGGATATTAAATTCCTTGTAGCCTACGGGTTCCTGAAAAGAATATTCAATGTCCGATACCGAACATCTTGGTGGTCCCTGGCGGCATTGTGCAATAAGAACATTCAGGGCTTCAGGATTTCCTTCTGCCACAATGCTAACCGATTGATCGGGGTTATTCCTGACAAAACCTGTAAGATTCAGTTGTATGGCCTGATTCCTGATCCAAAAGCGATAACCTACTCCCTGTACCCGTCCTGTAACCAGGATTTCAACTTTCACCGATGAATTCATGACCTGTACTATACTGCCAACCGGCTTATCGCTTCATGAGTCCTGTTTGACTATATCGATCAAGATCAAGGATTTAATTCCTTGAGTGAATCCTGATAAGTGGGTGGAATGGTAACCATCTTCTCAGGCAAGGTTTTATCCTTGTCATCCATGATGACAATCCTGATCAGATAAACGCCATCCAGTGTTGCAGTGACCCGGCACCAAAGGGTTGATTGCTCGATCGGAAGGATGAAAAGCAGTTCCCTGGGACGGCTTTTCAGGATAGTTCCGCCGGCCTTCATACAGGCCCTGTAATAGCTTTCGAGCACCTCGACTGTCGAAACCGACCGGTCCACTTCACCATCCTGATCCCTGACTTCCAGTTTGATATCCCAGTAAGGCCCCATGACTTTCTGACGGTAAAGGGTGTCTTTTACATTCCACGTTAACTCAAGGTGATTGAACTTACTGAACTGGATTCTTGCAATAACGGATGACCTGAGATAGGCAATCCTCGGCGGAAGGTCAACGGAGTCAACAAACCGGTCGTATCGGACATCCGGTTTCACACCGAACTTCAGGGGGTTGTCGAATTTCGTCTCCTTGATCAGCCTCAGCCGGTAAACCTTGTCACTTGAAAGGACGAGCCTGCCCCACACATTGCCCTGTTCCTCCGGAACTACAAAGTGAATCTGCAGAGTATCCTGGAAAAACAATTGTCCACCCTTTTCAAGAATCTGATTTACAACAAATTCCTTGAATTTCTTCTTTTGCCGGAAAACCGAATCGTACGCATAGGATATCTCCCAGTAATGTCCAAGAACCTGATGAAGGTTTTCTCCGTTTTCCTTTCGGATATCCAGGTAATTGAAAACATTGTATTTAACGATCTTTCCGGGTTTACCTTTATACCCATCAAACTGAGGAGGGGCCGGCCAGGAAGGATTTTGTGAAATCACCGAATTCACACCAAGTCCCAACAATACTGGGAGTATCACTAAATATTTCAACTTCATACTACTGATTTATCCTTTTCTGAGCATTTTGGCCTGGTTTTCACCTCCGTTCAGCACATAAAGCAATGGCAGCGGCCGATCTGTTTTTTCACAGAAAGAGGGTCTTTCATGCCAGGGAGTCACCGATAGAACGTTGGTCAGGTCCATCCAATACTGCAACCTGGATACCGGCAGGTTCCAGGTCATGTGCAAGTGATTGGCCGGAGCATAATGTTTGTATTCCTGCATAGTTGCATACTTTGGAGTGAGTAAAGTATGAGGCCACGTAGGATCGGTTTTATGGCAAACAGCGTAAGCCAGGTCAGCCGGCAGTTCCACTGTTTCAGCTTCATCCCAGACCATGGAGAACATGCCTGATAAAGCTGAATAGGCCAACCTTCCGGCGATTCCTTTGATTCCTCCGGGGGACAGGAATGTCAGCGAGTTACCCATACCCGGGAAATAGTCCGGATCAGCAAGCGGGAATGAAATCCTGGGAGTAAGTTTTTCAGGCTTTTCACCTGGCATGCCCGCCCAGTTGAGAGAGGCGGAACCGCTGTTGTTTCCATCAACGAAACCACGCTCAGCCCAAAGTGAATTTGCAGGAATCTTAATATTCAGTTCGTTGGCGAGGTTTTTAATTTCCCAGGGTTCCCAAACTTTCCTAAAGTCCATAAACAGCGGAGGATTACCGCCGGATAAGTATGTATAGAACAACATCGTCAACAAGGCCTGCATGTCGGCTTCCGTAGCAAACGGCAGTACCGGTTTCGGCCCGTTATGGTCAAATGTTGAATTAAACAGCGATTCCATCATGTCTGCTACAGGAAGCGGAATACCCCTTTTGTCGGACCCCCATTCAAGCTGTGACATAAAGCCGCCGCCCACTCCATCCAGATCCTTTATCAGGTCCCTGGTTATCAAATACATAGCAAGGCTCTGATTAAATCTCTTGTCATCCTCTTCATGCCGTATGTCCTTCTTGCCGAATCCTTTATCAACCCAATTTCTAAGCTCTTTCAATTCGTTCTGGTCATAAGCTTTTTTATTCAGCATATCGGCGAGGAGTTTCATATCCAGCCTGGTGACTTCAATTCCAAAAGTATTCCTCATGGGTATAATATGCGGTAAAGCAGTTTCCATTCCCATGGAATCATGTCCGAAAGCAACTACTCTTCTGCCCTTTAAGAATTGATAGGTGGCAGCTGCGTATAACCAGTCAAGGAGTGTCTCAAATGTACCTTCGGTCATTTCCGGTTCCAGTCCCTGATCCGGCCATGTACCGACATTAATATGCATCAGTCTTCCTGATTGGGCGACAGCACCCGATACAGCATGCGTAAAAACCACTCCAGGTTTTGGACCGCTGTTTCCGCAAGTGAAATTCAATGGGGTATCTTTGGGAAAATGAGCCAGCAGTGAAAGAGTGGTCAGTTGGGGGAAAGCCCATGTATCGGGCAATCCGACCAGGATATTTACACCTTCAGCAAGAAAAGCCCTGGCAACCAAATCGGCTTCTTTTTCCGAATCAACCAGTAAATCAGAATAAACTACCGGCACGCTTTTACCATTTGGCAGTTTTATGGCTCCCGATAATTTTTTGGCGCCAAGCCTTACTATGTTCTGAGCCCGAAGCCTGGCTGACGGATCGATTCGCGGATCACCGGTTGCGAACACACCGATTACGGGCAAATTCCTTAATGTTTCTGATTTTGTTGATACGACTTTTGCTTCCATTGTGTGAGTTTAATTTTCGTAATTTTACGCTAAAAATATACTTTTTCCCTATTAAACACAATGGATCGGAAGATCATTATAACCGGAGATGGTTCTCATTCGATTTTTGTCCCCGGGCTTAACGAGCATTATCATTCGGTCTATGGAGCAGTGCAGGAAAGCCTTCATATTTTTATCAGGAACGGATTGGATCGCTGCCATGCCAATGCTCTGTCCATACTGGAGATCGGATACGGTACCGGATTAAACGCGCTGCTGACTTTCCATAAAACAAGTGAGACGAAGCAATCACTTTATTATGAATCATGGGAGAAATATCCTTTGACCGCCGACGAGTACGAAAGACTTAATTATTCTGAAATGACCGGAACCAATACATATTTATACAAAGCCATCATTGAAGCTCCCTGGAATGCCGTCCATGAAATAGCACCGGGAGCAGTTATTAAAAAAGTCACAGGGGACATCCGTGAGTTCCATTCCGATAAATATTTCGATCTCGTCTATTTTGATGCTTTTGGGCCGAATGTTCAGCCTGAACTATGGACAGCGGATGTTTTCAGGAGGATCTCATCCCGGCAGCAGCCCGGAGCTATACTGGTCACCTATTCAGTGAAAGGCAGTGTTACACGAAATCTCAAAGAAGCCGGATATCAGGTTGAAAAAGTCCCGGGCCCCCCGGGCAAAAGACAAATTACAGTAGCTTCAAAAAATACTGTTCCTAATGAATAAAATATCTAAATGGATTAGCTATTTAATTGTTATTCTGCTATTAACATTCAATTACAGCATTGCATCAGCTCAGACTCAGAACCATCTGATTCTGAAAAAGAATGGATATCATAACCGGCTTCAATACTTTACGGGCGACGATATCTCATTCATAAGGAAAGGTAATTCTTATATTGAAAGTGGAGTTCTCCAGGGAATTGGAACCGACCGGATTATTATAGCCGGCGAAGAGATCCCGATAAACAATATAGGTAGGCTGGTCTTCCACCGTACCTCATTCAATTTTAAAACAGGAGGGAGCATAATAATGCTGGCCTCTCCTCTTTATCTTATTTTGGGGGCCGTTAACGCGTTCATAGAGGATAGCCGGCCTGTATGGACGACAGGGAGCTTCATGGTCGCGGGCTCGATTGCCGCAACCGGCCTTCTGTTTGACAGCCTGCAGGTCCGGAGATTTCCTCTCGGAAAAAAATTTCAATTACGTATAGTTCAATCAGATCCTACGTTAAACCATTAATTTTATATCCAAAATTTTATTTTCAGATATGCGTTTGAATCGATTGGTACTGATCACCCTGGGTGGTTTGATGCTGTCAGGGCCACTGGATGCTCAGCAATATACCCGCGGTAACCTTACTATGGGTTTCAGTGTTAGTGTGAACTCTACCAGGCTTGTCCGGGACTCTGTCAAATACTCTTCAGCCGTCCTGCCCGGTGTTGGGGCTGGATTCTATTCGATGCTGGCCGGACCGTTATATATTCACTACGGAATCCAATTCTCGATGAAAGGAACCAACAACTATGATACGTTAGGGAATCTGAGAACTTTCAATTTTGAACCCTTTGCATCCCTACAGTTCAGCCCCTTTGAAAATATATACATTGAAGGTGGCGCGCAATACTCCCGCCTGATGCTGGCCCAGACAGTCAAAATTTCAGGTTCCGCATCCACCGGTCAAAAACGCAGTGACATAGAAGGATTCAAATCTTCGATGGAGTATTTTGCAGGGGCCCAGATCAATCTGAACAAACAATCCAAATTCGGATTCCGCTATTACATCCCTTATTCCGGCACTGAATTCAGGCGGCTGGAGTTTCGGCTGCTACTTATTATGGTAGAAGGATATACAAAAAGAAAAGCGTCCTGAAAAGGCCTTTACCGGTTCAGTTTACTGTGCTTCCTGCTGTAAAAGAAATAGATACAGAATCCCAAAGCCATCCAGATTATCAGCCGTAACCATGTTGCAAGCGGCAGGGCAGCCATCTGAACGAAACAGATAAATGCTCCCAAAATCGGAATAACCGGTACCCATGGCGTCTTAAAAGGTCTGTGCAGATCCGGCCTTTTCTTCCTTAAAATAAGCACGCTCAGGCAAACAATGATAAAGGCAAGCAAAGTACCAATTGAAACCAGTTCACCAAGAATGCTTATCGGAAGGATGCCCGCAATAACCATAGCGACGGATCCGGTAATCAAAGTGCTGATCCAGGGAGTTTTGAATTTCGGATGGACCTTCGAAAAAACGGGAGGCAATAAACCGTCTTTTGACATAGAGTAGAAGATCCTGGGCTGACCGAGAAGCATCACCAGTATAACGGAACTCAAACCCGCAATGGCCGCAATTTTAACGATCGGCCTCAGCCAGAACATCCCTTCACCCATTGCGTTCACACCAACGGCAACCGGATCGGCAACATTCAGCGTGGTATAGCTGACAATACCGGTTAACACAATGGCGACCAGGATATAGAGAACGGTTGAGATCCCCAGAGAACCAAGAATTCCGATTGGCATATCCCTCTGCGGATTCTTTGCTTCTTGTGCGGCCGTTGAAACAGCATCAAAGCCGATATAGGCAAAGAAAATCACTCCCGCTCCCCGCAGGATACCGCTGATTCCATATTTTCCGAACTCAGACCCATACGCCTTCAGCCATTGCCATAATCCTCCATATTCCGCTATGGGTGTAGCCTCAACTTTATTTTCAGGTATGAAAGGATGCCAGTTAATGGCCTTGACAAACATGAAACCGATCGCAATAAAGAGGATGATAACCGACACTTTGGTGATTACCATGATATTATTGAAATTGGCCGATTCCCGTATGCCGATGACCAGCAATAAGGTCAGCATGGCCACAATGAACATGGCCGGGAGGTTGATGATGCAGGTAACCTGAGAAAGAGCATCAACATTGATGCCTGATGCGACCAGCGTTTGTGAAAGATTGTCGGTAAGCGGTTTCCAACCCATGTCCGGCACATTCACCAGAACCGATCCCGATGCTGCGGTAAACTGGGCCGGTATATGGATATTCAGGTCATTCAGAAAGCTAACGACATAGCCCGACCAACCGACAGACACCGTCGAAGCAGCGAAAAGGTACTCAAGGATCAGGTCCCAGCCGATAATCCACGCCAGGAATTCTCCGAGAGTGGCGTACGAATAAGTATAAGCGCTCCCTGCGATCGGAATCATGGAAGCAAATTCAGCATAGCATAATCCGGCAAAACCGCAAGCCAAACCCGAAATGATAAATGAAATAACAATTGCCGGTCCCGCGTACTGTGCAGCTGCCTGACCGGTCAATACAAAAATTCCGGCACCGATGATCGCACCGATGCCCAAAGTTGTGAGATTCAGCGGAGTCAAAGTCCGTTTCAAACCATCCCCTTTGGATTCATCCATCAGCTGTGCCATCGGCTTCAGCCTGAAAAGCTTGTTTGCCATCTGGGTCAATTTTAGAATTTCCTAAAGTAGTTGATTTTATTCAAGTCAATGAATGATCTTGATCATGCGTTTAAAAATAAAATGCGCTTGATTAGTACGCTCAAAAATGCAATATAAATAGACAAAGGACAAATTTTGTGAACTGTTCCGCAGCAGCATTAGTAACTCAAACGCACGAGTGCGATTCCGGTCCCGCCGAACCTCACATCCTCATCTTCAAACTTGCTGACGACGTCAATGCCACTCAGGAGTTCCCTGACGAGGTGCCTCAATATTCCGTCTCCTTTGCCATGGAGTATCCGCAGGTCAGAAGAACCCACCATAATTGCTTCATCTATGAATTCCGTAACCTTCTGCAGGGCTTCGTCCGCCCGAAGTCCCCTGATATCCAGATTGGGCGAAAAATCAAGCTTTCTCTGATTCAGGTCAAATCCGAACGAAGAGGAAGAGGTGGCATAAGCAGGTTTACCGGTTGCCCGTTCATATTCTTTATTGCTGATCGTTTCAGCCTGCTCGGCATTAATTGTGGTAATCATTTGTCCCATGGCAACCAGAAGACTGTCGCCCCGAGCCTCAATGATCTCTCCGACTATATCACGATCCCTGATTTTAATCTTCTGACCGGGAATCCATACCGGGAATTCAGGCAACGGTTTGACGCTTTCCTGTTCCTGAGGTTTGTCCTTCAGATATTTTTTTGAAATCCTGTCCTTTTCCTTTCTTGCATCTTCGATCTTAGCTTCGCCCGTTGCAATACTGCTGTTGATGTCCTCTTTAACGTTTTCGCGCATTTTCTCAAGGCTTCCCCTTATCTCTTTCACCTGGCCCTTATCCGCCTGAGATTCCCTTATCTCCCTGACAGACTGTTCAATTTTCTTATTGATCCCGGCCATCAGGTTATCGGCCTGCTGTTTGGTTTCGGCCAGTATCTTCTTTCTTTCCTTTTCTGTCTGTTTGAGGATCTCTGAATATTTTTCCAGAATTTCATCAACTTCATTCGATGTCTGCCTGATCTTTTGGCGCTTATTTTCCCAATACCGCTTATCCCGTGATATCTCCCTTAAATGCTTATCAAACTGCAAATGATTTTTCCCTATTAATCCTGATGCCTTATCGATAATATCAACCGGCAACCCGATATTCCTGGCAATTTCAAAGGCAAAAGAGCTGCCGGGTTTGCCGGTCTCAAGCTCAAAAAGTGGCTCCATCCGTTGCGCGTCGTAACGCATGGCAGCATTTTCCACTCCCTCCGCTGAGGCTGCAAAATGTTTCAGGTTGGTATAGTGAGTGGTAATCATTCCAAATGCTCCGGAGGTAGTCAGCCTGTCCATGATCGCTTCAGCAATGGCTCCTCCGAGCTGAGGTTCAGTACCCGCTCCGAATTCATCAATCAGGAACAGTGTCCCGAGAGTTGCATTCCGGAGGAAGTATTTCATGTGCTGCAAGTGCGAGCTATAGGTGCTAAGATCATTCTCAATCGATTGCTCATCACCAATGTCAAGCAGGAACAAGTTAAAGATTCCTGATTCAGAGCCCTCTTCCAGCGGTACCAGAAAGCCGGTTTGTACCAGATATTGAATCAGTCCGGTCGCTTTCAGGCAAACGGATTTTCCACCGGCATTAGGTCCTGAAATCAATAAGATACGTTGCTTGTCATTCAGGGCGATATCCTGGGGTACCACTTTCCTCTTGTCATGCCTGTAAACCAGATCGAGTAAAGGATGTCTGGCTTTTATCCAATTGATCACCGGTTCCTCCCGAAGCGACACTTTTCGTCCTTCCCAAAGTAATGAAAGCTTTGCCTTAGCCCTTGTCAGGTCAAGAAAGCCGATCAAATCGTTCCAACTTGCGATATCGCCGAAGTACGGCCGGAGTGTTTCAGTCAGCTTGATTAAGATTCTGATGATTTCCCTCTGCTCGGCCAACTCGAGTTCCCTGAGAGCGTTGTTCAGTTCAACAAGTTCGATAGGTTCAATAAATGCTGTTTTTCCGGTAGCCGACTCATCGTGAACGAAGCCCTTGATTTTCCGCTTATTGGCAACCGGAACAGGAATAACAAGTCTTCCGTCGCGTACAGATGCCTGTGTTTCCTTATCAATCCATCCTTCATTCCGGGCCTGTTGGATTACCGTCTCCAGTCGGCGACCTATGCTGGCCTGCATACCGGACAGCTCATGACGTATCCTCTTGAGCTCCGGTGATGCCTGGTCCCTGACCTGCCCCTGTTTATTGAAAACCTGATCAACTTTTTCCTGAATTAAAGGGGAAATGCTGATTGGCTTTACTTTGTCACGGATACATGGAAGAAGCGACTCGGGTTTCTTTTCAAAAAACAGGTTTATTTGCCTGGCCGATAAAAGCAAACGCCTTAGATCAATCCATTCCGGCACTTCAAGAAATGAACCTGGTATCATTCCTTTTTTTAATGATTCTCTTACATCAACCGGTGCCAGTTCGGGAAAATCAGGATAATGCTGGAGTATATCGGCAAACTCATCGGTTTCATTTAATCTGTCACTGACAACCGAATAATCGGATGACGAATGCATGGATACAGCAAGTTCCTTGCCGATTGGTGTAACACAGAGGTCAATAACTCTCTGACGAACCTGCGTGAAGCCAATCTTTTCTTCGAAGTTATCGGGATAAACCAATTTTCTGAACCATTATAATAACGGGTAAAAGTAACAATTCAGCATTTGTCCGGGACAATTCATCACTTATGGTTTTCTTTGCAGTCATGAATGCTCCCGATTTTCCGTTTAAACATATTATCTGGGATTGGAATGGAACACTTCTCGATGACAAGTGGCTGTGCATTGAATCTATCAACCAGGTTCTTGGGAAACGCAGTCTGCCACCAATCGATGAAATGACCTATGATCGGATTTTTGGCTTTCCGGTCCGTGATTATTACCTAAAAGCAGGATTTGATTTTACAGACGAACCTTATGAGAAACCTGCTCTTGAGTTTATCGAACGGTATGATGAAAGGAAGCACGAGTGTCTGTTGCAGCCGGGAGCCAGGGAAGTTATCCGTCACCTGCATCAGATGGGTTGTTTTCAATACCTTTTATCAGCCAGTGAAACAGGAGTGCTTACTGAAATGATCAGGCTGAAAGGAATTGATCATTACTTTCTCAAGGTTAAAGGACTCGACAATCATTATGCCCATGGGAAAGCTGACCTGGGAATCGAATTACTTGCTGAAATAAATCCTGAGCCAGGTACCGTTCTTATGATCGGAGATACCTGCCACGACGAGGAAGTTGCCCGAATTATGGGAATACCCTGCATTTTATATGCCGGAGGCCATTTCACCGCTGAACGGCTGACGTCATGTACCTCCCGGATCATCAACGGCCTGGAGGAGCTGATCAGAGTAGCTTCAGGGCTGAATCCCCTTCATGGATAGCTGAATCCTTTTCCTGGGCAGATCCACTTCAACAATCCTGACCTTTACATGCTGGTGAAGCTTTACCACATCGGCCGGATCTGAAACATACTTGTCGGCAAGCTGGGATACATGAACCAGTCCATCCTGCTTGACACCGACATCGACAAATGCCCCGAACCGGGTAATATTAGTGACGATACCAGGCAGGATCATGCCTGGTTTAAGGTCCTCAATCTGATGAACATCCTCTGAGAATTCAAACAGTTTGATCTTACCGCGCGGATCCCTGCCGGGTTTGGCGAGTTCATCTAGAATATCGGTCAAAGTAGGCATCCCGACTTCCGGAGTCGCATACCGCTCCAGTTTAATTTGTGCCCTCCTGGCCGGATCCTTCTGGAGGTCGCCGATTGTGCACCCCAAATCGGCTGCCATCCTTTCAACCACGGGATAGCTTTCGGGATGCACGGCACTGTTGTCAAGCGGATGAGAGCCGCCCCGGATACGCAAAAATCCGGCAGCCTGCTCGAAAGCTTTCGACCCCAGCCTTGGCACTTTCTTTAATTCCTCGCGACTATGAAAGGGACCGTTTTCAAGTATATATTCAGTCAGATTCCTGGCTAAAGCCGGCCCAAGGCCGGAAACATAGGTCAAAAGATGACTGCTCGCCGTATTGACCTGAACTCCGACCCTGTTGACACAACTGATTACGACATTGTCAAGGCTCCCTTGCAGTTTTTTCTGATCCACATCGTGCTGATACTGTCCTACCCCGATGGACTTGGGATCAATCTTGACCAACTCGGCAAGCGGATCCATCAGCCTCCTGCCGATGGATACGGAGCCCCTGACGGTTACATCAAATTCCGGGAATTCCTCGCGTGCCACATCCGAAGCTGAATAAATGGAAGCTCCATTCTCGCTTACCACGTATACCTCGATATCCCTTTCAAACCGGATATAATTCTTGATAAAATACTCGGTTTCGCGGCTTGCTGTTCCGTTACCAATCGCTATAGCCTCCGTTTTATAGGCATCGGTCAGGGATTTGATCTTCTTGGCAGCTGCCGCCGTTTCCCGTTGCGGCGGATGAGGGAAAATAGTTTCATTATGTACCAGATTGCCTTGTTTGTCAAGGCACACAACCTTACAGCCGGTACGGAAACCCGGATCAATTGCAAGGATGCTTTTTTCTCCCAGCGGAGGCATCAGCAACAATTGCTCCAGGTTATCGGCAAACACCCTGATTGCCTCATCGTCAGCCCGATCCCTGTATATATTCCTGTATTCGGTCTCTATTGATGGTTCCAGCAAGCGCTTATAACTGTCTTTTACAGCCACACGCACCTGGGCAGATGAATCACTTCTCCCGGTTACCACCACTCTTTCAACCTGCGCAACCGCTTGATCCTCATCGGGTTCGATGCTGACTCTCAGAAAGCCTTCACGCTCTCCGCGAAAAACCGCCATTAACCGATGAGAAGGGCATTTACGGAGGGATTCCCTGAAATCAAAATAGTCGGCAAACTTGGCTCCTTCTTCTTCTTTTCCGGGAACTGCCCTTGAAATCACGAAAGCCTCCCGGTCAAACATCAGGCGCAGGGAATTTCTGACCCGCAGGTCCTCATTGATCCATTCAGCAATGATATCCCTTGCTCCGCCGAGAGCCTGCTCCTCATCCGGAACCTGGTCACTGAGAAAACTGGCGGCCATGACCCGGGTGTCTCCCTCACGCTGAACCATGATCATTTTCGCCAACGGTTCGAGTCCCCTTTCCTTAGCCCTGGTACCCCTGGTTTTCTTTTTGGGCTTATAGGGCAGGTAGATATCTTCGAGTTCGGTCATCGAACCGGCCAGTTTGATCCTCTCCTCGAGTTCCGGGGTCAGAAGATCCTGCCCCCTAATTGTCTCGATGATGGTTTCACGGCGGGCATTCAGCTCCTCAAGCTTGTCGGACTGTTTCCGGATTTCCATCAGAGCCACTTCGTCAAGGCTTCCGGTTTTTTCTTTCCGGTACCGGCTGATAAATGGTATCGTAGCCCCTTCCTCAAAAAGATGAAGGGTGTTCCTGACCTGCCATTGTTCAATTTTTAAATGGGAGGCAATGCTCTTTACATGATTTTCGTTCATAGTTTCTTATTCATCCGACCGCCTCACCGAGAGAACCCCTTTTGTCCTCCTGATGCGGTTCATTATTGTTTCAAGATGTGGCCTGTCCTGCACAATCAAAGTATACGTTCCTTCAAACAAACCCTCTTTCGGGGTAATATTCATAGATCGCATGCTGATCTTCAGATCGGAAGAGATCAGGCGACTGATCTCATTGACAACCGACATATCATCCCTTCCGGTAATGACGACGTTAACGGTAAAGGAAGCCTCTGTTGCGTGATGTTCCGACCATCTGACCTTAACAACCCTGTATGGATATCTTTCGATCATCTGTGGGGCATTCGGACAATTAATACGATGGACTTTCGTGCCATCCTTTACGGTCACAAATCCGAAGACCTCATCGCCAAAAATGGGATTGCAGCATTTAGCCAGCCGGTAATCCACATTGTTGAGCTTATCGTCTATTACCAGGTAATCCTGTTGCCTTGACGATGTTTTTACAAAGCCCTCCACAGACTTGACGGCAGTCAGCTTCTCTTTCAGGAGTTCGGCCGGAGCCTTGTCTCTGAGATACTCCCGGATTGCCGCCAGGTCAATCCGGTCGTCTGCAATCTGTTGATACAATTCAAGCGCATCCTTAAGATTCAGCCAATTTACGATCCGCTGAATCGTTGAAACATCGAATTTGATCCTCCATTGCCCAAGCTTCCGCTTCAGCATTTCTTTGCCGATATCGGTATCCTGATATTCCGCTTCCTTCAGGTAACGCTTGATTTTAGCCCTGGCTTTCGGAGAGGTCACCATGTTCAGCCAGTCGGTCTTTGGCTTTTGCTGTTGGGAGGTCATTACCTCCACCAGATCCCCGTTCATCAGCTTATAGCGGATTGGTACCATGACACCGTTTACTCTTGCACCCGTGCAATGGAATCCCACTTCACTGTGAACGGCAAAGGCAAAATCCAGGACTGTAGAACCCACCGTCAGTTTTAAAAGATCCCCCTTGGGAGTAAAAATAAATATTTGGTGAGTATAAAGTTCCTGCTTCGAATGATAGTCAACTTCATTGGCAGTTATATCCTGTGTTTCAAGGGCATCCCGGATTTCAGCCAGCCACTCCGAGCTCTCGGTTTCGCCACTGTTTTCCTTATATCGCCAATGCGCGGCATGTCCCTTTTCAGCAATTTCATCCATGCGGCGGGTACGGATCTGCACTTCCACCCAGCGGCCTTCAGGACCGATAACGGTAGTATGCAATGATTCATATCCGTTTGCCTTCGGGGAGGAGATCCAGTCACGAAGGCGGTTGGGATTGGGCTGATAGCTGTCGGTAACGATTGAATACAGCTGCCAGCAATCGGCCTTTTCGTGGGTAGACGGATTGTTCAGGATAATGCGGATAGCAAAAAGATCGTAAACTTCCTCAAATTCGACGCCCTGCTGAACCATTTTTCTCCAGATGGACGGAATGGATTTTGTTCTTCCCTTGATATCTACGTGAAAATCATTTTCTTCCAGTCTCTTTTTCAGCGGGCCAACAAAACGCGATATGTACTCATCCCGGTCCGCCCGTGTTTCATCGAGGCGCCGGCTCAGATCAGCATATATATCCGGATGGAGATGATTCATGGCAAGATCCTCAAGCTCATTCTTCACCAGGTATAATCCCAGTCTGTGCGCAACAGGCGCATACAGGTCAATGGCCTCATGGGCAATCTTTTGCCGGCTTGCCGGGTCAAGCTGTCCGGCCAACCGGATTTCAACCAGTTGTTCTCCGGTCTTGATCAGGATCACCCTGACATCATGGGAGATTCCCAACAGCAGTTGGATGAATTTATCTGCATGAATCCTGGTCCTGCTGGTATTCAGGCGGTCGATTTTCCGCAATCCGTCCAGAATATCAGCCAGGGAACCATTGAATTCATCCCTCACCTGTTCCGATTCTATCCACCCTTCTGAATAGGGTTTGATCAGAAAAACCGCAGCCAGGGAGAGGCTTCCCAAACCCAGTTCATTCAGGACAGCGGTTGACCAGAGTGCGATCTTCGGGCGGATCTTTTCGGCCTGCGATTCAGGCAGGGAAAGAAGGTATTTCTCAAGGATCGTCAATGCTTTACCCGGCAGGGTCCAGTTCAGCGGATTACCCGACAAGGCGGTTTCTTTCAGAAGACCGCCTGTAAATTGATTCCATTCAATGGAGTTCATTTCGGTTGAGACTCTCGCAGTTTCAAAAAGATTTCGAGCGCAACCCAGGCATCCGTTGCGGCATAACTGAGCTGAGATTCCGTTAGTTCATCCGCCTCCCAATTCGAAAGCTGCTGCGACTTGGATATCCGGATCCCAAGCACGATGGCAGCCAGTTTTTTGATCCCGAAATTCTCAATGCCATAGTCCTTAACCATTTCCTGAAGATCGATAAAGCCTTTAGCCTCATGCGGAAAAATGGTCCGAAGGGTACGGGTATCTTCGTGGATGGCCGCACCGATTTTCAGAATTTTCTCATTGGAAAGGAGCTTTCCCAGCCCCGGATGATTACCTGTTTTATTGAGCCTGAACAAAAAAACCTCTTCCCGGGTTGCCAGCTGCAACAGCGAAACCGGGTTGATCTTTCCTTTCTTGAAGGATGGTTTTGTCTCGGTATCAAATCCAAGAAACTTCTGATATCGAAGACGTTGAACTGCCGCATCGATGGCATTAGGGTGATCAATAACATGGACCGTCCCTTCAAAGCAGCTAAGGGGTAAAGCATTCAGCTCATCAGGTTCTATATGGCTTGCAAAGGTCATTTTTATCGCTATTCCAGGCTCAAATATATCCGTTTTATCGCTTATCCTCAATCCTGACTAACATACCTTCATTCCATGCGATCGATCCTGATTCAAACATTTCGTCCAGGACCGCGGTAATTTTCGCCGGATCTTCTGCAATCCGGCTGTTCAGATCAGACAGGGTAACAGGACCCAGTTGAAGGATTTCATGAATGGATTGGTATATTTTATCGTGTTCATACTCATTTAGCTTATCCTGATCAGGACTAAGGCAGACATCGCATTGTCTGCACGGGAAAGGATCCTTTTCGCCGAAATACATCAGAAGCATCTGAGAACGACACCGGTAATCCTCATTGGCATAATGCACCATGGTATCCATCCTCATCCTGACCTGGGCTTCCTGTTCTTCATATTCCTTTCTGCCAAACAGAAGCGACTTATCATCAAGCCTTTCGGCTGTATAAATGATCTGGGAAGTTCTTTTAGGCTTCAGGTAATATAATATACCCATATTCTGTAAAGAAGAGAGGGCATTCATGACAGTCTCAGGTGTTGCCTTTGCTTTGGCTGCCAGGTTATATTCATCTATTTTGACAAAATCGGAGAACAATCCCGAATAGACTCTTAACATGAGCCTGATAACCGGATCGAAATGATCATTGGCCACCTGAAACTTATAGAGCTCATCACGATCGACCCGGAAATGCACCCTTGCAGGGAGGTCGATATCCTCCGTTAGTTCAATGTATCCGGCCCGTTCAAGATGTTTTAATGCATGAAAGGCAACCAGGGAATGAAAACTGAATTTGGTGCAGAAATCCATCAGGTCAAAATCAAAAACACGGTTCTTTCCTGTGCCGGGTATTATCTGGAAATAATTTCCCAGCGCCTGATAAATTCTCCTGATCAGTTCAATGTCGGGGAACCTTACCGAATGACTTTTTTCAAGGGATAGTTTGTCAGCAGGCTGATACAGGAGAACGGCATACGCTTTTTTCCCATCCCGGCCGGCGCGGCCTGCCTCCTGAAAATAGGCTTCAGGGGAGTCCGGCAGATCAGCGTGTATGACCACGCGGACATCTGGCTTGTCAATCCCCATTCCGAAGGCATTCGTGGCAACCATGATGCGAACCTTACCATGTGTCCAGGCATCCTGCTTTTGTTTGCGTTCCCGGGCATCCAGTCCGGCATGATAATACTGTGCGCTGATTCCGTTTGTTTTCAGGAAATCAGCGATCTCCTGGGTTTTTTTCCGGTTCCTGACATAGATGATCCCGCATCCCGGTTGCTTCAGCAGGATCTTGAGTATATAGGAATATTTGTCTTCTGCTTTTCTGACCAGATAGATCAGGTTCTTCCGCTCGAATGATTGCCGGATGATGTTTTTCTCGCTAAACTGAAGCTTTTCCTGTATGTCATCCGCCACTTTTGGAGTAGCAGTCGCTGTAAGTGCCAGAACCGGCACATCGGGAAGCAGGAGCCTGATGCTCGCTATCTCAAGATAAGAGGGCCTGAAATCATAGCCCCACTGGGATATACAGTGCGACTCATCCACCGCTATCAGGTTGACCTTCATATTCTCAAGCCTTTTTTTAAACAGGTCGGTCGATAACCTTTCTGGCGACAGGTACAGGAACTTGAAATCTCCGTAGATGCAATTATCCAAGGCATAATCCAGTTCAAAGGAGCTTAACCCGGAATGTATGGCTACTGCTTTGATGTTCCGGGATTTCAGGTTCTCAACCTGGTCCTGCATGAGGGATATCAGGGGAGTAATTACCAGGCACAGTCCGTCCCTGGCGATAGCCGGAACCTGGAAGGTAATGGATTTGCCGCCTCCGGTTGGCATGAGTGCCAGTGTATCACGGTTCTGCATGACAGAACGAATGATCTCTTCCTGCAGGGGTCTGAAAACTGTGTACCCCCAGTAATCGTTCAGTATTTTGCGGTAAATCTCCAAATCCTTGAGAAATTTGTAATTTAGCGCAAATTTAACAGAACATAAAATCTTCGTTATGTCATTTGTGTCAGATAAAATAGATTATGAAGGACTGACTTTCGACGATGTCCTGTTAGTTCCTGCCTGTTCGGAAGTCATGCCCAGGAATGTGGATGTGACCACTTCCTTCACCCGGAAAATCCGTTTAAATGCTCCTATTGTTTCCGCTGCCATGGATACGGTTACCGAAGCAGCTATGGCGATGGCTATTGCACGTGAAGGCGGGATAGGGGTGATTCATAAAAATATGACTATCGAAGAGCAGGCTCATCAGGTCATCTCGGTTAAAAGAGCTGAAAACGGTATGATCATGGATCCGGTAACGATCAGGCCCGATCAGACGGTTGGCGATGCCCACTTTCTGATGCAGGAATATAAGATCGGAGGCATACCTGTCATCGATGAAAAAAGGAAACTGGTTGGAATTGTTACGAACAGGGATCTTCGTTTTGAGAAAATCGAAAGTCGGCCGATTAGTGAAGTAATGACACGGGAAAACCTGATAACAACGACCGAAACAGCCAATCTCGATAAGGCAGCCGAAATCCTTCAGAAAAACAAGATCGAAAAGTTGCCGGTAGTTGATTCCAATTACAAGCTCATTGGATTACTTACATACAAAGACTTAACGCTTACCAAAGACCGGCCCAATGCCAGCAAGGATGAAAGAGGCCGTTTACGGGTGGCTGCCGCAGTCGGAACGGCCAAGGATACTCTGGAAAGAATTTCCGCTCTGATAGCCGCCGGTGTTGATACCATCGTGATAGATACTGCCCATGGCCATTCCTTAAATGTGATTGAAACCCTGAAAAGGGCAAAATCCCGTTTTCCGGATATGGAGTTCATTTCCGGCAATATCGCTACCGGTGAAGCTGCAAAAGATCTTCTGCGGGCCGGCGCTTCGGGCGTCAAGGTGGGAATCGGGCCGGGTTCTATTTGCACGACCCGCGTAATTGCAGGAGTTGGTGTTCCCCAACTAACTGCCATCTATGAGGTTGCAAAAGCCCTGAGAGGAGAGAATATCCCGATCATTGCCGATGGGGGTATCCGCTATTCAGGCGATATTGTGAAAGCTTTAGCTGCGGGCGCCGATACGGTTATGGTCGGATCACTGTTTGCCGGAACCGAAGAATCACCCGGTGAAACCGTGATTTATCAAGGGCGGAAATTCAAAACCTACCGCGGAATGGGATCGATTGAGGCCATGCAGAAAGGCTCGAAGGACCGTTACTTCCAGGAAGCCGAGGATGATTTCAAGAAGCTTGTACCTGAAGGTATTGCGGCCCGGGTTCCCTATAAGGGATCACTGAATGAAGTTATTTACCAGATGGTCGGTGGATTACGGGCAGGAATGGGCTATTGCGGTTCATCGAATATCAAGGAACTGCAAAATGCCCGATTTGTCAGGATCACCACAAGCGGAATGATCGAAAGTCATCCCCATGATGTAACCATCACCCGCGAATCACCCAATTATTCCCGGGAAGGCTAACAACAGATACCAAATAGGCTGCAAAAACGTTTTATAAAGGTTTTCCTGTTAACAATAATCAAATTCATATGAGGTACGGAACATACGTAACAATAGCATTAGCTGCAATTTTCACCGCTCCTGGCCTTTTGGCACAGGATCAGGATCCTGTTCTGATGACGATTGGCGACAAACCGGTTTATGCCAGCGAATTTGTCAGAATATTAAATAAAAACAAAAACACTCTGCAAAATGAAAAAACTGACATTAAGGAGTCGCTGGATCTTTTTACCAATTTAAAGCTTAAGGTCAGGGAAGCTGAAGCTTTGGGCATGGATACGGCATCAGCTTTTATAAAAGAACTGTCCGTTCAGCGTAGCCAATTGGCAAAACCCTATCTGCTCGACCGGGAGATCACTGAAGAGCTCGTTCGTGAAGCTTATGACAGGAGCCAGTGGGAGATAAGGGCCAGCCATATTCTGATAGGCCTGAAACCGGATGCTCCAGCCTCTGACACGCTTTTAGCATATCGTAGGGCCATGACCGTTCGCGACAGGCTTCTGAAAGGCGAAAAGTTTGAAGATGTTGCAAAAGAAGTCAGTGACGATGTATCAGCTGACACTAATGGCGGGGACATTGGCTTCTGGACCGTTTTCGGAGTGGTTTATCCTTTTGAAACCGCCATGTATTCCTTGCAACCGGGCGAAATCTCAATGCCAGTAAGAACTCAATTTGGATATCACCTGATCAAAGTAACAGACAAGCAGCCGGCTAAAGGCAAGATTCAGGTAGCCACTACCTGGAAATCCGTGAATTACACAACCACCGATGAAGAGAAAGCTAAGATCAAGGAAGAAATCCAGAATATTTATATTCAGTTGCGTTCGGGTGCTGATTTCAATGAACTGGCAAGGAAATACTCCGACGACCGCACAATGGCGGTACGTGGGGATGCAGGATTCTGGATCAGCCCGAGAGAAAAAGAGCCGGCTTTCAATGAAGCCGCCTATGCACTTAAAAACCCGGGAGATTTATCTGAACCGGTAGAAACCTCGCTTGGTTGGTTTATCATCCGGCTGCTTGACAGAAAAGCCCCGGAAACTTTTGAGCAGGCCAAAAGCAGCCTCTACCGTCAGATCAGCAGGAATCCCGAAAGAGCCATGAAAAGCGAATCCGCGGTTGTTGATAAACTGAAGAAAGAATACAACTTTACCGTTAATCAGCCTAACCTCGAGGAATTCTACCGACTGGTTGATCCGTCGATCTTCGAAGGTCGCTGGGATGGGAATCCCGCCCTGCAGAAATTGGGTGACCTGTTTACACTCGATGGCAAGACTCATTCGCAATCGGAATTTGCCGCATACCTGGTTCTCAATATGAAGGAGAGCAGCGTGAGAACTATCGCCGAATACGTCGATGATCAGTTCGATAAGTTTTCACGGAAAAAAATCCTGGAGTACGAAGAGCAGAATCTGGAAAGAAAATATCCGGAGTTCCACGATTTGTATCAGGAATTTCACGATGGCAATCTCCTTTTTGAAATCACCGACAAGATGGTTTGGTCAAAAGCCGTTCAGGATTCAACCGGCCTTAAGAATTTTTATACAGCCAACCTGTCGAAGTATAATTGGCCGGAAAGACTGGATGCAGTGATCGTATACGTAAAAGGATTCAACAAACTTGACAAGATGGTTGAGGAATTTCGAAGTGCACTTCAGAAAAAATGTAAAAAAGGATGTGATGGGGTAACCATTCAGAATACGTTAGGTGAGGTTGTCGGCAGGTACAGCGGAAACAGTTTTGAGATAGAAGACAAGCTCTGCAGCAAAGGCGATAATTGGATTATCGATCAGGTCAAATGGAAACCCGGCGCCTCGGAAGTTATCAGCGAGCAGGATACCAAAATCTTTGTCTGGATAAATAAGGTCGTTGCGCCTTCACCGAAAAAACTGGAAGATATCAAAGGGCAGGTTACCGCTGATTTTCAGGATAGTCTTGAAAAAGAATGGATTAAAGCTCTTCGGGAAAAATATCCCGTCAAAGTGAATCAGGATGTTCTATCAAAAATTAAAATCTGAGACTCTTATTCGCAGCCTGGTATTAGGCTCCCTTCTGGGCTTCGTACTCGGCTCATGCGGGATCATTGGTCACAGAAACGACGAAAAACCGTTGGCCAGAGCCTACGGGAATTACCTGTATCCGAGCGATATCAAAGGATTGGTTCCGGAAGGCTTAACCCCTGAAGATAGTTCCACGCTGGTAAAATCATATGTGGAGCTCTGGCTGAAAAAGAAAGCAGTCGTCAGTAAGGCTGAATTCAATCTGACAGAGGCACAGAAAGATCTTGAAAAACAGATTGAAGAATATCGTACTTCCCTTCTGATTTATGAGTATGAGAAGCTCATGGTTGCACAGAGCCTGGATACCGTGGTGACTGAAAGCCAGATATCTTCTTACTTTAACCAACATTCGCAGAATTTTCTTTTACAGGATCCGATCATAAAAGGAATTTATTTCAAGATGCCTAAAAGCTCACCCAGGCTCGGGGAATTTCAGAATCTCGCACACTCATCGGGTGATCTGGCTTACCAGCGGCTCGTAGATTTGGGGGCTCAGCAGGCAGAGTTTACTGAATCCTTCGAAGAAAACTGGCTTTCCTTTAATTCCCTCATGCAAAAGATGCCCGGATCCGTCAAAGATCCTGAAGAGTTCCTCCAGCGTTATAAATATCTTGAAGCCGATGACGGGCGCTATTATCATTTTGTGAAGATCACCGATTATAAGATCCACGGAGAAACCGCTCCCCTGGAGTTTGTTAAGCAGGATATCCGTGATATTCTTCTCAACAAGAGAAAAATAGACTTTCTCAAGGAGCTCGAAGAATCTATTTACAACGAAGCTGTAATACAAAACGAGGTTGAAGTATATGAAAACTAATTTCAAGAATACCCTTTCCTTCCTCTTCCTTTTCCTGGTTGCCGGAATCTCACTTCATGCCCAGGTGATCGGGCAGTCCGATCCTGTCATTATGGACAGGGTGGTGGCTGTAGTTGGAAAATATCCTATCCTTCAATCCGATATTGAAAACCAGATCATCGACATGAGGCGCAACGGGATGGACATACCCGGCGATCCGAAATGCTATGTTCTTGAAGGGCTTTTGGTTAGCAAACTTCTACTCAGCCAGGCAGAGATCGACAGTATTGAAGTCACGGATGACGAAGTGGAGCGGATGGTCGATTCCAAATTACAGGAATTCGTGTTTCAAGTGGGTTCAGAGGCAAATCTGGAAAGCTATTTCAAGAAATCCATGGTTGAAATCAAAAAGGACCTGATGAAACCTCAAAAGGAGCAGATGATTTCACAGAAGATGAAGGATGAGATTACCAAGGGAATGACCATCACTCCGTCAGAAGTTCAGAAATTTTATAAAAAATTCCCGTCCAATGAGATTCCGCTGATCTCGGAGACAATGGAGATCAGGGAAATCATAATAAAGCCCGAAGTGTCGGAAGCAGAGATCACCCGGGTACAGAACCGGCTGAATGAATTCAGGGAGAGAATCCTGAAAGGCGAAGATATCAGGACACTGGCAGTTTTATATTCTGATGATCAATCAACGGCAACCCGGGGAGGAGAACTGGGGATGACCCCGCGGAGCATGCTGGTACCGGAGTTTGCAGCGGTCGCATTTAACCTGAAGGTCAATGATTTATCAAGGGTTGTCAAGACTGATTTCGGTTACCATATCATGCAACTGATCGAGAGGCGGGGTGATCTGATCAACGTCAGGCATATCCTTCTGACTCCGAAACCTACGATCGAACTGAAACTGGCCGTCAGAAACCGTCTTGACAGCATCGCCCAGGCCATCCGTGAAAACAAAATCACTTTCGAAGAAGCGGCGCTGAGGTACAGCCAGGAAAAAGAGACCCGAAGCAATGGTGGTTTGCTGGTCAATAACGGAGGCCTGCAAACTTCAAATCCACAAAACGCAAATACAACCTGGTTTGAACCGAAAGAGCTTCCGGCAGAGGTAATGGCAGCTATCCGCAACCTGAAGGTCGGTGAAATATCACCGGTTTTTGAAAGCCGTGACAATAACAACCAGCCGGTCTATAAAATCATATCCATTAAAAGCCGCAGGCCCGCTCACAAAGCCGACCTGAAAATGGATTATCCGTACCTCCAGACTCTCGCATTAAAGGATAAGGAACAAGTGAAGTTGGGCGAATGGGTCGGAAAAAAACAGAAGTCGATGTTTATCCGGATTGATCCCGATTTCAGAAACTGCGAATTCACTCATCCGGGATGGATCAAGTGATTGACGATTTACGATTGACGATTGATTGAATTAAATGGACGACAAACAGGCAGTTGACAAATTAAAGAATTCCTACGAGCAATTCTTCAACGAGATTCGTAAGGTGATTATCGGTCAGGATCAGGTAGTTCAAGAGGTTTTGATCAGTATTTTCAGCAAAGGTCATTGCTTGCTTGTCGGAGTTCCCGGTTTGGCTAAAACCTTGCTGGTAACTACGATTGCCCGGATTCTCGGACTCGATTTCAAACGGATCCAATTCACACCTGACCTGATGCCATCGGATATCATCGGAACGGAAATACTCGATTCCAGCCGTCAGTTTAAATTCGTGAAAGGACCCCTGTTTGCCCATATGATCCTTGCTGATGAAATAAACCGTACGCCTCCCAAGACGCAATCGGCCCTGCTTGAAGCCATGCAGGAACATGCTGTCACTTCGGGAGGAATCAAATATACCCTGGAAGATCCTTTCTTTGTGCTGGCCACCCAGAATCCCATTGAGCAGGAAGGGACCTATCCCCTGCCGGAGGCCCAGCTCGACAGGTTCATGTTCAATATTCTCCTGGATTACCCGACGGTGGAAGATGAAATAACGATTGTAAGGCGAACCACTTCTGAGGGAGAGGTAACCCTGCAGCAGGTAATTACAAAGGATGAGATAATACTTTACCAGGATCTTATCCGCCGGATTCCGGTAAATCACAGCGTCATTGAGTGGGCAGTGAAACTGGCAGCCAAAACGCGTCCGGCAAGTGATCTCGCTCACCTTACGGCCAAAGAGTTCCTGGTTTGGGGAGCCGGGCCAAGAGCCTCCCAATACCTGATCATCGGTGCCAAAACCCATGCTATTCTGAATGGAAAGTATTCACCTGATATTGAGGACGTCAGAGCGATAGCGCCAGCCATTCTCCGGCACCGTATCATCCGCAATTATAAAGCTGAAGCGCGCGGAATATCGGTTGAAGACATTATCCATGAGATGCTGGCCTAATTCTATCGCTATTGCGGCCTTTCTGTTGCTCTCCTATGCAACCGGCCTGTCTCAGGAAGTCCGCGTGATCCAGTTTAAAGCCGATGACGTCTCCAAATTAACGACAGATCCGACGGGAGTCGTTCGTTTGACCGGTAAGGTTTGGATGGCGCATAAGAACCTCCGGCTAACCTGCGACAGTGCTTATTATGACCAGCCCAACAGCCATTTTATCGGCTATAGCCATGTCCACATCATTAAAGCCGATACCCTCCATATTTATTCCGACCAGATTGACTACAACGGAAAAACTGAGCTGGCCCGGCTGGAGGGTCATGTCTTTATGAACAACGTAAAAGAAACCGTCAGGGCACCCCGGCTGGATTATGATATGAAAGAAGAGGTAGCCTGGTATTATGGCGGAGGCCAGATTATTGACAGCGTTAATACAGTAGAAAGCTTTTGGGGATACTATTATGTTAATCAGAACAGGTTTTTTTTCAAGGAGGATGTAACCTTTACCAATCCCGACAACACGCTGGTCACTGACAGTCTGACATACGATTCCAAAGTCGAAACCATGTGGTTTGAAGGAACTACAAATGTATACAGCGATACCAACTATATTGCCTGCGAACGGGGTTTTTACGATTCCAAAAACAAGATTTCGGTATTCAACAAGAATGTTTTCATGCAGGCTAAAGAGCAATTGCTTCGCGCCGATAGTCTCATTTACAATCAAGCTGACAGTATCACGGAAGCATTCAGGAAAGTGGAGCTTCGTGATACTATTGAAAACATGATTGTCACCGGTGAACATTTATTGTATGATGAAACTAAAAACAGTTTCCGGATTACCGAGGATGTTCTTTATATCATGGTAGATCAGGATGATAGCCTTTTTTTGTTTTCAGATACGCTGATTTCATCACGTGAAGAGGTCAAGAAATCGAGAAGGATCCGGGCTTTCCCGCATGTTCAGTTTTACCGCACCGATATCCAGGGCCGGTGCGATTCACTTGATTATATGGTGGCCGACAGCCTGATCCGTCTCTTCAGGGAGCCGGTGATCTGGCAGGACAAAAGCCAGATGACCGGTGACACCGTTGGAGTTTTTCTGATGGAAGGAGGAATTAAAAAAATGGAACTTCAGAATTCCGGATTCCTTATCACTCAGGAGGATACCACGAATTACAATCAGATAAAGGGCAAAGCAATTACCGGTTATTTCGCAGATGACCAATTACGTCGTGTAGAGGTAACCGGTAACGGAGAATGTCTGTTTTATCCGAAGGACGGGGAGCAGATCATCGGCCAGAATAAAACCCTTTGCAGCAATATTCATATTTACTTCAAGGATAAGAAAATCGATCATATCTCTTTTCTGGCCGATCCCGATAATAAGCTGACTCCATTGAAAGATCTGGGGCCGAATGATCTCTATCTTGAAGGCTTCAAATGGCTCGGGGACAAGAGGCCGGTGAACAGGGAAGCAATACGCGAATGGAAATAAAAAAACGCCGCTGACAGTGGCGTTGACTGATACGCTTATCAATACTCTTCTTCGTTAAAAAAGAAATCGTCCTTGCTTGGATAATCGGGCCAGATGTCCTCTATGCTTTCATAGATTTCACCTTCATCCTCAATCTCCTGCAGGTTCTCAATTACTTCAAGAGGTGCTCCTGAGCGGATCCCAAAATCGATCAGTTCATCCTTGGACGCAGGCCAGGGAGCATCTTCCAGTTTAGAAGCTAATTCAAGTGTCCAATACATGTCAATAGTTTTTTTGCGCTATTTTTCCGCAAATGTATAGTAATTGCTTTATAAAACAATAGGGGGATAAAAATGTTGATAAATTGATAATACGCTATCAATTAGCAAGTTGACTGAAATATGAAAAATCAGTGGGCTTCAGGACTTGGATGCCGATCCATTTGGCTGGTCACTGCTGATAATGCCATCGAGGAGCCTGATAATCCTTTGGGCCCTTCGGGCAATGTCTTCTTCGTGTGTGACCACTATGATCGTATTTCCGAGTTCATGAATGTCCCCGATCAGTTTCATGATGTCAACTGATGTTTTTGAATCCAGGTTACCCGTTGGTTCATCCGCCAGAATGATGGACGGATTATTGACCAATGCACGTGCTACTGCCACGCGTTGGCGCTGACCTCCCGATAGTTCATTCGGTTTATGGGTCATACGGTCGGACAGGCCTACTTTATCGAGTACCTCTATTGCCCTGTCACGCCTTTCATGTTTGGGAATCCCGCCGTAAATGAGCGGAAGTGTCACGTTTTCGAGGGAGTCATATCGGGGTAAAAGATTGAATGTCTGAAAAATAAAACCAATCTCCTTATTCCGGATCTTGGCCAGGTCATCATCAACCATCTGGCTGACATCAATCCCGTTCAGGAAATAATGACCGCTTGTGGGACTATCGAGTGCGCCCAGAATATTCATCAAGGTTGATTTCCCCGAACCGGAGGGGCCCATGATTGCCACGTATTCACCTTTATTAATGGTCAGGTCGATGCCTCTCAGAGCCTGTACGACCTGAGTTCCAACCTGATAATTCTTAACCAGCCCTTTCAGGACAATCATGTGTTCCATGTTGAATAAGTTTGGATGCAAAAATAGGGTAAATAAGTATATCAGAATTAAAGCGGGAATTATTAACATTATTTAACAAAGCCATTGAATACTGTTATTTTAGTCCGTGTGGATATGATCCTGCAAACCGATATCAAATTTCTCCCCGGAGTGGGCCCCAAACGTGCCGAGTTACTCTTTAAGGAACTCGGCATCCAGACCTATGAAGATCTGTTGCGTCATTATCCTTTTAAGTACTCCGACAGGACCAGGTACTTCACTATCAAGGAAATCAATTCCGATCAGGCGTATATACAGGTCAGAGGACAGATTACCACGATGGAACTGGTCGGGAAAAGGCCAAAACAGCGCTTATCTGCAAGATTTGAAGACTCAACGGGATCCATTGAGTTGATCTGGTTTCAGGGGATCAAATGGATGCAACAGTCATTGAAATTCGGAACGGAATACATTATTTATGGCAAGCCTGCAGTTTTTAACGGAGTATTTTCCATTCCGCATCCGGAAATTGAAGAGGCTTCGAAAGCAGCACAAATAGCTTATCCGTTCACGTATCAGGCTGCCTACCCCACCACCGAGAAAATGAAAAACAGTTTTCTCACGTCACGAGTCATACATAAGCTTCTGTACCAGATCCTCCAGCGGGTGTATGGCAAGATCCCTGAAACTCTGCCTCAAGCCGTGATCAGTCAACTTAAGCTTCCCGATATCAATGAAACCCTGTTGAATATTCATTTCCCGAAGGACAGTGATATCCTCAGAAAAAGCAGGTACCGACTGAAGTTTGAAGAGCTTTTTCTGATACAGGTAGGGCTTCTGAGGCAAAAGAACTGGAAAAACCAGAGGATTAAAGGGTATGTTTTTAACAGGATCGGTGACTTATTTAACCGCTTTTACGCAGAAAACCTGCCTTTTGAGATGACTGAAGCACAAAAAAGGGTTATGAGGGAAATCCGTAAGGATTTGGGTTCAGGGATGCAGATGAACCGGTTGCTGCAAGGTGATGTCGGGAGCGGAAAAACACTGGTAGCTATCCTGAGCATGCTGATTGCACTGGATAATGGTTATCAGGCTTGCCTGATGGTACCCACGGAAATCCTTGCACAACAACACTATCAGACTTTTACCCGGATGCTGGCCAACCTGCCCGTCGTGGTGCGATTGCTGACCGGATCGACCAAAACCAGCCACCGTAGTACTCTGCATGAAGAGCTTCGCGAAGGGGAGCTCGATATTTTAATAGGTACCCATGCCCTGATTGAGGACACGGTACAGTTTAAAAACCTTGGACTGGTTGTCATTGACGAACAGCATCGGTTCGGTGTCGCACAGCGTGCACGACTTTGGGAAAAGGCTGATGCCACCCTCCCGCATATTTTGGTCATGACCGCCACTCCGATCCCACGTACCCTCGCTATGACCCTTTACGGCGATCTCGACCTGTCGGTCATCGATGAACTTCCTCCCGGCAGGAAACCGATCATGACAGCCCACTATTATGATTCCAAAAGATTATCTGTTTTTGAATTTCTAAGAAAACAAATCAAACAAGGCAGGCAGGTCTACATCGTATATCCGCTGATCCAGGAATCCGAGACTCTGGATTACAAGGATTTATATGACGGTTATGAAAGCATTTCAAGGGCATTTCCAGCACCTGAGTATGCCGTTTCCGTTCTTCATGGCCGGATGAAACCTGAAGAAAAAGTCAAAGCGATGGATTACTTCGTCAAGGGTATTACCAAAATTCTGGTTTCAACCACTGTCATCGAGGTGGGAGTTGACATCCCCAACGCTTCCGTCATGATGATTGAAAGTGCTGAAAGGTTCGGGCTCAGTCAGCTGCATCAGCTCAGGGGCCGTGTCGGCCGTGGAGCCGATCAGTCATACTGCCTTCTGATGAGCGGATATAAGCTATCCAAGGAAGCGAAAACCCGCCTGGAGACGATGGTAAGAACCAATGACGGCTTCGAGATTGCCGATGTCGACATGAAACTGCGAGGTCCGGGAGACCTTGAAGGCACCCAGCAGAGCGGCATGCCCTTTAATCTCAATATTGCCAACCTCCTGACTGACAGCAAAATTCTTGATCAGGCCCGTCGATCGGCCGAGCAGGTTCTCGAATCGGATCCCCTGCTCGAAAAACCGGAAAACCAGGTACTTTTCCAGCAATTAAACCGGCAGAAACGGGAAGTCAAAGACTGGAGCAGGATTTCGTAAGGTATTCCTATAACCTGCGAACTGTCAAAATATCTGTTTTTCTTTGCATGAACAATATGGCACGATTTATGTTAATATCGATATATATAAATATTAAGATTTAAGAATAAAGAATTAAGAATAAAGAACAATGAAAAGGATATTATCCATGCTGCTTTTGGCTTTGTCGGGCAGTTTTCTGCTTCAGGCCAATAATCCCACGGATCAGGCAACCACTGTTGTCTCGAAACCTATCCACCTGACAAAGGCTGAATTCAAGAAGCGTGTCATGGATTATGATAAGAATAAAGAGTGGGTTTACCGGGGCGACAAGCCGGCAATAATCGATTTTTATGCCGATTGGTGCGGACCGTGCAGGAAAGTAGCCCCGGCACTTGAAGAACTGGCTAAGGAGTATGCCGGAAAAGTTTATATCTATAAGGTAAATGTTGACCAGGAGCGTGAACTGGCTGGACTTTTCGGAATCCGGAATATCCCGACCTATCTGATTATTCCGATGAAAGGCAAACCTGAACTTTCATCCGGAGCTGCTGCCAGCCATGTGGAGAACAAGGCAAGATTCAAGAAAGTAATTGACGACCTGTTAAAATAACAGGCCGGTCGCTTCGATCATTCGTCGGTCCATTGCTGTATCGCGGGCAGATCAAGCAGGAAAAATGGCATAAAGTATAATAGAGTTGTCAACAATTAAAAAGTTGAAGCTCTAAAATGTAACTTTGGCTTACAAACCCGTAAGCCATGAAAAAGCTATTCCCCTCCTGTCTTATTGCACTGGCCAGCTTTCTTGCACCTTCCATCCTATCCGGTCAGGATTTCGGAAGTTTTCCTCCGGATATTCATTGGAACCAGATCAATACCAAAAAAATCAGGGTGATCTTTCCAAATGGCCTTGAAAGCCAGGCTCGTCAGGTATCAAACCTGATTCTTTTCGAGGATGCCAATAATAGGACCAGCATTGGTCCGCTGACCAAGAAGTATGATCTGATCCTGAACAACCAGGGTGTAATTTCCAACGGTTATGTAACTATCATGCCATTCCGATCGGAATATTTTACCACCCCCCCCCAGGACGGGAATTCGCTGGGTACCCTCGATTGGCTGAATCTCCTGTCAATCCATGAATACCGACATGCTCTTCAGTATATGAACCTGAGAAAGGGGCTCATAAAAATTGCATACGTGTTGTCCGGAGAATCCGGCTGGGGAGTTGGAATGAACCTTGCTGTCCCAGCGTGGTTCTTTGAAGGCGATGCAGTCTCAACCGAAACTGCAATCACGAACCAGGGGCGAGGAAGAATTCCTGACTTTATGTCCCAATACCCGAGCATCCTGCTCGATAACAGGAAATATACCTATATGAAAGCCCGCAACGGCTCCTTCAGGGATTACGTTCCGGATCATTATACATTGGGGTACCTGCTTTGCAGTTACGCTCGCGATAGTTTCGGCAATGACGTATGGGATAAGGTCTTAAAAAGGACCTCATGGTACCGGGGAATCATTTACCCGTTTTCAAAAGCGCTTAAAAAAAATACCGGATTGTCAACCCGTAAACTCTACAAGAAAGCTTTTGCCGATTATAAAGAACAATGGCATCAGGAGGATAGCCTGCTGGTTCTCTCGCCCTATGTTGCACTCACCAAACCATCAAAAACTGTAACCAGCTACAGGTATCCGGTTTACCTCGCAAACGGTGATCTCCTTGTTCATAAGTCAAGCTACAATAAGACCGGGGCAATCTATAAGGTCCTGCCTGACAGCAGTGAAGTTCAGTTGTGTGAAACCGGAATCGCGCAGGATCTCTATTTCACTGCCGGCGGCTCCTGGATTGCCTGGGCTGAAGTCACCTGGGATGAACGGTATTCCGCTCAGAATTATTCCGATGTAGTATTGTTCAACACAGAAACCGGGACCAAGAGATACCTGACCAGGCATCAGCGGTATTTTTCACCGGCCGTTTCTCCCGACGGTTCCAAACTCCTGGTTATGGAAACCGATCTGACCAACCAATACCGTGTGAAGATCCTGGACATCAATACAGGGGAAGTCCTTCAAACCTTACCCAATCCGGAAAACCTCTATTATACCTTTCCGAAATGGGATACGGATGGCAAAAGCATTATCAGCTCTGTCCGCAAATCAACAGGCAATATGCTGATAATCAAACAGTCTATTAATGATGGAACAAGTACCACGATGACCAGGGAGATCAACCAGATTATCGGTGAAGTCGTTGTAACCCCAAAGAACCTGATCTATTCTTCAAGCTATAGCGGAATCAACAATATCTATAGTTTTAACCGGTCGAGCAGCTCAACCAATCAGTTAACTTCAACCCGGTTCGGCGCCTATTATCCTGCAGTCACCCCGGATGGAAAAACCCTTGCCTATTCCGAATTCACCAGAAAAGGTTATCAGTTGGTGGCAGCACCCATGACAAAGCTCCTGAACAAATCCATCCATCCGGTACCTCTTGATAAGCTTTCTAAATTCGACCGGTCGTTCTATAAAGCTGAAGGGGGCAACATCCTGTCCAAAATCCCGGATCAGGAATTTACCATTAAACCATACAAAACCTGGCAACATCCGGGGAAGATTCATAGCTGGACACTCTCTCCCACCACTGAATCAATCGGATTATATCTGATTTCCGATAACACACTGAGTAATCTGCATGTAGAAGCCGGCGTCGACTATTATTGGAATGAACAGGTTCCCGGATTTAATGCCAGTATTCAATATGCCGGACTGTATCCGGTGATGGGGCTGGGTTTCTCACGGAATTACCGTTCTACCAGTACCGACATTGATGGTATAGCGTTCAAACAATTTTTTGTTGATAACATCGGCAATGCGGAAGTGAGCGTTCCGCTCAACTTCTCAAAGGGTATGTTCTACCGGCAGGTCCTTCTCTCTGCAGGTTATAACCTGATAACCAATCAGGAAATCCGGGAAAGCGATTACTGGCCGATCAGTGAAGCCACAATAATACATTCCGTTTCGGCAAGCGCCAAATATGTCCAGACAAAACGCCAGGCCTATCAGAACATTACGACTCCGCTGGGATTCGGACTTGAGCTCTCGGCAAACCAATCTATTGGTATCGCACGCGCCAGCCAGTACATGGCCATTGCCGACGGAGCTATCCGGGGTTTTCTGCCGAACCATAACCTTGTCGTGACCGGGGCCTGGAAATTAGAGTATGACAATAATGAATATTCCTATCTCGATCTGTTTGTTTATCCGAGAGGATTCAGCATTCCACGGAGCAACTGGATGGTGTCCGTTCAGGCCAGCTATCATCTGCCTCTCCTTTATCCCGACTTTGGTTTTGCCGGTATCTTTTACTGTTCACGGGTAAGGGCAGATGTATTTGGCGATTACGCTTATGCCGATATTCCTTACGGTGCAGTCACCACTTCTAACGGTTTGTTCCTGTCAACCGGTGCCGAATTGATACTGGATACCAAATGGCTCAACCTTGTGGATCTGCCTATTGGATTCCGGTTCTCGGTTTTATTGACCAATGATTATGCAGATCCCACCAGGCGTTTTAACTATGAGCTGGTCTTTCCGGTAATCAGGCTATAGGACTCGTAACTAAATACTATTTAAAATGAAATTATTTCAGGTTGATGCGTTTGCATCCCATTTGTTTGCAGGAAATCCCGCCGGAGTGGTTCCTCTTGAAGAATGGCCTGAGGATGAACTGATGCAAAGGATCGGCATGGAAAACAATCTGGCTGAAACTGCTTTTTTTATTCCAGAGGGCGACCATTTTCACATTCGCTGGTTCACACCGAAGGTGGAAGTAGAATTGTGCGGTCATGCCACACTGGCCACCGCACATGTTTTATTTCATCATCTGGGATATGTAAAAGATGAACTTTTCTTTAATTCCCGAAGCGGGATGCTCAGGGTTTTCAGGGAAGGTAAAAGATACATCCTTGATTTTCCGCCGGATGAGATCGATCCTGCTGAACCTCCGACAGGCATGATCAAAGCTCTGGGGAAAGAGCCCATGTTCAGCTACCGCGGCCGGACCGACTATATGCTGGTCTATGAGAAACAATCAGATATCGAGCAAATGAAACCCGATTTCACTGCGCTGGGCAAAATAGATGCGAGGGGCGTAATTGTCACCGCTCCGGGAGAGTGGGTTGATTTCGTATCGCGCTTCTTTGCTCCCCAGGTCGGTATCAATGAAGATCCGGTAACCGGTTCGGCTCATACTTCACTTGTGCCTTACTGGAGCCGCCAATTGGCAAAAACGGAAATGGTTGCCCGGCAGTTATCGGAACGGGGCGGCGACCTTACCTGTAAAAACCGCGGCAGCCGGATCGAAATCGGTGGAGAGGCTGTCA
>JAZDPC010000078.1:0-2862 GCA_043797975.1 Bacteroidota bacterium
CGTCGCTAATTGGTTCGGCTGCGCCTCACTAATTATGCCCTTCGGGCTAATTGGTTCGCTTCGCTCACTAATTGGGCCTAAGTGCTTGCAGAAACTTATGATTAACCCCAGACTTCAGTCTGGGGGAATAAGATATGAAGAATCTTGTTGTATTAACCGGTGCGGGGATGAGCGAGGAAAGCGGACTAAAGACTTTTCGTGAGATGGGTGGATTGTGGGAGGAGTATGATATTTCCGAGGTGGCCACACCGGAAGCATGGAAAAGAAATCCTGAATTGGTTCTAAGGTTTTACAATGAACGGCGAAAGGCTCTTTTAGGAGCCGTACCTAATGCAGGGCATTATGGCCTGGTTGAACTGGAGAAATATTTCCGCGTCAGGATTATCACGCAGAATGTGGACGACCTGCATGAAAGAGCGGGCAGCACAAATATCCTTCATCTGCACGGGGAGCTGAGGAAGTCCCGCAGCACATCTGATTCCCGGCTGGTTTATGACATAGACGGGTGGGAGTTGAATTTGGGCGATTTGTGTGAAAAAGGTTCTCAATTGCGTCCGCATATAGTATGGTTCGGCGAAGCAGTTCCGAATATCGAAATTGCTATTCATGATACAGAACAGGCTGATATATTTGTTATTATCGGCACCAGTATGCAGGTATACCCGGCCGCAGGACTTTTAGATTATGTACCCCGTAATGTACCGGTTTACCTTATTGATCCCAATGAAACCAATGTTGGCAGTTACCGGCCGGCAGAAATATTACAGAAGAAGGCAGGGGAAGGCGTAACTGAATTAATCCGGCGATTGATTCCAAAACACTGACCGCGGTCTTTTTCTTATCTTCGTGTCCATGATCGACTACTCCACCATCGAGCGAATTCTCCAGGTCGCTGAAATCACCGATGTGGTTGGTGATTTCGTCAGTCTGAAAAGGAGAGGAGTTAATTTCCTCGGGCTCTGTCCGTTCCATAATGAAAAGACCCCATCTTTTACCGTTTCTCCATCCAAAGGGATCTTTAAATGTTTTGGGTGCGGTAAGGGTGGTAATTCCGTGAATTTCCTGATGGAGCATGAACACTTGTCATACCCGGATGCACTACGCTGGCTGGCTAAAAAGTATCACATCGAAATAGCCGAAACCGAAGAATCGGCTGAGGAGCTCCTGCAGAAGAACGAGCGGGAGTCAATGATGATTCTGAACGAATTTACCTGGAAGTATTTCGCCCGCATATTGAACGATTCCGATGAAGGACGCACCCTTGGGATGAGCTATTTCAAGGAGCGTGGATTCCGGCGCGATATCATCGATAAATTTCAGTTGGGATATTCGCTTGAACAACGGGATGCCTTTGTACAAGAGGCTCTTAAGAGCGGATATAAACAGGAATTTATCGTCAAAACCGGTTTGGGCATCGAAAAAGCCGACCATTTTTTTGACCGGTTTTCGGGCAGGGTGATTTTTCCTATTCACAGCCTCTCGGGAAGGGTGATCGGCTTTGGCGGACGTATCCTGCGAAGCGATGCCCAGGCGGCAAAATATCTGAACTCTCCCGAATCTGAAATCTACCATAAATCTGCTACCCTTTATGGAATCTATTTTGCCAGGAATGCTATGGTCCGGGAAGATAAATGCATACTGGTGGAAGGATATACCGATGTACTTTCGATGCATCAAACCGGTATCGAGAATGTTGTCGCCAGTTCGGGTACCTCCCTGACCGAAGATCAGATCCGGCTCATAAAACGGTTTACCTTAAACGTGACGATCCTTTACGATGGCGACCCGGCCGGCATTAAGGCTTCATTGCGCGGGATCGACATGATTCTCGCGGAGGGGATGCACGTGCGCGTGGTGCCGCTGCCTGAAGGCGAAGATCCCGATTCCTTTGCCCGGTCGCATAGTTCATCAGGTATGTTCGAATACCTGAAAGAAAACGAGACTGATTTTATCCGGTTTAAAACGAAACTATTGCTCGAAGATGCCGGCAAGGATCCGGTTAAACGGGCGCAAATGATACAGGAAGTTGTAAAATCGGTTGCTATAATTCCGGACCGTATCGAACGCACCGTTTATCTCCAGGAGTGCAGCAGTATGCTCGGAGTGGATGAGCAGACGCTTTTTGCCGAAGCCGCCCGGATTAAACGCAAACAATGGGAAACGAACCGGACCGGCAAGGGCGATCATGTTCCCGGGCCCAATTATCCCTCACCGCGTCAAACTGACCAGTCCTCCACCGCCCCTGCTGCTGCAACTGTTTTTGCCTCCCTTTTCGAAGCGGAAGAACGGGAGATCATTCGACTAATGCTGAATTATCCGGATAAAATTGTGATCGAATTACCTGGCGAGCATCGGGGAGAGACGACCCCGATCAGTGTGATGGATTTCTTTTTACAGGAGATGGAAACCGATAACCTGGTTCCCGAAAATCCGTTGTATGCGAAAATATTTCGTGAATTTCAGGACAAATGGGGGCGCCCCGGTGTGAATATCCAAACCATGCTGACCAATAACCAGGATCCCGAAATCAGTCAACTGGCGGTGGATTTGCTCACTCCCGGTCACCAGATCAGTAAAATACATGAAAAGGGGGGTGCTTATGTGCGATCTGAAGATCAGATAATTAAGCAACTGGCCCCTGAAATCCTCGCCTCTTACCGCAGTAAAAAAGTTAAGCAGATGATCACTGTGATTGAAGATCAGATACACACCCTGCAGGGCACCGAAAATGACAACCTGATAACCGGTTTGCAGGAGGATGTGCGGCAACTTGAAGAACTAAGGAAAGCGTATTCGAAAGAGCTCAGAAGAATAATTATTTGATGTGCTGATGTGCTAATTTTAAGAGGTGCTATTAGCATC
>JAZDPC010000014.1:0-4204 GCA_043797975.1 Bacteroidota bacterium
GGGGATATTAGTGCAGATCATGACTCTCACAGGGGTACGCGGACTGCTCGCGATAACCTTTATCACCCTGCCCGCTTATCTGGTGATCGGAAGCCTGTTTTTTTTCCTGCCGATAACCGAATCGGTCCTGATGTACGGGTCAGCTGCGGTTTTTGGCGTTCCCCTGGTTTTATTATTTAACTTGATGGGACTGAACCCGATCATTGCCCTGGCCGGAATGAGCGTCATCTGGCCCCTGGGTGATGCATTGCCGCCAACGGCGATCATCGGCCGGCTCACGGTGGATGTGGCCGGAGCAAAGGACAGCTATGGCAAGTTCCTGAAACAATGCATCGTACCGGCCATTGTCATTATGATACTGGGTACCCTTATGGTCCTCTACAGCAAGCAACTGGGATTTTTAACCGGTATATAATTCATCGATATGAACGCGATTTTCACTCCAATCATAACGACTCTCTATTACGCACTTATTGCGTTTATCGTGGTGCTGATCATTTACAATATGATTAAAACCAAGGACTGGAAAAAAGAGATCGTATATGTTATTATCCTGATTCCTTTTCTGTTACGTTTATTCATGCTCAAATAAATGGCCACGATGAACAGAAATGATATTATACGTAAAAGTCTGATCGGTTTAGCCGGACTGGTTGTCCTTGTTGCCGCGGGCATCAGATTTTATCAGCACCGGCACTTTAAAGAACAGGTGGTCATCAGCGGCCAGGTAAAGGTTAAAAAGCTCGGCGACTATTTCACCGGAATTAAGGGAACCTTCAATGACTGCAACGTCTATATCATTGAAGGCACTGAACCCGGTGCCACAATGATGGTACTTGGCGGATCGCATCCCGAGGAGCCGGCCGGCAGATTAACGGCCTTGCTAATGGTTGAAAATGCCCGTATTACAAAAGGCCGGCTGATCGTTGTACTCTCGGCCAACCGCAGCGCCACCAGCGTTACCCGCCCGAGTGCCGCCTATCCGCAGCTTTTTACGATCCCCACAGCCTGGGGCGGACAGCAATTCCGGATGGACGACCGGTGGTCGAATCCGTTGGATCAATGGCCTGATCCTGAGGTATATATCCACTACCCTAGTAAACAGAACCTTGCATACATGGATATCCGGAACCTGAACCGTGCCTGGCCAGGAAGAGCCAATGGCACGCTCACAGAGAAAACGACCTTTGCCTTCATGAACCTGATCAAACAGGAAAAGGTTGATGTCGTGATCGATCTGCATGAAGCCGAATTGCAGTATCCGGTTATCAACACGATCGTAACGCACGAAATGGGACAGGATCTGGCAACCATGGCATCCATGACCTTGGCCGATTTCGAGGGATTCTCTATCGGCACGGAGTTCTCGCCCAAAAACCTTCATGGTTTGTCGCACCGTGAAATAGGCGATTATTCTGATGCCATTTCCCTGCTTTTGGAAGCTCCTGAGCCATTCCTGGATGCCACTCGCGGAATCACCGGCGCCGAACAGCTCCTGGATGGAAAAGATGCCTTTGTGGTAAAAGCCGGCAAGCACGGCCTTCTCTATGCCCCGATCGATGATAAAGGATGGCCGATTGCCACCCGTGTTGGCCGTCACACCTCAACTGTGCTCCAGATCATGCAAAGCTGGAACGAGTTCCATCCGGAAAAAGAGCTGGTATGCGAAGGCGTCCCGAAATACGCAGATCTCTTAGCACAAGGTGTTGGATACTTTCTCATTGATCCGGCCTCTGTGTCCAAGGAGAAGGTGGTCTTTGAATGAAAACCCGATCCACCTCTCCCCCTCCCCCCTCTCCCGCGCTCGCAAACTCGCGGGAGAGGGGGCGCAATGGCCAGCCTACCGCTCTCAAATCGGAGAGGTGTCATCCCGGCGAAGGCCGGGACCCCGTCGCTTACCGCGAATGCCGACAGGAACTCCTTGTCATCCCCGCGAAAGCGGGGACCCACCCCTTTGTACCGAACCTTTTTCTGTCATCCCCGCGAAAGCGGGGACCTCTCGCCCTACACTGAGTTACCCTACAACAAATAACTTCCTTAAATATGAAAACAAAAACCTTCTCAAAGTACTTCCTTCTCCTGAGCGCAACCCTGCTCTTAACGCAGTTCACCTTCGCCCAGTTCATTCCTGTTCCCGAAGAGAAAGCATCCTGCACCAGCATCATGGTCGGGAAAAAGGCCACCACCGATGGCTCAGTGATCACCTGTCACAGTTGCGACGGCCCTTACCGCACCTGGCTGAACATTGTTCCGCATAAAAAATATGGTGAAGGTGCCATGAGAAAAATCTCCTGGGGCCTGATGCACAATGAGTTTTCGGGCGATAAGCGCAACGTAACCGAAAAGGGTGAAATCCCGCAGGTTGCAGAAACCTATTCCTATCTGAACACCTGCTATCCTTCGCTGAATGAAAAGCAGCTGGCCATGGGTGAAACCACATTTGGAGGCAAGGGCAGCATGGAAAACGACGATGGGCTTTTCCTGATTGAAGAATTACAGGCAATTGCCATGGAACGGTGCACCAATGCGCGCGATGCTATTAAGCTGATGGGCGATCTGGCTACTCGGTATGGTTACGGCGATTCCGGCGAGTGCCTTACCGTAGCTGATAAAAACGAAGTATGGCACTTTGAGATCATGGGTGCCGGAGTTGAAAAGATAGGTGCCGTGTGGGCCGCCGTAAGGATACCCGATGACCATGTGGGTGTTTCCGCCAATATATGCAGGATCAGCACTTTGGATTTGTCAAAACCCAACTATTTTATGGCCTCAGAGAACGTGATCTCTCTGGCTGAAGAACTGGGATTTTACGATAAGAAAAGCGGCGAGCCTTTCAAATTCTGGAAAGCTTACGGTGGGCGCAAGCCTTTCTCCACCCGTGAATTCTATATCCTGAGCACCATGGCTCCATCGCTGAATCTTACTCCGGAAATGGACGAATTGCCTTTCTCGGTGAAGGCCGAGAAAAAGGTAAGCGTTCGCGATGTGATGGCCTATTACCGGAATACCTATGAAGGAACCGACCTTGATGCTACCAAAAACCTGATGGTTGCCAAGAGTAATTTCGGGCGCAGAAGTGCCGAAGCTCAACCCACAACCACCACTCCGGAGTTGGTTAAAAGCGCATTGGCCAGTCCGTTTATGAGCGGTGACCTGAGAACCCTGGTCAATACCCTGAAACCGGGGACCATCGAAAGTCAGAGGACAATTGCCATCAGCGGCTGCTCTTATTCAAACGTGATTCAGTGTCGCGATTGGCTGCCGGATGATATCGGCGGAGTAGCCTGGTTCTCGTTCGACAACCCGGCATGCAGTCCAAGGATCCCGATCTATGCCGGAACGCTCAGTCTGCCAGAAAGTTTTGAGATCTGCGGTCAGAAAAAATTTCGTACCGATGCCGCCATCTGGAATTTCAGGGAAACAAACCGTTTGGCAGAACTGAAATGGGAACGTACCCGAAATATCGTTGATGATGCCGTAAAGGCATTTGAAGATCAGGCATTTATTGAGCTTCCTTTGATGGATAAGATGGCTGTTGAACTGATGAAGACCGATCAGGGGAAAGAAGCTGAAATGGATCAGCGCGGTAATCCGAAACCAGCAAAATATCGCGAGTTTTTGACCCAGTACACAAATGATTTTGCCCGCGCAACGATGACCAAATGGGTGGAGTTGAAGGGGCAGCTGTGGACGATATACGCACGGGGATTCTAACCCGTCAATAAGTTAATAGTTAATGATTATGAAAAAAATTAGATCATTCAGCATCTTGGTGCTATCATTCAGCACCCTCCTGTTTTTCAACACCGCCGTCGCTCAAACCACTGTCAGCGATAAATGCCAGCAACCCAAAGAATTTGACAACTGCACCAGTATTATCGTTGGTAAAAAGGCATCGGTGGATGGATCAACGATGACGTCGCATTCGTGTGACAGCGGTTCCGACCGGACCTGGATCAGCCTGGTTCCACATCAGAAACACCCGGCAGGATCGGTATGCCCGGTTTACCTGGAGCCTAAGGAAACCAAGGGCCCGAATGACCCGGACCGGGTGGAGACCGGTACCATTCCGCAGGTTTCTGAAACCTTTGCCTATATCAATACCGCCTATCCGGTCATGAATGAATATCAACTGGCTATAGGGGAAACTACTTTCGGCGGCAAGAGCGTGCTGCAATCCGACAATGGGATTCTCGATTGCCCG
>JAZDPC010000025.1:0-24476 GCA_043797975.1 Bacteroidota bacterium
AACGGTACGAGGAGGAGACGAATCTGAGGGCACAGCTCATCATCGACACTTCCTCATCCATGCTCTTTCCCAATCCGGAGCGAAAGGCTATTTCCAAACTTTTCTTTTCCATTTATTCCGCTGCCGCGCTTATCCAGCTTCTTAGAAAACAGCGCGATGCCGTGGGATTGACCCTTTTTTCATCGGAGATCGAGCTGACCACCAGCGCCAGGGTTAATGAGGTTCATTGCCAGAACCTGTTCCATGAGCTCACCCGGCTGATGGAGCGCAACGAAGAATCCCGGGTCAGGGATGGATTGAACCGGATGAGCCATACGGCTGAAATCCTTCACCAGCTTGCCGATATGTACCCCAGACGGAGCCTGGTGATACTGTTTACGGACATGCTCGATGAGGGGGACCCGGAGGAACTGTTTTCCGCGTTGCGCCATTTCCGGTATAATAAACATGAAGTGATCCTTTTCCATGTCAGGGATGAACACCTTGAAACGGAATTTGATTACCCTGCCCGCCCGCACCGGTTTATTGATATGGAGACCGGACGGGCCATGCGGATTAACCCGGCTGAGATCCGGTCGCTCTACCGGCAGAAAATCAATGATTATTATTCCGATATAAGGCTACGTTGCGGACAGTATGACATTGACTTTACAGAGGCAGATATCCGTAAAGATTTCCGTGAAGTGCTGCTCCCCTTCCTGATCAAAAGACAAAAACTGAACTGATTTTTAAAGCAGCGGGCTAAATAGCCGGGCTACCGATTCCTGAACCTTCTCCCACACAGATCTTTCTTCCCAATCATCAGAGAAAATCTCTTTTGACTGACAGATATCATCGAGAAAATCCTGCTTGAGCTGAAGGGTTATCATTTCATCATAGATCAGCGCATTAGCCTCAAAATCCTGGTTGAAGCTCCTGATGTCCATATTGGCGGTCCCAACCGAAGAGAAAACATCATCCACGATCATAAGCTTACTATGCGTGAAACCTTTCAGATAGAAAAAAACATGCACACCCGCTTCCAGCAATTCCTTCAGGTACGACCGGCTGCTTTTCCCGACAATCCAGGAGTCATTTTTTTCCGGCAGGAGCAGACGGACATCAACCCCTCCCAGAGCCGCTGTCTTCATCGCTGTCATGATGCTTTCGTTGGGAAGGAAATAGGGTGTCGATATGTACACGTATTGCAATGCCGTTGAAATGGCAGCAAAATAAGCCTGCATGATGCTTTGCCAGTCGGAATCGGGTCCGCTGGAAACAATCTGGATCAGTCTTTTCTCAGTTACTGTATTGGCCGGGAAATAGCGGGTATCATATTCCGTGGTTCCATTAGCGAAGTTCCAGTCGAGCAGGAAAATAGCCTGCAAACTTCTGACTGATTCCCCTTCCAGCCGGAGATGAATATCCCGCCAGCGGTTATTTTTTCCCAATCCCCTCAGATAGCGGTCGGCAATGTTTATACCACCGACAAATCCAATATTTCCATCCACCACAATGATCTTGCGGTGCAGACGGTAATTGACTTTGTTGGCAAAAGCGTAAGTCCGTACGGGGAGAAAACTGGTCACGTGAACCCCTGCCGAAGTTAATTCCCTGATAAAGTGCCTTGGCAGGGACCAGCTTCCGATATCATCGTATAAAACCTTGACTTCAACTCCGGCAAGAGCTTTCCGGATCAGGATATCCTTGATCTTGTTTCCGATCTGATCATCCTCGATGATGAAAAATTCAAAATTGATATGGTCCCGGGCCTTCTCCAGCTCATAGATCATAGTCCCGAATGTCTGCCTTCCGTTGTTAAGTACCCTAACATGATTATGTTCCGTGATTATAGCTTTGGAATTGTTCAGGAGGAGCTTCATCATTTGTCGCTTCGGGAACAAACGCTCATCCGTCAGGAATATCTTGTTGTTCAATCTGATCAGTTGATCCTGGATCAGCCGGTCGAGCGACATCCGGTCCGACAACTCCTTAAACCGGATCATTTTCCTTTTCCTGGGATTGAATCCGAAATAGATATAGAGAATGATCCCGCCAACCGGAAGCAGAAACATGATCAGTATCCAGGATATGGTTTTAATCGGATCATGATTGCCCATGATGATCACAACGACCATCACAACGATAGTGATCAGCAGAACCAGGTCGAGGATCACCCAGAAGATTCCCTGCCCTGAAAAGTTATTGAAAATACTGGCAATCATACTTATTCAATGGAAGGAAAAATACGAATATTTATTTATCCGACCCAACTAACATATTCACATATTTAGAAAAATAAAATTACATTTGCCGCATGCGGAAACTACTGATCATACTCTCCCTTTCAATTCTCCCATTAACGGGTAATTGCCAGGATATCAGTGGTCTGTATGTCAACGGATTCGATGATATACTGGGCAATGCCACTCTTGAAGACAGTTTATGTGACTACATCAAGGAGTGCCGGTTCAACCAGGTGCTGTTATATTCCCTGAACAACATTAACTGGCAGCTCAAGAAAGTAAGGACACAGCTCAGATCGCTGATCGGCCGGTTCAGGAACGAATGCGGTGTGGAGAAAGTCGGAGCGATCGGTGAGAACCTGGATATGTTCCTGGATCATGTCCACCCCTATAACTTAAGTTCGAGTACTTCCGTTGATCAGCGTTTCAATATATATGACCTGGAGTTTGAATTCTGGTCCGACAAGGCCATTACTGACTACTATTGTGATGCCTACCTCAGGAACGCAGGATACGCATGCACACAGGAAGGAGCATTCAGTTACGTCACATACATGCTGAAGCGGTTGACGAGCCTAAAGAAAGACCTGCCTGATCTTGAAACGGAGATATATATCGGCTGGGTTAAACCCGAGCTCGCAGTCCAGTTGCCCGCCCTGGTCGACAGGATCATGCCGGCCGTTTATATTTCAGCCTTACCCAACGGAACCATCGATTTGTACAATCCGTCAGACCAAAGGCTGCGTTTGCAATATCTGGCTGCGGGTGGTCCGTTTAAACTGTTGCCCATTTTTAATGGTGACCGCACCTCTTCGGATCCTGATCTGTATCCCTGGCTCATTAAAGGCCATACCGTTTGCGAACCCTGGTTAAATTACCTGGCAGGGTTTAATGCTGAAACCAATCAGGACATTATCAAGAACGTGCATCTCGAGGGCTATCAGTGGTTCACCTATCAAGGCATGCCCCCTGTTCCTTATCTGCTCAAAATCCCCGGCCCGGTTAAAGGCTCACCGAACCCTGAAGTTAACTGCATACAAAAGTACAGCATCCCGGTTCCCATTGATGCCGATAAAATAACATGGATGCTGGCTTCGGTAGGTATCCATACCTATAGCGCTCCGAACGAAAACAGTATTGATGTGATGTTCCGGGCACCGGGCAAAGACACTTTGTTTATTCAGACTTTTTCTTGCGGGGCGAAATCCAAACAGGTCGTGTTTCCGATCGAGGTAATGGACACTGGGATGGATGTCGGGATAACGACAACTAAAGACTGGAGACAGGAGACCAGAGCATGGGGCCGCCAGGACGGTATTGTTGTTCAGATCGGGCAGCCCCTGGCCCATGAGGGCGTATTGGCGCTCATAGATGCTTCAGGCCGCTGCCTGTACCGGAAAGTACTCCCTCCGGGCTATTCGGGTGAAGAGGTTCTGGGGATGGGGAACGGATTGCTGCTGGTTTCGGTGATCAGCGGAAATGAACGTTTTACGGCAAAGGTCATCCGCTGATCGAAACAAATCCGCTCTCCTTTTCTGCCACCCGGTTTCAATTCATTACCTTTATCCCTGTTAGGGTAACGTGTTCCATTATGACAACTACTATCATACTCCTGGTTATAGCCATCCTGTTGCTGATCATCCTGGTCGGGCTGCAAATCAGCAAAAAAAACGGAAAGAATGGGGAATCGGATACGAGACTCCTGGAAGCCGTTGATAAAAACCTTAACCGGATGGAAGCAACCGTCAGGGAAGAGATCCGAATCAATCGCCAGGAGTTGAACCAGAACCTCGCAACCTTCCAGTCGGGCTTTACCGAGTCACTGAAACAGAACCGGGAAGAGTTATCGCGGAGCCTGAAAGACTTTTCCGAAAGCAATATTCTGCAGCTTGATAAGATCACCAGCAAAGTTGAAGAGAAGCTTAAAGAGCTGAATCAGAGCACCGAGAAAAAGCTGGAACAAATGCGGGAAACGGTGGATGAAAAGCTTCAGAAAACATTGAATGAGCGTCTCGGGCAGTCGTTTGAAATGGTAAACAAGCAGCTTGAGAGTGTCCAGAAAGGGCTTGGCGAGATGCAGGCTCTTGCGCAGGATGTTGGCGGGCTGAAGAAAGTGCTCAGTAATGTCAAGATGCGAGGCGGGATGGGTGAAGTACGGCTGGAAATGCTGTTGGAGCAGATGCTTGCGCCCGGGCAATATGAGGCCAATGTAAAAACCAGGAAAGGCTCGTCGGATCAGGTTGAATTTGCAATACGTCTTCCCGGTAAAAGCGATGATGACAGCGTTGTCTATCTTCCGATCGATGCAAAATTTCCGCAGGATCAGTATCATCATCTCCTGGAGGCCTATGATCAGGGCGAACCGGAACTGATTGAGGCAGCAACCCGCAGCCTGGAAGGAACGATCAAAAAAATGGCCAAGGATATCAGGGATAAATATCTCGATCCTCCAAACACAACGGATTTCGGTATCATGTTCCTGCCTTTTGAGGGTATTTATGCCGAGGTGGTCAGGCGTTCGGCGCTGGTTGAAACCCTGCAGAGGGATTATCGTGTTATAATAACCGGTCCCACAACCCTGGCGGCCATGCTGAACAGCTTGCAGATGGGCTTCAAAACCCTGGCGATCCAGAAAAGGAGCAGTGAGGTTTGGCAGGTACTCGGAGCCGTTAAAACCGAGTTTGACAAGTTCGGCGGATTGCTCGACAAAACTCAGAAAAACCTCCATACAGCAACCACCCAGCTTGATGAACTGGTAGGTAAAAGAACAAATGCGATCCGGCGTAAGCTCAAGAGTGTTGAGTCTTTGCCAGCCGGTGAAGCCGCAGTATACCTGCCGGAAATCACCGAACCGGACATGGCGGAAGAGGACGAGTCATAAAGTTATTTGTCTGTTATGGAACGTTATCCCGGGCTGATCAAGAGATTTCTGACATACACTGCAGTGGATACCCGGTCGGATGCCAATTCAGCCCTGTGTCCCAGCTCAGCAGGCCAGCTGGAATTAGCCAATATCCTGATCGCCGATCTCACCAAAGAAGGATGCACCGAAGTCCGGATGGATAACAACGGGTACGTTACCGCCACACTGCCGGCCAATACGGATAAGATCGTTCCGGTGATCGGGCTGTTGGCTCACATGGATACGAGCCCTGATTTTTCAGGAAGGAACGTGAATTCCAGAATCATCAGGCATTACGACGGAACAGCGATTCCGCTCGATCGTGAAGGAAGCTATATATTGGGGCCGGAAAAATTTCCGGAGCTATTATCCCTGGTTGGACAGGATCTGATCGTAACTGACGGATCTACCCTTCTGGGAGCCGACGATAAGGCCGGGATTGCTGAGATCATCGAGGCTGTCCGTCACCTTACTCTCCATCCGGAAATCCCTCACGGGAAAGTCCGGATCAGCTTTACTCCTGATGAAGAGATTGGCCGGGGAGCGGATAAATTTGATATCGCTGCTTTTGGAGCTGAATTCGCCTACACGCTTGACGGCGGCCAGCTGGGAGAACTGGAATTCGAGAACTTTAATGCGGCCGGGGTTCAGGTGCATATTCAAGGCAGGAATGTCCATCCCGGAACCGCCAAGGATAAAATGATCAATGCACTGCAGGTTGCGATTGATTTTCATACTCATCTGCCGGAAGCTGACAGGCCGGAAAAAACAAGGGATTATGAAGGATTCTTCCATCTCACCCGGATGGACGGGAACGTGGAATCGGCCCGCCTCGATTATATTATTCGCGACCATGACCACCGGAAATTCGAGGATAAGAAAAACCTTATGAAAAAAATCGCGGCCGAATTGAACTGCTTGTATCCAAATGGAACTGTTGAGGTTACTCTAAGGGACCAGTATTTCAACATGCGTGAAAAAATTGAACCGGTAATGCATATTATTGACCTGGCCTCCCGGGCAATGGTTCAGGCCGGAATTGAGCCGGTAATTGCCCCGATCCGTGGAGGAACGGACGGTGCCAAACTCTCTTATTCAGGCCTTCCCACTCCAAACCTGTTCACAGGCGGATACAATTATCACGGAAGATATGAGTTCATCCCGGTTCAGTCGATGGAAAAAGCTGTTGATGTGATCATTAACTTACTACAGTTGGCGGTGGGATGAAGAAGAGAAAGGCTCAAGGCAATATAATGGGCTTAAGGGCTTGAGGGCATACGGGCATACGGGCATACGGACTTACGGGCTTACGGGACAATTAGCACATTGGCACATTAGCACATTGGCACATTATTGGTCACTAGTCACTTTTAAAATATCAGCACATCAGCACTTCAGTGTATCAAAACTACCCCCTGCCGGATTCCGTTCTGATCGATCCGGATGCCGGAAACACCGTTGTCATGGTGTGGCGGCCTGCTGAAACCTGCATCGTTCTTGGCTCCAGCAATAAGGCGGAAACGGCGGTTCATTCTGAAAAGGCAGAAGCTGACGGGGTAACTATATACAAACGACCATCCGGTGGGCAGGCAGTCCTCCTTACTCCCGCAACATTGGTGATCTCCATCCGGATTTTTTCGGATAGCCTTGACAGTCCCAGGATCTATTTCAGGAAAATAAACCGGATCATCCTATCAGGATTAACGGAGCTTGGAATCGTTGATCTCCTGGAACAGGGTATTTCAGATATCGCAATCGGGGACAGGAAAATCCTGGGATCTTCGATATACAGGAAGAAAAACATGATCCTGTATCATGCCGTTCTGAACGTTTCGGAATCGCCGGAAAAGATCAGCCGGTACCTGAAGCATCCCGTTCGTGAACCGGAATACCGCGCCGGCCGGGACCACGGGGAGTTCGTTACTTCCCTGCAGCAATCCGGAAATAATCAGGATATTGAGATCATTAAACAGACGCTCCAGCGTGTCCTGACTGAAAATCTTTCGTCGGCCATTAATGAAAAACTCGTATTTTAGGGCAATGCCAAACAGGGTCATGAATGATTAAAAGTCACTTTCTCGCTTTTGATATTGGAGCCGGAAGCGGAAGAGCCATTCTAGGCACTTTCGACGGTTGTAGAATAGAATTGTCTGAAATCCATCGCTTCCCGAATGAAATGCTTTTTCGTCAGGGACACAATTACTGGGATGTCGGCCGTCTTTTTCAGGAGTTGAAAACCGGGCTGATAAAATGTGTTTCAGAGCATCACGTGATCCCGGCTTCAGTTGGCATTGACACGTGGGGTGTTGATTTCGGGCTCCTGGACGGGAACGGTCAGTTGCTTGGACTGCCATTTGCATACCGGGATTCCCTGACGGAAAAATCCATGAATGAGGTATTTGCTCTCATTAAGCCGGAAAACCTCTATAACCAGACAGGTATCCAGTTCATGCAGTTTAACTCGGTGTTCCAGCTATGGGCTCTGAAAAAACAATTTCCATCCATTCTTCTTCAGGCCGATAAACTGCTGTTCATGCCCGACCTGCTTAGTTTTATGTTTACGGGCCTGACTGCAACGGAATATACCATTGCCTCCACTTCCCAGATGCTGGATCCGAATACCCGCGACTGGCTGCCCGGGCTGATGCTCCGTTTGGGGCTTCCGATCCATATCCTGGAAGATATCGTTGAACCCGGAACCCAGGTAGGGATTATCAGGCCGGAAATATTGGGCGAGCTGGGAATTCCTCCGGTTTCAGTTGTTGCTGTCGGGGCTCACGACACAGCTTCTGCCATAGCCGCCATCCCGGCTGAAGGAACAAACTGGGCATTCATCAGCTCGGGAACCTGGTCCCTGATGGGAATTGAGACCGATGAGCCGATTATTAACAATGACAGTTATAAATATCTGTTTACCAATGAGGGAGGAGTCGGAAACAAGATCCGGTTCCTGAAAAACATAACGGGTCTCTGGTTATTGCAGGAATGCAAGAAAATTTGGGATCAGGAGAGGATTTTCACGTATAACCAGCTCATCAGGGAATGCAAAAAGGTCAATTCCTTCCGGTCGATCATTGATCCCGATGATCCATCCTTTTTGAATCCCGGGCGGATGCCTGATGCCATCCGGGAATACTGCAGAAAAACCTCGCAGCCGGAGCCGGTAACTATCGGGGAGTTCACCCGTTGCATTTTCGAGAGCCTGGCGAACAAGTACCGGATCATCCTTGACCAGCTGAAACTCATGAGCCCCCACCCGATCGAAAAAATACACATGATCGGAGGCGGGAGCCTGAATACCTACCTGTGCCAGCTTGCCGCCGACGCCACAGGCCTGCCGGTCATCGCCGGTCCGGCCGAAGCAACCGCATTAGGTAATATCCTGATGCAAGTCGCATGCAATCATGGCATCACCTCCCTGGATACGCTTCGTGGTTTTGCACGCAACTCCGTGAATACCATTACCTACCAGCCAAAAAAAACTAAAAGATACCCTTAACCACACCATAACTATACCTTAACTATACCTCACTTTACCAACCCTTAATATGATCAATTATGTCCTCCCTCCTCGGACTTGATATCGGCTCCTCATCCATCAAAGCATCGCTCACCGATGCAGTATCCGGGCAGATCCTGGAGACTGCCCAATCGCCAAACCGGGAACTCGATATTTTTGCACCTCAGCCCGGCTGGGCTGAACAGGATCCTGAAACCTGGTGGTACCATGTCCTGGAAACACTAAAGATACTTTCAGGAAAAACCGGAAGCCTCAATGAGGTTGAAGCCATCGGAATATCCTACCAGATGCACGGTCTGGTTGTGGTTGACAAAGATCTGAAGCCCCTGAGGCCGGCCATCATCTGGTGCGACAGCCGGGCGGCAGTTTATGGCCAGAGGGTATACGAAAATCTGGGAGCGGATTTCTGCCTGAATCACCTGCTGAACAATCCGGGAAATTTCACGGCAGCCAAACTGGCCTGGGTCAAGGAAAACCAACCCGACCTTTACAGGCTTATCTATAAACTCATGCTGCCGGGTGACTATATCGCCCTCAAACTAACCGGGCAAGTGGTTTCAACCCCTACAGGTTATTCCGAAGGTATCCTGTGGGATTATACCACTGATTCGCCCTCCAGGGAGGTAATTTCCGGTTTTGGATTCAATCCTGATATTTTTCCCGATTTAGTGCCTGTTTTCGGTAACCAGGGTCGCGTCACGCATCACGCTTCACGCATCACGGGACTCCGTGAAGGCGTCCCCGTTACTTACCGTGCCGGAGATCAGCCAAACAATGCATTGAGCTTAAACGTATTACAACCGGGAGAGATTGCCGCGACAGCCGGCACATCCGGCGTGATCTACGGGATACTTGACCGGGTCAATCATGATCCCCTCTCAAGGGTGAATGTTTTCGCCCATGTCAACCATCGTCAGCCCGATACGCGCCTTGGCGTTCTGCTTTGCGTGAACGGCACCGGAATCCTCTATTCATGGATCAAAAAACTCCTGGACGGCACCGGCCTGGATTACGATTCGCTCAACCGTATAGCAGCCGGTGTGGAGCCCGGATCCGACGGATTGCTGGTCTTCCCGTTCGGTAACGGTGTGGAGCGCATTCATCAGAACCGGCCGTTTGGAGGAAGGATCATCAATCTCGACCTGAACAGGCATTCACGCGGGCATCTCATACGTGCAGCCCAGGAAGGAATTGTCTATGCTCTGATGTACGGATTTGAAGCCATGCAGGAGATGGGTGTCAAAACTGAGACCGTGAGGGCCGGTTATGCCAACCTTTTCCTGAGTCCCGTTTTCAGAAGAATTTTTGCCGATGTAACCAACACCACCGTTGAACTCTACAACACCGACGGGGCAACAGGAGCCTCCCGCGGAGCCGGTATCGGCGCCGGGATCTTTGCCACTCCTGCCGAAGCATTCCGGACTTTATCCGTAGTGGAAAAAATTACCCCGGATCCCGCATCGAAAGAAAAATACTATGAATTTTACCAAAGCTGGAAATCAGAAATGATCCATATGCTGTCCTAATTTCAACCATGTCAACCATGTCAACCATGTCAACCATTTCAACCAATCATGATACCAACCGAATTTTTCCCCGGCATCGAGCCCATCCGATATGAAGGGCCGGACAGTGATAATCACCTGTCGTTCAAGTTTTATGATGAAAATTTCGTTGTGGCAGGCAAAACGATGAAAGATCATTTCCGCTTCGCCATGGCATACTGGCACAGCCTGTGCAATGCAGGTGACGATCCTTTTGGATCCGGAACCCGGAAGTTCCCATGGAATGTCTCCAAGGATCCCATGGAAAATGCTAAAGCAAGGCTGAATGCTGCTTTTGAGTTTATGACCAAGCTTGGATTATCCTACTATTGCTTCCACGATCGGGATCTGGCTCCGGCCGGTGACTCGGTCGAGGAATCGGAGTCCAACCTGAAGGAGATAGTCGACCTGGCTCTACAAAAACAATCGGATACCGGTATCAGACTCCTTTGGGGAACCGCCAATTGTTTTGGCCATCCGAGGTACATGAATGGCGCTGCCACAAATCCTGATTTTCAAGTGGTTTGTCATGCGGGTGCCCAGGTTAAGGCTGCCCTGGAGGCTACAGTTGCCCTGGGAGGTGAAAATTATGTGTTATGGGGCGGCCGCGAAGGCTATTCATACCTACTGAACACGAATACCGGCAAGGAACTTGAGCATATGGGGAGGTTCCTGCAGATGGTCAGGGATTATGGGCGGAAGATTGGTTTTACCGGTACATACCTGATCGAGCCCAAGCCGATGGAACCCTCGGTGCACCAGTACGATTATGATGCCTCCACCGTGATCGGATTTCTGCGCAAATATGACCTGGAAAAAGATTACAAGCTCAATATTGAAGCTAACCATGCCACCCTCGCGGGTCACAGTTTTGCACATGAATTAAGATTTGCTGCTGATGCCGGAATGCTTGGCGGTATCGATGCGAACCATGGTGAGCCAATGAACGGCTGGGACACGGATAATTTCCCGACCAATCTGTATGAAGCCATCGAAGCCATGCTGGTTTTCCTTGAAACCGGGGGACTCGGGACCGGCGGTTTTAATTTCGATGCCAAATTGAGAAGGAACTCCACTGACCTGGAAGATCTTTTTATAGCTCATATTGCCGGCATGGATACTTTTGCGCGCGCACTTCTGATTGCAGAAAAACTGATTGATGACTCGCGTATCCTGGATTTCCGGGATAACCGCTATCTGTCGTTCCACGAAGAAGGAGCCCAGTCTTTTGAAACCGGTCTGCTGACGTTGGAGGACCTCCGGAACATGGCAATTGAAAAAGGTGAACCGGAGCTTCAATCGGGCAAACAGGAACTGATCGAAGCGATTATTAACAATTCGATTTAACAGAAGAAACCGATAACCGGGCATTCGGGCTAACGGGCTTACGGGCTTGCGGTTTTTTCATCCGTATGCCCGCAGGCCCGCAGGTCCGAAAGTCCGTTCTTATTTTTTCTCGGCTTCTTTTTTGTGCGTCAGGGGCAGTACACCGGCCAGGTCGCCGATAACGTTAACCAGTTCGGAACCTTCAGGGACAACGATTTTTGCATTGTCCTTCAGGGATGCTTCCATGGCTTCGAGTTTCCGCAATAGCTGAGCGTTGCCGACAAAATACTTATTGGCTGCATCGTTTACCAGTCGTATGGCCTCAGCTTCACCTTCTGCCTGAAGAATCTTGGCTTGTTTTACTCCTTCAGCCTCCTTGATCTTGGCTCTCTTTTCGCCGTCAGCGACCGTTTCCCTTGCGGTAGCAAAGTCAATCGCAGCAATCTTTTCGTTTTCAGCCTTGACCACCTTGTTCATCGTCTCCTGAACATCCTTCGGAGGATCGATCTCCTTTAGCTCGGTCCTGACAATCTCCAGCCCCCAGCTGGCAGTTTCCTCTTTCAGGGTCTGGTGCAATTCAGCATTGATCCTCCCCCTTTCGCTATTGGCAGATTTAAGGGTCATGGTACCAATGATGTTACGAAGAGTTGTCCGTGCCAGGTTTACGATCTGCCATTTATAGTTAAAAACCTGATATTGTGAGCTTTTAACACTTGCTTCATCAGCCTTGACCTTAAAATAAACCTGCGCGTCGACCCGGGCGTTCAGGTTATCGTTGGTAATGATCTCCTGGGGTTCGGCATCCACCATCTGTTCGGTGGTATTAACGCTGAACAGCCTCTCAATGACCGGAATGATCCAGTGAAAACCAGGATTTGCAAAACGGTTATACTTGCCCAGCCTCTCAATTAAAGCCCGGTGCGTAGGGCGGACGATACGGATCCCTGAAAGTAAAAAGATCAGAACCACTCCGCCAATCAGAACATACCAATAGATTTCCATAATGATTTTATTGCTTGGTTAATTTATAAAGATACTGATTATTTGACTGTAGCTTGTACAATTTGTTACAGGGTTTTGATATCTGAATTCTATTGTTATATTTGGCGAAACCCTTTGCTTGATGGAACTCTACAGAATCAATATTTCTTCTTTCAAATCCGACGGTGGTGCGATGTTTGGTGTAGTTCCGAAAGCCATCTGGACCCGGTTTATCCAGGCAGATGAGCGGAACCTGATACCGATGATGCTGAGATCACTGGTTATCAAATCGGATGACGGCAGGATTATCCTGATCGATAATGGGATCGGTGACAAGCAGGATGACGACAACCTCCAGTTTTATCATATCGAAGAGCTTGACGGACTGGTTACCGGGTTGGCCAGGCACGGCATCAGGCGGGAAGAGGTAACGGATGTGATCCTGACCCATCTTCATTTCGATCATTGCGGAGGGGGGATAACCTACAACTGGAACCGGGAGCCGGTGGCTGTTTTTCCTGAAGCTACATACTGGACTACTGAACGACAATGGGATAACGCAGTCAACCCGAATCCCCGGGAGGCCGATTCTTATCTTCCTGAAAACCTTCTTCCCATGGAAGATCTCGGCTTATTGGATTTTATTCAGCACGCCGGTCCATTCTGTGAGGGAGTAGAGCTCCGGATCGTCAACGGCCATACTCCGGGCCAGCTGGTTCCGGTGATCCGTTTCAGAAACAAAACACTGGTTTTCGGGGCAGACCTGATACCTACCCATGGTCATATCTCAGTGAAATACAACATGGCCTATGACCTGGAGGTTGTGAGGACCATGAAGGAAAAGCAGGCTCTTCTGGAAGAAATGGCAGCGAATAATTATATCCTAATGTTTCAGCACGACATGCGCTATGAGTGCTGCACTATCATTAAAACTGAAAAAGAGACATTCAGGATGGGACAGGCGATGACGCTCGAAGAATTCACTGCGTATACGGAACTCCCTGCTTAAAGTCCATCTCCTTTATTTTCCGGTCGTGCTCGTATAGAATCTCTTTGAGCCGGCTGCCGTCGGTGTCATATAAAACCCACGATCCGTGTAGTTTTCCCATCGAATAGGTGCCTTCATAGAACTTGAATCCGTTTTCGCGCCAAACAATTGCTTTCCCATCGCGGAGATCATTCTTGAAGTATCCTTCACTCTGTTTTCGTCCGTTTTCAAACCAGGTAATCCAGTACCCTTCCTTTTTATCGCCCTTGAATTCTCCTTCCATCTCCTTTTTCCCGCCCTGATAATACTTGATCTCCTTTACTTTGACACGGTTATCCTGTTTACCCTGATAAAAGGCAACTTTCTGGGGACTCCCGTCCGGCCAGGCAGATGTGACTTCCTGGCTTAGCTTTTCCTTGCATCCGGACACCAGGAGTACCGGTATTATTGCAAATACATGGATCGGTTTCATGAAGTAATAATTGGAGCCTCAAAAATAGGAAAATCAGGGTGGCTTACTCCATCAGTCAGAAAAACTTAAAAAAAGTTAAAAAAATAATCTCCGGGCTTCACATTTCCTACCTTCACCTGATTTTTCGACTTAAACTGACATCACTATGAAAACTTCCCGGAACCTGTTGTGGATAACTGTATTGTTTATTCTGACAGGAAACAGTTCTTATGCCCAATTTACTCCCCACTATCAGTGGACCCTGCTGGATAGTAAACTGATGAGTGAGATTATCGGTGAAGCATCAGGAGAAACAGCCCTTGCCCATGATATAGAAATGGCAGGCTATACCCGCAACCGGTTATCATCGGAATATTCGACCGTTTTATGGGAATCGAAGTATATCATGGATAAGCTGAAGGAGTATGCCATACCAAATGCCCAACTGGAACGATTTGGGGAGCCTCAGCCTACCTGGGATGGGATCAGTGGTGAACTCTGGGAGATTTCTCCGGGTAGAAAAAAACTGGCCGATTATAAAGACCAGGTTGCCATGCTGGTTTCCGGCAGCCAGAATGCCGATGTGGAGGCTGAGCTGATCTGGATCGGGGATGGCAGACCCGGAGCATACGATACTCTGGCAATATCAGGCAAGATTGTCGTCGCTACTAGTCCCAGGCAGATTGAGACGCTGATCAACCGATACGGTGCTGTCGGTGTTCTTTCATTTCAATCCTCCAATCCGCTTAAAGATCCCATACAGATGCCCTTCGCCAGCATGGGAGGACGCGGCAGCAGGGAAAGCAAAGGTTTTGGTTTCCAGATGCCCCCCCGGGAAGGTTATCTGATCCGCGACAGACTGCTGAACGGTGAAGTGATCCGGGTTCATGCCAAAGTGGAAGTCGCGATGGAAAAGGTTGACCTTCAGGTTCCGACCTGTATGATTCCCGGCACCAATCCTGATGCCGGAGAAGTGATCTTCTCAGCCCACATTTTCGAAGGGCTGGTGAAGCAGGGAGCGAATGATGATATTAGCGGCGGGGCCTGTCTCCTAGAGATGGCCCGGATGCTGAATACAATGTTTAATGAGGGCCGGTTGCCCCGGCCGGTAAGAAACATACGCTTCATCTGGGTTCCGGAATTTTCCGGAACTATCCCCTGGGTCAAAGCGCATAAGGATATCATGGAGAAAACCCTTTGCAACATCAACCTCGATATGGTTGGCATACTTTTGAGTGAAAGTCAGTCATTTTTCAACCTCGAACGGACGACTTTCGGTAATCCACACTATATCAACGATGTGATGGAAAACTATTACCGGTATGTCGGGGAAACGAACCGCACCAGCCTGGTATTGTCAGGCCGCGAAGGATATCTGAACCGTATCGTGGCCCCGTCGGGATCCGATGAACCCTTTTATTACGCCATTGAAAATCATTACGGCGCATCGGATCATGAAGTGTTCAATGATTGGGGAGTCGGTGTTCCCGGTGTCATGATGATCACATGGCCTGATTTGTATTATCACACTTCACAGGACGTGTCAGACAAGCTGGATCCGACACAGCTGAAAAGATGCTGCGTGATCGGGGCAGCTTCAGCCTATACGGTTGCTTCTGCTGATGGACTAATGGCTGAAAAGATCGCCGGTGAAACCGTGTCAAATGCCATCCGGAGGCTGGGACATCAGTTGGCACGCTCAGCTGATGAGCTGGCCGGAGCAACCGCTGAAAACCTGCCATCACTCTACAAAAAGATACGGGGATATACGGAAGGTACCCTACTCAACGAGATGGAAACCCTGGAAACGGTTTTGGAACTGGCCCCGGCCAGCCCGGAGCTGGTTGCCTCGCTTGAACTGAAATCGGCACAGCTGAAAAAGGTTGGCGAAGCCCAACTGGCCATCATTGACCAACAGATGAAGCAATTATCTGCCCGTCTGGGACTTGCGCCGGTCAGCCTGAAACCGGACAATCTGGAAAAGAAAGCAAAGGCAACCGTCCCAACGGTAACGGCCAAAGTCAAGGAAGCCGGTTACGGAGGATACCGGCAGTTTATGCCTCAGATGACCCGTGAACAGATGATGGCTTCGTATCGGGATATCGCCAGTACCAGTGAACTCGAACGGCTCTGCGCGGGCAAACATAATGCATTGCAGATCAAACAGATGCTCGATACACAATATTCCAGGGAGACCAGCCTGCAGGCTATCCTGGACTATATTAGTATATTGGAAAAGGCTGGATTGGTGACAACAGACAAATAACAATATAATGAAAACCAGATTTTTAACCCTGCTGTTATGCATGGGATTTCTTGGGGCCAATGCCCAGTTTGTACCCTTTTATCATTGGACGCTCCTTGATCAGGCAAAGATGGATGAGATTATCGGCGAAGCATCAGGAGAAACCGCCTATAATCATATTATGGAGATGGGAGGGTATACAAAGGCCCGAACATCTGAAGAATACAAGACCACCCTGTTCGAGGCACAGTATATTCTTGATAAATTCAAAGAGTATGGCCTGGAGGGAACCATTGAACGGTTTCCCGACAGTTCGCAGCAGTGGAACGGCATCAGGGGAGAGTTATGGGAAGTATCGCCGGGAAGGAAAAAGCTGGCCGATTACGATGATCTCCGCGCCATGCTGGTCTCCGGCAGTCAGGATGCCGACGTGGAAGCTGAACTGATATGGGTTAATAATGGCCGGAAAGAAGATTTTGCCAATATTGACGTTAAGGATAAAATCGTTGTCACTTATTCGGATCCCGGTTCGGTCTCACGCTGGGTGCAGGAATTCGGTGCAGCAGGGATCCTTTCTTTCTCTTCCCCCAGGCCCCTGGTTGATCCCCTTCAGATTTCCTGGACCGGATTCTGGAATCAGGAAAACAAAAAAGTTGGATTTGCCTTTATGATGCCGCCAAGGGAAGGGTACCTGCTTCGAGACCGCCTGCTGCGTAATGAGAAGATCAGGGTACATGCCGTGGTAAGAACATCCATGGAGAAAACCGATCTTCAGGTTCCCACCTGTGTGATTCGCGGCACCAATCCGGATGCGGGGGAAGTCATTTTCTCAGCCCACCTGTTTGAAGGTTACCTGAAGCAGGGCGGTAATGACGACCTTTCGGGCTGCGCAGTGATTCTCGAAGTCGCCCGAATGTTTAAAACGATGTTCGATGAAGGCCGTCTGCCCCGTCCCGAGCGAACCATGCGGTTTATTTTCGTTCCCGAGTTTTCCGGTACAATTCCCTGGACGATCGCCCATAAGGATATCATTGAAAAGACCCTCTGTAATATCAATCTCGATATGGTTGGCCTGTGGCTGAGCAAGAGCCAGTCATTCTGCAACCTTGAGCGAACCACTTTCGGGAATCCTCACTATGTCAATGATGTGGTCGAGAATTATTACCGGTATATCGGGGAAACCAACCGGGTCATGATCGCCCACTGGAGCGAACTCAGGAACCGGATTGTCGCTCCGTCCGGATCGGATGAGCCGTTTTATTACAACATTGAAACCCATTTCGGTGGCTCTGATCACGAGGTATTCAACGATTGGGGTGTCGGAGTTCCGGGAATTATGATAATAACATGGCCCGATTTATATTATCACACCTCAAACGATCTGGCTGACAAATGTGATCCCACACAGTTAAAACGGGTATCCATCATTACTGCTGCGTCTGCGTACACCATAGCGAATGCAGATGCGGACATGGCCGGCAAAATTGCCGCGGAAGTTTTTTCAAACGCCATCAGGCGCATGGGAAATCAGACAGCAAGAGCTCTTGATGAGTTATCCAAAGTCAAGGCTGATAATCTTACTCCCGTTTACAAAAAGGTCAGGGGTTATATTGATGCCACGTTGATCAATGAGACGGAGACAATCGAATCTTCACTCGAACTGGCACCGGGAGATGCTGCGCTTCAGTCATCCATTACTGTTCAGACCGCTCAGCTGAAAAAAATTGCAGAGGGTCAGCTAGCCGTTATTGATCAGGAAATGAAAAGCAGGGCTGCAAAACTGAGTATTGCTCCAAGTGTGCTGAAATCCGATGATCTGGAGAAGAGGGCAATTGCCATGATCCCCGTACCGACAGCCAGAGTCAGGGAAAATGGGTATGAAGGATATGCGAAATTGTGGCCTGAATGGACAAAGGGTCAGGGGACAGCATTCTATCATACAATTTCAGACCTTTATGAGCTGCAACGTCTGTGCAACGGAAAGCATAATGTTCTACAGATCAAGCAGATGCTTGATACACAATCATCGAGGGAATCCGACCTTCAGATCATGCTCGACTTTATCAGCATGCTGGAAAGAGGGGGGCTGGTGATACTAAAGGCTCGCTAATGCTCGCCTAAAAAGTCGCTTCGCTCCTAATTGGGTCGGCTTCGCCTCCCTAATAGGCCTCGCTAAAGCTCGGCTAATTGGCGCTTCGCTAATTGTATTAATTAGTGAGCGCAGCGAACCAATTAGGCGAACGAAGTAAGCCCTATTAGCGAGGCTTTAGCCGAGCCAATTAGGCGAGCCCTACTATCGACCGCAGGAAGCTATTTCCCCTTGCGTCCCCTTCGGAACAGGACGTTTTTCTGGTAATTGGGTATGCGGTGAATTCCCTCCTTGACAACTTTTACTTCCTCGACGGTATAGAAAGCCTTCGGGTTGAATTCGTTAATGGTGGCAATGACGGAATTCAGTTCTGACCGCTTGACAATGGTATAGAGTACATAGACGAGTCCGGTGCTTCCTTCTGCCGAATGATAGGTAATCCCGAAGCCCTGAGCCTGAAGGGCAGCAATCAATTCGTCGGCCGGCTTTTTTGTGATCAGACGGAGGGAGGAATATCCGATAGCAATTTTTTCTTCCAGGAGAATTCCGATATAGTTTCCCGTAGCGAAGCCAGCGCAATAAGCGATATAATAATACCACCTATCAAGATTCCCAAGGATTTTAGTTATAGCCATAAGCCAGATGAAAACCTCGAAGAAGCCCAGAAGAGGTGCCAGATAGCGATAACCCTTGGAAACAAAAATGATGCGGATTGTGCCGATAGATACATCACCGATCCGGGCGCAGAAGATCAGGATCGGTACAACTATAATGCCCCAGTAATCAAAATCCATGATACCCAATTTTAGAGAGTTGCCAAATCTAAAATTATAACCTTTCCACCATTCCCTGCAAGCCAGACAGTTCTGCCACCCGGTACGATGTCCATGGTGTGAAACCCGTCTTTACTGATCTCGTGCCAGTTCTTGCCGGAGTCCTTCGATATCCAAACTCCGGGAGGTCCGCATGAAATAAGGGTTTTCGAACTGATCCACCGGATGCATTCCATAAAAGGAACAGAGGAAGAGCCGGTGGGACTCTCCCAGGTTATTCCATCGTCAAACGACAGGGCGATGTTGGATCCCGACTTTCCCGTTTCCTGATAATCACCGCCGCAAGCGGCAACATTTTTGCCAGGTCCCCGGGCGATCGAGAAAGCCCCGGAGGCTGAATTGCCGTGCAGGACAGGTAGGCTGGTCACCGACCAGGTTTTGCCGTGGCCCTCTGATTTGAATGCACGGGCAACCGACCCGCCGGTTGCCAGCCAGCATTGTCCATCCGGCAGGGCATCAATACTGGTGCCGCTGGCAGCAAAAGCGTATTCACCGGGAACCAAATCCGGAATGGAGAGGGGAACCATGCGGCTCCAAGTGAGTCCTCCATTAATAGTTCCCAAAAGATATGGCTTGGAATCAACCGGATCCGAGATCACCAATCCTTCCTGGTCATCGAAAAAATCCATTCCGTCGAAGAAAGCCAGTGAGTCGGAGTTTTCATAGGTCAAGGTCCAGGATTTGCCTCCATCGGTTGTCCGGTAAATTTTCGAGGCAGAACCCGGACCTGCGCTCATCAGCAGGGCGGCATCAGCCGAAAAGCCTTGGACATCCCGGAAATCGAGCTTTTCAGCACCCCTGACGACCTGGTGAAGCCAGGTTGTTCCACCGTCGCTTGTAAAAGAATATTCACCCCCGGTTCCCGATATCCAGATGACTTTTTCGGACACCACGTCCAAACCGCGGATGGTACCGGTCATTCCGGTTTTTTGAGTTGTCAGCTTGTTGAAAGTCGTCAACCCTAAAAAGCCCGGCAGAATCAGAAAGAATGCGAAACGAGCCAGGCTTCTATGCCTGTTTATGGCTTTCAATCAGGACCTCCAGAATTTGAATGGCTGCTTTTGGGATCGAGGTGCCGGGACCGAATATCCCGACTACCCCGAGATCATACAGGAACTGGTAATCTTGCGGAGGGATAACTCCTCCCACAATAACCATTATATCTTCGCGCCCGAGTTTTTTCAGCTCCTCGATTACTTTAGGAACCAAAGTTCTATGACCGGCTGCCAGGCTTGAAACTCCCAGTACGTGTACGTCGTTTTCGACTGCATCGCGGGCTGCTTCGGCTGGGGTTTGGAACAGGGGTCCGATATCGACATCAAATCCGATATCGGCATAGCCGGTAGACACTACTTTGGCGCCGCGGTCATGTCCATCCTGGCCCATCTTGGCTACCATGATCCTGGGCCGGCGGCCTTCCATTTCGGCGAAGGTGTCTGCCAGTTCGCGGGCTTTTGCAAAGTCCTCATTCCCTTGATATTCCGATGAATAAACTCCTGATATCGAACGTATCACGGCTTTATATCTCCCAACTACTTTTTCACAAGCATACGAAATTTCACCCAAAGATGCACGTTTTTTTGCCGCATCCACGGCTAATTCCAGAAGATTGCCCTCGCCGGTTTCCACGCAGCGGGTAATTGCTTCGAGGGAAGTCTGACATTCGGCCTCATTGCGTTCAGCTCTCAGTTTATTCAACCGTTCGATCTGCGCCAGGCGGACCATGGTATTGTCGACATCCAGGGTTTCGATCGGATCCTCTTTATCGAGGCGGTATTTATTGACTCCGAGAATCATTTCCTGGCCGCTGTCGATCCGTGCCTGTTTGCGGGCAGCAGCTTCTTCAATGCGCATTTTCGGGATGCCGGTTTCAACGGCTTTCGACATGCCTCCAAGCTGTTCGACTTCTTCAATCAGGGCCCAGGCCTTGCGGGCGAGCTCGTTGGTCAGCGTTTCCACGTAATAGGAACCGGCCCAGGGATCCACCGAACGGCAGATGCCGGTCTCTTCCTGCAAATAGATCTGTGTGTTGCGTGCAATGCGGGCTGAGAAATCGGTTGGCAAAGCAATGGCCTCGTCGAGCGCGTTGGTGTGCAGGCTCTGGGTATGTCCCAGAGCTGCAGCTAAAGCTTCCACACAGGTTCGGGTCACGTTGTTGTACGGATCCTGCTCGGTAAGGCTCCAGCCCGATGTCTGGCAGTGGGTACGGAGAGCCAGGGATTTCGGGTTCTTCGGATTAAATTGCTGAACCAGCTTGGCCCAGAGCATCCGGGCAGCCCGCATCTTGGCGATCTCCATAAAATGGTTCATCCCAATACCCCAAAAGAAGGATAACCTGGGAGCAAAGGCATCGATATCCAAACCGGATGTAACCCCGGTACGGAGATATTCCAGTCCGTCTGCCAGGGTATAGGCCAGCTCGATATCCGCCGTGGCACCTGCTTCCTGCATATGGTAGCCTGATATGGAGATTGAATTGAACTTCGGCATTTTCTGCGAAGTATATCTGAAAATATCTCCGATGATCTTCATGCTGAATTCAGGAGGATAGATATAAGTATTCCGGACCATGAACTCCTTGAGGATATCATTCTGAATCGTTCCGGTCAGTTCCTCGAGCTTAGCCCCTTGTTCAAGGGCAGCCACGATGTAGAATGCGAGGATGGGCAGAACGGCACCGTTCATCGTCATGGAAACCGACATTTTATTCAGCGGGATCTGATCAAACAACACCTTCATGTCGAGGATCGAATCAATGGCCACGCCAGCTTTACCCACATCACCGACCACACGCTCGTGATCCGAGTCGTAGCCGCGATGCGTCGCAAGGTCGAAAGCTACCGAAAGGCCCATCTGGCCTGCAGCCAGGTTGCGGCGGTAGAAGGCATTCGACTCTTCGGCTGTTGAAAATCCGGCATATTGGCGGATGGTCCAGGGCTTCATCACATACATGGTGGCATAGGGTCCCCTCAGGTACGGAGGCAAGCCGGCCGCATAGTTCAAATGCTCCATTCCGGACAGATCCCTGACCGTATACTTTGGTTTTACCGGGATATGCTCCGCAGTCAGCCACGGCTGACCGTCAGTGCCGGGTTTGATGCCGGCTTTCCTGCCGGTCTCAAAAGATATCTTTGTAAAATCGGGTTTCATACTCTTCAGTTCTTAAAGATCAGTTTATTGAATAGCTGGAGGTTCTGGAGAATATTACTCCTGACATGGATGAACTGTGTGATCCCGGTGGATTTCAGGTCTTCCAGTATTTCCTTCGGATATCCGGCGATAACCGGTATCGCTTTTCCCGATATCAGCTTACCGAACCGGATGCCAAAAGTTGCATATTCTTCGTCGGATGAGCAGAGAACTACAACATCTGATTTCTTGTCCAGTGCTGCAGCAATCCCCTCCTCTACCGTTGCAAAACCATCGTTATCAATAATCTGATAACCGGCGCATGCAAAAAAATTGGCGGCAAATCCGGCCCGCGCCCTGCGCATGGCCAGATTCCCGATGGTCAGGAGGAATACAACCGGTTTTCTGCCCGACTTCTCAGTTTTCATCCTGAGCTGTTCAAAAGGTTCTGCAGCACGGTAAAGGTTCAGCGGCTGGGCCTCAGCTTCAGCAGCATCGGCAACCGGCGAAGTGATAATATCAGGATCAGCCTTATCGATCATTTCTTCCAATGCATCCGGATATTGATTGGTTCCGAGTATAATCTCTTTTCGCTGGGCGATATTCATGTCGCGCAGGCTGGCTGCCGTAACGATTGCGTTCTGTATCCAGCCATCATAGAAGGCTTCGGTGTAACCACCCTTAGCTTCAACTTGCTGGAACAGTTTCCAGGATTCTCCGGCAATTGACCGGGTAAGGTTTTCAATATAATAGGATCCGGCAGCCGGGTCAGCAACCTTATCCAGGTTGGATTCACCTTTCAGGAGGATCTGCTGGTTACGGGCAATCCTTTCGGCAAATGGGGTAGGTTCTTCGTAGGTAAGGTCGAATGGCAGAACCGTAAGTGAACTGATCCCGCCCAGAGCGGCCGACATGGCCTCGGTTGTTGTCCGTAAAAGATTGACATAAGGATCGTATACCGTTTTATTCCAGAAGGATGTTTCGGTGTGGATGTACATCTTGGCTGTCTCATCCGACTTAATACCGTATTCACCGAGGATCCGGGCCCAGAGCATCCGGGCAGCCCGGATCTTGGCGATCTCGAAGAAGTAGTTCGATCCGACCGACAGGTGGAAAGATATCTTTTTGGCAACCAGGTCGGCAGGGAGTTCACTTTCGGTCATCTCAACCATATATTCATTGGCCTGGGCAAGGCTGAATCCCAATTCCTGAACAGCGGTTGCTCCTGCATTATGGAAGAACCGGCCATTGACCCCCATGATCCTCAGGTCGGGATATGATTCGGCCCGACTGATCCAGACAGCAATCATTTCATACAATTCCTCTTCCTCGTCAAACTGGCCGGTCAGGTTGAATTCCCCGATCGGGTCAAACTGAAGACAACCCTTTACCGAAGCGGGATCGAGCTTGGTGTTCGCGACTAGATCGTCAAGTACATCGAGGATGATCTCCGGATCGTATCCTTCAAAACTGAATTCAGCCTTGTCGAACGGCAAACCGGTCAGGAGCGTTTTGACCTCCTCGCTCGTATGATCGTCATTCGTCTGAAAATTGACCGATTCCACGCCTTTTGAGAGAAGGTACAAGGCATCTTCCCTGGCTTTATTGTAATCCTCCACCAACACATCCTGACGGATCAGCCAGGAGTTACCGGCCGGCTGGTTACCTCTGACGAACGGAAACTCACCAGGCAGATAATCCAGGTGGTGCAGTTTTTCCAGATCTTCAGCGCGATAATAAGGCTGTACGGGAATGCCTTCCGGACTGTTCCAGATGAGCTTTTTCGCATAATCGGCTCCCTTGAGATCTTTGAGAATCACCTGTTCCCACTCCGGGGTGGAGATGGGAGGAAATTCACTGAGCAGGTTCTTCTTCTTTTCGGATTGTCCCATAGTGAATAGAATTTCAATTTGCCACCAAAAGTACGATCTTAAACGAAACGAACGGAGGATGGAGGTATGACTTTTGTAAGGGCAGGAGGGAAGGGCACAAGGGCATATGGGCACAAGGGCACACGGGCTATTTCATTATCAGATTTATATCCGCCAGTTCCCGGCCAAGTTGCTGAATGCCGCGAAGTATACGTTCGGTCTGGGCACGGGACGGTTTTTTATGACCGTGAACATATTGCGCAAGAAGGCTCTGGTTCATTCCGATGCGTTCCGATAACGCCTTGGCATTGATTACTTTATAAAACTCAAAGAACTGCGGAAGGTCCAGCGTAATCTTGATTTCATCCGGAG
>JAZDPC010000034.1:0-56978 GCA_043797975.1 Bacteroidota bacterium
TCTTCAACAGCCTCTGAGGCTATTGCAAGGCCGGAAGATGCGTTGGCCCTGAGCGGTCGGCCTGCCGTTCATTTTAGCCTTGCAAATGCCGAAGAGGATATTAACTTTGTTGCACCGGTGAATGGTTGAGACTCAAGACCCGAACTGTCAGGACAAGTCTTGACTACTACAGCTTACGGATCTTTTTTCTTTCGCCTTTTATCTTTCGCCTTTACATTCTCGCTCCCAATCCAATTCCGTCTGGTACCTCAACAGTACCTCCCGGACCATAAATGATCCCGCCCGCAACCGGGTCCTCCTCCAGCATGAGCGGTGTATCAAAATCACACCAGGCCACATTGGCTGAGGATAAAGCCAGGTGGGCCGAAGCGGTGAAACCGAGCCTGGATTCCACGAATCCGCCGATCTGAACCTTCATCCCGGCTTTTTCGGCCAGCCTGATCATTTTCAGGGCATTGTACAAACCACCCGACTTGCCAAGCTTGATGTTTACATAATCACAGGCATCCAGATTGATCAGGCGTTCCATATCATGGTGATCCGAACAGGATTCATCGGCCATGATCGGAACCGGAACTGACTCCCTCACAGCTGCCAGATTCATATAATCCCATCTCGGTATAGGTTCTTCGCAAAATTCGATATTCATCCCGTCTAGTTCCGATAATACGCCGATAGCCGTGTCCACACTCCATCCCTGGTTGGCATCCAACCGCAACGGAATCCCGGGCCCTACGGCTTTCCTGATCAGACGAATGCATTCAATATCTTCCTCCTTACTCCTTCCTACTTTCACCTTGATCGCCGGGTATCCCTGATTCCTGATCTCAACCGCATCGGCAACCATTGTTCGTGGATCACCTATGCTGACGGTATAATCCGTCAGGAGAGTTTTTTTTGCCTTACCTCCGAGAAAAGAAAACAATGGTACTCCGGCTGTCTGGGCGGAAATGTCATGCAAAGCGATATCGAAGGCGCTCTTGATGGAGTTGTTCCCGTATACCGCCTTATCCATCCGGTCGATACAGGTTTCGATATCATTCGGGTCCTGATCAATCAGTACATCCTTAAGATAATCACCCACAATCATAGCCGTTTCGAGGCTCTCACCATTAATTGTCCGGAAAGGGCAGCATTCTCCGTATCCGGTATATCCGGATAATGTCTCTGCTTTTACTACAACGTTCTCTGCATAATCCACCCGGCCGAGTGAGATCACAAACGGTCTCTTCAGTTTGATCCGAAGAGGATTGATCCCGACCCGTATGATCCTGTCGCTCATGGTACCTGCACCAAAGGTTAATCAGCCTGTATAGTAACCGGAAAGGTCAGTTTCAGGCTTTCGCGAGGACCAGTGATCAGGTTATCCACCACCAGGTCAAGGTTGAAAGTCATAACGGGTTGGTTGGTCCTTACGCAAAGAGTGGTGGTTGCATGAGCCGGAAGGTTAAAGGCATAGGCTGAATTGTGGAAAATATAATCGCCGGTATTCCTGCAGCGGAAGTCCACATCCGAGGTATTCGTAATCACCATCTCAGCGATTGTTGTGCCTTTCCAGTACCTGGTGACTACCCCGAGGCTTGACAGGAAAAGCTCCTTCAGCAGTTCCGGTTTGCCTATCAGAAAATCGCCGGAATAGACTACGGTCCGATGGCTCTCCAAGGCCTCCCGTACCCCTGCCACCGATTTCTCCTTCGAGAAAACCAGGGTGATGGTCCGATGAGAATCGGGAGTAAAGGCATAATGGCCTGGACCGTGAATATCTGAATTACCCAGCAGGGTCAGATTATACTTTCTGGCCACTTCCAATATATCGGTATAAAATTCGGTGCCATTGCAAACCTCGATGCCGTTAATCTGCCCCGCTTCCATCAGCTTATAGAATCCCTCATCAACCGGTGCATTACCGTCCTTGGCTCTCGCTGTCCATCCGGGATGGTTCCAGAAAACAAATCCCCCCTGATCCTTGGCTGCTTTTATCCTGACAGCTGGAATTTTGCTGAGAAGCAACGTATCAGCCTGGTTATCAATAAACAATGCATTAAAATGATCCGGTGTTGCCGAAATCTCACACCCGGAAATGAGGATCAGCGGCTTGTCTTTGGCAGCATTGGCAACCAGGGTCGTTCCGACCATGTTATCGACCGGTATCTGATTCTTCTTCGGATGGTATTCTGCGTGGTCCGTAAGAGCGATCACATCCAGGCCCTCAGCAAGGGCTTCATCCACCCTGACCGTTGGCCAGACCGATCCGTCGGAGAAAACCGAATGCATATGCAGGTCACACTTGAGTGTTAAATAGCCTGGTATATCCGGGATCTGGATCTTGCCAGTGTTGGTATTGTTGCGAACAAAGGGCTGGGCGCTAAGAGTACTGAATACTGCGAAAGCGAAAAAGACAAGGGTTAGAGTGTGTTTCATTTCAAAACAAGCGTTTAATCGGGCTTACGGGCTTAGGGGCATAAGGGCTTACGGAAAAGCAAATATTCCGCATGTCCGTAAGCCCGAAAGCCCGTAAGACCGTTATTTTAGTATTAGATTTTCGATGAAAAACTCCATCATCCTTTCCTGGTTCAATCCGGAATGGCCCTGATCGGGACCCACCTGGACTTCGAAGCTCTTTCTTGCTTTTTGCAATGCTGCAATCAGTTGCAGGGAGTTTGCGGGATGCACGTTATTATCTGAAGTGCCGTAGTAAATCAATAATCTTCCTTTAAGGTTCTCTGCATAATTCCCGAGACGGGTGGCTTCATAACCAGCAAGGTTATCCTCGACAAGCCCCATGTACCGCTCCGTATAGATGTTGTCATAATTCCGCTGATCGGTAACTCCCGACATTGCGCAGGCAGCAGTAAACACATCCGGGTAACGAAGTATGCACGCAGCACTGGTGGTGCCGCCGTAAGAAGTCCCGTATATCCCTACCCGTGCCTTGTCAACATAAGGACGGTTCCAGAGGGATTTCATACCTGCAGCAAAATCGTCCATTTCCACAATGCACATGTGACCGTAGAATGGATCCATGAATTTCTTGCCGCGACCGGCTGCATTGCGCCCGTCAAAAGATGCCACCAGAAAACCATATTCAGTAAAGCCGTTCGGCGTTGAAAAATTTTCAGATGCCGAATTGGTTTCCGGACCGCCATAGATTCCAACGAGGACCGGATATTTTTTATTCGGATCGAAGTTCGAGGGAAACTGAAGCATTCCATGAAGTTCGGTTACTCCGTCAGCTGATTTGTATGTGATCAGTTCAGTTTTTTTCAAACCCAGCTCATTGAATTTGGTCAGATCGCTTTCTGCGAGTTTTACCAGGATCTTACCTTTAATGTCAACCAGTTGTGTAAACGGTGGCTGGTCATGGGTCTGGGCAATGTCAATGAAATACTTGCCGTTCGGGGCAAGAGTAACCCGGTGATTCCAGGCTGGATCGGTTAAACGGATGTCGCCTTTCCCGTCAAGGCCTACCCGGTGAAGCTGTAATTTCATGTGGTTATCACCCGACCGGGCCATATACCAGAGATATCCGGCCTCTTCATCAACCTTTACAATCCCGCCGACTTCAAACTGGTGGTTGGTCAGAGTTACCAGCAGCTTCCCGGTCAGATCGTAGAGATAGTAGTTTTTGAATCCTGTACGATCCGATTCCCAGATGAACCGGTTGTTGTCTTTCAGGTACTGCATCAACGGGGTGTTTTCAGTATAGCTGGGGAGCCACTCCTCATGAATGATCACCCGGCATTTACCGGTCCCCGGATTAGCGGCACACAGTTCCATGATATTCTGTTTCCGGTTGGTCCGGTGGAACAGAAGTTCAGAGCCGTCTGTTGTCCAGGAAATCCCATAGATATAATGCCCGACAATCTTGTTATCAAAGGATTGACCGCCGCGAACATCCATTTTTGTGATCTTTTTCGAAGCTACATCATAGATCAGAATATCTACCACCGGATTGTTGGCACCGACTTTTGTATAGGGTTCGATCTCAACGGAATCCTGAAGATTCAACTGATTATACTGAAGGTAATAATCAAGTATCTTGCTCTCGTCAAACCGGTAAAATGCCAGCTTTTCCCCGTCAGGCGACCACCACATGGAAGTTACCTGATAGAGTTCCTCACCGTACACCCAGCTTGCGGTTCCGTATTTGGTCCGGTCTTTTGAGTTGCCGTCTTTGGTTATTGCAATCACACTCGAACCATCGGGTTTACTGATATAAAGATTCCGGTCCTTGTGGAAAGCCAGCAGTGTGCTGTCAGGCGACATCGCCTTGGTATACTGCCTGCCGCGGTCGGGTCTTTCACCGAACCCTTGCGGCGGTCTTCCCTGCCTGCCTCCTGGCCCGCCGAAGCGCCCTCCGGGCCCAGCCTCAGCAATACCGGTTTCAACGGCTTTCAGCTTTTTGACATTATAGGTGTATTTCTTACCATCTAATTGATAATCAAATGTTTTACTATCGTCCGCCCAGGTAACCATCAGGGCTCCCTGTTTAACCGATCCCCGGATTAACGGGCTCATTTTCGTATACCGGTCATATCCCGGCATCGTCTTCAGCCGGTCCTGGGCCTGGATCATCAATAAGGATCCACCCATTAATACCAGCCCAATGGAAATCAATACTCTTTTTGAATTTTTCATACTGATAGTTTTAGCTTACCAAAGTTGGTAAACTTAATGGAGAAGATTATGGTTATTTAACAGAAAATCTACCTCACCCCCAACCCCCTCTCCCGCGCTTCCTCCGGTCGCGGGAGAGGGGGCTTTTTTTCGGACGCACTCACACCCGCACTCCCGTATGCCCGTATGCCCGTGAGCCCGTATGCACTTCTACCTGTCTTTCACGCAGCGTACGGAATACATATTTGAGCCGGCAGCATTGAATCCCTGGCTGATGTTTTTGCCATTGCGGTAGAAGGAGACGATCCACTTGTTGGAAGGCTCTCCCCCGATCGGATAGGAGCTGGTCCAGAAATGGGCCTCCGAACCCAGGCCCCTGAGTTCGGCGGCGGGAGCCATAGGGCCTTCTCCCCGTCCGCTGAATTGAAGTCCGAAATCTGATTTTCCTCCGGGCAGGAGGGCATCAAACCGCTCTTTATCGGAATAGCTTGAAAACAGCTTGCCCCAATCCTCACTGGTCGGCAAGCGCCAGCCGTCGGGACAGCGTGAACCAATCTCCAATATTGTATAAAGATTCCCGTATTGATAGTACTCTTCCCAGTTGTTCGTAAAGGGCGCCAGATAGTATTTGGCTGTGTCCTGAGTTGCAAGGTTCCGGGTAAGCCACCACTGGTTTCCGATCAGTACAACCCCATAATTCTCCTGACCGTACCGGATCATATCTGTTTGATTGGTTCCGTTGCTGACCCAAACGGTCGACGAACAGGTATCGGTTTCCCCGGAACCATCCGTCAGTTCAAGGAATGGTTGATATTTCCCGGGCTGGTCATAAGTATGGAGGGTGACTACATCATGAGTGGCTTCGGTATCAAACCGGCCGTCCCCGTCGAAATCCCAGCGGTAAAACATATCAGAAGGAGCTGTTTCCAGATCCCTGCAGAACCAACCGTCAAATCTGAATTGAGTGTTAAGATTGCCTGTCTGGGTACTGATCCCGAATGCTGCGCGCGGCTCCCGGTTCCTGTGATAGACCCTGATTTTACAGAGGGTATCGTTGAACAGGCCCCGGAAGCTCTTTACCTGTAATCCGATATTGGCAAAAACACTGGTCCCGAATGAATGAATGAAAACAGGATCGGTAAGCCAATCCGTATCCGAGACCCTGTCATTGTCCAGATCCCACCGGAAAGCGAGTGGCTTATCGGGATAATCAAGGTCGACGGAAGCGGAAGCATCCAGACTGATTGGAGTACCATCGGTTACCGAATCGGGAATACACCGGAAGCTGGCTATCAGCCTTGGGTCTTCCGTGGTGACGGTCAACTGGATTTTTCCCTGGCCGATGAGCCCTGAGGGATCCTTTACCTGGATAACAGGAGTGTAATAACCTTTGATCGGAAAGACATGATAAATCCGGCAACTGTCTCTCCATTGGGTCTCCCAGGTTCCATCCCCGTCAAAATCCCAACGGAATTGAAGCTGGCTGAGGGAATCCTCGTCATCCCGGGTTGCCGAGGCATCGAGCAGGAATTGGGTGTAAATATGGCCATAGATTGGTTCAAGCCTGATGACCGGTCTGGGAGGTGAATAGCCTCTTTCAACGGGAATGATGAATCCAACAGCATCCGATCCCCCATCAAGGTTGACCATCTCAGCCCTGGGGTGCCAGGTTCCAGGAACATAGTAGCGGTGTTCGTATTTTAAAAGGCGGGTAAGCGGAGTATCCCAGATGCCGTCTCCATCCCAGTCCCAGCGTGTAAACAGCCTGTTCCCCTTGTTTGACCGACTGTCTGATCCGGTGAGATTGAAAACAAAGGTCTGAGTAGTATTGCCGGCTTGCGGGGACACTTTTGCATTCATACGAGGCTGGGCAACCGGATCTTCATTCGGGTTACAGGCTGAACCGGCCAATAAAAGGGCAGGAAAAATCCAAAAAAATCGTAGCAGAGTCTTAATGGACATCTTTTACACACCTCACCGATAATAACTCCGGATGGCCAGATGCGGCATCCCTGACAGACATAGATCTACCCTGAACCTTCCTGTGGGGAAGATTAAAAATAATAACCCAGTTAAACTGTTCGTCGTCGTTCTTTTTGGTTATTGTTGAGGTCCAGTAATATCCGTATAGATCGATCCAGTCATAGACTGCATCTTTCTTCCGGCCACGAAAATCCATGGCCAAAGTACCATGTCCTTTTCCGCCCAGGGTAGCTCCGAAATCCGATTCGCCTCCGGGCATGAGGGCATCGAAGAGCTGCTCTTCAGTGTAATTCGAAAACAGTTTTTCCCAGTCTTCCCTGGATGGGGTTCTCCAGCCTGGTGGACAAACATTACCCACACCATATAAAATGCCGTAGTCATACAAATTATTATAAATACCATTGTAGATAAAAGTGACCTCTTCTCCGGAGTTCTGAAGGCACATATTCCGGGTTGTCCACCACTGGTTTCCGATTTTGACCGTACCGTATCGTTCGTAGCTGCCCCCGCGGATATCCTCGATCATGCCTGTCTCATTGCTGCCATTTGTGATGTACATGGTTTTAGCACAGGTATCGGAGTTACCCATTGGATCCGTGACTTCAAGCTGAACCTGATAAGTGCCGGCCTGATCATACTGATAAAGATGGGCCACATCAGTCATATAATCGGTGTCGAATTGTCCGTCACCATTGTAATCCCACCGATACTTCATGGATGAAGGGCCCGACTCATCGTCCCGCGTAGGCCATCCGCTGAACCTGAAAATTGTATTCAGGTTTCCGGTTTGGGTGCTGACGTCAAAGAATGCCCGGGGAGGCTGATCTCTGTGATATACACGGATCTTTTGGAAAGCTTCATTGTAAAGTCCCCGGTAACTCATGATCTGCAATCTGACGTAGGCAAAAATATCCGGCCCGAACGAATGTTTGGTGACCGGTTCGTTAAGCCATCCGGTATCCCATACCCGATCGTTGTTCCAGTCCCAGCGATATTTCAAAGGCTGGTCCGGATGATCAAGGTCTCCGGAGCCCGAAGCGTCAAAAGTTATCGGCGTATTGTCCGTTACTGAATCGGGAGAATAGAAAAAAGAGGCCGTCAGGCGGGGATCTGTCTGGGTAACGTTGATACTGATAGTGGTTTGGTTCATCAATCCTGACGGGTCTTCCACCATCAGGCGGGTTTCATACAAACCCACCTGGGGATAGACATGTATGATCCGGGCAGTATCCAGTTTTTTTGTATCCCATATTCCGTCATTTTCAAAATCCCACCGGAAGGTCAACTGGTTAAGGGAATCCTCGTCATCATGCGTTTGTGAGGCATCAAGCAGGAATTCAGTATAAATGTGCCCCTGATAGGGTTCCGCTTTGATGACCGGCACCGGGGCACTGTAGCCGCGAACCACGGGAATCCAGACTCCGGCCGTATCCGTTCCTCCATCAATGTTGACCATTTCAACCCTGGCATGCCAGTTTCCCGGAGCGTAATACCGGTGCTCAAATTGGGTCAATCGCGTGAGAGGGGTATCCCAAATTCCGTCACCGTCCCAATCCCACCGGGAAAACAGCCTGGAACTCCGGTTGGTCCGGCTTGCTGATCCGGAGAGATCGAAAGTAAAAACCTTAACCGTGTTGCCGCTTTCAGGAGATACTTTGATCTGAATAAGCGGAACGCTGACCGTTTCCTCATTCCGGTTACAAGCTCCGGCCAGGATAGGTAAGAAAAGGGCTATTATCAGGTATCCTCTGAACTTCATCGTCAATGGAATTGCGTAGTATACCGGGTGATCTCATCATCGAATACTTCCACTTTCCCGCCTGCCACCTGAAGGCCATTTTGGCCGGGGAATCCCGAATATTTGCAGGAGTCCCCTTCACAGAGGCAGATTATCGAAGCATAATAATAGTACACGCCGGGAGGCAAACGGAACTGATAGTGTGTAATCGCTTCGGATACATTGGCACACGTGAAAAATATGCCCCGGTACAGATCATCCGCCGTCAGAGCCAGGCACAGGTCAACCTTTTTCATCCTTAACGCAGGGATGCCCTGAACCCTGTAAACAAAGGCCATGTCCAGCGTACCAATAGGAGCCAGTTCCGAAGGATCCGGTTCGGGATTATCAGGGCCGGTTAAATTACAGGCTGGTATGACTGCCAAGGATATGGCTAAAAGAAATAACCTAGTGAATGTTTTCATAGCTCAGGGAATCAATTTCTCGTGCGGTAAGAAATCCAAGGTTACGGGTCAGCGGACCTTTAGCCAATGTATCAATGGTATATCTTGACAGGGGAAAATCGTCGACATGACGGTGGCTCATACAGGAAAAAACGCCGAAAGCATTGTCAAAACTATTGACCTCCATCACTGAAAAAGACTGGGTATTGTTCTCTGCATTTATTTTTATTGACAGGTCATCGCCACCGCAGGTGATGTGAAAATCAAATCCTAACGGGATGCGCCGTATACCTTCTGCCGGCAGTACATTTCTGGAAACATCTATTATAAAACGCTCACCCGAAATCCGCTGATCGATAAACATGAGCCCCGTATCCGTTTCAGTTACGAAATCCTGAGGCAGAACCATTGACCTTTCTGTACGTACGCCATCCATAATATCAAGATACCGGAAGGTCATGGTCGACTGGTAAATGGATCCGTTGGTTACCGGCCTGAACCTGACATAGAAATCCTTGTCACTGAACAGGTTTATGCTCCTGCCGGGAACCTTTTCAGGATCGATAATTGTAAATCCGTTACCAAAACTTCTGGTCTGGCCGTAAACCACCCGGTTTGTTTCAATGAAATGGATATAGAGTGAATAGCTGCAATCGGGCAGGATATTGCATTTAATCTGATAGACCTGGTTGGCTTCCCTCGGGTACATCCCGGAATCTTTCGGAAACGGGTTGATCAGGGTTCCGAAATAAATATCCTGTTTGAGATCCGTACGTTCAGCAGCCAGGTAAACCTCAATCTCCTCGTCGATTATCAGTTCCTCCCTGCCCGGGATATAGCCGGGCTGATCGATCGGAATTGTATAGGTCTGTCCCACACGTACATACTGCACAGAACTATCCGGATTGAGCAGACAATACACCACGGGAATCGGGTCGCCGGGCAGAAACAGGTCGATTTCGGTTGAACATGCAACGAGGGAAACCAGGGAGAAGGAGATTAGAATTTTCAGGTACCCCGAATACCGATTGTGGATCAATCGCTTCATAGTTGCAGTTAATTAGTTTCGGGGGAACAAATAAAAATACGAATTATTCTCCATTCGCTCCGCAATTCCGCAGAAATAAAAATCCATAGTGCTTAAAGTGATGAGTGATGAGTGATGAGTGAGGAGTGAGGAGTGAGGAGTGAGGAGTGAGGAGTGATGAGTGACGAGTGACGCTTGACACACTCACACTCACACAGACACTCACACCCGATCGCCCGTATGCCCGTGAGCCCTTTTGCCCTTCCCTCTGTTAATATCGGTGTTAACAACTCTTCCTCCCCCCTTTCCCCCCCCTCCGTCCGCCGTTTTGTATCTTTGTCCGATATGGCAAATGACGTTGTAGAAGCCTATTCGGAGGAGTCGATCAAGACCCTTGAGCCGAAGGAACATATCCGGCTCCGGCCCGGCATGTACATCGGAAAACTGGGTGATGGATCGGCCCACGACGATGGGATTTATGTACTGGTGAAGGAGGTGATTGACAACTCCATCGACGAATTCATGATGGGCTACGGGAAAACCCTGGAGCTGACCATTGACGAGAAGAATGTCAGGATCCGCGACCATGGCCGGGGTATCCCGCTGGGCAAGCTGGTTGATGCGGTTGCCAGGATGAATACAGGCGCCAAGTACGATTCCAAGGTGTTCAAGAAATCTGTCGGACTGAACGGCGTTGGCCTGAAAGCGGTGAATGCTCTTTCGAGCGAATTTCTGATCCGCTCCTATCGTGAAGGGAAATACAAGGAAGCGCTGTTCCACAAAGGAACGCTGATCGAAGAGAAGGATTTACAGGATTCTGAAGAAGACAACGGGGTCGAAATCAATTTCAGGCCCGATCGGGAAATTTTCGGGCCCTACCGTTACCTGTCGGAATATGTTACGGCCATGATGAAGAACTATGCCTTCCTGAATGCAGGATTGGCAGTGGTCTTCAACGGCGAAAAATACATATCGAAAAACGGGCTGTTGGACCTGCTCCAGTCGAAAATGAGCGAGGAAGGTCTCTACCCGATCATCCACCTTAAAGACGAAGATATTGAGGTTGCCGTGACCCACGGCGATCAGTATGGCGAGGAATATTATAGCTTTGTCAACGGCCAGCACACCATCCAGGGCGGCACCCATCTGATCGCCTTCCGTGAAGCAGTGGTTAAAACCATCCGCGATTTTTATAAAAAGGAATTCGAACCTTCCGATATCCGGTCGTCGATCATTGCGGCGATCAGCATAAAAGTGGAAGAGCCGGTCTTTGAATCCCAGACCAAGACTAAGCTGGGTTCCAGGGACATAGGACCTGAAGGCCCCTCGGTCAGGAATTTCATCCACGATTTTCTCGGAAAACATCTGGATAATTATCTTCATAAAAATCCTGAAACAGCCGAAATCCTTCTTAAGAAGATCCTCGAATCGGAGAAGGAACGAAAAGCTATCTCGGGTATCCAGAAGCTGGCCCGTGAAAGGGCTAAGAAATCCTCGCTGCATAACCGCAAGCTCCGCGATTGCCGGGCACATTATAACTCCCAGCACGAAAGAAGATTAGAAACCAGCATTTTCATCACGGAAGGTGATTCGGCCAGCGGATCGATCACCAAATCGAGGGATGTGAACACACAGGCCGTTTTCAGCCTGAAGGGCAAACCGAAGAATACTTATGGGGAAACCAAAAAACTGGTGTATGAGAATGAAGAGTTCAACCTGCTGCAGGCCGCTTTGAATATCGAAGAAGGGATCGACGACCTTCGTTACAACAATGTGATCATCGCTACCGATGCCGATGTCGACGGAATGCATATCCGTCTGCTCCTGATCACTTTCTTTCTTGAATTCTTTCCCGACCTGATCAAGCAGGGCCATGTATATATCCTTCAAACCCCATTGTTCCGGGTCCGAAACAGCAAGCAGACTTTTTATTGCTATTCCGACGAAGAACGGTTGAAAGCGATCAGGAAAGTGGGCAGCAAACCGGAAATAACCCGGTTTAAAGGGCTTGGTGAAATTTCTCCCGATGAATTCAAATATTTTATCGGAAAAGATATGCGTCTTGAACCGGTATTGCTGACTAAAGAAGACAGGGTTGAGGGTATGCTGGAATTCTACATGGGAAAGAACACACCTGAACGACAAGATTTTATCATTGACAATCTCCGGATCGAGGAAGACGAGGTCATGGAATAGACCCAATTAGCATGAGTGAGGAGAATCTGAATAACAACGAACCGAACGGACCATCCGAGCAGCCCGAGAACGGCAACGGCCGCAAGCATGAGATCACGCATCTGCGGGGCATGTACGAGAACTGGTTTCTCGATTATGCCTCCTATGTCATCATGGAGCGCGCCGTACCTCACCTCTACGATGGGTTGAAACCGGTTCAGCGAAGGATACTTCATTCCATGCGCCGGCTCGAAGATGGCCGCTACAATAAGGTTGCCAATATCATCGGCCATACCATGCAGTTCCATCCCCACGGCGACGCTTCCATCGGTGAAGCACTGGTCCAGCTGGGGCAGAAGGATCTCCTGATCGACTGTCAGGGAAACTGGGGCAACCTTTACACGGGTGATGATGCAGCGGCTCCACGGTATATCGAGGCACGGCTCTCGAAATTTGCCCTCGAGGTGGTGTTCAATCCAAAAACGACCAAATGGAAGTCTTCCTATGACGGCCGCAATAAAGAGCCCATCTACCTTCCGGTGAAGTTTCCGATGCTTCTGGCCCTGGGTGCCGAAGGAATTGCCGTGGGACTGGCCTCTAAAGTTCTGCCCCATAATTTCAACGAACTGATCGATGCCTCGATCGCTTGTCTGAAGAATGAAGAATTCACGCTGGTACCCGATTTCCCGACCGCCGGGCTTGCTGATGTCAGTAAGTACAACGACGGCCAGCGGGGCGGCAAGGTCAGGATCCGGGCACGGATCAATAAGATCGATAAGAAAACCCTGGCTATCACCGAGATCCCGTTTAGCAAGACGACTACCAGCCTGATTGATTCGATCTTACTAGCAAACGAAAAAGGAAAGATCAAAATCAGAAAAATTGATGATAACACCGCTGAGTTTGTCGAGATACTGATCCACCTGGTTCCCGGTGTTTCTCCGGATAAGACTATTGATGCTCTTTATGCCTTTACCGATTGTGAGGTGTCGATATCACCAAACACTTGCGTGATCAACGACAACAAGCCGATATTCCTGGGTGTTTCAGAAATTTTACGGATCTCGACGGAAAACACGGTTGAAATTCTCCGACAAGAGCTGTTGATCAGGAAAGAAGAGCTTGAAAGTGAATGGCATGCCTGCTCCCTGGAAAAAATCTTCATTGAAAACAGAATCTATATCACGATTGAGGATTGCGAAACCTGGGAAGATGTGTTGAAAACCATTGATTCAGGTCTTGATCCCTTTAAACATCTGCTCAGGCGTCCGGTTGTACATGATGATCTGGTGATGCTTACAGAGCTCAAAATCAAACGGATCTCACGCTACGACGCCAGAAGGGCAGATGAACAAATTCGCGCGATTGAGAGTGAATTAAAAACAGTAGCCCATCATTTGGAAACCCTGGTGGATTATGCCATTTCCTATTTTTCCGAGCTGAAGAAAAAATACAGGAAGAGTAAGGATCGTAAAACCGAAATCCGGAGTTTTGATACTATTGAAGCAACCAAGGTGGTTGTTGCCAATGAAAAGCTGTATATCAATTATGATGAAGGTTTTATCGGGACTTCGCTGAAAAAAGATACTTATCTGTTCGACTGTTCCGATATTGATGATATCATTGTTTTCAGGAAAGACGGTTCCTATGTGGTCACCAAAGTAAGTTCAAAGGCATTTCTCGGAAAAAACATTATCCACGCAGGGCTATTCAACAAGAAGGATGACCGTACGATCTTTAATGTCATCTATCGTGACGGCAAGACCGGATTCAGCTATGCCAAGCGGTTCGCCGTAACTGGGGTAACCCGCGACAAAGAATATGATCTTACCCAGGGGAAGGAAGGCAGCAAGATTCTCTATTTCACGGAGAATCCAAATGGTGAGGCCGAAGTGATCCGGGTGATGCTGAAGCCAAAGCCGAAGCTTAAAAAGCCCAATTACGATTTTGATTTCGGAGAGCTGGCCATCAAGAACCGGAATGCGATGGGTAATATCCTGTCAAAACATTCGATCCTGAGGATCTCACTGAAAGAGAAAGGTACTTCCACGCTCGGCGGGCTGAAAATCTGGTTTGACAACAGCGTTAACCGGCTGAATACCGATGGTCGTGGTCAGTATGTCGGGGAATTCCTTGGCGAAGATCAAATCCTGGTGATCCTGAATGACGGTCAATTCCGGCTGTCGTCTTTCGATATATCCAACCATTTTGAAGAGAATATTCTTCGCCTTGAAAAATTTGATTCCGATAAGGTGTGGACACTGGTTCTGTTCGATGCCGAACAGAATTTTCACTATCTCAAACGGTTCCAGATCGAGGAAGATACACCGGCCAACAAGTTGCAGCACCTGATCGGTGAACATCCTGATTCCAGGCTCCTCCTGCTGAGCGACAAGCTCTTGCCCCGGTTCGAAATTATTTTCGGAGGCAAACATGAAGCTCGCCCGGCAGAGACCATTGATGCCGCTGCATTCATCGGACTGAAATCCTTCAAAGCCAAAGGAAAACGCCTTACAACTTTTGAGGTTAAGACCATTTCAGAATTGGAACCCATCGAACCGGATGAACAAACCCTGATCCAATACTACGGCGAAGAATTCGTTGCTGCCCTTAACGGTCAGGATGACGAAGAAGAGGTTGAAATGGTTGAAATGGTTGAAATGGTTGAAATGGTTGAAGAGGTTGAAATGGTTGAGAAGGCGGCTGAGGTGCCGATTGAACGGGTTGAGATAGTTGAAGGGATTGAAGTGGTTGAGGAGGTCGGAGCGAAGCGGAGATCCCGGTACTCCGGGGTTGAAGAGGTTGAAAAAATTGAGAAACCGAGTCGGGGACGACCGAAGAAATCAGCTCTGCCCGAAACCAATGAGCAACCGGAACCCCCGTCGCTGAAGATTGACGATAGCGGTCAAATTAACCTCCCATGGTAACCTTGCCTGACAAGCCAATCGTCCTGATGGGATTCATGGGCAGCGGTAAAAGCACCCTTGGAAAACAGATTGCGCGGTCCCTCAAACTGAATTTTACCGATCTCGATAAATACATCGAATCAAAAACCGGAAAATCGGTTCAGGAAATCTTCTCCGTCGAGGGTGAAAAAAGCTTTAGGAATCTTGAAGGGAAATATCTTGCCGAATTACTCGATCAGCCATCCGGAGTGATTGCTATTGGAGGCGGAGCTCCATGCAATGATGAGAATATCAAGCTAATAAAAGAAAGATCAAGATCCGTTTACCTCAAGATCTCCGTGCCGGAACTGTATCTCAGGATAAGCCTCTCCCAAACGGCACGACCCCTTATGGCCGGAAAAACCGGTGCGGAAATGGAAAGCTACATTTATACTTTGCTGGAAACCAGGGAGAAATACTACAATCAGGCTGACATGATAATGGAATCCGATTGTATCACCTATGATAAACTGCTGAAAACTATCCTTCCTTCCGTTTAATCTTCAGGACGCGCCCGGTCTGCAATTTTGAGCTGGACATCTGGTTCAGTTTCATGATATCTTCATGGCTTACTCCCGGGTATTTCTGGGCTATGGTCCAGAGGTTGTCACCTGACCGGACGGTATACAACACATAATTATCATCGGCGGCTGGGACAGCCTGCTCTTCTGCCTGGCCGGTTCCGTTTTCTTTCCCGATGCGTGACTGCTTTTCGGCAAAAGTCATGTCGGTGATCTCTTTCATATCGTCGGCCTTTGACTTCGTGACGTACAGGGTCAATTTCTGGCCCGCACGCAGGAAGGATCCGCTCATTCCGTTCCAGTCTTTGATATCCGTAATTGTAACTTCGTACCAGGCGGCAATCATCCCCAGGTTATCTCCTGATTTGACCGTATAATCGATGGATACATCATCGGGACTGGCAACATGTTTGGTAACCGCTTTGGTGCCGGTTTTCCTGACAGGTTCTTTCCCCATGTTGTTCTTGGCGAGATAAACCTCCTGCTTATGATTCTGAACGGTATCCTTGAGAGCGATATATTGACTCACTTTTCCCATCGGCAACCTGAGTTCATAGGGACCACCGGCTGCAGGGATAATTTTTTTCCTGTATTTGGGATTCAATTGCTGAAGCGTCTTAAGATCGATCCCCAGGACATCGGAAACCTGCCCGAGGTGGAGTTCCTGAGAGACCATGACCGTATCCGAATTAATCGGTATGGCAGGCTGGACGGCGCAGAATCCGTGGTTCTGGGAATAGTTCATGATATAGGTGGCGGCGATGAAAGCTGGAACGAAACCACGGGTTTCAGCAGGAAGGTAATAATAGACATCCCAGTAGTTGGTTTTTCCGCCCGATCGCTGAATGGCCTTTTTCATGTTGCCCGGTCCGCAGTTATAGGCTGCGATCACCATGTGCCAATCCCCGAAGATCTTATACAACTCTTTCAGATACCGGCAGGCTACTTCGGTGGACCTTACAGGATCAAGGCGCTCATCGATATAGGAATTCACATTCAGCTTGTACAACCTGGCCGTCCCCAGCATGAATTGCCACATGCCCTGTGCCCCGGCCCTTGACCTGGCCGTGGGATCCAGAGCCGATTCAATGACGGGAAGGTATTTGAGTTCCAGCGGCAGGTCATATGCATCGAGTTTGCTTTCAATCATCGGGAAATAATAATCTGCCAGGCCCAGCATAATGGAAACCTGTTTTTTCCTGGTTTTTGTGTACAGGTCAAGGTAGCTTCGTACCTGTTTGTTGTAGGTCAGCTCAATGGCTGAAGGGATGGCTGCCAGCCTCCGGACGAATACGGAATCCGGAAGGTCAACGATATTGGTATCCTTTGTAAATGCCAATGCCGTATCCTGATAGCTTCTAAGGGGCAACCGGTCATTGATCCAGGCTGCATACAGGCTGTCAAGGCGCTGCATGTAAAGCTGGTAAGCCGGGTCCTTGTCCGGATTGATGGTATCCGGAACAACAGAGACTGTCGATTCCTGCCCAAAAGCAGGATCGGAGATAAAAGCAAGGATCAGGAAAAGGGTATAGCCGATAATTTTCTTCAACATCATTGTCATTTCAGATTAAAAGTCAGACACATACCCAAGCCAGGACCATTCCGGTCGAGCCATAGGGCCCGGGGCCGGACATACAGACTCAGGTCTTCATTCACATCCCAATTAAAGAAATGGGCATCCACATTTGCATCAATAATAGTCAATCCATGCCAAGCAAGCAAGGCCAAAACCGAAATATCCCGATAGCGCCGGTAGCTGTCGATGTCGGTCAGCAATTGTGCCTTAGTCTTACCGCTTTGATTGACAGTGGAATCTATGCCGTCTATTTCAAAAATATAATTTCTCTTTGAATCCTTATAATTTTTTTGATTTTGCTGGAGAAAATACCCGGCTGCCCCATATCCTGCATAAACGATTGGAATTTTCCAGTATTTATGATTATAGGCCTGTCCACTTCCGGGCAGCAGGGCAGCCATGAGGAGGGCTTTTTTTGGAGAATGCTCTGATTCCAGTGACTTTGATAAAAGCCTGGACGAATCACGACGGATCTGGCCAACGGCAAAGTTGCCCGGACCGGTTATCAGAATTACAATCAACGATAGTACCGGCCAGCTGATGATTTTATCAGAATTAAGCAAAATCCCCTGTTCTGTTTTATCTATTTGATCTGATCCAGTTTGCCCAAAATCTTTTCCAGTTCCTCATCCGAATTAAATTCAAGGATGATTTTTCCTTTGCCTTTCTCAGTCCGTTTGAATTGGACGTTTACCTCAAAGAAACGTTTAAGTTGTTCCTGTAATTGTCCATGTTCGGAAGGTTGGATGCTTTTACCCGTTTTTTGCGCAGGTCCGGATTGCAGTTTTCTGACCATGTCTTCAATTTTTCGCACCGACAGGTTATTGTCGATGATCTTCCGGTAAATGGTGAGCTGGACTTCGGGATCCTCAATATTTATGATGGTACGCGCATGCCCCATAGAAAGCTGGGAGGTGCGCAGGCCGAGCTGGATTTCGGCCGGCAGTTTCAGAAGCCGGAGATAATTGGACACGGTCGATCTTTTCTTCCCTACCCGATCACTAAGGTTTTCCTGGGTCAGATGGCACTCTTCAACCAGTCGCTGGTAGGAGATCGCCACCTCGATGGGATCAAGATCTTCCCTCTGGATGTTTTCAACCAGGGCCAGTTCGAGCATGGCCTGGTCATCAGCGGTTCTGACATAAGCGGGAATGCGTTTTAATCCGGCCATGGCACATGCCTTCAACCGCCTTTCACCTGCGATCAGCTGGAAACGGCTTTCCCCTATCTTCCTGACAGTAATCGGTTGGATGATCCCAATCTGGCGTATGGAGGCAGCAAGCTCTTCAAGAGCCTCGGCATCCATATGGGAACGTGGCTGGAATGGGTTATTCTCTATCCATGCTATTTCGATCTCGTTGATCGAAGCTTCTGGTTTCAGGGTGGTATCCCCTAAAATGGAACCCAAACCCCTTCCCAGTACAACATTTTTTTCGGTCATCGGCAGTATTGTCTCCCGGAGTTAATCAATCACTTTTTCAGAATCCCGAATCTGCGTTAAGCCGTTTTTTTGAAGCAATTCACGGGCAAGGTTCAAATGATTAAGGGATCCTTTTGAATTGGCATCGTACATCACCACCGGCTTCCCGTAGCTTGGTGCTTCACCCAGCTTGACATTCCTGCGGATGATCGTATTGAAGACCATCGACTGGAAATGCTTGGTCACTTCTTCATAAACCTGGTTTGATAACCGCAGGCGGCTGTCATACATGGTAAGGAGGAATCCTTCGATTTCCAGTTCCGGGTTGAGCCGGCTCTGGATGATCTTAATGGTATTCAACAGTTTACCAAGTCCTTCCAGCGCGAAGTATTCGCATTGTACCGGGATGATCACTGAATTTGAACCCGTCAGTGCATTAACAGTGAGCAATCCGAGGGAAGGAGAACAATCGATCAGGACAAAGTGATAATCATCCTTAACCTGATCAATCACCTTAGCCATCAGTTTTTCCCGGTTCGGAAGATTGAGTATTTCAATTTCTGCACCCACCAGGTCGATATTGGATGGAAGGAGGTCAAAACCAGGGACCTGAGTATGAAGAATGACGTTTTTCGGATTGATATCATCAATCATGCATTCATACAAGCTTGTCTTGATTGTCCTGACGTCAAAACCGGCTCCGGAAGTAGCATTTGCCTGCGGATCCGCATCCACCAGCAAAACCCTGTATTCCAGCACTGCCAGGCTTGCTGCGAGATTGATGGCCGTTGTGGTTTTGCCCACTCCGCCTTTTTGGTTAGCTATCGCTATTACTTTACCCATTAATCATTTTTTATGGCGCGTAAAATTAACGATTATCCCGATACTTTCAGGTACGATGGTCACTTCGGATTTTGAATCCGGATATCCTTAACCATTAGCTGCATACTGGTTGAACCCCGGAAAGTATTCTCCTCAACCGTAAAAGCAATATCAAAGGTTTTGCCCTTATGGATCTCGCCAAACAGATGACCCATTCCAAAAGCAATACCTTCAAATTCCGCATAATCTCCCTTGACCGAAGTAATATTCAGTTTCAGGTGTTCCCATGTCCTGCCCACCTGTCGGCTTTTTCCGTTGTCACGCAGACCCCGGCAGACAAAAATGGGTGCCTGGTTATCGGGGCCAAAAGGTTCAAACTGCCTGAGTACCCTGAAGAATTTAGGTGTTATCTCAGATAATTCGATTTCACAATCGATCAATACCTGGGGCACAAGCTGTTCGTCGGTAATCGTTGAAGCCACAACCTCTTCAAACCGGTTGGCAAAGGCTTCGACATTTTCAATGGGCATGCTTAATCCGGCTGCATATTTATGACCGCCGAAACTCTCCAGCAGATCGCTGCAGGCATTGATTGCGTAATACAAATCGTAGTTGTCGACAGACCTGGCGGAGCCGGCGGCCATACCACTTGAACGCGTCAGTATGACGGTAGGACGATAATAATAGTCAATGAGGCGTGAAGCAACAATGCCCACTACTCCCTTATGCCATTCGGGATTGAACAGGACGGTTGTTTTCTTTTCCTTCATGGCTTCATCGCTTTCCACCATTTTCCGGGCCGTCTCCGTAATTTCAACATCTATATTCTTCCGGTAATCATTATAGGTATCAACCTTTCCGGCCAATTCGAGCGCTTCCGATTCGCTTTTTGCAATCATGAGCTCGACTGCGCTTTCCCCTGATGAGATCCGGCCGGCAGCATTTAACCGGGGACCTATCTTAAACACGATATCGGAAACCGTAATCTGCTTTTCTTCACAATTGCTGATTGTCAACAGGGCTTTCAAACCTGGTACGGGATTCTCATTGAGCTTTTTAAGCCCGTGATAGGCTAGTATCCGGTTTTCGCCTGTCATGGGAACCAGGTCGGCTGCAATGCTCACACACACCAGATCAAGGTATCTGGAGATATGGTTAAAGGGTATGCCGTTCCTCAGGCAGAAACCCTGAAGCAGTTTGAATCCAACACCGCAGCCTGATAACTCCTTATAGGGATATTCACAACCCGGGCGCCGGGGATCGAGTATCGCGACAGCCACCGGAAGTTCTTCGCTTGGCAGGTGATGATCGCATATGATGAAATCAACTCCTTTCCTCCGGGCATAATCCATTTTATCGATCGCTTTGATCCCGCAATCAAGCGCTACAACCAGTGAATAGCCATTCTGAACGGCAAATTCAATACCCTGGAAGGAGATCCCGTAACCTTCTGAATACCGGTCGGGAATATAATACCCAATGTCATGGATCCGCTTGCGGAGAAAAGAGTACATGAGAGCAACCGACGTGGTTCCGTCGACATCATAGTCACCATAGATGAGAACTTTTTCCTGATCCTGTATGGCTTTCCCTATCCTGTCTATTGCCTTGTCCATATCCTTCATCAGAAACGGATTATGGAGTCCCTCAATCTGTGGCCGGAAAAAGTGCCTGGCTTCTTCAAAATCACGTATACCTCTCTGAACCAGCAGCGAAGCCAACTCTCTCCCGATACCCAGCTCATTCGAAAGGCTGTCAATGAAAACAGGTTCAGGCTGCGGTAAAATATTCCAAAGTTTATCCATCTGGTTCCGGGAAAGGGAAAAATAAATATAAGGAAAATTCGGTTTTTTGATATGAATCCGGCGAAAAGTATCTTTGCGGGAAATTAAATCAGCCCGCTATGCTGGAATTGAGTGAACAAGAACAAATTAGGCGACAAGCTCTTACTGAGATACGACAGATGGGAATTGATCCCTACCCCGCAGCAAGATACCCTGTTTCCGCAAATGCTGCAGAGATACTGGCACAATTTGATCAAAACCCTGATAATTTACAGGATATCCATATTGCTGGCCGGCTGATGACCCGGCGGATCATGGGGAAAGCCTCTTTTGCGGAGTTGCAGGATCATACCGGAAGGATACAGATCTATCTGAATCGTGACGAACTCTGCCCCGGTGAAAACAAGGACCTTTACAATGCACTATTCAAACGGTTGCTGGATATCGGTGATATCATCGGCGTTCACGGTAATGTATTCCGTACCCATATGGGTGAAATAACCGTTAACGCAAAAGAGCTGACCCTGCTGTCCAAGTCGGTAAGGCCAATCCCGATTGTCAAGGAAAAAGATGGCGTCGTCCATGATGCCTTCACCGATCCCGAACAGCGATACCGCCAGCGGTACCTCGACCTGATAGTGAATCCCCAGGTCAGGGATACTTTTATTAAAAGGACCCGGATTATCAGTACCATGCGGGAGTACCTGGATGCCAAAGGATATCTTGAAGTGGAAACTCCTGTCCTTCAGCCTATTCATGGAGGTGCGGCTGCCAGGCCTTTCAAGACTCATCACAATGCCCTGGATATCGATCTCTATCTCCGGATTGCCAACGAACTCTATCTGAAAAAACTAATTGTCGGCGGATTCGAAGGAGTTTATGAGTTCTCAAAGGATTTCCGCAATGAAGGGATGGATCGTTTTCATAATCCGGAATTCACGCAGGTGGAGCTCTATGTTCCCTACAAGGATTATTTCTGGATGATGGACCTGGTTGAAGAGATGATCGAGAAAGTCACTGTCGTGCTCCACGGTACCACCCGGATCACGGTTGCCGATCAGGTCATCGATTTTAAGAGGCCCTGGAAACGCTTCACCATGTTCGGTGCCATCCAGGAGTTCACCGGGATTGATGTGAGCAGGATGGATGAAAATGACCTGCTTGCAACCTGTAAAAAGCTGGGTATCGAAACCAATAAAACCATGGGGAAAGGCAAGCTTATCGATGCGATTTTCGGTAATTGCTGCGAATCCCACCTGATTCAGCCTACCTTTATCATGGACTACCCGATTGAGATGTCACCTCTTGCTAAAAAGCACCGGAGTGTACCCGGACTGGTCGAGCGATTCGAAGCTATCTGCAACAGGAAAGAGATCTGCAATGCCTATTCGGAATTGAATGACCCGATTGATCAGCGTGAAAGGTTCGAGGAGCAGCTTATCCTGGCAAAACGGGGGGATGAAGAGGCCATGGCCCTCGATGAGGATTTCCTCCGTGCCATTGAGTACGGTATGCCGCCCACGTCGGGACTGGGTATAGGAATTGACCGGCTGGCCATGATCCTGACCAATTCACCTTCGATCCAGGATGTTCTCCTGTTTCCGCAGATGAAGCCGGAAAAAAATCAATAATCATGAAGAAATTAACTGTCGATATCAGCAACACCCTGAGCTTCCTCCCCGCCCAGGCACTTAGCCTTTGGTCGGCCAAGGTAAAGGAAGCCCAAAAGATGGTACTGAACGGCACCGGCCGCGGCAACGATTTCCTCGGATGGCTCGATTTGCCTGAAAAATCAATAAAAGTTGCTGCCCGACTATCCGAAACAGCAAGCAACTTCTCGGCCGGGCTCGACTCAGTTGTGGTAACCGGTATAGGCGGATCCTATCTGGGAACCCGGGCTGTCATTGAAGCCCTGGCTAAACCGTTCGATCAAAACCGGCCGGGTCCGGAGATCCTGTATGCCGGGCATCACCTGGTCGACAGCTACTATTCAAGGCTGCTTGAATACCTGAAAAACCGCAATTGGGGTATTATCGTCGTATCCAAATCGGGTACAACCACAGAACCGGCATTGGCCTTCAGGCTTCTCAAACAGGCCCTTGAACATCAGGTTGGAAAATCAACCGCTGCAAAACGGGTAATTGCGATAACCGATCAGTCGCGCGGAGCACTCCGGAAATTATCCGATCAACTGGGATACCGCACTTTTGTTATTCCCGATGATGTTGGCGGAAGGTATTCAGTGCTGTCACCCGTCGGACTGGTTCCGATTGCTGTCGCCGGTTATCCGGTCATGAAAATACTCGAGGGTGCCCTCGACATGAAAAACCGGCAATATACAGGCTCCGGTATACTGGCTGATCCCGTGACTACCTATGCAGCGATACGTAATGCACTTCTGGGACAGGGAAGAACTATCGAGATACTGGCCAGTTTTGAACCCCAGCTACATTATGTTGCCGAGTGGTGGAAGCAGCTTTTCGGGGAAAGTGAAGGGAAAGAGGGAAAAGGAATCTATCCATCCGCTGCTGAATATACAACCGATCTGCATTCAATGGGACAATATATCCAGCAAGGCCCGCGTCATCTGTTTGAAACATTCATCGTTCCCGAACCTTCTGCCCTGCCGGTGACTATCCCGCAGGATCCTCAGGATCTTGACGGCCTGAATTTCCTGGCTGGAAAAGAAATGAGCCACGCCAACAATGCCGCCCTTGCAGGAACCACTGAGGCCCATATAGCAGGCGGTGTGCCCGTCATCCAGGTGCGAATGGGGCCAATCTGTGAATACACACTTGGGGAATTACTCTATTTCTTTGAAAAGGCCTGTGCAATAAGCGGGTACATGCTGGGTGTAAATCCCTTTGACCAGCCTGGAGTTGAGTTCTATAAGAAAAACATGTTCAGGTTGCTGGGTAAACCCGGTTATTGATCAGGATTTTTTACCATCCAGTCAGCATCCATCCGAAGCTGTTCATCTACTGTCAGACCATTGATCCGGGCTTTTTCCCTGATCTGTTTCATCCAGGTGGAATCCTTCATGATTATCGTCCGGTAATAATCGGAATTATGAGGAATCCTGCCTGCCTGGTCTGCTTCCCAGAACAGATAATCGGTATGCCCTATCAGCTTATCCTTCATGGGTACGGATGAGTAATCCGACTGTTTCTGAACCAGGTCGAACCAGTTATAGTCACGGATAATATTCCGCGTCAGATCGTACCGGTACTCTTTTACTTCACCGGGATAGTAACGCGTGTACATCGCATCCGTAAAGTCCCAGTCAAACCGGTGATAGAACCTTTCGGTAACCATGATCAGGACCAGGTCCATGCTTTCGACCGTTTCGCGGATATTCACCGAGGCCGTATCGGTCGGCGCTGACCACGAATCGGGATAAATGGTCTTATTGTAGTACCAGAAAGCTTCATTGGCAAAGGCTCTTGCCGGGATTTTGGCATTCAGGATGTTGAAAAAGAAACTGTCGGATATGACCAGAACCCTGGGTTTGGTCAATGTATCCGGTGACTCAAAATGATAGACCGGATAGGCCATTTTCGGATGATAAGGCTTGCAGGCCAGGTTCATAATTGCCACCAGATCATTGTCGGTATCCCGCAAACTGTCGGATAATTCCACATGGTCAATTACCAGGTCGGGAACCGGGATACCCAGTTTCCGATCGATGAAGGCGAGCAGGGTATCTGAAGCCATCACCATTCCGCCAACCGACCAGTGAATTCCTCCTTTTGGGAATAGCGGCCAGGCAGCTGATGATTTCTTCGCAAGAAAATATTGATTTAGGTCAAGCAAAGGAATTCCGTTCTGTTCAGCCAGTTTCTTTATGGCAGAGTAGTTATTTATTTCGCTGGTATGTCGTTTAAACCTTGCCGGTACATACTCCTGGTCATAGGTTCCTTTCCCTGGCTCCAGCACAATGGCGATGCGGGTTCCCAATTTTCCAAGCGTATCGGCTACCTTTGCCAGCCTGCTGAATTTTTCCTCCCAGAAACTGTCACCCAGATAATCTCTTCCCGTCAATGAACGAATATAATCCGATTCAAAAAGAGTATTATCCCGGCCAACAATCACTCCTGATGCATTGGCTTCTCTGAACAGGGAAAAATCGATCTGATTTTTAAACCTGATCAATCCGGGCCTGAAACCGATATTCTCCTCTGTCGCAGTGTTGAATTTCTCCTGAAACTCACCGGAGAACCAGGATTTAAGCGTGAACTTCGGGAAAGCAGCCGGATCACCCTGGGCTGTCAGCGCTTTAATCCTGAAAATCCCCGTATGCTGCTGGATCATCGGTATAAACAGAATACCGATAAACAGGAGGAACACGGCTATTTTTGATTTCAGGTTCATATCAGAATCGGAAATAAATAAATGGATTGAATCCGGCCGAAGTGATTGAAGCCATTGACCATGCCAGTGAAACAAGCGCGATAGCTCCCCCGATCCAGAGTTTCTTTCCGTTGTACGGTTCATCGATCATCTTCATCTGCCATTTCTCCACTCTGCCGATGGCCCCATAAAAAGCAAAGAATGCACCGGCCGCAAGGATGATCCAGAATTGGGGACTCAATGTCCAGGCGGGATACCAGGATTCAAAACTGAACATCTTTCCAAGGTATATCCAGGCATCCCCCAGGCTTTCCGAGCGGAATAAAACCCACCCGACCAGAGTTACCAGGTAGGTAAGAAGAATGGACGGTACTTTCCCCATTTTTTCCGACCATTTCAGGAGGAATAGCCTGTCAAGGATCAGGAACAGTCCATGAAAGCCACCCCATACCACGAAGTTCCAGGCAGCGCCGTGCCATAATCCGGAGAACAGGAATACCAGCCAAAGGTTAAAAAAGAGACGCCCCATTGTTTTCACCCGGTTGCCACCGAGCGGAATGTACAGGTAGTTCTTCATCCAGCGGCCCAGGGTAATATGCCATCTGCGCCAGAACTCGGTAATGGTTCGTGAAATGTAAGGATTGTTGAAATTCTCCATGAAGGTGAATCCCATCATCTTACCGAGCCCGATAGCCATATCGGAATAACCCGAAAAATCATAATAGATCTGAAAGGAATAGGCAATGATCCCGATCCAGGCAATCGGTGAGGAAATGTTACCGGGACCCATGGCAAAGATCTGGTCGACCTGCTCACCGAGAACATTGGCGATCAGTACTTTTTTGGCCAAGCCCAGTATAAACCTGTACAACCCGATAATCCGGTTATCAGGCGTTTCCGATGCTGACCGGTCGACGATCTGATCCGCAATTTCGTGGTACCGGATGATCGGCCCTGCTATCAGCTTGGGAAACAGGATGATATACAACTGATAATCCCAGAAGTTTTTCAGCGGCTTGTGGATTTTCCGGTAAACATCAACCACATAGGTAATCGTTTCAAAAGTGTAGAACGATATGCCGATTGGCATGACCAGCTTCGTCCAGTGGATTCCGTTAAGTCCGAAAACCGATAGGAAGGAGTTGAGATTATCGACCAGAAAATTGGAATACTTGAAATAGATCAGAAACACCAGGTTGACTGAGACGGCAAGTGTCAGCAACAATCGTCGATGCAGCCTCCTTTCGGTTTCCGACATCCACCGGACGAGATGGAAAACAATAAAGGTGGTGCCCAGTAGAATAAAAATGAATTTCGGTGCACCCCAGGCATAGAAAATAATGCTGGCAGCCAGTGCAATCCAGTTGCGGTATTTCCCCGGAGTAAGGTAATAAGCAACCAGAAAAACCGGTAAGAAATAGACCAGAAACAGGCTGCTGCTGAAAACCATTGTCTTACCGGTTTACGCTTGTTGTCCTTTATTTCACTCGCATTTTCACGAACTCATCAAGGATCGTGTGCAGGTCGGGATCCCCGATTTCCTGTAGATCGTAATAAACACGGGTATTGGGCTTTTTTATCCGGATAATACGGTTGAGGTCTATCGGCGTACCAATGATAACGGAATCACAATCGGTTTTATTGATCGTGGTTTCCAGGTCTTTAAGCTGCTGTTTTCCATACCCCATGGCTGGCAGCAGTTTTCCGATATTCGGATAGATACTGAATGTCTCGCTCAATCTTCCGACGGTATATGGCCGGGGATCTACCTCCTCGCTAGCGCCGTATTTACGGGCAGCTACCACTCCGGCGCCAATCTTCATCTCTCCATGAGTGAGCGTCGGGCCATCTTCAACAACCAGCACCCTTTTACCCCGGATGATTGAAGGATCATCCACCCTTACCGGTGAAGCGCCATCGACAACGATGGCTTTCGGATTTACCCTGGCAATATTTTCCCTGATGGTCTGAACATCTTCGGGGCGGGCGGTATCTATCTTGTTGATAACCACCACGTCGGCAAGCCTCAGGTTCACTTCTCCCGGATAATAGCGGAGTTCATGACCAGCCCGGTGAGGATCCACGACGATAATAGTAAGATCGGGTTTATAAAAGGAGAAATCGTTGTTCCCGCCATCCCAGAGAATGACATCACAACCTTTCGGGTCATTCTCCGCTTCGCGAAGGATTGCTTCATAATCAACTCCCGCATATATCACATTGCCCCGTACCACATGAGGTTCATATTCCTCCATCTCCTCAACAGTGCAATGGTGCCTGGCAAGATCTGCGATCTCCGCATACCGCTGCACTTTTTGCGCCACCAGGTCTCCATACGGCATGGGATGACGGACAGCGACCACTTTCAGGCCTTTCTCCATCAGAACTTCAATCACTTTTCTGGAGGTCTGGCTCTTTCCGCAACCGGTACGGGCGGCCACAACGGCAATAACCGGTTTGGTGCTTTTGATCATGGTGGCTTTGGGCCCGAGCAGGGCAAAATTTGCTCCGCACGAATTGACCAGGGCACTCACAGCCATTACCCTTTCATAGGGTACATCACTGTAAGCAAAAACACAACAATCAACCTGGTATTTACTGATCAGTTCGGGAAGATCCTGCTGCGCAAAGATCGGAATTCCGTCGGGATAGAGTTTCCCGGCCAGTTCGGCCGGATACTTGCGGCCATCGATATCAGGTATCTGTGCAGCTGTAAAAGCTACAACCTCATAATCCGACTGGTCGCGGTAATATGTGTTGAAATTGTGAAAATCCCTGCCAGCAGCGCCGATAATAATGATCCTTTTCCTCGACATAAAGCCTCCTTTTTGTTCGAAAGATTTTATTTAGGGGGTAAATATAATCCTTTAAGCCAAACCCCAATATGATTAAAATCTCAGTTTAAGAAACTACCTGATAACGATCAGTATCGAGGCGAAGCAGAATAAATAGCAGGATCGTAAAAGCCCACAGGGAGGACCCTCCATAGCTGAAAAAAGGCAATGGAATCCCGATCACGGGGACGAGTCCGATGGTCATCCCGATATTTACAGCAAAATGGACAAACAGGATGGATGCAACTCCATAACCATACACCCTGGAAAAAACGGATCGTTGTCGTTCTGCCAGATATATCACCCTGATAATCAGGCCAGAAAACAATAACAGAACGAAAAGACTTCCGAGAAACCCCCATTCTTCACCAATTGTGCAGAAAATAAAATCAGTACTCTGTTCAGGCACAAAATTATACCGGGTCTGAGTTCCTTGCATAAAGCCTTTCCCCAGAAATCCGCCTGAACCGATAGCGATCTTTGACTGATTAAGGTTATAGCCTGTACCCAGCGGATCACTTTCCAGGCCGAGAATCTGGTTGATTCGTGACTGTTGATGAACTTCAAGCACATCGTGGAAGACAAAATCGACCGAAAAAATAAAGACAAGAGCCCCGATCCAGGTAAAAAGGATCAGCAGGAGAGGATAGTGTTTCTTTTTAATGATGATACCGAGCCAGATAGTGAAAGCAATGAAGGAGGCTATGAAAAAGAGCCGGTTCAGCGACAAATCCTGACCGGTATACCGGCTGACGAAATAGGCTATTCCAAACAGTGCTCCGAGAGAGAGGCTTCCGGCAGTAAAGAACTTAAGGTTTCTTTGATACAGCCAGGTGACCATTAATCCAACAACACTGATCACAGGCAGCAGGACAGGCAAAGGAACGACCAGGGTCAAAATAAATAAAAGGATGGCCAGTCCCCCGACAAAAAGCACTACCCATGATAATCCTTCCCTGAACAAAACCAGTATAAAGGCCAGGAATACCAACGCTGTTCCTGTATCGTTCTGCAAAAGGATCAGTCCCATCGGCAGCCCGAGAAGAACTCCGATCATTGCCAGGCTTTTAAATCTATGGATCTGGAAATTGAAGCGGGAAAGATACTTTGCGAGTGCCAGGGCTGTAGCAAATTTTACGAATTCGGCAGGCTGCAGGCTGAATGAACCTATGAAGATCCAGGCTTTTGCCCCGTTGACCTCCCTGCCGATCAAAATGGTGACCGGCAGAACGAGCAACATCAGGGTAAATATCGGGTATGAGAAAAAACTCCAGAATTTGCTGTCAATGGTCAGAACCATTATGGCAAGGGCTAAAGCCGTAAAGACATAGTAAAACTGTTTGCTGTACCGCTGGCTAAAATCCAGTATCGAACCCGGAGTTTCCTCACTGTATGTGGCCGCGAAGATGTTCATCCATCCGAAGATCAACATCACAAGAAAAAGGATGATGGTCAGCCAGTCTAGACGCGCTATGAAGTTGGTTCTTGGGTTTGCCATCAGAATTGCTGATATTCTAAAATGGTTTTTTCTTTCTCAACCTGGGTAATTGTTCCGTTCAGATATTTTTCAATCATGAGGCTTGCAATAGAAGCAGCCCAAATCCCACCGGCTCCTGAGCTTTCCACATAAGCCACGATAGCTATTCTTGGCCTCTCCTTGGGGGCAAAGGCAAAAAATCCCGAATGATCCTCTCCCTGGTTGTTCTGAACGGTTCCGGTCTTGCCGCAGACCACCACTCCTGGTACCTGAGCCCTGGAGCCCGTTCCACCGGGTTCATAAACTACCCGTTGCATCCCGTCAGCAATAATCTCGAAATATTTCGGATCCACCGCAGTATTCACGGGTTGTGTAAACCTTTGAGGGATAGTATCGGTACCTTCAATGGCCTTCACCAGGTGAGGGATGAAATAATGCCCCCGGTTGGCAATAATAGCTGCCAGATTAGCGATCTGAATAGGTACTGTTTCCACTTCTCCCTGCCCGATACAGTTTGAATAAATGGTACTGAAAGCCCACCGGTCATTGCCGTACCACTTGTCATAATAAGCGGCATCCGGTATCAGACCCGGCTTGATGCCGGGCAGATCAGTCCCCAGCGTTTGTCCCAGTCCGAATGTTATCACCATCTGATACCAGGCCTGTAGTCCGATTTCGCTGTCGCGGAATTGATTGGGACTCTTCCCCTGGAGGATGATTCTTCGAAAAACACTGTAGAAATATGGATTGCAGGAATATTGTATGCCTTCCCGCAGGCCATGAGCATTAGGGTGATTATGGCAGCCGATAATGCTCTTGTTGCAATCGGCGCTATAGTATTCATCGATGACACCCATTTGCAGCGCAACCAGAGCTTGTATAACTTTAAAAATGGATCCGGGTGAATACCGCGACATGGTCGCACGGTTGAACAATGGATTGAGGCTGTCATTCAACAGGCGTTCAAAATTCTGTCCCCGGATACGTCCGACCAATTCATTCGGATCATAGCTTGGGCTCGAGATCAGGGCCAGAATTTCACCGGTAGCAGGCTCAATAGCCACAATACTGCCTTTTTTATGGGCCAGCAGCCGTTCTCCATACTGCTGCAGATTTGCATCCAGAGTTGTAGTCAGCTTTTTACCGGGTTCGGGGATGGTGTCATACCGGCCATTATCAAAACTGCCCTGTACGCGGTTGTGCACATCCACCAGCTTGAAATAAATGCCTTTCCTGCCACGTAGAATTTCCTCATACTCTGATTCCAGACCGGTTTTCCCCATATAATCACCCATCTGATAATATGAATTTGCTTCGATATCGGATTGATTTACCTCGCCTACATAACCCAGAACATGAGGAGCAATCGGCTCGGGATATTTACGTTGTGTCCTTATCTGAACTGAGAAACCAGGATATTTATAGAGTTTTTCCTGCAATGCGGCGATTTGTTCGGGAGAAACATTCCGGACAACCACCGATTGACGGTACCTTGAAAACTCACGTGCCTTTTTCATGCTTTCCCTGAACTCATTCAGGTCGACATTCAGCAGATAACACAAGTCAAGTGTATCAAATGATTTCACCTGTTGGGGCAGCGCCATAAGGTCGTAAACTGCTTCGTTGAAAACCATCACTTTCCCGAAGCGGTCAAAGATCATCCCGCGACCCGGATATTCCACCTGGCGCAATCTGGAATTATTATTGGAAGAAAGCTTGTACGACTGGTCGATCACCTGGATATAGAAGAGCCGGAACATAAAAATGACAGCTACCAGGAGGACCATTCCCCCAATCACATATTTCCGGTTTACATTCTGATTTCGCATGATCGTTATCGCGTGACCTTAAAGCGGATACCTTCCCAAAGCAATATGATAATCAGCGAAAAAACGCCGCTGAACAGTATCCGGACGAGTGTCCTCAGAATATCCCTTAACGACAGGTCCTCGAGAAAGAAGAGCACAAAATGGTGTATCCCGATCATGATCAGGGCATATCCGAGAAACCAGAGTATTCCGAAGTTCTTCGAATCCGGATAGGTTCCCGGCTCATATTCGTCCCTCGGATTGATCCATCGGAGTACGGTTGGTCTGAGGTAAGCAATCAGGACGCAGGCTGCTGCATGAGTCCCGATGGAAGAGCCGTTACCGGCCAGCCCCTGTGGAAAGACATCGATTCCCAATCCCAGCAGGAACGCTGATAACAGAAGCAGCCAGCCTGGTGTTTCAAAAGGGAGAACCAGAATATACCATATATAAAAATAAGGAATGATATACCCGCTGAACTGGATATTATTCAATACAATAACCTGGAACAGAACGACCAGAATAAAGCGGAACACGTATCGGTTGAGCTGATCAATCATTGGTTTGCTCTTCCAACCGCTCCTGTTCGGCTTTCATAAAATTTCGCACCACATACACGGTGGTCAGCTTTTTAAAATCCTGATTCAGCATAACAGTCAGTTCGTAGAAGCTACCCGCCGGATTTCGGTCGACCCGGCTGATAAATCCAACCATTTCACCTGCAGGGAATATGGTTGACAAACCGCTTGTCACGATCGTATCTCCTACATATACATAAACATGGCTGGGAATTTCGGTAACAAGTGCCTCGCGGTAATTATAACCGGGCCACGTGAGGGTACCAAAATATTCCTGTGTGGTTAATTTGACGCTGCCCCGGAATTTTGAATTCAGGACAGGGATGACGGTGGAAAAATTGGGCGATACATTTCTTACCACTCCCACGATTCCCTGGGGTCCGACCACCCCCATGTCGGGTCTCACTCCCTGGACCGATCCCACATTCAGGGTTATGTAATTATTTTGTCTGTTAACGCTGTTATTGATAACCCGTGCCGATATAAAATCATACGTATAATTCTTGTTGGTCAGGGAGCTCATGGAATCCTGCGATGCTGCGGGTGGCCTTTTGGCCAATTCATTTCTGAGCCGTGCATTTTCGGTTACCAGGGTAGCATTCTCCCCGGTCAGATGGAAGAATTTGGTCACCTGGTTAACCTGAGCATAGAAAAAGCTGTTAACCCCTTGCGACAGTTGGTACAGCCTTGCGTTGGGAAGAGGATTGTTTTGAAAAACCAGGGTGAGCGCGATGACCTCCAGGATTACGAAAATAATCTGGAAACTAAACCGGATTATGAATCGAATGAGGTTTTGCATTGTTCATCCTGCTATCTCATCAGGAAAGGGAACCGGTTGATGTTCTTAAGAGCAATGCCGGTACCCCTGGCGACTGAATGTAGCGGATCATCAGAAACCTTAAAAGGTATATTGATCTTATCCGTCAACCGCTTATCGAGTCCTTTCAGCAAAGCTCCGCCACCGGTAAGGTAAATCCCGTTATTCACAATATCAGCATATAATTCAGGGGGGGTGCGTTCAAGAACACTCAGGACGGCAGTTTCCACTTTTGACAGTGACTTGTCGAGCGAATGGGCGATCTCGCTGTATGAAACCGGCAGTTCAATCGGCAATGCCGTCATCTGGTTAGGTCCCCTTACAATATAATCCTGCGGTGGATTGGCGAGGAGAGGTAAAGCAGCCCCTACATTCATCTTAATATCTTCAGCGGTTTTCTCGCCCACTTTAATATTATGCTGATGGCGCATGTAAGCCTGGATATCCAGGGTAAACTCATCACCTGCAATACGCATGGATTCGTTGCAAACGATACCTCCGAGTGCGATCACCGCAATTTCAGTAGTACCACCCCCGATATCGACCACCATATTCCCATCGGGAGCCAAAACATCAAGGCCAATGCCCAGGGCAGCAGCCATAGGTTCATAGATCATATATACTTCCCGTGCACCGGCATGTTCGGAAGAGTCGCGCACGGCGCGGATCTCCACTTCAGTACTTCCCGATGGTATCCCGATGACCACCCGCAAGGATTGCGAAACGAATTTGGTTTTTTCAGATATCATCTTGATCATGCCACGGATCATCAGTTCTGCGGCATTGAAATCGGCAATCACACCGTCTCTTAACGGCCTGATAACCTTAATGTTATCATGAGTCTTGCCATACATCTGGCGTGCTTTTTCACCTAATGCGAAAAGCTTGCCGGTAGCCACATCAATAGCAACGATTGAGGGCTCGTCAACCACAATCTTGTCATTGTGAATGATGATTGTATTGGCGGTTCCCAAATCAATGGCGATCTCCTGAGTCAGAAATGAAAACAGACCCATTATTCAGTCTCCTGCTTTTTAATGTTTAAAATGACGGATACCGGTGAATACCATCGCCAGTCCGTGTGAATTGCAATAATCAATTGTATCCTGATCCCTGATCGAACCCCCGGGCTGGATTACTGTCCGGATGCCAACCTGGTAAGCGATCTCCACGCTGTCGGCAAAGGGAAAATAGGCATCGGAAGCCAAAACGGCACCGTTGAGGTCGAATCCAAAATTCTGTGCTTTGGCAATGGCCTGCTTCAGGGCGTCAACCCTGGAAGTCTGACCGGTGCCGCTGGCCAGAAGCTGCTTATCTTTAGCCAGAACGATAGCATTGGATTTAGTATGTTTTACCAGGATATTGGCAAATAACATGTCTTCGATTTCTTTGCCGGTTGGTGATGTTGCAGTAACCACCTTCAAATCGGAAGGTTGTTCCCGTTTCAAGTCACGGTCCTGTACCAGAACCCCGTTCAACAGGCTGCGGAACTGAACGGCAGAAGCTTTTATACCCGGCTTGCGCACCAGGATAATCCTGTTTTTTTTCTGTTTCAGGATCTCAAGCGCTGCCCCCTCATATCCGGGAGAAATGATAATCTCGAAAAACAGCTGGTTGACCTCCTCCGCCGTTGCTTTATCGATGGGTGCATTAGCAGCGAGGATACCGCCGTAAGCTGATAGCGGATCGGCAGCCAGCGCATGTTTCCAGGCTTCCAGCAATACGGGTCTTGAAGCAATACCGCAGGCATTGTTATGTTTGATAACAGCAAAAGTAGTTTCTGAGAAATCATCAATCAAACCTATTGCAGCCTCTATATCGAGCAGGTTGTTATAGGATATCTCTTTCCCATGCAGCTGTTCGAACATTCCATCGAAGTCCCCGAAAAAGGTTCCTTTCTGATGAGGGTTCTCGCCATACCGGAGCGACCGGGCGGGCCCGGCTCCCTTGCGGAAATTGACGGGAATTGCACCGGCCAGGTGGTTGTGGATGGCTGTATCATACCCACTGCTGACTGCAAAAGCGCCAACAGCAAAATTATAGCGATCCTCAAGTGAAGTGACGCCTTTCTTTTCTTCAAGCAGGTTCAGGAGCTGAGAATAATAATCTGCTGAAGGAACAATAACAACATCCTGATAATTCTTCGCAGCTGCCCGGATCAGTGATATTCCCCCGATATCGATCTTTTCAATGATCTCCGGAAGCTCAGCGCCGGAAGCGACAGTCTTTTCGAAAGGGTAAAGGTCAACGATGACCAGGTCTATCTCCGGTATCTCAAATTTTTTAAGACTCTCCCGGTCGCCCGGTTCATTACGCCGGGCCAGGATCCCGCCAAACACTTTCGGGTGCAGGGTTTTGACCCGCCCCCCCAGAATGCTTGGATATCCGGTAAGGGATTCAACTTTTTGTACCGGAAGACCGAGCGATTCAATAAATTCCGCAGTTCCACCTGTACTGATCAAACTGATTCCCAATTGATTAAGCTTTACAGCAATCTCATCTACCCTGTCCTTATGATAGACAGAAATAAGAGCTGACCTGATTTGCCTTTCGTTATTCACCCTCCTGAGATTTTAGATTTTCCAAATTTATTAAAAATAGGCACATTAATCAATTTCCATCTCCCGGCTTACCCCAAATAATTGACTATTTTTGCATTTCATGAAGCCAATCATAAAATCAGCCGTTATTTGGGTGCGGGTAATCCGCGACAGTGTCGGATTTGCTATCCACTCACTAATCTCGAACAAGCTTAGGACCATTCTCTCATTATTGGGAATAACCATCGGGATTTTTGCGATTGTATCGGTATTTACGGTAGTGGATTCCCTTGGCCGGACCATCAAGAAGAACATTTCGGAACTGGGAGACAATGTGGTTTATATCCAGAAATGGCCGATGGCCTTCGGCCCAGGATTTCAGTGGTGGAAGTATATCCAGCGCCCCGAGCCGGAACTCAGGGAGATGGATGAAATTCTCGTGCGGTCACGTACCGTCGAGGCAGCCGCCTTTACTATACAAAGCAGGCGAAACCTGAGCTACAAAACAAATTCCGTAAATGAAATGCCGGTGCTGGCCACATCGGAGGACTATGAAAAAGTCAGGACTTTCGAAGTAGCTGAAGGACGCTTCATCAGCCAATCGGAGTTTATCTCGGGTGCCAATGTAGCCGTTATCGGCCGGAAGATCTCCGATGATCTTTTCCCGGGTGAAGACCCGCTTGGTAAAACCCTGGAGATTACCTCCACAAAAGCTACAGTAATCGGGATTTTCAAAAAAGAAGGCGAAGGGATCAATGCGGGAAGCCATGATGAATTGGTGATGATCCCGATGAACTTTGCCCGTACCTTCATTAATATCAGAAGCTGGGACGTAAATCCGGCGCTTATGGTAATATCGAAAAACGGAGTGCCGCTTGATGAAATGGTGGATGAGCTCACCGGGATCATGCGCTCGATCCGGAAACTCAAACCGATGCAGGAAGATGATTTTTCTCTTAACACACTGTCCATGATCACTTCGGCATTCGACCAGGTGCTGTCAACGTTGAACATTGCCGGATTTATCATCGGCGGTTTTGCCATTCTGGTCGGAGGATTCGGGATCGCCAATATCATGTTCGTGTCGGTCAGGGAACGCACAAAAATCATCGGCATCCAGAAAGCTATTGGCGCCCGCAACGTTTTCGTCCTGTTTGAATTTTTATTTGAAGCCGTGGCACTGGCCGTTTTAGGCGGAATCGTCGGGCTTATCCTGATTTTTATAGGCACCTTGATCGCAAACTCAATGATGGAATTCCAACTGGTTCTTGGAATCAATAATATCGTTATCGGGATCTCCATCTCGGCAGGCATAGGCATCATTGCCGGTTTCGCCCCTGCCTGGCGGGCTTCAAGGCTGAATCCGGTTGAAGCGATACAGACGGTGTAAGGGCATACGGGCATACGGGCTTACGGGCTTACGGAAACATCTTTGTTTCTTAATCTCTTAATTTCTTAATCTCAGATCTTTCTTCTTTATTCTTTATTCTTTCGCCTTCTGTTCCGAAATTTTACAAAGAACCAGAAAATCATCGACACCGAGTTGTTCCGCTCTCAACCCTCCGAATCCCGTGTCTTCCATTTCCGGAATCCAGAGGGCCGAAAGGGCGTTGCGCAAGGTTTTCCTTCGCTGGTTAAATGCCATTTTAACCACCCGGAAAAAAGTTTGCTGACTACAGGGCAGACTGATATCCGGTTTACGGAAGAACCGTACAACTCCCGATTTGACCTTCGGAGCAGGCCTGAACTTGTCTTCTGTAACGGTAAACAGGTATTGACTGTTATAAAAGGCGCCCATCAAAACGCTCAGGATTCCATATTCCTTCGTCCCAGGTCCTGAAACGATCCTGCGGGCTACTTCGCGCTGGAACATTCCCACAATTTCATTAACCTGGCTCCGGTATTCCAACAAATGAAACAGAATCTGAGAACTGATATTGTACGGAAAATTTCCGATCACCGACACCTGACCGGTTGTCAGTTGTGTCAGATCGAGTTTTAGAAAATCGCTGCTAATGATTCTGCCACTCAGGTCTGAAAAATGAAAATTGAGATAATCCACAGACTCCCTGTCTATTTCAATCACCTGGAGTCGTTCCCCAAACCGTTCCAGTAATCCACTGGTAAGAACACCCATACCCGGGCCAATCTCCAGAACAACTGCCGAACTGCTTGCTTCAATCGATTTCACGATCTGATCAGCCGTAGGCTTGTGGGTAAGGAAATGCTGCCCTAATTGTTTTTTTGCCCTGACCCGGTCGGTCATATCAGGATGTTTACGTTATATTTACCACTACACAATCGAAAAGGCTCAAAAATAGCGATTTTGAAGATCACCAAACTACAATCAAACCTGATAAAGGCCACTTTAGCCCTGATAGCACTGGTCTACCTGGTTTACAGGATGGTGGCTTTCGAACATTGGGATCAGGCCTGGCCAAGATTATCCGAAGCCTTCCGGGGTCATCGCTATGCATTCCTGCTTGCCGCCGTGGCTCTGATCTTTCTGAACTTTTCGGCTGAAGCCATCAAATGGAAACGGCTGGTTAACCGTATCGAGCCGGTATCCTATCTCAAAGCCATGGCCGGGGTTCTGTCGAGCCTGGCCATGGCCATCATTACACCCAACCGGATTGGCGATATCGTTACCCGTGGATTGATCCTGAAGCCCGGCAACCGTTTCGCTGGTTCAGGCCTGACCTTCATCTGCGTACTGGCACAAATGGTGGTCACCGTAACCGTAGGCTTCATCGGGGCAGCTACATATCTGCCTTCCAATGAATACCTGCTGTCGGATCATACCAACTCCTGGATATTGACCTTGGCAATAGCCTTTTCAATCGGGATCGTCCTGGTAGTACTGTACTTTGCCATTGACCGCTTATCAGCCTGGTTTCAAAAATACAGGTGGCTTAAGGTTTTCCATCCATTCCTGAATGCCATGCAGGGAGTATCGGGACGCGATAAAGCCTTCCTCCTGATGATGTCACTGGTGAAGTACCTGACTTACATGACGCAGTATTATCTGGTGCTGCACTTCTTTGATATCCGGATCAGCTTCATTAACGGAGTGGCTGCTGTTGCAATCATTTTACTGATCCTGCATTTCGTTCCGGTCCCTACCGTCGGCGATATCGGCGTCCGTGGCTCCATCGCAATCCTGATCCTCGGACCTTACACGACAGATGTCCCGGCTATCGTGTTCACCACCTTTACCATCTGGATCATCAACATCATGATCCCGGCACTGATCGGAGTTGTCCTGCTCAGGAAGATCAAATTGGAGACTCATGCCTGATGCATTTTCCATAATGGTTCTTGTGGTTGTATCAGTCTATTTTATCCTGATAATCTCATTTTATGCCGGTTGGCTCCGGACCCGGAGATACGGTTTGAAACCGGGTAATGAATCCGTCAGGGTGAGCATTCTGCTGCCCTGCCACAATGAGCGGAAAAACATCGCTGAACTGTCAGATGCCCTGGACAGACAGGATTATCCAAAGAATCTCTGCGAAGTGATCTGGATTGACGATCATTCGGATGACGGAACAGGCGAGCTGTTGGAAAAAATCGTTTTATCCAGTCCCGGTAACAGGTTGTTGCATCTGTCCGGTCAGGAGAGTGGAAAAAAGGCCGGTCTGAAAGCGGGAATGGAATGTGCTTCCGGAGAGCTGATCCTGCTCACGGATGCCGACAGTCGTCCCGGCAAGAATTGGATACGGACCCTGGCCAGCTTTTATCAGGAAACGAATACGGATCTGATAGCCGGGCCTGTAATACTCGGACCGGCAGCTACCTGGCAGGAGAAGATTCAGAAACTTGAATTTCTCAGCCTGGTAGCTTCTTCCGTCGGATCGGCCGGAATCGGCAGGCCTGTCATGTTGCAGGGTCCGAATATCGGCGTAAAGGCGTCAGATTACAAGGCAATGGTCATTGATCTCGACAACCGGTTCGTTTCGGGTGACGATGTATTCTTATTGCAGGCCATGAAACGGATTCCAGGCCGGAGGATCCGGTATGTAATCAGCCGGGACGCAATCATTGAATCAAAACCCGCCGCCAGCTTGATTGGTTTCCTCAAACAGAGGCGGCGCTGGGCTTCCAAAGCCAAAGGATATACCGATCCGTTCCTGGTACTGACTACCCTGGTTGTTTTTCTGGCCAATCTATCCATTCTGATATCATTCATTGCTGCACCGGCCGGATGGTCGATGTGGTACCTGCCACTCATACTCCTTGGTATTAAATCTGCTGCCGACCTGCCCCTGCTCATCCGGGCATCACGATTTTTCAGGTGCACCTCGTTGCTAATATGGTTCCTGCCCGTTCAGATATTCTATCCTTTCTACGTGGTCATTGCCGCAGTCTGGGCAATGGCCGGAAAAGTAAGATGGAAATAATGCTCAAGGCTCAAGAAAGTATCTTATAAGTTTCTGTGCGTAAGTATCCTCCTGCTTACCAGATAAAAGATCGTGCCATACCCCACTGCCAGCAATAAGTTTGCCCATAGTGGAAGCGTAACGGTAAAATCCTGAAAATCAGAATTGGTCTTGACAAATTCCGTGATTGCCAGATCGGGCATCGGAGTAAGGCGTGCGATAACCCGCATCGGGAAAAAGAGGCCGAGCTTGGTCCAGATATATTTTTTCAGGATCAGCCGGATGATGGGTTCCAGAATCACCTGGTAAATAAGCAGCACAACGATGGCGAGTGTTTTATTTCGCAACCAGACAGCCAGCATCAGGGCAAAAAGCATGTGAGCTACCGCCTGTAGGAAATAGACTCCGAGCATCCAGAGATGCGAGAATATATCGCTGAAGGCATATCCCGAAGAATATATAAATCCGAATATCAGGCCAAAAAAGAAAATGATAACCGTGTTGGCCAGCGCAATCCCGACAATCACAAGCAGTTTTCCATTCAGCAGGTCGGCCCTCGACAGGCCGTTAACCACCTGTTGCCGGAACATATTGAAGGAGTATTCATTCCCGACAAGAAAGATCAGGATAATGGCCAGGAAGATATTGGACTTGGCTGCAAGGTAAGCCCATGTATCCCATATCTGCGGGAACATGTAGAGCGACTTGAAATTCAGGATATCCTGATTATTGGTGATCGTGGTCTCCAGCTTGATGTTCGGCATGATTATGATGGAGATCAGGAATGATCCCACATATAGTATCCCGAGGATCTGAAAGACACGGTACGACAGCACCTTGACAGATTCGATACGGACCAGTTTCATCATGGCTTTGGGGTATTATTCTGTTTAACCAATTCGAGGAACTGGTCCTCAAGCTTGTTCTTCCGGACTTCCATCCGGGTAAGGATGATCCCCTGCCCGATCAGCTCCTTACTCAGATCGGCGTGTTTCACATCGCTTTTAACCACCACATTAAATTCATTGCCTTCCCGGCTGAAAGATTCCACCATGGCTGACTGCCTGAGGGCGGTATCCAGTTTTTCCGGTTCCTCGCTTTCAAGGATGATCACATCTTTCCCCTGGATCAAGCTGTCGACTTTCCCCTCGGCGAGCTTATCCCCTTTTTTCAATACCACTACATGAGTGCACACTTTTTCCACTTCATCAAGGATATGACTGGCCATCAGGATGGTTTTACCGGTAGCTGCCACCTGGCGGATAAGATCCCGCACCTCGGCTATCCCTTCCGGATCGAGTCCGTTAGTAGGTTCATCCATTACCAGCACCTCCGGATCACCCAGCAACAGGCTGCCTAATGCAAGGCGCTGTTTCATCCCCAGAGAAAGGGTGGCGAATCTCGAGAGGCTTCGCTCACGAAGGCCTACGAGCGAAATAACCCGGGAAATATCCCGCTCATCGATATCCTTGATCCGGCAAACGATCTTAAGGTTCTGTTCAAGGTTCAGGTAAGGATAAAAATTGGGGGTTTCGATCAGCGCACCGATCCTGCGGTTGGCTAAAGGCGAAGGTTTCTCGCCGAACCAGCGGAAGGATCCGCTGTCGGGTGCAACGATGCCCATGAGCATGGAGAGGGTTGTTGTTTTTCCACTCCCGTTCGGACCGAGAATTCCGTAGACCTGACCGGATCCGACCGTAACCGAAAGTTTGTTGACTGCATGGACTGCCCCATAGGACTTATCCAGTCTGTCTGTTTCTAAAATTATCATCTGATTGGTTTGGATTTTAATTCCCCATTTCTGAGATAAACTTGATCCGGATCAGCCGGATATCCTCCTCGGTATACTCATCCTCGCCCAGTTCCGCCAGGGCATCCTCTACCGATTCGGTCTGTGCTTCATCTTTGAAATAAGTATAGATTTCATTCTGATGCTCCTCATCCATCGTCTCGTCAATGAAATAGTCGATATTCAGCTTGGTGCCGCTATTGACGATCGATTCTATTTCCTTTAACATCTCGTTCATTTCCAATCCTTTGGATTCGGCAATCACATCCAGCGGCACTTTCCGGTCGACACTTTGAATGATTGATACTTTCATGCTTGACTTATTGACGATCGAACGAATCACCATATCCTGCGGCCTTTCTATTTCCTTTTCCTCGACGAATTTCCGGATGAGTTTTACAAACTCGGAGCCGTACCGCTGGGCCTTGCCCATACCGACACCGGTCATATTAGCCAGTTCCTCAATCCGGATGGGGTAATAAATGGCCATATCCTCAAGTGAGGGATCCTGGAAAATGACAAAAGGAGGAAGGTTATGTTGTTTCGATATCTTTTTCCGGAGGTCTTTCAGTAAGCTGAAAAGTTCCGGATCCACTGCCCCTGCTCCTCCACCCCGAGGGGGTTTCGGTTCATCCGATTCCTGGTAGTTCTGGTCTTCAGTCAGCATAAAAGATTCCGGTTCATCCAGGAATTTTTTACCTGCCTCGGTAAGCTTCAGGGTACCATAGTTGTCAATATCCTTATCCAGCAGCTGGCCGATAAGTGCCTGTCTCAGCACTGCAACCCAGAACCGTTCATCTTTGTCGCGCCCCTGGCCGAAGATATCCAACTGATGGTGCTTGTATGTCCGGATGGCTGAATTCACCTGGCCAACCAGGACCTTGGCAACATGTTCGGGCTTGAACTTTTCCTTTACCTGTAATACTGCATCGAGAGCCAATGCCACATAATCACGCCCTTCGAACTGGGTTTTCGGGTTGAGGCAGTTGTCGCAGTTCTCACAATTCTCCTTGTCATATTCTTCCCCGAAATAGTGCAGAAGCTGCCGGCGGCGGCAGATGGAAGATTCTGCGTAGGATGATGTTTCATGAAGCAACTGGCGTCCGATCTCCTGTTCGGCAACCGGTTTGCCCTGCATGAATTTCTCGAGTTTCTGGATATCCTTGTAGCTATAAAAGGTTATGCAGTTGCCCTCTCCCCCGTCGCGTCCGGCACGGCCGGTTTCCTGATAATATCCCTCGAGGCTCTTTGGTATATCATAATGCAATACATACCTGACATCGGGCTTATCGATTCCCATCCCGAAAGCTATTGTGGCAACGATCACTTCCACTTCTTCCAGGAGGAATTTATCCTGATTGGTGGCGCGGGTGTTGGCATCCAGGCCGGCATGGTAAGGAAGTGCCCTGATCCCGTTCACCACCAGTGTCTCTGCCAGGTCCTCAACCTGTTTACGGCTCAGGCAGTAAATGATCCCAGATTTTCCACCATTATCTTTGATGTATTTGATGATCTGTTTTTCCGGATCCTGTTTGGGGCGGATTTCATAATAGAGATTGGGCCGGTTAAAGGAGGATTTGAACTCTCCGGCATCAAGAATTCCCAGGTTCTTCTGTATATCATTCTGGACTTTGGGAGTCGCAGTAGCGGTAAGGGCCATGATCGGCGCCCGGCCGATCTGTTCAACAATAGGCCGGATCCGGCGGTATTCCGGGCGGAAATCATGTCCCCATTCGGAGATACAGTGAGCCTCGTCGACAGCATAAAAAGAAATCGTTACACCCTGTAAAAACTCCGTATAGTCCAGCTTGTTCAGGGATTCGGGAGCAACATACAGCAATTTGGTTCTACTGCTCTGAACATCTTCCAAAACACGGCTGATCTGAACTTTTGTAAGAGAGGAATTCAGAAAATGAGCCACACCATCGACCATACTGAAAGCCCGCATGGAATCAACCTGGTTTTTCATCAAGGCGATCAGGGGAGAAATAACTATTGCCGTACCCTCCATCAGAAGTGCCGGCAACTGGTAACACAATGATTTTCCCCCTCCTGTGGGCATCAGGACGAAAGAGTCCCTGCCCGACAGGACATTCATGATCACATTTTCCTGATTAATCTTGAAAGTGTCGAAACCAAAATTGAGCTTGAGGAATTCATGAAGTTTATGAGAATCTACATCCATCCTTTCAATAATTAGCCAATAGTGACGTTTTAGAATTACTATTTTTGTAAACTAAATTTAAGCATTTTTAGAACGCCAAAAGTTCATCAATAAAAAGTAATCATGGCCAATCACAAAGAAATATTGTCAATAGCAAGGGAAACTCTGCTCACGGAGGGTCAGGCAGTCCTGAATCTTGCCGGTTCCCTTGACGACAGCTTTGCTGATCTGGTTGAACGAATCCACTCGTCAAAAGGGCGTTTGATTTTATCCGGTGTCGGAAAAAGCGCCCATATTGCACAAAAGATCTGCGCAACTCTCAACTCGATAGGTACTCCGTCAGTTTTTTTGCATGCTGCCGACGCCCTGCACGGAGATCTGGGCATCCTGGGTGATCAGGACCTGGTCCTTTTCATTTCCAAATCTGGAAACACTCCTGAAATCAAGGTCCTGGTCCCGCAAATCAGGATCCTCGGGAATTCAATTCTGGCAATAGTTTCCGATAAGGATTCCTACCTGGAAAGCCAGGCTGAGATTTCAGTGCATCTTCCCTTCCCCGCAGAAGCCTGCCCGAATAACCTGATCCCAACAACCAGCACCACCCTTCAGCTTGCTCTGGGTGATGCCCTTGCCATCTGCCTGCTGAAACTGAAAGGTTTCTCAGCTTCGGATTTTGCCCGGCTGCATCCGGGTGGTGCGTTGGGCAAAAGGCTCTATCTGAGAGTCTCCGACCTGTATCAGCATAATGAGAAGCCTTTGGTCGGGCTCTCTGATACTATCCGGACGGTAATCATGGAGATGACTTCCAAACGGTTGGGAGCAACGGCCGTTGTCGATGACCAGGGTAAAATAACCGGCATCATCACCGATGGTGACCTCAGGAGAATGATGGAAAAACATGACGACACCAGGGAGATCAAAGCCAGTATGATCATGTCATCGGATCCAAAAAACATTTCTCCGGATGAACCGGCCGCTGCAGCCCTCGAAATTATGCGTTCAAACAGTATTACCCAGCTTTTGGTTATGCAGAATGATCAATACCTGGGAGTTATTCACATACACGATATCCTCCGGGAAGGAATAGTTTAACCGGCCATGAAACTCTACACTGTCGATTTAGTAAAAAAATACCGCCAGAGAACCGTTGTGAACAAGGTTTCCGTCAAGGTTGAGCAGGGAGAGATCGTTGGCCTTCTCGGGCCGAACGGAGCCGGAAAAACCACCACATTCTATATGATTGTGGGCCTCATCCGGCCCAACTCCGGCAAGATATTCCTGGAAGACAGGGAATTAACTAATGAACCTGTTTACAAAAGGGCCCAAAGCGGAATCGGGTATCTCGCCCAGGAACCATCGGTTTTCCGGAATATGTCTGTTGAAGACAATATTTACAGCGTACTGGAAATGACCACGATCCCTAAACCGGAGCAAAAGGAACGGGCCGAATCCCTGATCACCGAGTTCGGGCTCGATAGAATCAGGAGGAATAAAGGCATCCAGCTCAGCGGTGGTGAGCGGCGACGAACTGAGATCGCGCGTGCCCTGGCCCTTAAACCCCTTTTTATCCTCCTTGATGAACCCTTCGCCGGAGTTGATCCCATCGCAGTGGAAGATATCCAGTCAATCGTTTGCAAGCTGAAGGAAAAGAATATCGGTGTAATTATCACCGATCATAATGTTCATGAAACCCTCTCCATCACCGACCGGGCTTACCTTCTGTTCGAGGGCAGTATCCTGAAATCGGGAACCGCAAAGGAACTGTCTGATGATGAGCAGGTAAGAAAAGTGTATCTGGGTCAGAACTTCGAACTCAGGAGATGACCTGCAGTACCCCGGACCGCATCGTTTATCGAAAAAATGACTATCTTTGCCGCGTTTTTGCGGATGTGTCGTAATTGGTAGCCGAGCCAGACTTAGGATCTGGTGCCGAAAGGCGTATGGGTTCGAGTCCCTTCATCCGCACCCTTTAATCATTTCGAACAGTTACAGGTAAAATATGAACATCATCAGGGAAAACACAAACGATCTGAATGCCGTACTGAAAATCACTCTGGAGCCGGCAGATTACCAACCTAAAGTAGAAAACGCTCTTACAGAATACCGCAAAAAGGTGAAACTCGACGGTTTCCGGCCGGGAAAAGTTCCTGCCGGACTGGTTAAAAAAATTTACGGTAAAGCCATCCAGGTAGACGAGATCCAGAACCTGCTCGCTGAAACCCTGAACAACTATCTGAAAGAAAATCAGATACAAATTCTTGGCGAACCCATGGCCAATGTTAATACCCCGCCGATCGACTGGGAAAGTCAGGAAGTTTTTGACTTCCATTTCGATATCGGGATATCTCCGGCCGTTGAGCTGAACATCAGCCAGAAGGATAAGGTCAATGATTACAAGATCACTGTGACCGAAGAGATGATCGACAAGCAGATCGAAGATTATACGCGCCGGTTCGGCACCTTCGATCCCACCGACACCGTTTCGGAAGAGGATGTGGTAAAAGGCGACCTGTGCCAGATACCGGAAGAAGGGCATGTCCACCATGAAGAAGAGGAACATGATCATCATGAGGTTCATGCACACGGAACCCTTGTCTATGTTAAAACCATCGCCGATAAAGGTGTTCTGAAACAATTCCTGAATGCCAAAGTCAATGACGTACTGGTTTTCAATCCGAATGTGGCTTTCCCGAATGAGACCGACCGGTCAGCCCTGCTGAAAGTCAGCAAGGAAGAACTTGCAACTATCAATTCCGATTTCGAATTCACCATCTCCGAGATTTCACGCTTTACACCCGCAGACGTCGATCAGAAATTGTTCGATAAGATTTACGGAGAAGGAGAAGTCGACTCGATCGAGTCCTTCAGGAACAAGGTTAAGGAGGATATTGAACGCAGATATTCCAGGGAAGCTCGCTATAAATTCCATCTCGATGTAAAAGCCAAACTGATGGATAATACCGATATACCGCTCCCGGAAGAGTTTCTGAAACGATGGATGCTTGCCACATCTAAGGACGATAAGCTTTCTCCGGAACAGCTCGATAAAGAATTCCCGGCATTTGCACAGGATCTGAAATGGCGAATGATCAAGAATCATATCATTACCGAAACCAAACTCGCAACAACCGAGGAAGAGATCCGGGAACAAGCCGTCTGGACAGCTCAGTCACGCTATTTTCAATATGGCATCTATGATGCTCCGGCTGAACAACTATTCCGTTTTGCCGACGCTCTCCTGAAAAACGATGAGGAAAAACAGCGTATTGCCGACGTAATCCTTGAGAATAAAGTGATTGATCATGTTAAAACATTGGTAAAACTGGAAGAAAAAGAGGTTAGTCTGGAAGAATTTAATAAATTGGCCAATTAATTCTTTTTAAAGCGCTTAACCATGAAAACTCGCGATGAATTCCGGAAATATGCCATCGGTCACCTGGGGATCAGCAGCCTGAACCTCGAAAGGTACCAATCATTATATAATTACTATGTTTCTCCCACTATCATTGAGGAACGTACGCTGAACGTGGCCTCTATGGACATTTTCTCCCGCCTGATGATGGATCGCATTATCTTCCTTGGCACTCCAATAGAAGACGATGTAGCCAATATCATCCAGGGACAATTGCTCTTTCTGGATTCAACTGATCCCCGGAAGGATATAACGATCTATTTCAACACTCCCGGAGGAATGGTTCACTCGGGACTCGGTATCTATGATACGATGCAATATATTAATCCTGATGTAGCAACTGTTTGCACGGGCATGGCTGCTTCGATGGGAGCCGTTCTCCTGGCAGGCGGGACTAAAGGCAAACGTTCAGCCTTAAAGCACTCCCGGATCATGATCCATCAACCCCTTGGCGGGGCTGAAGGTCAGGCTTCGGACATTGAGATCCAGGTTCGCGAACTCCAAAAGCTCAAAAAAGAGTTGTACGAAATCCTGGCATTACACACAAAACAGACCTTTAAAAAAATCGAAAAAGATTCCGATCGCAACTTCTGGATGACAGCCGAGGAAGCCAAGGAATACGGAATGATCGATGAGGTAATGATCAGGATCAGCAACAAGTAAAACAATAACAGTCCTGACATGGATAAATGCTCGTTTTGCGGAAGAACCAAGGATGACGTCAATCTCCTGATCGCAGGGGTTTCCGGTCATATTTGCGATTTCTGTATTGAACAGGCATATACCATTATCCAGGAGGAGATGAAACCTCAGAAGTCATTCAACCTGGGCGACATCGAGGTGAAAAAACCGGTCGAAATCAAAGCATTTCTAGACCAGTATGTGATCGGACAGGAAGATGCAAAAAAGGTCTTGTCGGTTGCCGTATATAACCACTACAAACGGCTCGGGCAGGAAGATACCAAGAACGAAGTCGAGATTGAGAAATCCAATATTATTCTCGTCGGGGAAACAGGGACCGGCAAAACACTGCTGGCGAGGACTATAGCCAAGATGCTCCATGTGCCATTTACCATTGTGGATGCAACCGTTCTCACGGAGGCTGGTTATGTGGGGGAAGACATTGAGAGTTTGCTGACGCGCCTGCTCCAGGTAGCTGACTATGATGTCAAGTCTGCCGAAAGGGGAATTGTCTTTATCGACGAGATCGATAAAATTGCCCGGAAGAGTGATAATCCTTCCATAACACGCGACGTATCCGGCGAGGGTGTCCAGCAGGGTCTGCTGAAACTGCTGGAAGGATCCGTGGTGAATGTTCCTCCGCAGGGCGGCCGTAAGCACCCCGAGCAGAAAATGATCCCCGTGGATACCCGTAACATTCTTTTCATAGCAGGCGGAGCATTCGACGGAATAGAGCGGAAGATAGCCCAGCGGCTCAATACAAGAGTGATCGGTTACGGCGCGCAGAAGAAAGCCGATGAGCTTGACCGCGACAACCTGATCCAATACATTGCCCCTCAGGATTTGAAAGCCTTCGGGATGATCCCCGAAATCGTCGGCCGGCTCCCCGTGATTGCCCATCTGAATCCTCTTGACCGGGAAGCTTTGAGAGATATCCTCACTGAACCGAAAAACTCAATTATCAAACAATATATCAAGCTTTTCCAGATGGATAACATCAGACTATCCTTCGACCCGGATGTGCTTGATTACATCGTTGACCTCGCTATCGAATTCAAATTGGGTGCACGAGGACTGCGCTCTATCTGTGAAGGGATAATGATGGACATCATGTTCACTACTCCTTCCGACAAGAAAACTGCCGTTCGGATTACCCTTGCCATTGCCGAGAAACAGATGATTAAAATAACGGCTAACAGGCTCAAAGCCAGTTAACTGACCCTCTCAAAAATCAGAAATGTATAGCCGGGATCTCCTTCATGAGGTTCACGGAAAACCTCATTCCATTCATCCGGAATCAATGCAGGGAACCAGGTATCCGCCTCAAAATCCCTGTCAACGACAGTCAGATAAACCTTCTGTGCTTCAGGAAGGAAGAGTCGGTAGATCATCCCACCTCCGATAATGAAGTTCTCCTGGTCCTGATCCATCTGTCTGATAGCAGCATCGTGCGAATCCACACAGATGGTTCCTGGAAAACAATCTTCCGGTACGTCCGTTATCACAATGTTTTTCCTTCCCTTCAGGGGTTTATAGGGAAGCGATAACCAGGTCCGGCGACCCATAATGACCGGATGGCCTTGAGTATTCTTCTTAAACCACTGGAAATCCTCGGGTATGTGCCACAACAACTGGTTGTTCATGCCGATGGCCCAGTTTCTGGCTACAGCCACAATGATGGATATGGGTTTACCTGAAGGATTGGTCATACGGAAATATCTGCCTTAATATGAGAATGGGGATTATATCCCTCAAGTGTGAAATCCTCGAATTTAATATCCAGAACCTTCATCTTTTCAGGATTGATACGCATTGACGGCAGCGGCCTGGGTTCGCGCGTCAGCTGAAGCCTGGCTTGCTCAAGATGATTTAAATAGAGATGTGCATCACCAAGTGTATGGATAAACTCATACGGCTCGAGTCCGGTTTCCCGCGCAACCATCATGAGCAGAAGGCTATAGGAAGCAATATTGAACGGGACACCAATGAAAATATCTGCGCTCCGCTGGTATAACTGGCAGGAGAGCTTCCCTCCTGCAACATAAAACTGAAAAAGAATGTGACAAGGCGGCAGATTCATATTTCCCAGGTCAGCCACATTCCAGGCGCTGACAACATGCCTTCTTGAGTCGGGATTTTCTTTAATCGACCGGATTACTTTTTCGATCTGATCGGTTTTTTCACCACGATATCCGGGCCATGAGCGCCATTGATATCCATATATATGGCCCAGTTCCCCATTGGCATCAGCCCATTCGTTCCAAATGCTGACACCGTGTTCGTTCAGGTAACGGGTATTGGTCTCGCCCTTCAGGAACCACAGCAATTCGTAAATAATGGATTTCAGATGCAGTTTTTTAGTTGTCAGGAGGGGGAAACCCTGTTCGAGATCGAACCGCATCTGGTAGCCGAAAACACTGAGCGTTCCCGTACCTGTACGATCACCTTTAAGAGAACCGTTATTTAATGTATAGTCAAGCAGATCAAGGTATTGCTTCATTCCAGACCTATTTTACCTCATCTTCGCGGCGTTTAAGCTCATCCCGGATTAAGGATGCACTCTCATAATCTTCATTCGTAACGGCCTCATCAAGCAAAACCTGCAGTTCATCAAGAGTCAGTGTCTGGAGATTGTCCTCCCCTTCCGGTGTATCGGAAGCTTCAGTCTCTTCTTCTGTTTCCTTGTCTTCCAGAATAATCCCGGCCTTATCAATAATTTCCTGGGTGGTATATATCGGACATTTGAAACGAAGGGCCAGTGCAACGGCGTCGGAGGTACGGCTGTCAATTCTGACCAGATCCTGATTCTTAACAAAAACCAGCTCCGAATAAAAAATTCCCTCCTCCAGTTTGTTGATGAAAACCTCCTGCAGATCCACCCCGAATGCTTCCGAAAAATTCCGGAAAAGATCATGAGTTAAAGGCCTGGGTGGTTGAAGATCTTCAAGATGAAGCGCAATGGCTTGAGCTTCGAATGCCCCTATCATGATCGGGATCCTTTTTTTCCCGGTTTCCTCGGCAAGTACCAGTGCGTAACTGCCCGTTTGAGTCTGGCTGTAGGTCAGTCCCATTACGCGCAATTTCACCCTGTTCGCCATGTATTATGCAGTTTTGCAGTAAATGTATCAAATAAATATAGATCCAAGAACTTTGCAGAATAGGAATCTATTTTATACCTTTGCAGACCCAATTGATATTTGAAAACATTATACGCGATGTACGCAATAGTTGATATAGCCGGACAGCAGTTCAAGGTGGAAAAAGACCAGAAGGTCTTTGTTCACCGCTTGGAGAACGAAGAAGGAACCGACGTTGAATTTGAAAAAGTTTTACTGGTTGATAACGGAAGCAAGATTCAGGTTGGTAATCCGGTAGTAAAAGGTGCAAAGATTTCTGCAAAAGTACTTTCTCACATGAAAGGTGACAAAGTGCTCGTTTTCAAAAAGAAACGCAGAAAAGGGTATCAGAAACTGAACGGCCACCGTCAGTATTTCAGCCAGATTCAAATTCAGGACATCATTCTCGGTTAATTAATAATACTCCAGGATTATGGCACACAAGAAAGGTATGGGTAGCTCCCGGAACGGGCGCGAATCAGAAAGCAAGAGACTGGGAGTCAAGATTTACGGAGGTCAGATTGCCAAAGCCGGCAACATACTGGTTCGTCAACGCGGCACCCAGCACCACCCGGGTAAAAATGTAGGGATTGGAAAAGATCATACCCTTTTTGCCCTGGAAGACGGAACTGTACAATTCCAGCGTAAAAGAAGTGACCGCTCATTTGTATCCGTTATTCCGGAAACGAACGAATAAAGGTTGACCCTAATATCCAGGAATCTCCTGAATTATACCGGCGACGGCATAGTTCAGGAGATTTCTTATTTTTACAGGCTATTAAAACTATCCAGATGCTTCCGCTTAAACTCATCCAGGAAAAAAGTGATTATGTAATCGAACGGCTGAAAATCAAAAATTTCGATGCAACCACTCTTATAGGTGAGATTCTCAATCTTGATGAAAAACGGCGTTCTCTCCAGACTCAGATCGACAATCAGCTTGCCGAGCTGAATGGACTGGCCAAACAAATCGGGCAATTATATAAGGAAGGGAAAACGGGTGAAGCCAAAGCAGCAAAGAATACAACATTCCGGATCAAGGAGGAGAACCGTCTTTTAAAGGAAGAGCATGCCGCCGCCGATACCCGGTTGCAGGAATTGATGGTGCAGTTGCCAAACCTTCCTCATACATTGGTACCTCCCGGCAAAACAGCAGATGATAACCAGCTGATCCGTTCGGGAGGACCTGACCTGGCTCCCGATCCAGGCAGAAAAGCTCATTGGGATCTGATCGGAACATCGGGACTGATTGATTTTGAACTGGGTGTCAAGCTTACCGGTGCCGGATTTCCGGTTTATAAAAAAGAAGCTGCCAGGCTGCAACGGGCACTGATCAATTTCTTCCTCGACAGGGGTATAAACGCAGGCTATACCGAGGTTCAGCCACCTATCCTCGTCAATGAGGATTCAGCTTATGCAACCGGTCAGCTGCCGGATAAAGAGGGCCAGATGTACAGGGCAGAACCCGAAGGTTTCTATCTGATCCCTACCGCAGAAGTACCGGTCACTAATATTTTACGGGATGAGATTCTCAACGCTGACCAGCTTCCGGTGAGATACATAGCTTACACTCCCTGCTTCAGGCGTGAAGCGGGTTCCTGGGGCTCCCACGTTCGCGGACTTAACCGGCTGCACCAGTTTGACAAAGTGGAAATAGTACAGGTCAGGCACCCGGATGATTCTTATAAAGGACTGGACGAAATGCTGGATCATGTGGAATCACTCCTGATAAGCCTGGGGCTCACCTACCGGATCATCCGGTTATGTGGCGGCGATATGAGCTTCACCTCAGCGATGACCTATGATTTTGAAGTGTTCGCTGCAGGACAGGGCCGCTGGCTTGAGGTGTCATCCGTTTCCAACTTTGAGTCCTTCCAGGCTAACCGGCTGAAACTCCGGTTCCGGGAAAAAAATGACAAACGAACTCAACTGGCGCATACCCTCAACGGAAGTGCACTGGCATTGCCCAGAATCATGGCAGGCCTTCTGGAAAACAACCAGTCAGGAAATGAAATCCTGATCCCGGACGTCCTTCAACTGTATACCGGTTTCGACCGTATTCGCCTATGAAATACTTTCTAGCCGGTCTTGCGGTGGTCCTGAGCTTCCAGTTTGCCCGGGCACAGGATTCCAAAGCACCTCTGGCGTGGGAGTATTATAATAACCGGGAATACGAAAAGGCTGCTCCGCTCTTCCTTCAAATGTATGAGAAAAACAGCATTAGAACGTACCTGACCAACTACGTTTACTGCCTGATCGAAACCAGGGATTACGATACTGCTATCAAGGCACTGCGGAAAGCCATCCGGGAAACCCGGGAAATCAGCCTCTATGTTGATCTGGGCTTTGTTTACGAAACCTCCGGCGATCCCGTGAAAGCCCAGGAGTGTTATAAGGAACCTCTCAAGCAGTTTCCCCAGAGTGTCGCCGGTATCGCCAGCCTTGGGAACACTTACCTGAATTATGTACAGACAACATATGCCGAAATGACCTACGAGCTGGGAAGGAAGATCCTCGGAAATCCTGAAGAGTTCAGGATGGAAATGGCCAATGTTTATTTTGCCCAGCGCAATTTTTCAGCCATGCTCGATGAGTACTTTGGGCTGATCCTCAATCAACCGCAATATCTTCCAACTGTCCAGGCCATGATTCTGAATGCCCTCAATCATGATGTGGACCAGACGCTTCTGTTGCTCACGCGTGAAAAGTGCTATACCAGCATCCAGCAATTGCCTGGTGTATCGGTTTTTTATGATATGCTGATATGGGTGCTGATCCAGGAGAAGAACTTTATGGAAGCTGTTGACCAGACCATAGCGATGGAACGACGGGACCATTCATCCGGTGATAAAACCCTGCAGATAGCCAGGATATCGGTTGACGGGGGAGATCTCGATGCTGCCATTAAAGCCTACCAATCTCTGATCGACAAAGGTCCGGGTAACCAGGTCCCGGCTCAGCCAGGCAGATCTATTTCAGATAATTCATTGTACAGAACTGCCCGTATCGAATACCTCCTGACTCTGTCGGAAATGAAGAAACTCAACCCCGGAACAGATTCAGATACCTGGCTACAACTAACGGAGGATTTCGGATTGGCACTTAATGAGCTGGGGCGAACGGCTGAAACCGGGCAACTCTTTTTGGAACTGGCGAGAATCAAGGCTGATTATCTTTCTGATTATCAAGAAGCTCTGAAAATTCTTAACGAAGCCTTGTCCCTGCCCGGGAGTCAACCCGGATTCCGCGCCGAGAGCCTGCTCCTGAAGGGAGATATCCTCTTGTCATCGGGCGATCCCTGGGAAGCAACATTTACCTATTCCATGGTTGACATGGAAAATCCGGATAACCCGGCAGGATCTACCGCCCGCCTCCGCAAGGCTCAGCTAGCCTGGTACACGGGTGATATTTCATGGGCAATGGCACAATTGGATGTTCTGAAGGGGAGCACTTCAAAACCGATTGCCAATGATGCTTTTGAGCTATCCCTCCTGATCCGGGAAAACCAAAGTGAAACCGATATGTCACAGCTTTTTCTGAAGGAACTGGCTTCCATTGACTACCTGATCTTCAGAAAAGAATACGATGAAGCACTTGTTAAAGCTGATTCAGTTCTGCAAGTAACAGATAAAGAGGAACCTGTGAGAGATGACGTCCTGTATAAAAAAGGTCGGATACTCTTCGCACTCGGTCATACTGATCAGGCTATCAGGGTATGGGAGGAACTCACCGACCGGTACCGGTACGATTACTGGGGACACAAGGCTCTGTATGAGCTCGGGTGCTTCTATCAGGATCAACTCAAGAATCCTGAAAAAGCTACCGGATTGTTTGAGAATTTTATTGTTGAATTTCCAAACAGTTTCTATTTTCTGGATGCGCGGGACAGGCTGAAGGTATTAATAGGCAAGGCGCAGTGAAACAACGATCGGTATATTCCCTTGCCCTTACGGCCATACTTCTGTGGTCAACTGCAAGCACTGCTTTTAAACTTGCCCTGCGTGGGATGGATTTTGCACAGCTGCTGTTTGTAGCCTCCACTATTGCATGGCTGGCTTTGCTTGTCGTGGTGCTGATCCAAAGAAGAAGCGGCGAATTATTCAGGCAAACAGGAGGAAATCTTTTACGTTCGGCTTTAGGTGGTTTCCTGAATCCTTTCCTCTATTACATGGTTCTTCTGAAAGCTTACAGTATCCTTCCTGCACAAATTGCCCAGCCCCTTAACTATACCTGGCCGGTCGTTCTGGTTCTTCTTTCCGTTCCTTTCCTGAAACAGAAGCTCCGGTGGATTGACATTGCCGGATTACTGATCAGCTTCGTCGGAGTACTGGTCATCAGCTCACAGGGCGAAAACATTCTCCGGACCCCGGTCAGGCAGCCATTCGGCGTTTTTCTTGCAGCAAGCAGTTCTGTTATCTGGGCATCCTATTGGATTTACAACATGAAAGACCCAAGGCCTGAGATTATTAAAGTAGCCCTTAATTTCTTCTTCGGAAGCCTGTTTACAGGAATCTATCTGGTTTGCAGCTCCGGCTTGCCGGAGATGACTATTTCCCTGGTTCCCGCAGTTTATGTTGGACTTACCGAGATGGCCATCTCATTTGTATGCTGGCTTACAGCTCTTGAAAACACGAAGAATAATGCAAGGATCAGTAATCTTGTTTTTATTTCGCCTTTCGTCGCTCTTTTTCTCATACATTTAATCCTCGGAGAAAAGATCTTCTGGACTACCCCGGCCGGCTTGCTGTTTATTATCGGTGGCATAATGGTCCAGCAACTCTTCTCCCGCAAGCAAAAGGCAGATGGATAAAGGAAAGATCATACTTGGGATCGACCCGGGAACGGTCATACTGGGATATGGCCTGATAACTGCAATAGGACAAAAACTGTCGCTGGTCTCGATGGGGATTCTCCGGTTGCAGAAATATTCTGATCCTTTGACTCGTCTTGGTAAAATTTATGAAAGGATCGATAGTCTGATTGAGGAATTCAAACCTGTTGAAGTAGCCATAGAGGCCCCTTTTTATGGTAAAAACGTTCAGTCGATGCTGAAGCTCGGAAGAGCGCAGGGTGTTGCTCTGGCCCCGGCTATTACACGGTCTCTGCCTGTCTTCGAGTATGCTCCGAGAAAGGTCAAGCAATCCATAACCGGAAACGGAAACGCATCTAAAGAGCAGGTAGCCGTGATGGTTCAAACCCTATTAAAATTCCAGGAAACGCCGGAATATCTTGACGCAACCGATGGCGTTGCAGTTGCCCTATGCCACTATTACCAGTCAAACCGACTGGTTTCTAAGCCCTCTGTTAAATCCTGGAATGAATTTATCCGGAAGAATCCGGGCAGGATTCTTTAAAATCCTGCCCGTATTTTTTCTGCTATTTTGCTGAATTCTTCTTCCGATAGTTTCAGTTTTGCCTTCCGGAAATCAATATCATAAATATCATTGATCGGAACAAGGTGCACATGAGTATGCGGAACCTCCAATCCTAACACAGCCACACCAATCCGGCTGCAGGGTATAACATTTTCGATTGCCAGTGCTACTTTTTTAGCGAATACCATTAATCCTGCCAATTCTTCATCCGTGAGTTCAAAAATATAATCCACCTCTCTCTTGGGGATGACAAGAGTATGGCCTTTTGCCAAAGGACTGATATCAAGAAAAGCTAAAAACTGGTCGGTTTCAGCCACCTTGTAGCAAGGTAGCTCGCCCTTTGCGATTTTTGAAAAAATAGATGCCACGGCAATTACTGTTTACTCTGTTATAAACTATTCAGGTCTTGTGGCCTTATTGCACCGAAGAATTTAACCACTTTATGGCCGATACCCGGAGCGTCGACATAGATAATGTAGGCTCCTGATGCGATCGGGATCCCGTACTGGTTCTTCAGATCCCAGTCGAGAAAGGTTACCTCGTTATCCTTCGTGAACCGGCGGACCAGGTTCCCGTTCAGGGAATAGATGGATACCGTGCATGTTTT
>JAZDPC010000044.1:0-89396 GCA_043797975.1 Bacteroidota bacterium
AAAATAATACTACATGACTCTCACTTGCATTATACACCTGCGGAAAAACACTATATAAATATGCTTTATGCATTAGCAGGTGCTATTCAAGGCATTCGTTGGCATTGTCTCAAATTATACCTGGGATGAAGAAACGCAAAAATGGTATGGCTCACCCTGAAATACAAATTACTTAGTGAAAATATTAAACGAAAAAATTCAAAATTGAATTTTCATGAAAGAAAAAATTCAAATTTTGAAATTCCCAGCGGTTTCAAAGACTGCGCTGGTAACTCTGTATTGCAAAGCGCTTGATTATCAGGCAAAAAATTCAATTTTAAAAGACAAATTCTCATATGATCTCTATAATCGTATTGAATTTGATTGGGATCTCATAAAAAAAGGATTACGAATCACAGATCCAATATTGATGGGGATACGGGTGAGAAAGTTTGACCAAATGTGTCTACAATTTCTTGAACGACATCCTAATGGAATAATTGTGAGTTTAGGGTCGGGATTGGATTACCGTTTTGGAAGAATTAATAATAACCAATATTACTTTGTCGATATAGACTTTCCGGAGGTCTTAGAATTCAAAAAACTGATCACTCCGATATCAACGCGGAATTTATTGATTGGAAAATCCGTTTTGGATTATTCGTGGATTGAACAAGTTTTGAAATTCAGTACAGAAAATCATGCACCCGTGTTCTTTATTGCAGAAGGACTAATGATATATCTGGAGATGCGGGAGATTCAGGAATTATTGAAAGGTATACACGAGGCCTTCCCTCAGGCTGAAGTTTTTTTCGACATGTTTAACGAAAGAGCCAAAAAAACGGCTGAGAGAAAATCAATGTTCAAAGATTGGGATGTAGAAATCAAGACGGCATTGAATTCCGGAAAGCGGATGGAGGAATGGGGAATTGGATTCAAGGTATTGTCAGAATGGTATTTTTCAGACGATCAGGATGCAAAAAGAGGTTGGATGAAATTGATATGGGTAATTCCAGGAGTGAAAAAATGGCAATATTTTATCCATGGAAAGTTTGAAAAATATAAATGACAAACCCATGATGGCATTCGCGGTCCGGTACATCAGTTTGGGACTGAAGCGGCATCCTGTACTGAAGGTTACCGGAATCAGTATAATCCTTGAAACGGGCCAACGTGACATGCAGATTGACGTAGGGTACCCAACGAAGTCTGTTGATTCTGCCGTTTATGCAGATGAGGGCCAACGCCGCGTCAGCGAATTCGTTTCTTGCCGGAAATCCTGTAAACAACCTTATACTCTCGGCTATTTTTTTACAATTTTGAGGGTTCGACTGCTGTTTGGACTCGTTGCGCGAAGTAGATAAACTCCATCATCCAGCAGGCTGAGGTCAATAGTAACCCTCGTTGAAGTGGCAAATTCTTTAAAAAGGATTCTTCCGCTAAAATCGGAAAGGATTATTTCAGAATTAACCTCTGCATTTCTAATTGTCAATTCGTTGATAACCGGATTTGGAAAAACGGAAAGTGAGTTTGTGTCTAATTCATTTATTCCTGAGGTTCCGGCTGCCTGAATAATTGTCAATTGTTGAACAGATATTCCGGGTAATGTGGCTGTAACAATTGCGGTCCTCGGGAGCACCGTCGGATTGGCCTGTGCCGTGATGGTTACAGTTGAATGATTGGTGCCGGACACGGGGCTTACAGTCAGCCAGCTTTGATCGCCAGCCAGAAACCAGCTTGAATTGGATTTGATATCAACCGTTGTAGTAGTGTTTTCTGATGGGATCGACAAGCTCGTAGCGGATAGATATACATAGGGCCAGGGTATACCCGGTGTACTTAAAACCTGGTAACGTCCTCCATTTACTTCTATAATTGAAAAATCGTTACTGTCCTTTTTTACTACATGATATCCATACACCATTGTATTGTAATCTTTAACTTCAATATCCGCACTAACCCGGCAATTCTCAAGGTATGCTTTTGTCCCTCCATAAGCAGCGAAATGATCGATGGTTGAATTATAGATTTCATAGGTTCCTGTCCCTGAAAATATCCGGGGATCAGCTAAATTGGAGTTCCTGACAATAAGGTGGACCTGTCCCCAGACTACCGGCCAGGCCTTAAATAAAGTTGAATTGATCAAATGCAGGGATGAATTATTCTCAGGGATCTCCCAAGTTTGATCGGCGTAATATTTTTCCATGGTACTCACCGGATCTCCTAAATCATTGATTTCACAAGTGATAAAATGGTTCGGGCTTCCATAATGATAAATGGCCCAACCGATTCCAAAACTACTGGGAGTATCTTTTACCGTAGCATGTGTTCCATTGGATATTCCTAAATCCCGCCAATACAGATAGGATTCAGTCACAGTAACCGTTGTATTATTCCAAATATGGTCGAGGTTCCAGTCAATCCACTTGTTCTTTTCGGGAAAGAAATTTCGAACGTACAATTCTCTGGCGGATAGAGTTCAAACCACAAATGATGGGCATCTGAAACCCTGACGTTGCTATTATAGACATTGCTTAAAAAGGTGAATCTGACCGTGGAGAAATTGCTGGAAGAATAAGTTACGGATCCGCTTGCAGCCGTCCAGGGATCTCCCACAAAATGATCGAAAATGATTGTTGACCCGTCTTCAAAATTCCAGTTTACCCAGTATTGATTTCCCCTGAAAGAATAGGAGTCCTTGATATCCAATACCCCACCCCGCCATACGCGGATCCAGGTTTGCTGATGCTCTGTTTGTCGCCAGCTCAGAAAACAATTCCGGATCCGTAAGGTCCCGAAAATATTGATATCTGACCTGACCGAATGTTGGATATAGATTATTTTATTTTCAAACACAACCTCCTGTCCGGCAGCAACGGAGAATGGTTGATCGATAACCACCACTTCACGGGTATCACCCGATTGAGGTACAAATGCCTTAAGGGTTGCATCCCAAACCGGCATACCCGGTTTACTGCCATTTACAAAAGCAAACGGATCCTTGCCCTCATAGATTTTACGATCTTCCACCTGGGCGATAGAAGCAGTGGCAACCAACATAACCGAAGCAATTACTAGAACAAACTGTTTCATTTTATCAGTTAATTAATAAAGCTACGTTTAAAATACTCCAAATCGTTGACTTTTCATATAATTATTACCAGCCAATTAGCAACACGTGTAATGGCCCCCTAACGGTTATTGATACATATACCCGGGCCGTGTTGAAAAACAAGAAGGTAAGATTTAAGCTTTTGATACCATACAAACAACTATCAGGGAAAATGAACCTGAGGGAAGTTCCTTGCTGATACAACAGTATGAAAACTATTCTTACTTTCAATCTCGAAATAAAAATTGTCCGATTAATAGGGGGCTAAACTACAAGCACAGCTGGTAGCCAATGGTGAACAACTGTGGTCGCTCCATGTAATGGAAAGAACTGGCAGTGAACCGGATGTCGTTGGTTATGATCAAAAAACGGGTGAATACATTTTTTATCATTGCTCGGCGGAAAGTCCTAAAGGCCGCAAAAGTGTTTGCTACGACCATGTCCTCGTGTATTACAACGTTGCAGAATCCTATTATGGAGTCGGGGCGTTTCGCGGCTCGCTAAGAGTCTGATCCCGATCGAATTATAAAAATTAAACAATGAGAAATCTGAAAATTATAATCCTGGTTATCGTTTCGCTGCTATTTCCGAATATTTTATCCGGACAACCAACCGGCAAAATCGTCACTGGCGAGAAGTATAAAATGCACTCTGAAATTACGGGTGAAGACATGAAATATTGGATTCATTTACCGGTGAATTATGATAATAGCATTAATAAATATCCTGTCCTTTACATTACAGATGGTGATGAACATTTTTCCCTTGCTTCCGGGGTAACTGACTTTATGAGTTCGCAGTATGTGATTCCGGAACTGATTGTTGTAGCCATCTTTCATATGGACCGAAACCACGATCTGACTCCAACTCACTGTACAGCAGATAACGACGGGTTTAAGAGTGATGCGTTGAAAGTAAGCGGGGGTGGTGTAAATCTATTGCAGTTCATAGAAAAAGAGCTCATTCCGGAGATAGAAGACAACTTCAGAACGGGGCCTTATCGGATCCTCGCAGGCCATTCATTAGGCGGCTTGTTTACTGTTTATGCCTATTTAAATCGTAATCAGCTTTTTAATGCATTTATTGCAATGGACCCTGCGTTACCCTGGGATAATTATCTTTGCGAGCGGACACTTAAAACCCTAACCTATCAATCGCCGGATTTAAAGAACAAATTATATCTTTCTTCAGCACACAACGCCCCGTATGGGAAGCGTGATAAAAGTCCTTTCAGATTATCTCAGGATTCGTTTTATAAGGAATTAAAAGCTAAACCAGGGACAAACTCAAAGCATGACTATTTTGAAAATCAAAATCATCTGACTGTTCCGTATCAAAGTTTATATGCCGGGTTGTCCTATATTTTTTCCGGCTTTTATATTTTGGATAATCCGCAATTTGTTTTGGAAGTTCCATTTGTTCAGGAGCACTACAAAAAAGAATCAGATTTATATGGAATAGACTTTACACCTCCTGAGCGATTAATGGAGATGTTCGGAAAATATTTTCTTTTTGATAAAAATGATTATAATAAATCAATTGAGTTCTTCAAATTTAATACCATTCATTATCCGTCTTCATACAAAGCCTTTGAATATCTGGCTAAAGCATATAAAGCATCAGGAAATGAAAAAGAGGCCATCTTGAATTTGGAGAAAGCACAGGAATTAAATCCCAATCATGCGAGAACTGATTGAATGGACCTGGTCAGACTCCGAAGATCACGCATCACGGTTTTTCGTCACTCATCACTCATCACTCATCACTTTAATGTCTAAAGAACCACTTATCAGTCCGCAACTCGACGCCTTCTACAACCAGTCCTCGGAAGAGGACCGTCTGTTGATCGGACTCGGACCTCTGGAGTTTGAACGCAACAAAGAACTGATCCAGAGATTTTTACCAGTATCGCCGGGTACAATAGTGGATGTAGGTGGAGGAACCGGAAAATATTCCGAATGGCTTGCTGAGATGGGGCATGATGTCCGGATGATCGATCCGCTTCAGAAACACGTAAGCCTGGCACAGAAGAGATCCAAAAAACTCAGCCATCCATTTCAGGTCCTACTTGGAGAATCACGTCACCTGGAGATCCCGGATAATACGGCCGATCTGGTCATTCTGCACGGGCCGCTCTATCACCTGCAGCAAAGGAAAGAGAGGATCAGGGCGATCCTGGAAGCCAAACGCATCACCAAACTCACCGGCGTCATCCTCGGGTTTGCCATCAGCTATACTGCATCCACCCTGGTTGCCCTGATGCAGGGATTGATCCATGATCAAAAGATACTGGACATGTGCCTTTCCGAACTGACATCCGGAAAGCACGAAGCCCCGGAAAACATGCCCGGCATCCTGGCCGAAGCCTGGTACCACAGGCCGGAAGAGCTGCGATCCGAGTTCGAAGAGGCCAACCTGATCAACCTGGAAATGATGGCAGTCGAGGGTATTATCTGGCTCGATAAAAACTGGTTCACCTCCAGAGCCGATCAGGAGAAATTCAAAAACCTGCTCAACATAGCCAAACTCACCGAAAAAGATCCGAACCTGATCTCGTTCAGCCCGCATATGATGATAGCCGCAAAGCTACGCTAATTGGTTCGCTGCGCTCACTAATTGGGTCGGCTACGCCTCCCTAAATGGGCTCGCTAAAGCTCGCCTAATTAAATAATTAGCGCGAAGCGCCTATTAGCGACCGTAGGGAGCCTATTAGCCGACCAACGGGAGGCCATTTAGGAGCGAAGCGACACTATCCTCCCCCCATTTCTCCCCCCTCCGGGACCAAGCTCGATAACGCTCGAAGCAGCATGGATCAGTATCGGCTCGTGGGTTACGCAGACAATCGTATTTCCTGATCCGGTGAGTTCGTCGAACAATTTCAGCAACCGTTCAATATCTCTCGGATGCAGGCCACCGGTGGGCTCATCGAGGAGGATGAGCGTGCTTGTACCGGCTTTGGAAGAGAGGCCGGATACCAGTTTGAGCCGCTGCAGTTCGCCCGTTGATAATGTTTTCAATGACCGGCCGCTGGTGAGGTGACCCAGCCCGGTTTTTTCGATCAGGTCCAATAATATAGGGATCTGCTGATCCGGTTTGTTTCGCTGATGTGCGTCAATAAATCGGGATAAATCTTTAAAAGAAATCTGCAGGGCATCATAGATCGTTTTGTCGCCGATCATCACTTCCAGCACTTCATCACGGAACCCGGTGCCGCCACAACGCTCGCAGGGCGTGACAGCATCCGCAAAGAAATCCAGGCTCACCCGGTTTAATCCGGTGCCCTCGCATTCGGGACAACGTCCGTCGCGGGAGCCGGCCGTAAAATGGGACGCCTTGAATCTTTTCTCCTTGCTTCCGTCAGCTTTCGCATAGATCCCCGCGATGACCCCCGATAGTCCAAGCAAACTCCCGGCCGTAGCCTGATAACCTGTTCCCAGCAGGGATTGCCCGATATAGATTAGGTCCGAAAAATTCTCCCATCCGGTTATCTCCTCACAACACACCGCCCTCCCCGCAGCATGACTTGCGTAGATCACCCGGTCGAGCAGGCTCGTCTTGCCGCTCCCGCTCACACCCGTAATCACCGTCATCCCTCCCGCCGGAATCTCCACACAAATATTCTGCAGATTGTTCGCAAACGCATTCCCAACCCTCAACCCCTCTCCTGTCTTCAGTCTTGTATCTCTAGTCTTCTGTCTTTTGTCTCCCGTCTTTTGTCTTCTGTCTCTAGTCTTCTGACTCCAATCCCCGTTCTCCATTTCAATCACAAAGTCCGCCTTCGCGATGAGCTCGGTCGAATGTTCCACCATGATCACGCTGTTCCCGTGCCGGTTCAGGCCTGTGATCAGGTCGGCGATCCTGATGGTATCCTTCGGATGCAGTCCGAAAGAGGGTTCGTCGAGGATATAAGCGACACCGGTAAGTGGGGCCCGCACCAGTCCCGCTAATTGCAGCCGCTGAAACTCCCCTCCCGAGAGCGTTCCCACGATCCGGCCGGTGGAGATATAACCCAGACCGGATTTCTGCAGCGCCTCCAGGCGTCCGAAAATTCCCTCCCTGAAAACCGCTGCGACCTGCCGTTCCGTATCCGATTGAAATAATCGGAAATAAATATCTGAAAACCATTCTGTTGCATCATCGGCTGCCAGGGAGGTAACCTCCCCGATATGCAGTCCCCCGATAGTATATTGCAGCATTTCCGGTCTCAGCCGGTAACCTTGACAGTGGCTGCAATCCTCGTTCTTCATCAGCTCCAGTATGGCCTCGCCCCGGGCATCCGCATGCTTGCGGATATATTCCGTCTCCACAAGACGCAGGAATCCGGGCCAGGTGGCCTTCATCCGGTGAACACCCTCGTGGTTGCCACGCTTGTACTGCCACGCCACCTCAAAGAGCTCCCCCCCACACCCCTCCATCGCGATCTTCTTCGCACTATCGTCCAGTTCCCGGTAAGGAACCGAAAAATCAATCCCGATCTTTTCTCCAACCGTCAATAAAGTAGCCACATATTGCCCGTAGGATTCGCCGTAGAACCTTCCCGTTTTGGTTCCGTCCAGGGCTCCCGCGATCAGCGGTTTATCAGGATGGGTGACCAGCTTATCCGCATCGCAGACAGTGATACTGCCCAGCCCTTTGCAAACGGGACAGGCACCCTCCTCGTGGTTAAAGGAAAATGCGGTCGAAAGCGAGCGTTTGTTCCCGGGAGCTGACACGGCCAAACGGCTGAAAAGCAAGCGGTACAGGTCGTACAGCCCCGTAAAGGTGGCCACGGTGGAACGCGGGTTTTTCACCGGATTTCTTTTCTGCAGCGATATTGCGGGCATCAGGCCGCTGGTCTCACGCACCACCGGAATGCCGGCTTTAGCCGTGAACTGCCGGATGCGGGCCGACTGGCCCTCCAGGAACCTCCGCTGGCTCTCGGCATAGAGCGTCCCATACACCAACGACGATTTCCCGCTGCCGGAAACACCGGTCACGGCGGTGATCGCATCTACCGGAAATTCCACGTCAATGTTTTTCAGGTTGTTCGTTTCCACTCCTTTTAACCTGATGGGTGCTTCGATGGTTTCCCGGCTGCAGGGGATATTCAGTGTTCTTTGTTCCGATGCATCGCGCGCCAGGAATTTCCTGAGTTCCGAGGCTGTCAGGGATTCCGGGTGATCGATCAGGTCAGCGACAGGACCTTCCGCCACCAGCCTGCCTCCCTCGTCAGCACTGCCGGGACCGAGGTCGACCATCCAGTCGGACTGCAGGATGAAGGACGGATCATGCTCGATGCAAAGCAGCGTGTGGCCCTTGGAGATCAGCTTTTTCAGCGCCGCCAGGAGGGTTTCGACATCCGCCATGTGCAGTCCGGTAGCCGGCTCGTCCAGGATATAGAGTGTCCGGCCGCCGGCCGGGCGCGACAGCTCGGTGGCCAGTTTCACCCGCTGGGCCTCGCCTCCCGATAAAGTGGTCGAGGGCTGTCCAAGTTTCAGATAACCCAGGCCCAGCTCCGAAAGGATACCGGTTATCGCCGTTATCTTTTTCTGCCCTTCGAAGAAGATATGGGCCTCATCAATAGTTAGTTCGAGTATATCAAAGATATTCAGCCCGTTATATCGTATCTCAAGCGTTTCATCGGTAAATCGTTTCCCTTCGCATACATCGCAGACCACCTCCACATTCCCGAGGAAATGCATCCCGATCTGCTGGACACCTGCGCCGCCGCAGCTCTCGCATCGCCCTCCCTTCACCACGAAGGAAAACTGCCCCTTCTTGTAATCTCTCGCTTTCGATTCAGGCAGCGAAGCCATCAAATCGCTCTTTTAAAATAAAACGTTCTGACTTACTCCAATACGTTGAATTGTGCTTACTTATTGACTCAGACAATTCTCCAGAAAAGATTGTTGACTACTGTATCAAAATTAATATCTTGCATGAGGCAGGTGGTCATATTTATATTTCTGATTCTGGAAAGAAACTTGGTAAAATCCAAGAAAGACCTCAATATTTTCTTACAAGGAAGTCGAAAGATTTCTTTATTAAGAACATATTGCTAAATACATTATTTGTTAATACTGGTTTTATATCTATTATCAAGGATTTTGAACCTATCCAAAAATACAATACATACGTATATTTTAGAACCTTTAGAGAAAACTTCGTGTTTATTAATTGGCTAAAAACCCTTGAATCAATAGGGTTTACCCTCTCCTTAGTCTCGGTCGTATTAATTAATAAAGAATATCTTGAAGTATTCAACCTTTTTCTTTTCAGAGTAAGAACAAGTAAATTTGAAAAGGAGGACTCGAAAGATGATTTTCGTAAAGAAATTGGCGATACAGCAGAAATGTTAACTCTTGATTATGAAAGAGAAAGGCTTACAAAGCAAGGATATCCTGAACTAGCTGACCTAATAGAACATCTAAGTCCTGTAGATAATTACCTGGGTTATGATATTCTATCTTTTCAAGGTACTGGTAAGAACCCTACCAAAAAAAAATATATAGAAGTAAAAGGTACTGTTAAATCAGAATATCAATTTGTATTTTCAAGGAATGAAAGAATGGTGGCTTCTGAAAAAAAGGAACAATATTGGATTTATTGCTACAGGAATGTCAAATCGACTTTATACCCAGTTGGGGGACCATTTAAGTTATGTAATCCGATTATGAAATTAAAACAAATGGATGTACTAGAAGAACCAGATGATATTTTCTATTTAATTAAGTGAAGATAGGCTCAAATTGGTCTCAAAGAATTATATATTTAATTGAAAAAATGATAACGAATTCAATAAATCATAAAGAATACAGTATGTAAAACAAGGGACCAAAAACCCACAAAATCAAGAAAAACCTCTATGGCCTCAAAAATTAATAGAAATGAATATTTTACACCACCTAACATGCCTGTAACCACAACAATATCTATCGGTTGCCATCGATTTAACATTCAATGGCTGCAGTGGTTACAGGCTGCCCGTTAGTGCTCATGAAAAAAGACTCTGCAACATGAAATATGACATAAAAGAAAAGATTTTCGAGAAATATTTTGTGAACTGCGAGAAAGCGAAAATGATTTGCCAGGAATTGAAAATTGAACGGCCTGAATTTTCGGAAAATGCAAAGCAAATTGACATAGAGAAACCTGCTGAACTTAAAGAAATGAGAAGGATTCGACAACTTTATAATAATAAGAAATTTAATGATTTTGAGTTCGCAGATTTCAATGAATTCTACAATTGGTATCTAAGGCAATCTGAGAAACAAAATGGAAGTTGTTACTACTGCAAAACTGAAGAATCAGTACTAGCTTAATTGTTTGAAAAGAAATATACGTTAATAAAAAGACCCAATAGAGGAAAGCATCTTGAAGTCGAAAGACGTGATTCTAAATCAAATAAGTATAATAAAGAGAATTGTGTACTTGCATGTTACTTTTGCAATAATGATAAAAGTGATATTTTCACAGAGGATGAATATTTTGAGTATCTTAAGGATAGAAAACTATTCTTTAACAAACAATTAGAGTCTATAAAATGATTTCTGATAGAGAAACAAATACAGTTTATTTTTCTGAGCAGATTATAACGGATAATCGGTTTAGTAGCACTTATGACCGAATCAAATCAATTCTTGATTCCTTCGGAGTAAAGCCTTTACTGATACAAAACACAAAAGATATTTGGGCAAGGGATTACATGCCTATTCAGGTTGATGACTTGAAATATATAGAATACCGCTATGACCCTGATTATTTGCAAGGGAACAGGAAAGGCAGTCGTGATTTAAAAACCTATCCTGACATTGTTTGTGATGCTTTAAAACTACCGACTGTTAAATCAGATTTGATAATGGATGGCGGAAATTTCGTAAAATCGTCAGACTGTATAATACTTACGGACAAAATAGTTATAGAAAACAGGCTTTCATATTCTAAAACGGAATTGATTAATAGACTTCAGGAAACATTTCAAGTTGAGAAAGTGGTTTTAATTCCCTGGGATAAATCGGAAGAGTTTGGACATGCAGATGGTATGGTTCGCTTCATTGACAATGATAGAGTTTTGATAAGTCATTTTTACAGGGGTGATTCAGTAATGCGGTATCGCATACAAAAAGCGGGACTTAAAACTGAATTTCTGGATTATAAACAGAAAACGAATAACAAATTGAATTGGGCATACATAAATTTCCTTCAAACAAAAGACTTGATTCTTCTCCCGAAATTTGGAATTGACGAAGATACTCAGGCTTTTGAGCAAATAGAGACTTATTATTCTGGCTATAAAGGTCGAATTGCTCAGGTTGACATGACAGAAATTGTAAAATTGGGAGGGGCAATAAACTGCATTACATGGACGACAAAAGAATGATAAACCGGGAATTATGTACTCTAACATGCAGTCATTAAACAAACGCCTTAAATTGAATCCCGCTTATCTCAAAACCAATCCATCAAACCAAAATTATCATGAAAACAACGAACCTAAGACAAATGGGTAAAGAGCTGCTCTTTATCCTGATCCTGGCAGGGATGCACAGCCTTTCATTAAGCTCCCAGACAAGCAATCAGTACCTGGAATTTCCCGATACACTGATATTGAAAACTCATCAGGAAAAAGGAGTCAGTTTGTTTCAGCCAGGTGCAGGTTCTTTGGAATTCCGGGACAGTGCAGAACTAAAAAAATTGGAAGTATTCCCCAAGGATGGTATAATCTATCCCAAAAACCTTGATAGCTTGAAAGTAACCTGTTTTATAACCTATTTGTATCCTTTACAGTTTTACAATTCAATAAGCAAAGAGGTTGCAACACAAAGCAATCGTGAGAACAGAGATCGTATCATTCTGGTGGTAAAAGGATTGTATCACGGAGACGAAATCTGTATTGTTGATCAGAATCACAACTTCGATTTAACGGATGATCCGATAAGAAAATTTACTAACACGGACTGGTATGACAGAGATAATCTGATACCCTGTGAATATGATGTGATGGTTGATGGAGCAGTCATACAAAAAACCGGATGGAAGAATATCCTTTTTACACGGGGACATCTGTTGGAGTTTACATCACAGCACGTTATAGCTGAATTCTCAGTCAATGGCATATTCTATAGAATTGGAGTCAAAGATGACAATTCAACCACTTTCTGCTATGTTAGACCACAACTTGCCCTTCTGACTCAAAACGGAATTATGAAAGACACTCTCACACAGCGTGATTTCGTCTGGAAAAACGAATTCGTTTTCCTGGGCGATCAGCCCTACCGCTTTCTTGAATTTTACAATGGTTGCGGAACCATCGTTTTAACTAAGGAAAAGGAATATAATAAACAGGTTGGAATCCAGATGGGACTACTCGCTCCCGGTTTTAAAATTAAAACGGTAACAGCTGAAATTATCGGAAATGATCAGCTCACCGGTAAACCCATCATGATCGTCAATCTAAGCGGTTGCAGTGGTCCGGAAACTTACGAAAAGTATAAAAAGTTCTTCGGGAAATTTAGCGGGGAATACCATATTATTGCTCTTGAACCTAAAATCAGCAGCAAACTCCCGGGGATACTGGTCGATACCGATGACGAATTCAATAAGGACTTCTATTTAAAGTACCGCAATGCGTATAGCAGCTACGATGTATATCATATTGGCCTGGACGGAAGGATCAAGGATTTTTTCAGTATCTTCAGTTGGGAAACCAGTATGATCAATTAAAACATCCCTTTCGATTTTTTCTCTGTCTCCTTTTTGATATCCTTCTCGATGTTCCGGACGCTTTTGCCCTGACTGAAACGGTAGGTTATGTTGAACATCAGCATGTTTTTGAGCAGGCTGATATCGTACTTGCTCGTAGCGGTATAGATACCGGCATCCGTATAGCTGCCCTGTTCGTATATCGCCCCGAAATTAATGGGAAGGATATATCCCAGCATAAGGGTCATCCTTTTCTTAAAGAACGGCTGCTGGGCAAAGACCATCCAGAAATCATTGTTGTAATAATCGTACCCCTGAGCGTTGATCAGCTTTTTAACGTTCTTCTGATAGATCAGTCCGGCAACGGTTTGGTATTTCTTGCCGATGTACAATAATTGCCCATCCATTGTCCAGTCGTTGATTTTGTTTGTATGCCCGTTGTAGGTGATGCTGTTGGAAAAGAAATCGAAATTCGTCTTGACGATCAGGCTTTGCTTAAAGAACGGAAGGGTTATGTCGCCCTTGATCCCCTTGCTGTCGTAATTGCCGACGTTGCCGTAGCTGTACTCGAAAATATTGCCCTCCACCGGCGTAACGATCCGGTTGATCCTGTTGTTCGAGAAGCTGTAATAGGGTTCGATATTCACCAGCCCCTCCAATATCTGGAACCGGGCCGATACGGTTTGGATCAGCTCAGGCCGCAGCAGGGGATTGCCCTTTTCGTACGTATACGGATCGAGGAGCTGCGTAAAAGGGGTGACCTGCCTGATGCTCGGGTATTCGCTGTCCGCCCTGTATTTTAGCTTGATATCCAGATACTTGTGAGCGGCATAATTAAAATCGAGATAGGGCTGATAAATGATGTAGGTGTTATCGGTTTCAGCGGTCTTCGGATGACTGTATTCCGCGGCGGCACCCACCTTAAAGCTCAGTTTACCGGATAGCGACAGGGAATAATAGGCATAGAGCTTATGCCGCAATTCACTCATCCAGAAATCCGTGGTATCATTGGTGAAACCGGCATCAGGCAGCAGCTGGGTTTCGGCGATATAATTGTTTTCGAGCCGCCTCCAGGTATTGCCATAACCGGCCGTGATCGCCGATTTCGCATTGAGGGTATGATTCAATTCCACGTATCCCTTGGTGAAATCCTTATTGTTGATGCCCGTCTCATGCCGTTCAAAACCATTGCTCTGGACAATGCTGTTTATATAGTCGTCGCGGTATCTTGAATAGGTGAATTCCGCATTCAGCTTCGTATTGCTGCTGATAGTATAGATGTAGAACAGGGAATTGGTAAAGTCGCGAGTCCTGGAATCATTCGAACCAATCGATGTATACTGACTGGTCAGGAGATCATCCTGATAGTGCGCCACGTCAAAAGCTTGCTCGGAGAACTGGCGGGTCACAGGAAATGCCGTGGCGTTGCTTTCAAAGCTGAGTGTATGCTTGGGATTCAGGTAATAATCGATCCCGGCCGTATAGGTTGTGGCGAGGTTATTGGTTGCCAGGTTCGGGATCCCGTTTGCGGGGAGGTATTCGATGCTGTATCCGTTGGCATAATCCTGCCTGCTTTGGCCCGATACCCTCACGGAATTGTAATTGTTATTCCCTTTCAGATAGAAATTGACCTTATCGTACGTGTAGTTGTAAGTGAGTGCCAGGTTATTGATCGGGATATATTTATCGACTTTCGTATCGACATCGATAAGGACTTGATCGTTAGCGAATACTTCGGTACCGCGATAATCACTTTTAAGAATAATATTGATTACAGCAGTATAACCCTCGAGGGCATAACGTCCGCCCGGATTTCGGATGATCTCCACTTCCTTCAGCCGGTCGGGCGACAGGTTCTTGATATATTCCTGATCTTTCTCGAGGCCGTTAACCAGCAGGATCACACGGTTGTCACCATCGACCTTGACGGCCCGGTTATAGCGGTCATAGGAGACGCCGTTCATCCTTTCCAGCACATCCGTGGTATTCGACGATCCGGCCCGCAGCTTTGAGGTAACCATCTGCACGTCCTTGTCAATGGTATATCCTCTTGTCGATCCTTTTACAATTACCTCTCCCAATTCAGCTTCGCTGACCTGCAATTTAATGATGCCAAGGAATTGATTTTCAGATCCAACATTGACGTTAAGGGTATCGCTCAGGTAGCCGACATAACTGATCACCAAACTGTGCGGACCCGGATTCAGCGGAACCTGGAAAAAACCGTTGTCGTTGGATATCCCGCCGGCGATCAGGCTGTCCTGCTGATTATAGACGCTGATGTTACAAAACGAAATAGATTCCTTTGTGTTGTTATCCTTTATCTGTCCTGATATCTCGACCTGAGCTTTTGCCTGAAAAAAAATGCCGCTCAGTAAAATAACGATCGTGAATACGGTATATCTCTTTTTCATTTTTCCGGAGAGTATTGAAATGCGATTTCCAAATTAGACGATTCCCGGCTCTAATCGTTACAGTCTGACTAAAACTAAATAGGAAGAGGTTTTTTTGACTTCGGTGTGACGCGATTACAGTTCATCCGGCTAATTCGACATTCCGGCAACTCTTTTTTTTTACACCCCAGTCAGGACCATCAATTTTGCAGCATGATTGTGATAAACAAAACATGCGGCAAAATGAAGTATCTATTCCTCTTTCTTGCATTGAACCTGATCGCTTTACACACCTACGGCCAAACGACCCTGTTGGGAACCGTGAGGCAGCAGGATGGCAGCGGCTTATCCGGAGTCAATATCTTTATCCAGGGAACCTATGACGGCGTTTCCAGCGATACAAGCGGTTTCTTCAGGTTTACGACCTTGAAAACAGGAAAATTTGTATTGACAGCTACCTTCTTAGGTTATGAACCCATCGTTAAAGAGCTTGATCTTACAGGTGAGCCTGTGACATTCGCGCTTGAGATGAAGGAAAAATCTACTGCGCTGACTGAGGTGGCCATTACCGCAGGCACTTTTTCGGTCGGGGATAAAAAGCAGGCAAACATCCTGACATCGCGCGATATGATCACAACCGCAGGCGCCGTTGGCGATGTATATGGTGCTTTGCAGTCATTGCCGGGTACCACTACCAACGGCGAATCGGGGAAACTCTTTGTAAAAGGCGGCGACAGTGACGAATCGAAAACCTATATCGACGGTTCGCTTGTCTATGCACCTTATACTACTTCGGCGCCTAACATGTCGGTCAGGGGCAGGTTCAGTCCAGCCATGTTCAAGGGAACGATCTTCAGTACAGGAGGCTATTCGGCTGAATACGGACAGGCATTGTCGTCGGTACTCCTGCTCAATACGAACGATATGCCGGCCGAAAACAAAATCGACCTTTCGCTGATGTCAATCGGACTGGGAGTGGGTGGCACCAAGCTTTGGAAATCCGGGTCCGTAACAGTGGATGTTTCCTATAGCAATATGGAGCCGTATATGAGGGTCGTGCCCCAAAATTATCAATGGGTCCGATATCCCCGTTATACACAAGGCGCATTCAGCATCAGGCAGAAAACCGGGAAATCCGGACTGCTCAAACTATTTGGCACTTATGGGAATTCAATGTACACAGTAGGCCAGGAAGATCCGAACGAAGAAATGAAAACCCGTAATTATTCCCTGGAGAATGATAACATCTTCCTGAATGCTTCCTGGATAAAACAACTGGGAGAGAGCTGGACACTCAACTCTTCCGCTTCCTTCACGAACAATAGGGATAATGTGGGCTACGATACTGTTTCATTTAATAAACTGCTCCGCGGGGCACATATCAAGAACGTGGCTGTACATCATTTCAGCGACAGGATAGACCTGCGGTTTGGCGCTGAGTTTTTCTCTAAAACCTATTCGCAGGAATATCTCGCATCGGCCAATCCGGTTCTCAATGACTATACCAACCATTCGGTATCCGGATTTGCCGAAGCTGAAATCCATGTTTCAGCCAAATTCGTAGCTCGCCTGGGTACCCGTGTAGAATATTCGGATTACCTGAACCGGGCAAATCTGGTTCCCAGGATTTCCGGGGCTTATATGTTGACGAAAACAAGCCAAGTCTCCTTATCGTATGGCTGGTTCTGTCAGGACCCCTCGGATGATTACCTGCTGTATACCAGCAAACTGGATTACGAAAGGGCCGACCATTATACATTGAGCTATCAAATCACACAAAACATGCGCACATTACGAGCAGAGGTTTACTATAAGGACTACAAAGGACTGGCAAAACTGAATAGCAATGCTTTTTATTTGCCCGATAGTTATTCCAACACGGGTTTTGGCTATGCCAGGGGAATAGATCTGTTCTGGCGTGATAAAAGAACCATCAGGAATGGCGATTATTGGTTGTCCTATTCTTTTATCGATACCAAACGTGATTACAGGAACTATCCCACTGAAGCGATCCCCGGATTTGCCAGCAAACATAATTTTGCTGCCGTGTACAAGCACTGGATCGGCGGTCTCCGGTCATACCTGAGCGTGAACCTCAAATATTCATCACCGCGGGTTTACAATGACCCGAATTCAAATGTGTTTAACGGCGAACACACCAAGCCTTACCGGAGCGTTGACCTGAGCTGGAGTTTCCTGTACCGGCAGAACGTTATAATTTATGCCGCAGTTACGAATGTGTTTGGCTTTGAGCAAGGTTACGGATACTCCTTTTCCAGCACCAGGGATTCGGATGGCCTGTACAGGAGTACCCCCATTGTCCCGGGCGCGGACCGGTTTTTCCTGCTGGCCTGTTTTGTAACGCTCTCCCATAAAGGAGAGGCTAATCAAATAGATCAAATACAGTAATTAATCAAGTACTTAATAAAACTTAATCATGAAAAAAATAATGTTGTTTATTGCCATCCTGTCGGTTGCTTTAGCAGGCATGTCACAGAGCAAAGAGTTTACCTCCGCCATGAGTGAAGGAATAACCCAGTTAGCAGAATGTAAAACCATCGATGATTACCAGACTCTCGGCAACAGGTTCAGTGTTATTGCCAATGCAGAAAAAGCCGAATGGCTGCCCTTCTATTATCACTCATATTGCTATATTCTGATGAGTTTCATAGAGCAGGCAGATGCAGCGAAGAAGGACGCCTACCTGGACGTGGCTGAAAAATCAATCAACAAAATGATTGAGCTTGCACCTCAGGAATCCGAGGTCTATGTTTTGCAGGGGATGATGTATTCGGCACGTTTATTGGTTAATCCGATCGAGCGTGGTCAGGAATACAGTGCAATTAGCGCGCAGGCAATTGGTACTGCCCTCGGTTTGGATGTCAACAATCCAAGGGCAAAACTGATGAAGCTGAGAAATGATATGGGTACCGCGACATTTTTCGGTAAAGATCCAAAAGAGTTCTGCCCTCAAGCCTCCGAAATACTTGCAAGCTGGGATAACTACAAAGTGAAATCGCCGCTATATCCTTCCTGGGGTAAAAATCAGCTCGCAACGATAGTAGCCGGCTGCAAATAGCGATTTCGACTAACCATTTATTATCCTTAATTTTCCGGATATCCGGCAAACTATAATCGGGATGAAAATCAACATGGTTTCATATAAGCCGATATCGGTTATGAAATTCATTTTCATCAACCTTTTATTGGCGATCACAATTGTTCTCCTGTTTATGCGGGGAGCTCTTGACAGCTGGCAACAATTCCTCCTGGATTTATTATGGGTTTTTATAATCTGTATAACACAATGGTCAGGAATTTTATTTGTCAATCACCTGATCAGCAGAAAAATAAATTGGATGGAGCGCCCGGTATTGCGATCGGTCGTCGGGATTATCTCTACTATATGTTATTCCGTGATTGCATTGATGACTGTACAATTTGCCATGATATTCATCGTGTATGGCAAAGCTCCGGATGAAGCCTGGCAATCGGTTTTGCATTCGATAACAGTTACTCTCCTGATATCATTAATCATGTCGCTGGTTTCTACGGCTGTGGGTTTCTTTCAAGCCTGGAGAAAAGAAAAGGTCAATGCAGGAAAACTGAAGGCAGAAATGATGGCTTACAAATACGAATCACTGAGAAACCAGATCAATCCGCATTTCCTGTTTAACAGTTTCAATGTTTTGAGCAACCTGGTGTATGAGGATCAGGCCATGGCTGTAAAATTCATTCAGCAGATGAGCGATCTTTTCCGGTACGTTCTGGACAGCCGCGATAAAGAGCTGGTGCCGCTTGCCGAGGAGGTGGATTTTATGCAATCCTATATTTACCTGATTAAAACCCGCTTCGAAGACAAGCTGAATATCGTTATCGAGCTGAAGCCTGAACCGGATGAATATATTGTGCCGGTGACTCTGCAGATGCTGGTAGAGAACGCAGTGAAACACAACGAGATATCCGAAGCCTATCCTCTAAGCATCATCATTCGCAAAAACGGGGATTACCTGGAAGTGGAAAATCCATTGCAGGTAAAAGTGATAGGAGGAGACTCAAAAAAAACAGGATTGAAAAATATTGAACAGCAGTTCAGCTTTTTTACCGATAAACTGATCGAAACCGATCAGTCAAACGGTAAATTCCTGGTACGTGTTCCCATCCTAAAAGCAGCAGAAAAATGAATGTGATCATTCTCGAAGACGAGGCCCGGGCAGCCAACCACCTTGCCAGGCTTCTTGCTAAAACAGCGCCGGATATGAAGATTGCAGCCAGGCTTGAATCGGTACGGGATGCGGTTCCGTTTCTGCGGGTAAACACCGATATCGGGCTTATTTTTTCCGATGTTCAGCTTGCCGATGGGTTGAGTTTCGAGATTTTCCAACAGGTTCCGGTAAAATGTCCGATCATTTTTACGACAGCATACGATCATTATGCCATCGAGGCTTTTAAAACCAACGGCATCGATTATCTCTTAAAACCGATAGAAGAGGAGCGCCTGCTGAAAGCGATTGAAAAGGTAAAACAGTTCACCCCCACGCTTTCTGTGAAAGAAATCCTGGCATTGGCTGATTCCTCTGCAAAAAGGGATTATAAATCACGTTTTATGGTAAAGGTCGGCGATAAGATCAGGAGCATCCCGATCGAAGAAATCCTGGTATTCTATAGCCTGGAGAAAGCAACCTACATACTGACAACTTCAAACAGGAATTATTGTATCGATTACGCGCTCGACCAGCTCGAAAACCTGTTGGATCCTAAAACCTGTTTTAAAATCAACCGGAAATACATTGTGTCCATACAAGCCTGTACGAATATACTGGCATGGAGCAATAGCCGCCTGAGGCTGAAAATAGAAGGGATGAACGATCAGGATATCATTGTTGCCCGCGAAAAGGTTCAGGAGTTTAAAAACTGGCTCGACCGGTAGAAAAGGCATCACGTGTCCCGCGTCATGCTGCCCGGGTCGCTTTTCGTTGCGCCCTTTTTCAGGTATCGTTCCTTGAATGTGGGCTTTTCGGCAGCCATTTTCATCATCATGTCAAGCGGTATGACTTCGTATTCCGGACCAAGCTTGTCGAGGATGGATTTAACCCTGGATATATCACTGTATTCTCTCACATGCAACAGGAGGAAATAAGGCCTTTTGGGATTCAGGGCTGCCAGTTCCTGTATGTCGGCAACGGCTTCGCTTTCCAGTCTGTCGGGCGACAGATAATAGTCGAAGCTCAGGATCGGAACTCCCTTTTTCATCCCGAAAGTAAACGAAGGAGAATAGCCGTTCGCCAGTCCCAGCAAGCCGGGCATTCCCTTGATAAACTCGTCGACCACCTCTTCCGTCAGTTCCGAATTTCCCACAATGGTGCTGCCTTCGGAGTAGTCCATGATCTCGAAGATCTTGAGATCCAGCAGATCCATCAGGCGCTTGGTCTCCTGAATATGCCAGGCTCTTTTTTCGGCCGGCACGGCTTTCGGATAAACATATCCCGGCCCGCCCAAAGACCCGATAAAGTAATCATTCGGGTAGGCCTGTGTATAAAAGTATTCAAGCATCGCCGGTGCCAGCCACGACCAGTTCATGGTAACCTCCCAGGTATAAGGGATCTGACCCCGGCCGGGACGGTTCCACCCGCCAAGTCCCAGGCAATCCGTCTGGATACAGGATATATAAACCTTTTTCCCGACAACCGGTTTTGATTTTGCATCCACATTGTGGTTGTTCTTATAGACGAAATTCGGGGCACCCGGCACTTTCGACATGAAACTCAGGTTCGGCAGGGTGTGCAGGCCCTCAACACGCAATCCGTGCTTTGAACAAAGGGTTACATGATGGCGTTCAAGATCCTTGGCGTAGGAATGCCATCCGAAGACCATCCCCATGTTATTCATTTCCGATAAGAGCCTGTCGGCCAGCGCATACTCAACGGAATCGGTAGGTTTTGTGGAAAGATCGCTGAAAAAGGCCCTCTGCTGAATACCCCAGTCGGCAACACCCGGTTTCATTATTTTTCCCGATTCACCGCCCATCCATACGATCTTATCCCTGGAACAGGCCTGCCAGAAATTATCATAGGCCCACTGATAGATCGATGCATCGTTCATACCGGTCAGCTTGTTCCTCAGGTCATACTTTTGCCTGATACCCAGCGATTCCAGATAAGGGATCTGGCTTTCTTCGATGACGATGGATTTTTCAATTCCCGCAATGGTGAAAGCCACGGTCAGGGAAGCGCGGACATTTTTATCCCAGACAACATATCCGGCTATTTTATCTTTAAATATCCTGACGGCATCCTCCGGTTTGGCAATCTCAGTAAAGGTGTAATAACGGCTCTTGACCAGATAATCCTTCACGTCCGGCGTGAACTGGTAATCCCACCCATCCGGGTAAACAAAATACAGTTTGGGACCGTCGAGGTTTACGATTCCCTGTAAACTGATCAGGGCAGCCTGCCAGTTGAGCGATCCATTGACCTCCCAGTTATTGGTCAGGTTCATCGACCAGGCCTGCCGGGCACCTTTCCGTTTCATGACAAACCGGATGGGATTATCAACCTGCCGGGTCGGCCTGCTGATCTCATAGGTCAGGATATCCCAGTCAGGATTATAAGTCAGCAAATGCTTGCTGTCTATTTCTGCTTTACCCTGCGACACCAGTACCGGCAACTTTTCCGTTACGGTCAGGATATTTCCTGATTTATCATATTTGGAGCTTAGTTTCACACGCTCAGTGGTATCTGCCGATACCCCCATGAATACGTTGGTCGGGAACAGCCTGCTGCCGATAACGGCATTTTCGCCGGATCCGTTTAATTTGACGCACAGGCTGTCGGTAAAGGATGACGATCCCCGGCCCCACCTCCGGATAAGCCTGATATCCTTTCCATTTTGATTCAGGTCGATTTCAAGGGTTGAAAACAGGTCTATGGTCGAACTCTGCGACTTAACCAGTTCCCAGGTTCCCGTAAACGGCAGATCCTGGGCTAAAACAGGTGCAAAGGAGAATATCAGGATAACGGATAGAATGTTTTTCATGATTGCTGCAATTGTGTCCGGGCTCCAAAATAGTGCTTTCCAGGAACAAAGCCTTGCGGTTCTATATTTTTATTCTTGCCTTGTTTTTTTGGATAGTTTTGTGCTCAAATCCCATCCATTGATGAAAACCGGATCAGAGATCGATTCCGATAAGAATTACCGGGATTGCTGCCATCAGGGTACTCACTATTCAGAAGAGTGGTTCAGCGTCAGCGAAAATGTCGCCCTGCGGGTTGTGACCTTTACTCCTCCCGGTGAAAGCAAATACCATCCGGTTGTTTTCATTTCCGGACTGGCTTCGGTGATCTGGGGATTTAAGGAAACGCTGATCGAGCTTACCCGTGATTTTCAGGTTTATTATATCGATACCCGTGAAAAATCCTCCGCCCGGATTACCGGAAAGGCCCGGTTTGATGTTGAAACATTTTCATCGGATCTCTGCACGCTGATCAGGATGCTCGGGCTGGAAGACGGGAAATTTTCAATGTTTGGCTATTCCATCGGCGCCACGGTGATCGTCGACTCTTACCGCCTCCTGGCTTCAAAACCGGATTGCGCCGTGCTGCTTGAACCCAACGCCACTTTCAACTACCCCGAGATTGCACTGGCTATCATGAGGCTGAACCTTCCCCTGTTTTACCTGTTCAAGCCCCTGGCAAAATGGTATATCTGGCTTTTCCGGATCAACCGGAAGGAAGACCGTGACATGTACCGTATCTCAGCACAGTCACTGGATAATGCCCATCCTGTGAGGCTGAAGAAAACCGCACTGGGCATCTCAAACTATCAAATATGGGATAAGCTGGAGTACCTCACCTGCCCCACGCTCATGGTGGGCACATCAAAAGATCGTTTCCACAGCCATGAGGAGGTCACCCGGATGATAGCCGCAATAAAAAACTGCACCTACATCGACCTCGGGAATAACCGGAGGACTCATAGCGCAGAACTGGGAATGGTTATCCGGCAATATATCTCCAGCCTGAAATAAAGGGCATCCTGACTGAAAATCGTTCGCTTATATATATCTTAGAAGTAGCATGAATTGCTGAAGCCGGCCTATGAAAGAATCGGACTATTTTGATCTGGTAATTTCTTCGGAAATGGATTTTTCGGATCCGCCTGTTCTTAATCTGAGCGGCCTGCTTTTCAAAAAACTGGACCACCGGGATGAAAATTCAATCATTATTCTGAGCCACGAAGGAAATTCACTGGTCGAATTATCTCTGAAAAGATTGCGGTTCATAGTATTTTCACTGTACAGGGAATTTGAAACCAAAAAAATAGAGCCGGGACAAACCGTGCTTCTGGCCAATATCTCCGGAAACAATGAATTGTTCCTCGCCTTGCAATTTACCGCTCTTGCCTCCTATGGTGTAAGAGTACTGCTCCCCATGTTCATGGAAACAAAGGAGCTGGCCGGCTGGCTTAAAGCTACCGGTTGCCGGACTATACTTGTCCCAAAGGATGAAATCGCCGCGCTGAACCATCATGAGAATGAAAAATCAGTGTTGGAAAAGATCGAAGGGACCGTGAGGGACATGAAGCTCGCCTGTTATGATACCGTTTCCGGTTTCGGGCTCAGAAAACTGGTGTACCAGGAATTTTCAGAAACGGATTATTTCTCAGACCCGCTGGTAAAAGAAATCCTGGAATGGAATAATCCTGATACCGAGGCCTTGTTGATCTCCACCTCCGGAACATCGGGAAAATCGAAACTGGTGGCATATGACCAGGGGTCTTACATTAAAAACTGTCTGGCCTGGCAAAAAGCAGGATTTTATGATCCCGGCAAATTGGGAGGCCGCGGTTTCACACCCCTGTTTGCCCATACTATGGGCATACGCGCCTTTATCAACGCCCTCTGGACCGGAACTCCCGTTTGCCTGATCAATACCGAATGGTTTGAGGAAAAACCGGAAATCGTCAGGTATTTCATGCTGAAAATGAAGCCGGAACATGTTACCGGCGGACCGGCCGTTTACAACCTGCTGCTGGAACTGATGCGGAATTTCCCGGAATTGAAAGAATCCATGGCAAAGGACTTTAAGGTTCTGATCTCTTCCGGTGCCCCGCTTAACCGTAAAACGGCAAAAGAGATTGAATCAGCATTCGGGATAAAATTGCAAAATGCTTACGGCACCACCGAAACCCAGCAGGCACTTTGCACACTCCTCTGTGAAAACCCATCGGATGGAGAGAGGTCATCCCTTGGCAAACCGCTTCCGGGCATCTCCATCGGGATGAAGAAAATGCCCGGGGAGGCAGACCTGTATCAATTCTATATCCGGTCACCATTCGGAATGAAAATGGCGGCGAAAAAACCGGGAAGTAATTCAGATCCGCCTCCGGATTATTTTGAAACCGGAGACATCGTAAAAGTAAAGGACGGGAGAATTGAATATATCGGAAGGGAAAACAAGGATTTCTTTAAAGACGGATTCGGCGTAAAAATCCCCCTGAATATCATTAAGGGCTACTATTTGAAGCTTTACAACAAAGTAAGCCACATCAGTTTTTATCCCGTGCAAAGCAAGCCGGGTCTGGCCGCCCTGATATTTATCGAGAATAAACTAATACCGGCCGGAAAGATTACCGAAAGAATAATCATTAACGGATTTTCAGACCTGATCAGTGAAATCAATACCCGGCTGCTTAATACGCTGGAACCGTTTGAAGTGAGGCACAGGTTTATCAGCCGTTTTGTACTGATCAACGGGCCGGTGCCCAAAACGGTAAAAGGAGGCGTATCACAATATAAAATTGAAACCCGGTACGAAGAAATTATCCAAAACCTGATTGATCCCCTGTCACCCGACCGGGCTGTTGCCGATTTGGGAAGCCGGATGAATGTTACCAATATTTACACCAGGCAGCATAATCCATTCATTGGCAACTTGCTATATGCTGCCGGGCTGGATTATGCCTATCACAGGTCACTGAAAGACTCGCTCTTCACCTTTCATGAAGGGAAAGAGATCGAAATACTGGATCTTACCGGCGGCTACGGAATCAACCTGATCGGCCATAATAACCAGCGAATCAAGGATGCCATCACCGGATTTATCAATCATGACGAGATCGCCCTTTCCGACCAGGGCAGCATTCAGCGCTATGCCGGATTGCTGGCCGAAGAGCTGGACCTGCTTGTAGGGGAAATCACCGGTGGAAGCTACTATACTCTTTTCGGATCCACCGGCTCAGAGGCCGTCGAGATCAGCCTCCATCATGCGTTGTTCGAATGGTGGAAAGAAATTGAAAAGATGGAGCACTCGCAGTTCATGCAATACGGTGACACTGCCGGGCTGCTTCTCCGTGAGGTTTGGGACCTGAACAGGAAGATCCTTTCACAAACCAGGGTGAAGGTCATCGCCTTGAAAAATAGCTTCCACGGAAATTCAGCAGGCGCCAGGTCGGTGCTCGGCAACACGAAAAAGAGAGATGCGTTTGTGAATATCCTGGCCCTTGATCCGGTATTTATCGATGATCAGGCGGATGATTGGGAAGAGAGCCTGAACAGGGAGATTGAGAATTCAGGGATAGAGCTGATGAAAGTGGTCCACTCGGATGGGAAATGCATCCGGATACCTTTCCGCCATAGTTCCATCATTGCCGCCATCGCAGAACCGGTTCTGGGGGAAGGAGGGGTGAGGGCTGTAAACACGGACCTGTTGAAAAAATTATCGGGGCACAGCTTTCCCCTGATCATGGATGAGATCCAATGTGGCCTTGGCAGGACAGGCACTTTCCTGGCGTCCGGGGGATTGAAAGCGGATTATTACCTGTTTGCCAAAGCACTGGGTGGTAATTATGAAAAAATCTCAGCCGTACTGATCAATAAAAGCCGGTATAAGATCGAGTTTGGCGAATATTACACCTCCACCTTCGCCGATGGAGGCCTGGCCGCGAAAATAGCCCTGGAAACCCTCTCCATCATTAAAAATGAAAACATCCCGGATAAGGCCCGTCAAATGGGGAAAATCATTCAACAGAAACTGCTTGGCATCCAATCGGAATATCCGGAGGTTATCGGCGAAATCACCGGTACCGGGCTGATGCAGGGTATCAGGCTGAATAATTTTGCCCTGAGCGATTCCATCTACCTGCGGATCCTGTCGGTGAGTGAACTGCTCGGCCTGTTTGCAGCTGCCTGGATGCTTAAAGTGCACCGGATAAGGATACTGCCAACGGTTTCAGCACCCGACATCCTCAGGATTGAGCCCTCTGCCTATATCTCAGCCGGGGAAATCGACCGCTTTATCGGGGCGATGCGGGAGTTTTCAGAGAAGGTCACCAGGAGGCAGATGTATGAGTTGTTCCGTCCGCTGATGGAAGGAGATCTATTTCAGGATAACAAAGGAAAGATCATCCCCTCCGGATTCATGTATCCCCGGATCGACCAGCCATCGCCCGGTGCCGCCAGGGTGGCCCTGATCGTTCATTTTGCATACCCTGCTGATGAATTGCGGGTTTTCGACCCGGATATGTGCAAGGCATCTGACACGGGATTGAGGATCCTGTTCAACCGGATGCAGATGCTGTTGCAATTGAAACCATTCCGGCTGTTTGCCCAAAATATCTGTAAGGGTGCCGTGCACCTGAGCTTTATTGTTGTTCCGACTGATGTTGCAGAGCTTGAACGGCTTAACAGGCAAAATAAAAGAGAGAAAATTCTCTTTAAAATCCAGGATGCGGTCAATTTGGCCGCCAGCCTCGGAGCGGAAGTCATCAGCCTGGGAGGCTATACATCCATTCTTAGTAACGATGGCATGCTGATCACTGAACCCGGGAATGCGAAAGTGGTTACCGGCAACACCCTTACAGCGGCATCCGGTATCCGGAACCTGACAGCTGAGATCAACCGGAGATCAGGAGACGGCAGGAACAAAATCCTTGCAGTGGTTGGCGCTGCCGGCAACATAGGGTCCATCGTTACAGAAGGTCTCCTGAAATCAGGGATCCGGTTTGACCAGGTATGGCTGTTCGGCAGGAACAGGATGCGCCTGATCAAACTCAGGGAATATCTTGAAAACAATATTCCTTTGACGGAAGACCTGCAGATTAATCTCAGCACAGACCTGAACAATATCAGCCGGTGCAATATCATCATTGCCGCGACTAATACCAACGATCCGATCCTGTTCGCCCATCACCTGAATCCTGACCAAGAGATCATCCTGTCCGATCTTTCGATCCCGGGAGCCATCAGCAAGGAAGTCAAGGAGATGCCCAATGTCATTGACTTGCCTTTTGCTTCCTTTATCACTCTCCCTGATGATCCCGGTCTTGTGGTCAGTTCACACACCCCGCAGGGCACTGTTTTCTGCTGTGCAGCCGAAGCGATCCTTTGCGGTCTCGAAAAGGTGGATCTTCCACTGAAGGGCAGGATCACCAGGGAAGCCATCGAAGAGATCACCCGGCTTGCCGAAAAGCACCACTTTTTTGAAAAACAGGTGGCTGCCAAAACATTTAAGGCTAAATTCTGATGGGAAAACCGATTTTTGAATACGGCATTTCGCAGGAAGATTCCCGGGTTGATGCCAGAGCGCTTGACCTCCGGGATGGCGACCGGTTGCTCTGCATCAGCAGTGCCGGTGAGATGCCCCTGAACCTGCTGGCTATGTTCGACCTGAAAATTATAGCTGTGGATACCCTGGAATCGCAAAACTGCCTCACCCGGCTGAAACTGGTTGCAGTGAGGTCACTTGATCCTGCAGAAGCGGCCGCCCTGGCCGGTTTCCGTAAAGCACCTGCGGAAATCCGCAGGAAACTCTATGAAAAAATCTGCAATAATCTGCCTGAAGCGGATCTGCTGTTTTGGAAAACTAACAGCTGGGCCATCGATCAGGGACCGATAAACGTTGCCCGGTTTGAAAAGTATATTGCCCGTTTCAACGGGCTCGGGTTGATGCTTCTGAAGAAGAAACACCTGTTGAGGCTGTTCGACATGAACACCCCGGAGGAACAGGAAACCTATTTCGACCGGCATATCTCAACCGGATTGTTAAGAGGGATCTTCCGCCTGGTATTTCATCCCCGCATTTACAAGAACAGGGGTATTTCGGCGCAGGGATTGACCCATAGCGGCGAACGAAACATGGCGGAGTTCTTTTATGGAAAACTGAAGGATTTCTGCTGCTCCACCCTGGCCAGGGAGAACTATTTCCTGCAATACAGCTTTTTTGATGAGGTCCTGTTCCCGGAAGCCTTCCCGGAATATCTGAAAGAAGAGGGTATGCAAAGGATCCGGAAAAATCATGCAAACCTCAACATCAGGCTGCAGTCATTCAATGACACAATCCTGCAAAATCCTGATAACTCTTTTAACAAACTGCATCTTTCCAATATCGGCGATTGGATGTTGAAGGATGAATTTGCCAGCCTGCTCAGGCTGATTTCAAATAAATCAGATTCGGCCACAAGGCTGTTGTTTCGCTACATTCATTTCAATCACCCTATTCCCGATGATCTGACCGGAAGAATGTCACCGGATTATGAGCTTGGAAACAGGCTTTCGAAAACCGACCGGTACCCCTTTTATGGGCTGGTGCCTGTGAAATTTTTCCAATAAAGCTTTAGGATGCTTTAGTTCTGTATTTTTGAATGAAGTTAGTCGAAATTAAAAAATCAAATTATGACCGTAGAACGGACGTTTGACCTGCTTGAAAGGTACAGGGAGAATTTCATCAAATATGATGCTCTCTGCAGCAAGCAGAACGGGGTATGGGTAAAATACAGCACGGCTGATTATATTGATTACTCCTATAACTTCAGCTATGGACTTCTTGATTTGGGTTTACAAAAGGGCGATAAGATCATTACCGTATCGAACAACCGTGCCGAATGGAACTTCGTCGACATGGGAATGTCAATGATCGGGGTGATTCACGTACCGGTGTTTACATCCCTCAGCACAGCTGAATATCAACACATTATCAACCATTGTGAAGCGAAGCTCATCATTGTTTCCGATAAGAAACTATTTAAGGTTGTGAGCCCTGCAATCGTGGCTTCCGGCCAGCCTGTCCGGATCTGTTCCTTCGATGAAACGGAAGGAGTGAAAAACTGGAAGGAAATTGTTGAAGCCGGAAAGTTAAGCTCCACAAAACACAGACAGACGGTCGAGACCATTAAGAGCGCCATCAAACCTGATGATTTTGCCTCCCTGATCTATACATCGGGGACAACAGGCACAGCCAAAGGCGTAATCCTTACTCACCGGAATCTGGTGAGCAACTTTCTTTCGGCAGCATCGGTCTTTAACCTGAAACCCGAAGACAAATATCTCAGCATATTGCCTTTATGCCATGTGGGAGGGAGGCTTGGCAACTACCAGACCCAGTACAGCGGGGCCAGTATTTATTATGCGGAAAGCATGGGGACGATAGCAGCAAACATGGCAGAAATCAAGCCCGATGGTTTTGACGCCGTTCCCAGGGTACTTGAAAAGTTTTATGATGTCATCATTTCAAAAGGCAACAAGCTGGAAGGAATGAAGAAGAAGATCTTTTTCTGGGCGGTGGATCTCGGGCTGAAATACAAACCCTTTGGCGAAAACGGATGGCTGTACGAAAGGAAGCTGAAAATTGCCGACAAACTCATTTTCAGCAAATGGCGTCAGGCACTCGGCGGTAACGTAAGGATTGTCGGATGCGGAGGGGCCAGCCTGCAGTCACGGCTCGAGCGGATATTCTGGGCAGCAGGAATTAAAATACTGAACATGTACGGCCTTACCGAAACTTCTCCGATTATCACTATCAACGGGACTGAAAAGGGGAAAGTCAGGCTTGGCTCGGTGGGAACCGTGATTGAAGGTGTGGAGGTTAAAATAGCCGATGACGGAGAAATACTTTGCAAGGGGCCCAACGTCACGCCCGGTTATTACAAGGACCCGGAACTTACAAAACAGGCCTTTGATCAGGATGGATGGTTCCGTACCGGAGATATCGGGCATATCGATGACGGGAAATTCCTGATGGTCACGGACCGCAAGAAAGAAATTTTCAAACTTTCGAACGGTAAATTCATAGCACCCCAGATCATTGAAAATGTTTTTAAGGAATCACCGATTATTGATCAGATTATGGTCATCGGCGAACACGAAAAGTTCGCAAGTGCTTTGATATCACCTGATTTCAAGTATCTCGACGATTGGAAAAAAATGAACAATATCTCCGATTCAACCAACGAGGAGCTTATTCAGCATTCCGCCGTTCAGTCACTGTTCTCATCTGAAATCGAGCATCTGAATAAGAAATTAAATCCTTTTGAGAGGCTGATCAGGTTCAGGCTGGTTCAGGACGAATGGACTCCGGCAACAGGTGAATTATCACCCACATTAAAACTTAGGCGTCATTTTATCTTTAATAAATACAAAGACCATATTTCACAGATCTACATGAAATAATTATTCGGTTTTATAATCTCATGTTTATGAATCTGCAAAAAGTCACAGACCGGAAAACGGAAAAGATGTTTCTTGATACGGCCCGTATTATCAACAAAAAAGATAAAACCTGGGTATGCCCTCTCGATAACGATATTAAAGGAATATTCGATCCCAAAAAAAATCCCTATTTCAAACATGGAACGGTTGAAAGATGGGTTCTGACCGGCGATAAAAGCGGATTGACCGGCCGGATAGCCGCTTTTATCGATTTGAACCTGGCGAATTCGTATGATCAGCCGACCGGAGGTATCGGTTTTTTTGAATGCATTGATGATCAGGATGCAGCATTCCTTCTTTTCAATACTGCGAAAGAGTGGCTGAAAGAAAAAGGAATGGAAACCATGGATGGCCCCATTAATTTTGGAGAAACCGATAAATACTGGGGGCTGCTTGTGAACGGATTCACGCATCCCTCATTCGATGTCCCGTATAACCAACCCTATTACCAGAAACTGTTTGAATCCTATGGCTTCCAGGTTTACTACCGAATGGAGGGCTTTCATCTCGACATCACAAAGCCGCTCCCGGAAAGGCTGGGAAAAATTGCAGAACGGATAATCCATCAGCCGGGATATGAGTTCAAACATTTTTCATGGAAAGAAGAGCACAAGTACTCGAAAGATTTTGTTGAAGTTTTCAATGAAGCATGGGCCTCCTTTAAAGAACATTTTGAACCTCTTGAACCCGAGTATATTAAGGGAGCGCTGCAAAAGGCCAAACCTATTGTAGATGAGGAATTTATCTGGCTGGCCTATTTCGAGGGGAAACCGATTGCGATCTATCTCATGTTCCCCGACCTGAACCAGATATTAAAACACCTGAACGGCAAACTCGACCTGATCAGCATGCTGAAATTCGTCTGGCTGAAACAAAGGAAAACAATGACCCGGGCAAAAGGTCTGCTGATGGGTGTCATTCCGAAATATCAGAACCGGGGAATAGAATCAGCCTTTATTTATAACCTGAGGCAGGTCTTCGATAAAAAACCCCATTATACGGAAATAGAGTTTTCCTGGGTTGCCGATTTCAATCCCAAAATGAGAAAGATATTCATTGCCGTCGGCTGCGTACCTGCAAAAGAATACATAACATACCGGTACCTGTTTGACCGGTCAAAGGAATTTAAGAGATATCCGATACCTTCCCATGAAATATGATGTAATCATTATCGGCGGTGGCCTGGGCGGGTTAACGGCCGGAGCCAAACTTGCCAGAGAGGGGAAGAAAGTCCTGCTTTTGGAGCAGCATGACCGTCCCGGCGGATATGCAACTACTTTTAAAAGAGGCGACTTCATTCTTGAAGTAGGGTTGCATGAAACGGATGGTCCCTCACCCGGGGATATGAAGACCAGAATATTCAATGACCTTGATGTTTTCAATCATGTAGAGTTTATCCGGCTGCCGGAATTCTACAGGTTTATGAATGACCGTGTTGATGTTACGGTACCACATGATCCGGTGGTCGCAGCTGAAAGATTATCGGCTTTATTCCCACAGGAGACTGATGGTATTTCTGCGTTTTTCGGTCAGTTGCTGAAACCCGGAAAGAGAGGCCCGGAGGTTGATCATCACGACAGGAGCGTCGGGGATTTTCTCGATTCAATTATCAGGAACGAAGACCTGAAGCTAATCCTGCTCGGTAATCTCGGTTATTTTCATGACGATCCTTATTCCCTCTCCCTGGCCTACTACACAGTAGCGCAGGGAAGCTATTTTGCGGGCGGGGGAAGCTTTATCAAGGGAGGTTCGCAAAAGCTGTCGGACTATCTTGCCGGCTATATCAGGAATCACGGCGGCGAGGTGCTGTTAAACCATTTGGTTACCGGTATCACGATGGACGGAGCAAAGGCGACGGGAGTAATTTATCAAAGACGAAAGACGAAAGACGGAAGACGAAAGACGGAAGACGAAAGACCAATAGAAGGTTGGGCGGATGATATTATAGTGAATGCGGCTATGCCGGCTGTTGCTGAATTATTGCCGGAAGAATATGGCAGGGAACTGAACCATCAATTGGTAAATCAAAAAACCGGTGCTTCGCTGCTGACCATCTATTTTGGATTCAACAAGCCTCTTAAGGAGCTGGGATACCATTATTATTCGGCATTCATTTTTGACAAAACCATCCAATCACAGAAAGATATCCTGAAAAACAACAGCGATGATTTTGCATTTCGGAGCTTTACATTTACCAATTATGGCCAGGTGGATTCCATGCTGGCTCCTGCCGGTAAAAGCGTCGGTGCAATATGCTGCATTGATTATCTGAAGGATTGGGAAAACCTTGGCAGGAAGGAATATCTGGCTAAAAAAGAAAGGGTGGCTTCTGCCTTTATCGAACGACTGGAGAAGCTGATCCCGGGAGTCAGGGAAATCATTGAGTATTGTGAGGTAGGTACGCCTGCCACGCTCAAACGCTACACGCTTAATCCAGGCGGAGCGGTTTATGGTTTTGCACAGACACCTGCCAAAAAGGCCATTGACTTCTCAAAACTGCCTGATAATCTTCATTTTGCTTCCGCCTGGGGAAAAACTGGGGGCGGCTTCTCCGGCGCCATTTACAGTGGCTATCTATGCGCCATTGGAATTCTGCGTAAGAGACCGGTGAAAGGCACCGCCTTGTGAATGAGGGTTTTCACCGTATGATCCCTGCATTACGACCTGTTTTTGCATTTGTTCCACATTTATGTTAGATTTATGGCCTGTTTGTTGATTACAGGCTTATTTTTTCTGATTAAACTTGCATTAGAGTGGCTGATGTGAAGATGAAGGCCAATAGAATGATCGGCTATATCTTTGCAGAGAATGAAAATCTTTCCCTGGCAGACCGCCTGTTTTTATCCGCAATAGTTATCGGCTTGCTGATCAGCATTGTCAGCTCGCTTGTCACCGTGTTACTGTTATCCGTCATTGTACCTTTTATTGTCAGTATTGTATTGATCGGCCTGTTATCTGTGATTTATTATTTTGCCAGGTTTAAAGGGATCATCGAGCCTTTCAAATTTCCACTAATCCTGATCTCTTTCATTGCAGTTTCCATTACCTGGGTTTATGCTGCCGGCTTTAACGGGCAGAACATGGTATTGGGAATTCTCGTACTGATCCTGTCGATGATCATGGTAACGCGAAGAAAACAGGTATATGTATTGATTATTTTTATTACATCCGTTGTATGTCTTTACCTCCTACAATATTACAGACCGGATTTAATCCATGGCTATCCGACAGAAACTCAGAGGTGGACCGACAGTTTTTTAACGACACTTTATACTTCTGTTTTTATCTTTCTGATTATCAGGTATTTTCATAAATATTACATCATTGAGAACCAGCGGGCTGAAGAAAGTGAAAGAGATTTCAGGTCTTTGTCGGAAAACAGCCAGGATCATATTGCCAGATATGACAGGCAGCATCGTCATACCTATATGAATCAGTCGGGGATTGAATTCACCGGCTTACCTGCAGGAAAAATTATCGGGAAAACCCATCAGGAAATGGGTGTTTTTGAGGAGAAGCCTGGTGAGAAATGGGAGGAAATAATTGAAAATGTTTTTTTAACAAAACTGCCGCATACTGAACAAATAAAGACCCATTATAAAAACCAGGATGCTTACTTTGAATGGAGGCTTTTCCCTGAATTCAATGACAAGAATGAAGTGGTTTCGGTTCTTGGCGTTACGCATGACATAACCGCTCTCAAACAGTCTGAATTGATATTGCAGAAATTAAACTCCGAGAAAGATAAGTTCTATTCGGTCCTGGCTCACGACCTGCGCAGCCCTTTCAGTGGTCTTTGCGGCTTAACGGAAATTCTTGCTGACGAATTGCCGGATATGCCGGTGGAGAAGGCTCAGGAAATGGCAGTTGCCATTAAGAAATCGACTTCAGGCATTTATAATCTTCTGGTGGATCTTCTTGATTGGTCCAGGATCAATCAGGGATTAATCCAGTATAATCCGGAGAGATTGCAGTTGCTTCCGATCATTACAGAAACGATCCTCCTGGTGCAGGACCGCCTCAATGATAAGAACATTCAGGTTTCCACTGACTGTACTGAGGATCTGGAGGTTTTCGCCGATAGGTATATGCTTCAGGTCATCATCAGAAACCTGGTGACCAATGCGGTTAAATTCACACCACAAAAAGGCCGTATCACTATTGCGGCGAACTCCCTCGAAAACAATAATGTTGAAATTTCGGTTGCCGATACAGGCATTGGTATGAGCAGGTCGATCCTGGATAATTTATTCCGGATTGATAGTCAAACAACCCGAAGGGGTACCGATGGTGAGCCCAGCACCGGCATTGGATTATTGTTGTGCAATGAATTTATCGTGAAACATGGAGGTGAATTATCAGTAGAGAGTGAAGAAGGCGTGGGAAGCAGGTTTGCTTTCATATTACCTCAGGCCTGATGAAGAATTTCCGCCTGTCACGGTTTTCATCCGCTGATAAACAGGCTCTTGCTGGTGTACTCAGGATCGCATGTCAGGTTTACATTTAATTTTCGCAATCCTGCTTCGTCACCCGGGGTTGGGATATGGGTGAGGTGTACTTCGCAACCACGCAGCCATTTCAGGTTTTCCAGTGCCATCTGCGCAGCAGGGTTAAACAGAGCGCTCATGCCGAGTACAATCAGTGTTTCACCCACATCGAGGCTGGCCATTTTGCCATTCAGTACATCTTTCTTCAAATGAGTAACCGAATCGATTATACTTTGGGGCAAAAGGTGCATATTGTCAGGGAGGCCGGCCAGGTGTTTGGTTGCATTTAAAATCAGGCTTGAAGAAGCATGCAGCAAGGTTGAGTTTTTACCTGTAATTATGGTACCGTCGTAAAGCTCAATGGAAGCCCCGCAATAGATTCCCGCATTCCCTTTTCCGGAACTTTCAGCTTCTTTTGCGGCTTCACGGGCGGGTAAAACCACTTTCCGGTCTTCAACCCTGGCATCAATTTTTTCCATGATCCTGATGATGTGATCAAGTGTATCCTTATCTACCAGGCCCAATGCATATTCCACCGCACACCTGAAATATCTCCGGATAACCTCCTGGTGGGACGCTTCAGCAATGATGGCATCGTCAATAATACCGGTACTTGCACGGTTAACTCCCATATCAGTCGGGGACTGATACATAGACTCCCCTCCTGTTATTTTCTCCAGGATTCTCTTTAGCAGGTGAAAAGCTTCTATGTCGCGGTTATAATTCACCACCTCCAGATTATAGGCTTTCAGGTGATGATCATCAATCAGGACTTCGTCTTTAAGATCAACCGTGGCAGCTTCATAGGCAATGTTTACCTTATGATCGATGGGCAGGTCCCATATGGGGAATGTCTCAAACTTTGCGTAACCGGCCTTTACTCCTTTCTTATACTCATGATAGAGATTGCACAGGCAGGTGCCAAGCTTGCCGCTTCCAGGCCCGGGCCCCGTAATAATAACAATCGGTTTTTCAGTCTTAATATATTCGTTTGCCCCATATCCCTGATCACTGACAATCAGGTCAACATCAGTAGGATATCCTTTTGTAGGATAATGCAGGTATACTTTAACCCCCCTTAATTCCAGCTTGTTCTTAAAAGCTCTTGCAGCTGGTTGGTTCTGAAAACGGGTAATAACAACCGCCGTGATTTCTATACCCCATTCCCGGAAATCATCAATGGTTTTCAGGGCATCATAATCGTAAGAAATTCCAAAATCGGCCCTGATTTTTTTTGTCTCGATGGCACCTGCGTGAATACACAGGATGACATCGATCTTATCTTTCATTTTCTGCAGGAGCCTCATCTTGACATTCGGGTCAAAACCCGGCAGTACCCTGGCGGCATGAAAATCATAGAGGATCTTGCCTCCGCATTCAAGATACAGTTTATCGTTAAACCGGCTCACCCTTTCCAGGATGGCAGCTGTCTGTTCCTGCAGGTATTTCTCATTGTCAAAGCCAATGAGTTTGGAATTTTCCATTTATGTTCCCTTTGAATATTACTGTCAGTATCATCATGATAAAGACCCCAATATTACTAAAATCAGAGGTTAGCAAATGTTTGATCCGTAAAAAATAATGAATGACCCGGAGGCATCAGATCGCGTTAAAAAACCATCCTTAATGCAATTCCGCCAGGGCAGGCACCGACAAAGAATTCAGGTCTTGTCCTATTGGCCACCCCAACCGGTTTATATCTGTTACAATAGTATTGGTAATTTTTCAACGACCGGGTTGGCTGAGTCCAGATCTGTACTTCTGAAACTACTGTATTTAAAGCGAAATTTGCGATTCCGTCCCATAGTGTCCGCTTAAAGCCGAGCCAGGTTATCAGTCCGCTTGTGATACTCACGGCACCATAAAGGGCATGGTTTTTCCAGGATCTCCCAAATTTTTCCGTGGCAGCGGCTTTTTCAAGAAATTTTTCGGCTGCTGATAGTTTTTTTAGCCGCTCCTCCGGAGTTGATTCCGGATAATCCGAAAGCAATTCAGCCATTCGGCCGGTATTTAAAGGGGTTATCAGTTGTCCTGCTACCCCCAGAACCGTGGTGGCCGCTCCCAGTGCCATATCTTGTTTTGTGCGTATATCTTCACTTAGAAAATAGACAGCCCCCTGTCCTGCCGTTGCAGCGCTGTATCCGGCCAGCCATCCCCACCACCAGATAGTTGTTGATTTCTGATCCTGCTCCAGCATACCCTGTATGCACTGAATACGCTCCTTAATGACAGAGTCGTTATTTTCATCCTGGGCAGAGAGCCTGAATGAAAAGAGAATCAGAATAGCAAATATTCGTATTATCCTCATGGCTATAGGTTTTTTGACATTCATGGCATTTTAAAAGTACTTTATTTGCCGGAATAACCGGCGTGAAATATTTACCTTAGCCTGACTAATCAACCTTATCAACCTATGAAACGAAACAAGGCAAAAATAATAGTTATCGGCATTTTGCTGGTGGTTGTTGTAATACTGGTAGCCGGCTTCATTTACATGAATCCCATCCTTCCGATTATAACCGGGTATTCCGCTAAGAACCTTGCATCGGGATTATTTGTAGCAGGACGAACGCAGGAATCCTTGGAAAACACCGACCTGAATTTCTCATTTATAAAATACAATAAGAACAAGATTGACTGGGATAAAAAGGAAGTGCGGAGCAGCTTTCTATGGCACCGGTCCAAAGCTATTTATATAGATGGCTACGGATGCTCGCTCGTCAACGATTTTAAAAAGGATGAAATGCTGAACCGTCCTTATCAGAAAGTAAAAATCATCCCTGAAAATCAGGATACGATACCCTGGCCCGCCGGAGACCTGATTGCCGGTTCCATACCGGCCGGCGTGAATATGGACAAGCTGAATGCGGCCATTTCAAAAGCCTTTGCCGACACGATTCCTCACAAAGGCACATTTGCCGTGATGGTTGTTTATAAGGGACAGCCAATCGTTGAAAAATACAAGACCGGCCTGAGCAGCGAGAACCGGTTCCTGAGCTGGTCAATGGCAAAGAGCGTTACCAATGCACTGACCGGCATACTGGTAAAAGAGGGGAAACTCGATATCAACAAACCGATCGGTTTTGCCGAGTGGCAGAACGATGACCGCAAGAACATCACAATCAATAACCTGATGCACATGAACAGCGGCCTCGCATGGAACGAGGATTACGGCAACCAGTCGGATGTCAACAACATGCTCCATAAAGAAGGCGATTTCGGAACCTTCACATTGAACAAAAGTCTTGAATCCCCAATTGGTACCGTATGGAATTATTCCTCGGGAACAACCAATATCGTCTCCCTGATCATACGGCAGACCATTGGAAACGACAGCGAATATTATGCTTTCCCGAGAAACGCCCTGTTTAATAAAATCGGGATGAGAAGCGCGATCTGTGAAGTGGATGCTTCGGGTACCTTTGTAGGTTCCTCCTATATCTATGCCTCCATTCGCGATTATGCCCGATTCGGGCTTCTCTATCTGAATAACGGGAACTGGTTGGGTGAGCAGATCCTTCCCGAAGGATGGGCTGAATTTTCCGCCACTGAAGCCAAAGGATCCGACGGTCAGTACGGGGCCTTTTTCTGGATCAACAAATCAGGAATCTTTTATCCTGATGTGCCCAGGGATATGTATTGCTGCCGCGGCCATGACGGTCAGTATATTTACATCATACCTTCAAAGCAGCTGGTTGTTGTCAGAACAGGATTCTCCAAGAAAGGGACATTCGACCTTAACGAGTTCCTAAGCGAAATAGCCAATTCTTTTGAGTAACTTATTCTTTCGCTTTTGTTTTTTTCCGTTGCATGATCAGATAGAACGGTATGCCCGCCAAAATGAGGGCCAAACCGATTGCAGCCTCACGGGGTTTCGTAACTATCGTATTGATGAACAGGCCGATGCAAAACAGGATGTAAAAGACCGGTACCACAGGGTAGCCCCAAACCTTATAGGGCCTGGGGGCATCCGGCATCCTGCGGCGCAGAATGATCACCCCCATGGAAGTAGCCCCGTAAAAAATAAAAACGGCAAAAATGAGCATGTCAGTCAGCTGGTCAAAAGATCCTGACAGAACCAGCACCGAGGACCAGATTCCCTGCCAGAGCAGTGAGTTGGACGGGACGTTGGCCCTGTTCAGCTTGCCGATCCCTGAAAAGAACAGGCCTTCACGGGCCATTGCATAATAGGGCCGGGCACCCGTCAGGATACTGGCATTAGTGCAGCCCAGGGTGGTTATCAGGATCAGGATCGATATAAACATAACACCGCCCCTCCCCCAGAATACCCGCACCGCCTCGACTGCAGCAATCTGGTTGCCTGCGGCATGGATCTGCTCCAGCTGGGGGATCGATAGAAGTTTCAGATAAGTGAAATTGACCAGGAGGTAAACGGCTATGACGATGAACACACCTATAACAATCCCCCTGGGCACATTCCGGTTGGCATCCTTGATCTCCCCTCCGATAAATCCGACGGAAGCCCAGCCCTGGTAGGCCCAGAAAGCCGCCAGCATGGCAGTAAAAAAGGCAGACAGGGTAACATTTCCTGTGCTCAGCCCGCCGGCAGCCAGCGCCGTAACAGGACGCTCAACCGGACCCGTAAGTCCGAAAACAATGATGGTCAGCAGGCCCAGACCAACCAGCAGCAGGATGATCTTGCTGGTACGCGCCCCGCTTTTCAAGCCCGACATGTTCAGACCGGTCAGAAGCAGGATAAGAAGTATGGCCGTCAGCTTGATCCCGAAATCCTTAAAAGGTGAAAAAACACCCAGGATCGTAAAATCCTGCAGGGAAGGTAAAACCTCGGGAATCCGAATGATGCTGTTCAGGGATTGGGTGAAAACGTATGCCAGGGAGGCAATGGTTGCCGTCTGGATGACCGCAAAGAGCGACCACCCGTAAAGGAAGGCAAAAAACCGGTTGTATATCTTTTTAAAATAAGCGAAATCGCCTCCCGTATCGGCCAGCAAACCTGCAACCTCGGCATTGCTGAGGGCACCGAAAAGGGTGATGATCCCCCCGGCCACCCATGCCATAAGAATCCATTCCGATGAGTGCAGTTCAGCAGCCATCGGGGCAATCTTCTTATAAACCCCTGACCCGATGATGTTGGCCACTACAAAAATAATCACGTACCCTACGCCGAAGGTCCTGACAAGACTCCTTTGGTTATTCACTGTTACGCTTTTAATGGAGTCACTAAAATACAGCTTTAATCGAAATCAGGACCGGGGTGGGAAAAACGGCTGGCCTCTTTCCCATTTGCTTAACATCAGTGGTCATTTGTAAAATGATCCAACTTGTTATGTTTGAGCTATTCCAATAAGTGTATCTTTGCCCCTTATTTAGGCCAATAAGCATGAGAATTTTCTTTATCCTTCTGGTAATAGGCTGTTCTATACCCGTTTCTGTAATCGGACAGCAAATTCCAGACGGACCGAATCCATTAGCCAGGCTGACCAACAATCATCAGGAGTTCAGGTCACACAGGAGCCTGATGCAGGACAGCACCCCGCTTCAGATCGTTCATCAGCGCCAGAGGATCAAGTCTTCGCCGGCAAAAAAATCAAAGACTGATATCAAGCAAAAAATGGACTCGAGCCATGTGCAGCGTTATCAAAGTGATTTCGGAGGATTGGCTACCCTTAACAGGGACAAGTATGCCTATGATTCCGAAGGAAGGCTGATCATGGCTGTTTCTTATACCTGTAATACCTGGGATGAACAGTACCATTGGTATAAAGATACGGCTGCCTTTGATACGGATGGCAATCAAACCCTGGAGGCCAGTTATACCCGGGATATTGAAACCGAACCCTGGATCCTTGAATACAGTGTTGAATCCTATTATGATGCCCGGGGAAACGATACCCTCAGCATCAATTATTTTCTGGATTCGGAAACAAATGAGTGGATTAAGGAAAAATACGTATCGGCCTATGACGGTGATCTTATAACCACCGTGTATGCCTACCAGCTGAACGAATCAACCGGTGAATGGGAAGTTTATGGCAGAATAGAAAACATGTACGATTCGAAAGGTAATAGTCTGGCCCAATCAACCTATCTCTGGTCTGAGGATACCGGAGACTGGATTCACTGTGCTCAGGTCGAATTCACCTATGATCCCGAAGGCAATATAACATCGTATATCTATTACTATTTCAATACCCTTACACGGGTATGGAGGGGTTGGTCAAGGGAAGAGTATACGTATGATTCCGGCGGACATATGATTCAATATACAGGATTCGGCTGGAGCAGCACGGACGGTTATTGGGTGCCTCAGGATAAAGAGTCTTCAGCTTACGATTTGAGGGGAAATGAGACTGAATTCATTACTTATTCATGGAACAGCGAGGAGGATCAATGGACGCCCGAAAGGAAGAGTGCCAATGTTTTTGATGCCAACGGCAACCTGACCGAATATTACAGGTATAACTGGAACAGCGGGGGAAACCAATGGATCTCCCGGGATAAAGAGTTAAATGTGTATGATCAGAAAGGTCATCTGACTGAGTATATCAATTATTTATGGAGCAGCGGGGATAATCAGTGGATACCGGCAAACAGGATTCTGTACACCTATGATTCAAATGGCAAAACCATTTTAATCAGCGTCTGCGGTTGGGATGCAGCAACAGGTACCTGGAGTGAATCTTCGCGCAACGAAAGGGACTATAACGATGCCGGAGACCTGATACAAACCCTTTCCCTGGGATCAAAGGATTCGACCAGTCAATGGACATCAAAATTCCTGTATGATTATACCTATAACAATTTCTTTACCGATGAAGAAATAGTCACCCCATACGGCTGGTCCGGAGAAGTACCGGTCCATATGCTGACGAAAGGTGAAGGCTTGCGCTGGGATAATTCAACACGACAGTGGTATACTTTCAAGCTTCAGGAGTACTATTATTCCGGGTTTAGCAGCGGCATCATTCCCAAAACCCACCTGTCAAAAATCAGGTTTTTTCCGAATCCGGCCATTGACGTGATTTACGTTGTTACAGAACAGTCATCGGAATCGGCACATTTTGAAATGAGTGATTTGCAAGGGCGTGAGATTTATTCCGCTAACCTGACCGGCACACGGAATCAGATACCGGTTGGCAATTTGCCAGGAGGGGTTTATCTTTATCAGATCATCCGGGAAGGTGAATACTTCTACGGAAAAATTGTGAAAAGGTAAATCCATCTTCGTCAATTGTTATCATGACCTGTTGCAATACAAAATTGGTCTTTTATCTGGCCTTGATCCTCCTGAGCGGCATCTCAGGATGTGAAAACAACCCGGATAACGCTTCCCTCAGGGCATCATTTATCTCACCGCCCGATTCGGCGAAGCCAAGGGTATACTGGTGGTGGCTTTACAACCGGGTGAATAAGGAGGGGATCACGCGTGACCTGGAAGAGTTCAGGGCTAAGGGGATCAGCGGTGTCAATCTGATCTGCACCGGTGGCTATGCGGGGAAAGCGGCGCTCCAGGGTGTGGAGTTTCTCGGTGAAGAGTGGCGGGAACTCTTTCGTCATGCTGTCAGGGAAGCCAAGAGGTTAAATATTGAAATCGGCTTCAATCTGGCCGGCGGATGGACCATGATGGGCCCCTGGGTTACTCCGGATAATGCGATGAAAAAAGTTGTGTATGCGCAATTAAAAGTCTCAGGACCCAAAAAATATTCCGGCAAACTGCCCCAACCCGAGACGGTTGAAGGGTATTATCATGACATATGGGTACAGGCATTCCGTTTAACGGGTGGGAAGAATAATTCCGGTCCGGAAAGTTTAATCGACCTGACCGGTCAGTTGAAGTCGGATGGCCAGTTCGAGTGGGAGATACCGGAAGGAGAATGGGTGATCCTGAGGAGTGGCTATACTCTCACCGGGGAACCATGGAGCAGGTGGTACGCTTATCCCAAAGGAGACACCTTCGAGGGTGGAGCAGGCTATGAGATCGATTATCTTAACACTGCTTCACTTGATGACCATTTCGACCATCTGGGCAAGCTGGTCATCGAAGAAGCGCGCAAGGCTGGCGGGAAACTGGCCTATCTTTGGTCAGACAGCTGGGAATGCGGCAAGCTGACCTGGACACAGGATTTTCCCAATCAGTTTCTCAGGTTCCGCGGTTACGACATGAAACCTTTCATGCCTGTGCTCGCCGGTTTCACTGTTGTTGATTCACTGACTTCCGAACGGTTCCGCAATGATTTTGAAAGCACCATACAGGATTGTATAGCGGAGAATTATTATGGTCATTTCGCCGATCTGTGCCATAAAAACGGGATGAAGGTGGGCAATGAAGCCGGAGGGCCCAATGACATACCTCCGCAGGATGTGCTGAAGAACCTCGGTCGCTGTGATATCCCTGCCGGTGAATTCTGGGTCGATTACAATGTACCCGATAAGTACAACACCGACAGGTCTTTGAGGCTCAACCTGAAGCAGACAGCCACGGCGGCTCATATCTACGGCAAAAAGGAAGCTATGGCCGAGTCTTTCACAATGATGGAACCGGACCGCACACACTGGTCAATGGGACCGGCTGATCTGAAGCCTTATGTCAACGACGCTTTTTGCGAGGGAATTAACCGCATCATGCTGCACCAGTCGACATGCCAGCCCCCGGCCGACGGAAAACCGGGGTATGAATTCTGCGCGGGTCAGCATTTTACTCCAAACATCACCTGGTGGGAACAGTCACCTGCATTCTTCACGTATCTCTCCCGATGCCAGTACATGCTTCAACAGGGAAAATTCGTGAGCGATGTCTGCTTTTACCTGGGCGAACGGCCACCGGTCCTGGTACCACCGAAATACATGGTTCCTTCTTTGGGCCCCGGTTACGATTGTGATTACAGCAACGCTGAAGTGCTGCTCACGCGAATGGCGGTCAAAAACGGTATGATCGTGCTTCCGGATGGCATGAGCTACAGGTTGCTTGTGCTTCAGAATTGCACATCGACCTCTCCGGAGATCTGCGGCCAGGTCAGCAATTACCAGAAGCTTCCGGTTTCTGAAGTCCCATACACCGGGATGTCAGTTGAGGTAATTGAAAGGATCCGGGAGCTGGTTCACGACGGAGCAACGGTAGTTGGACCTCCGCCCGAGCGAGCTGCCGGACTGAAGAATTTTCCGGAGTGTGATGAAGAAGTTTTGAAAATTGCCGCCGAAATCTGGGGAGATTTGGACGGCAGTATCCGTACTGAGCAAAGGTACGGCAAGGGACGGGTGATCTGGGGCAAAACACCGCGTGAAGTTCTGCTTGCCGATGGTGTTAAACCTGATTTTACCTTCCGCGGACAGAATGCTCAACCGGAGTCATTCGACTATATTCATCGTACGAGTGGAGACACGGAGATTTATTTCGTCATTAACCGGACCAATCATCCGGAGACGCGTGATTTTACTTTCCGTATCGCCGGGAAACAACCGGAAATCTGGGATGCGGTTACAGGCGAAATGAGAAGGGCGGGAGCCTTCAGTCAGGCAAACGGTTGCACAACGTTGCCGCTTGAACTGGATCGTTTTGGTTCCTGTTTTGTTGTTTTCAGTAAACCGGTATCGGCCAATGCCGCCGGCAAAACCGGACGTAATTTTCCGGAACTTGCGGAGTCAGTACAACTTCAATGTCCATGGAGCGTTGCATTCGATCCGGAATGGGGTGGCCCGGAAATAATTGAATTTCCTGAACTTATCAGCTGGACCGATCGTGCCGAAGAAGGAATAAAATACTACTCAGGTAAGGCTACCTACCAAAAAACGTTTGATCTCAGCTATAAAGCAAAAGACAGGTTGTTTCTCGATCTGGGCAATGTCAGTCATGTTGCCGGGGTCACTCTGAACGGCAGAGAGCTTGGAATCCTCTGGTGCGCTCCCTGGCGTATCGATATCACCGGATGTGTCAAACCATCCGGAAATGTGCTGGAAATAAAGGTTATCAATCTTTGGGCAAACCGTGTCATCGGCGACCTGAACCTGCCTGAGGACGAAAGGTTTACCAAAACGCACGACATCTTCCGCTTTGGCGAGCTCAGAAAGGAAACACCCCTGATTGAATCCGGGTTGCTGGGGCCGGTAAGAATATTGACAGTCAACAGCGACTAGCCACCAATCACTTCTTCAGCCCGGTCAAATCCGATTCAACCTTGATTTTTCCGTTACCGGATATCAGATAGCCCCTTCTTTGCACCGGTCGCTGCAGCGGTTGCACTGGATGCAATCATAACTGGAGACCTTTTGTATGTCCTGATTTTTACTGATGGTGATGGCCTGAGTGGGGCACGACTTAACACACAGGCTGCAGGAAGTGCATTTGGCTTTGTCAATACGGCGGGGTTGCCATGACACCATGGAAAAGAGGCCCAGCAGAGCTGAATAGGGGCAGAGCAGCCGGCAGAACGGTCTTTCAATCCAGTAGCCTATGAGGAGGGTGACCACGAGGTAGATCCATCCGAAAATACTAAAGCTCAGGAGGAGTTTTGGTTCCATTGAAAAGCCGATGATAGCGGCGATGCCCTGTTCAAACCAGGCCTTGCCGGTAAAAAAAACAGGTTTATAGGGATCCAGTTCGCAGCCGGGATAGAGGGTGCCTGTGATACCGAAGTAAACGGTAGCGAGAAGTACGAGTATAGGAACGACTTTTACAAAACGGTTGATCTTCGCCGGGACCTTGTAGGTTTTTTTCTTTTTGTACACCAGGTGCTGTATGGCGCCCAGCGGACAGCCGGCCGTGCAAAAAACCCGACCCCACAAAAGCGCAATCACCAGGGGGGCCATAAACATCATGAGTCCCACCAGACTGATCATATAGGGCAGTATGATACCCATGACCATGTTTGTAGTGAGTCCCATCGGGCAGATGCATCCGCCCCTCAGGATCCCCAGGTAGGCCAGGGTGAGGACCGCCAGCCAGGTGAGCCAGCGGGCCGGTTTCCGGGTGACCACAAACCAGGAGCCGACCATCATCAGGATCAGTAAAACCGCCAGGTCGACATAGACCAGCCACTCAGGCAGCGGCAGGTATTCCTGCGGGGTCCATTGGTTTCTGAAGGTCGCAATTTTACTGAGATCAACCTGTTCCTGTATTAATGAGACCGTATCGCTCATCACCCTTGCTCCTTTCGTCCCGAGAAATCAAAGCTCGTATCACCGGAATCCTCTCTCTCGAGCTCCCAGATCCCTTTGAAATCATCTTCAGGACCGATAAATACTTTGTCGACGGCCTTCTCCGGGCAATGGACGGCAATATTGCAGGTGTTGCAGTTCAGGCACAGATCCGGGCGTATGATGAGGAACATCGATTTGGTGCCCTTCTTCGAACACAGTTCCACACATTTCCCGCAGCCATCGCATTTGTCGTCGTCGATCTCGTAAATGAAATAACCATCGGGCCTGCCCGAGTAATCAACCCGGATCACCGCATCCCATGGACAAACCCGCTTGCCCTCCGACATGATCTTGTCGGAGTCGATATGCCTGTTGGTGATGTGCCCGTAACAAACTACACAGAAAGAGCATTTCTTCTGATCATTCACCGCTTTAACTGCCGAAGGCTTACGCACGCACATGGTTTTGCACAGATCACACCCCTTGCATTTATCCGAATCGATCTGCCACGCATGGCGCGTGCGGGGTCCGGCCTCATCTTCGGTAAAATGCTTGCCCACAACACGGTAGGCCACTGCTCCCAGCGCCAGTCCGCAGGCTGCCCGGCCTGCCATGATGATAAACTTTCGCCTGCCCGCTGCTTTCATCGGTTTATTTCAGCTCACCCTTATAAGGTTTCGGTTTCCAGGGAACAGGCTTGATGAAGCCCTTGCTGGCAAAGCTTTCAGGGATTTTTTCTTCCGATATTTCCAATAGGGCCGACTGCAGCCGTGCAGCATCTTTCCTGCTGACCCGTTTCAGGTCGAGCACCACCGAGCAGAGTGGAATATCACCAGTTTTCCAAATGGTCCTGAAAGCATTCTCTTCCGCAAAATCAGCCGCACAGCTGGCTACCAGGGCATAATCCGAGATCACAGCCACATCGGCCTCCCGGTCCAACAAGGCGTTGATCCCTTCGGTGCAGACCGATTTCTTTATAATTTTCTCAGGCCGTATTCCCTTTTCTTCCATCTGGCTGAGAGCCAGGTGATACTTTTCATAGGAATTCTCCTCGCCGATGGCAATGATTCTCCCGTTGATATCCTCCGGGCCCATCAGGGAGGATTCCTTCCTGACGATAAAAATCCCGCCAAGCAGCCCGTTATCGAATGGATCGAGCACATCGGTAATCCGTTCGAATCTCATGCCTTTTACCGGCATGTGGCGTAAAGCGAACCAGGGCTTGCATATAGCACCGTCGAAATGACCCGACCGGATCGAATCCTCGAGGTCCGATTCTTCCATGCAGTAAACCAGTTCCAGGCTGATATCGTAATCATCCCTCAGCATCCCCACCACCTCCTCGTATTCACGGGAGGCCAGATCCTGGATACAGAGGCAGGCGGTGGCCTTGCAATAGGTGTCGTTTACGGCCAGCCGCATGGTAACGGCTTTTGGCCGGCAGCCGGTGAAAACCAGGCAGGCAGAAATGAATATCGCAAATGGCAGGCCTGCTCGTGTCAAATTCATATTACTGTTGAATTGGCACTGGGATGCATTTCACGATTCCCGAGTTTGCTGAAGCCAGGTATAGGTTGTTGTTACTGTCGGTTGTCATGGGGATATAAGTGCAGCCCTTCACCAGCTCCTGGATGCCCTCGATCTTCCTGGCACCCGAGCGCGTATACACCTTGATCCGGGTGGGATCTTTCTCAACCGTTACAACGGCTCCGTTGGTAAGGTAGGTGACGTTGACGGGGTTGCAGCAGCCATGGAAATCATCCAGGCCCTGACCGCGTTTGCCGAAAGCATATTTGATGGTTCCCGAATAGTCGAAAGCCTGAACCCTGAATGCACCCAGGTTGGCAACCAGGATCTCGTCCTTGTCATTCACTCCGAAATCGAGGATACCGCAGCAGGCTCTCATATTCTTTATCGTCGCCTCCAGCTTGCCCGATTCAAGGTTGAATATGGCCACCTGCCTCTGTTTTACATCAGCCACAAGCAGTTTGTTATTAATGATCTTGGCTCCTGTTGCCTTCTTCACTTCGGGCAGGGTAAAAGTCCTGATCTCATTCCCTTTTGAATCGTACACCAGGCATTCCACACCCGTATATTCCGTAACCTTTACTACTTTCCCCCTGACAGTAGCCTCCTTCATTTCGGAAAGGGTACTCAGAACATATAGGGTGCCGGTGGTCGGTGCGATGGCCAGGGCCGAGGGCTGCCCTTTCAGGTTGGCCTTGAACTCACGGACCTTCTTCCCGGCAGGATCGATCACCCAGACCGTGCTGTCGCGCTTCAGTCCGCAGATCTGGCCGTTTGAGAATGTAGCCAGGTACACAAAACCTTTAAGAGTGCTGCCCGCAAAGGTCGAATCCAATTGGAACTCCATATCAGGAGCATCATTGATGAAAGCCTCCAGTTTGACATCGGTATGCTTGAGGGTCTCGATCTCCTCACGGATCCGCCCGACAATTGCCGACTCTTCCAGGGAAGGATCAAGCATGGCCACGTATTTTTCAATCTCCCCGGCACTCAGGCCTGAAGACCTCCGCTCCACCAGGATGGCGGAATAATACGATTTTGGATTTTGTCTGATGAACTCCAGTTCAAACTGATAGCTTTCCGTGTCCACGATAGCGCTAACGCTGTCGATGATCCGCATATCCGCTTCGTTCCTGGTTTTTTCATAGACTGTATAAAGAGAGTCCAGTTTATGCTTTTTAAACAGATCCTGGATTCCTTGCGTATACTTAGCATCATCCTCATTGATCTTTCCCCCTTTCACTTCTGCATTATACAGTGTATCTGCATGACCGGTTAGGGTCATTTTAGCATTTTCTGCATAAAAGTAGACCGGGTACTCTTTGTCCTCCACAGTCAGATAGTACTGTCCCGGTTCCGGAAGTTTGCCCTTAAATATAAACTGGCCCTCGGTAATGTTTGCCGTATCTGAAAACGGTTCTTCGGAATTGATTCCCGCAATAATGGCTTTCCCTGTGGTGATGCCGGCGAGTGTTCCTTTCAGTTCGTAAGAGGAGCTGGCATTTTGATTACAGGAGATGAGCGATGCAATAATAAGCAGGCTTCCAATCAGTTGAGTCAGCGAAGTTGGTTTCATTTCGTTCAGTGATTCGGGTTTAATAATCCAGTTTAAATATTGTGAAAGTTATTCATTTTGAACAATCAAATCAAAATGTGGCAGAGCAGCTTTATAAATCGAAGTCATCAATGCCCTGGGCACTGTTGTGCAACGTGAAATACTTTCACAAAATAAAACCTTTATCATCATTGGCCGGACTCTCAGTCCTGGACTCTATTTTTACAGGGCAATCCTGCCGGATAAAGTCGTCAAATCAGGAAAATCCCAGGTAGTGAGATAATCAGGTAAAAGGAAAATCTTCCTGCATATAATCAATTCAATAAAAATTTTATCTTTAAAGGTTACCTCAACAGTTGAACTGATAAGGTCCCAATTTCAATTCGGCTCTTCTGAAGGGTTACATTTGCCGGCCAAGCCTGATCTAAAACCTATTTTCAATATTCGCTGTATGAGAAAACTTACACTTTTACTGGCACTCGCGGGATTGCTCCTGTTCCCCGCTGTGCAATCACAAACTCCTGGAACAAAAGGCGATGGATCGGTCTTTTTTTCAGAAACCTTCAACTGGGGGAACCCGAATGATGCCAAGGGATGGACAGCCCCTGAAGGTTTTTACATGTATGATCCTACAGATAACGGATTTAACTTTGAATGGATGTCCTCTGACAGCATCATAGACGGTCATTGGGTACGGGAACCGGCGATGCAGTCAACGACTGCCGATGACGGCTACCTCATCCTCTTTCTGTCGAGGTACAACCTGCCTAACCCGGACAACTTGAAAGTAGTTGATAATGGAGTCGTCTTCCCGGCCATGGACTGTTCCGCACATTCGTCGGTCGTTGTCAGGTATCAAACCTGCCTGATGAGCTATAACAACGCAATTGATTACGACATGTGGCTGGAGGTATCTGTTGACAACTGGGTTCATGCTGCTGTTTTCGATGCCAGTTTCAGATCCAACTGGAAAGAGCGGCCTCTTGGCAATCCGCCAGGGGTTCCGGCATATTTCCAGTGCAATATATCGGAAGTCGCAGCAGGCCAGCCCAATGTCAAGATGAGATTGCACTGGAAAAGAGGTGTCCTGTATTTCTGGGAAGTCGATGACTTAACGGTATCAGAAGCCTATAACAATGACCTGATGATGTATTACGCACAGATGGAATGGGATGACGGTAACGATGAGACCCTGTTGATCCCCTGCTACATGATGCCGAAATCACAACTGGTCGGCAATTCGATCACGCGATTTCAGTCTTCGGCCATCAACTTCGGCGAATTGGATCAGGAAGACGCTTATTTTGAAGTTGATATTACTAAAAACAATCAAAGCGTATTTCATGCAGAAGGTCCTCACAAGGACATTTATGCTGTTGCGATTGATACTACAACCATAACCGAGAAATACACTCCAACTGAATTCGGTCATTATAAGGTTGTTTACAATTGGAAGACAAGTGAAACGGATCAAAAGCCTGAGAACAACAGCAAAACCGAATATTTCCATGTGACCGACAGCGTGATGTCCTATGCGGATGATACTTCAGAAGAACAATATAACTGGGGTGCCTATCATACCGATAATACTCCCTTGCTGGACCAGGTCTTCTCAATCAGATATCCTATTTACACCGATTGCGAGATGAACTCGGTTTCGATCTATATAGCCGGTGGTTTGGCTGATGGCAAGATCGATTTCCATGCTTGTGTGTATAAGGAAGATCCTGCGAAAGTGGAATTGCCTCATGTACTGCTTACCTCTACTCAACGTGATTACGATTCGACGATGATCGGAGTATGGCAAACCCTGGAACTGGACAAGGACGGGGAAGCCGAATTCCTGAAAGCAGGTGACGTTGTTTACGTTGGCTTTGAATACAATAACATGCACACGGAATATCTGACACAACGGTATGATAATATCAAACCCGGGAACGATAAATCCCGGAAGGTCATCTCTGATCTGATAACCTTTTCCAATAATGGCATAATCACCTATATCAGGGAAAATCCGGATGGATGGACTGCGCATCATACGAGAAACCTTTTGTTCCGGCTGAATATTAACGACCACAGCAACCTCATCGACGGCGTGGATATGACTCCCACCTCGGCATGGGTCGGGCAAAACTATCCGAATCCGTCCACGGGCAGCACAGTGATCGACTATGAACTACCGGCGGTCTCACAGGTCTCATTCAGTGTAATGGACCTTACCGGCCGGAAAGTCATGGATATCAACCAGGGCCTGATGCCTGCAGGCAAACATACATACACCCTGCAAACCGGCAACATGGAAGCCGGGATGTATTTTTATACACTGCAGGCAGGAAGCTTTACTCAAACAAAACAAATGGTGGTTAATTAGCCTTTTGTTACATTCAAAAAAGGGCTGTACTTACTGGCAGCCCTTTTTTTTATCCTATGCCTTTATGCATAAAGCCAATACCGAAAAAAAACTATCTTTAAGAATTACCTTTAAAGCCCTTTGTTTACGGGCTGAACCTGATAATATTCATTTACTAAAACCACAATATGAGAAAATTTACACTTTTACTGCTGATCGCCGGATTACTTGCTGTGATTCCGGCTCAATCCCAAACTCCTGGCACAAAGGGAAACGGAGCGGTTTTCTATTCCACAACCTTCGATTGGGGAAACCCGAATGATCCCAAAGGATGGACTGCTCCGGAGGGATTTTACCTGTATGACCCTGACGATACCGGTCACAACTTTGAATGGATGGCCGATGGCCCCATCAACGACTTCAAATGGACCCGCGAACCGACCATGAAGTCAACGTCTGCCTCCGACGGTTACCTCATCCTGTTCATATCGAGGTACCAGCTGGATCACATCGACAGCAATGTCCAGTTGGACAATGGAGTCGTTTTCCCACCCTTCGATTGTTCCTCCCGTTCATCGGTCGTTGTAAGTTATGAAACCTGTTTCATGAACTACGACGACAATCCGAACTACGACATGGACCTTGAAGTATCCGTGGATAACTGGGTTCATGCTGCTGCATTCGATGCCAGTTTCGGAGCCAACTGGAAACAGCGCCCGCTTCTGAATCCCCCCGGATTACCGGTATTATTCCAGGCTAACATCTCCGAAGTAGCTGCAGGACAACCCAATGTCCAGATGAGATTGCACTGGAAAAGAGGCGTCCTTTATTTCTGGGAAGTCGATGATTTCAAAGTATCGGAAGCCTGGGACAATGACCTGCAATTGAAATACGCCCAGATGGAATGGACCGATGGCGATGATGTGTCGGTACAAACCCCTTTCTTTAATATGCCCAAATCACAACTGGTCGGCAATTCCTGTACGAACTTCCAGGGATCGGCTGTCAACTTTGGCGAGATGGATCAGGAAGATGCCTATTTCCAGGTAGATATCACCAAGAACAATCAAAGTGTTTTTCATCAGGAAGGAGCAAAAAAAGACATGTGGAGCCTGGCGGTCGATACCACAACCATTACTGATTTATACACTCCGACTGAATTCGGCCATTTTAAGGTTACTTACAATTACAAGTCAAATGCCACCGATGAATTTCCTGAAAACAATACGAAAATCACCTATTTCAATGTAACCGACAGCGCATATTCCCATTCAGATGACACTTCCGAAGAAACCTATAACTGGGGTGCATACCGTACAGATAGTCAACCCTTGTTAAACCAGGTCCGCGCCACTAGACTCCCGATCTTCGCCGATTGTGAAGCCAGCTCGGTTTCGCTTTATCTGGCCGGTGGTCTGGCTGATGGCATGATCGATTTCCATGCGACCGTTTACAAAGTTGATCCTACAGGCGTGGAACAGCCTCATGAACTGATCATTGGTGATCAGTATGATTTTGATTCGACTATGCTCGGCAAATGGATAACCTATCCCCTGAACAAGGACGGGGAAGCCGAATACCTGAAAGCCGGTGATATTTTGTACGTTGGTTTCGAATACAATAACATGCACACGGAATACCTGGTACAGCGGTATGATGATCTTAAACCCGGTTCCGATAAATCCATGAGGATATTGGACGGGGTAACCATGATCAGGGAAAATCCGGATGCGTGGGGTGTTGTTGCAGTCAGAAATCCCTTGATTCGTCTGAACATCAATGATCACAGCAACCTGATTGATGGTGTTGATTTAACACCTGCCTCGGCTTGGGTCGGACAAAACTACCCCAACCCGTTCACAGGCAGCACGGTCATCGACTATGAACTCCCGGCCGCCGCACAGGTTTCATTCAGCGTGATGGACCTTACCGGACGGAAAGTGATGGAAGAAAACCAGGGCATGATGTCTGCCGGTAAACATAATTTTACCCTGAAAACCAGCAGCCTGGAAGCCGGAGTGTATTTTTATACACTGCGGGCAGGAAGCTTTACTCAAACAAAACAAATGGTGGTTAATTAACCAACGGCCATTTTTAACAGGGGGGCTGCTCTATAAAAAGGGCAGCCCCTTTCTTAAAGCAGGAGGGCAAAATGTTTAAAAACATAAACGCTGCATTTTCATTAATACTCATTATTCTCACATCTTCATGTGCTTCAGACAAGCAAGTAAACAACAAGGATAATGATATAAGCCTTGACGTTAAATCCGGAAGATTATTCTCTCCGAAAACCAATATTACTTATGCAGATGGACCCTACCACTATTCCATCGCAGGAACCATAACAGGCGAGGCCGGTTTCAGTGACAGCATTCTTACAAAAAAAAGAATTAGAAATGATGGGAATGAAACCGTAATTACCGGAAATTTCCCCAATTCAAAATTGGAAATATCGCAGGTCTTTCGTTTGGTTGACGGCCATATCGAGGAAACGATCACCCTTAAGAATACTAATAGTAAAACGGTTAATCTTGATGATATCCGGTTTGGATTTATAGCCGATATCAGCAACAGGCCCGACTGGCGGCTGTGTGCGGTACCGTTCCTGGTACAGCTGGAAGCCACCAGGCATGATTACTCGACTGACAACCTGATAAAAGGACAGTATCACAATACTGTTTACGTTGACGACCGTGCCAGGGCGCCGCTATTGACCGAAGAAGGACGTCTGCGTTCGGAGGCATGGATATGGTGGAATGGACTGAAGGGGCTGACGATCATCAAATACAATAATACAGCTGTTGAACTGTCTGTTGTTTTTCCGGAAGTCGGAAAAGACAAAGCAACCCTCCAATTCGGAGGTGCCGGGTATTCCCTGTATAAGGAACCGACTCCGGCACATCATTTGGCTCCAGGAGAACAGTTCACTTTTGGAACAACTATTTATAAACCGTTTGAAGGGACAGTAGCCGATGGATATTATCAATACCGTGATTATCTGGATACTAAAGGGCACACATTCCCGCAGGATTATAATCCGCCGGTAAACTGGAATGAATTGTATGATGTCGGCTGGTACTTTTCAGATTCAGTCAAGCTGAGCAAATTCTATACCCGCAAGGCTATTCTAAAAGAAGCTGAGAAAGCCAAAGCAGTTGGCTGTGAAATGTTATATTTTGATCCCGGATGGGAAGTGGCGGAAGGTCTTACCCTGTGGGATTCAACCCGGCTAGGCCCGGTTTCTTCCATGATCAAAACCCTGAAGGATGATTATGGCCTGGATATGGGTTATCGCACGATTCTTCATTGTGGCGGAGGACGGTGGCCGGAAAAATTTCTAATCAAACATGCTGATTATGAACCTGTTCCTACAAACAAGGAATATATCGATATGTTGTGCATCAATAATCCTGAGTACTACAAAATAAAACTGGAAAGGATCCTTCATATCTCAAAACAGGGTGTGAAGTTTATGATGTTTGACGGTTGGAACTGGTTTGGTACCTGCATGGATACAACCCATAGTCATGAAGTTCCACTGACAACTCAGGATTTCATAATGGCCGTCTATAAAACCATGATTGAAGTCCGTCAACAGTGCCCCGGATTAGTCATTGAAGCTCATGACCCTGTCTGGCCCTGGTGGGCATGTATCTATGTCCCCACCTATTTCCAGCAGGGATTCAAGGCCACTGATTCCCATCAGGAAGACTGGGGATTTGAATATATGTGGGACTGCATCAATGACTTGAAAAGCGGAAGGGCATTAGCGCTTTACTATTACAATCTGGGATGCAATGTTCCACTGTACCTTCACATCACAATGGCTGCCGATAATGACAACTGCGTGTTTTTTTGGTGGGCAGCCTCAACCATCCGGCATTTGGGAATAGGGGGGAAATATGGTTTACGTAAACCTCCGGTTGGTTATGATCCGGAAAAACGATTCTCTTCCTATCAAAAGGAGATGAGCGTTTACAAAAAATTAAAACCCTATTTCGTAAGAGGCGAATTCCTGGGGCTGGCAGAGAATATCCACTTACATACACTGCCCGATAAAAGCGGTGGTGTAATCACAGCATTCAATCTGACCAATGAACCACGGCTGCTGGAGTTCAGGGTTCCATCCGAGCTGCTTAAAAGCGCTCAAAAGATGGATGTTACAGGAGCCGATGCAAATTGGACCGAGAAAGGCCTTATGTTGAAATTGACTTTACCAGGTATGTCACCCGGAGTAATCTGTATTGGAGAATCTGTAAAGGACTTAAAATAAAAATCAAACCTGAATCCTGATCCTGGGATTGCTCATGAAACAGGTGGTTTCATGAGCAATCCCCATCAGTCTCCTGCATGGGACAACCGGAATGCGGCCATTTCCTGATTGTTGCGAACAACCAGGATATCACCAACCAGCACCGGATGATTCCAGGTCTTGCCTTTGATCGCCGGGATTCGTGCGAGTTCCTTGAATTGGCCGGGGTTTGCCTCGACGAGTGCCAGCTCACCCTTCTCCGACAGCACGACCAATAGATCCTGATCGGCTAAAAGGAGCAGCCATCCGCGATAGAGATCGCCCTGCCATACACGCTTTCCGTCCTTGATGTCCATGCACGCAATCCTGGGACCATTAAAGCCATAAGCGTGGTCTTTATGGATAATGAAGTCGTTTAAGTTGAGCTTCAGCTCGTCCGAGGTCCAAAGCTCTCTGGCGGTCCATTCACCTTGGGCGTTTGAGGCTGTTATGCGGCATATGCCATTTAGTCCGCCTGCGAGCAGAAGGTCTCCTCCCGAAATAACAGCTGGCTGCAGAATACGATCGTCAGACGGCCAGGCGTAGTTCCAGAGTTGCTTGCCGTCTGTCGGCGATAGGCTGACCGCACCGGACTGACTCATCAGGAGGACCTGCAAAATTCCGCCGATCGTGATCAAATGCGGTGAGCTGTAGCTGTTGCCGCCGTCAGGGCCAACCCAACGCAGCTTGCCACTTGCGGCATTATATGCAGCAAGTTTGCCTGAAAGGGCGACAATCACAACATCGCTGACCACAAGGGGTGAACTCGTAAAGCCCCAGGGCAAGACTTTTACACCGGTGTCGGAGGCTGCATCGCGGGACCACACAACAGTACCGTCACGTTCATCCAGTACGTTGAGGATTCCTGTCGCACCTAACGTATATACACGACCATAGCTCAAGGTTGGTGTCGACCGGGGACCGGCGCCTGCATGCGAGTCCCAGAAACGGGCTGAATCACGATGACTCCACACCGGCTCACCGGTTTCCAGGTCGTAGCAGGTTACCAGCTCGTATTCACCGCGCTGTTCCTGAGTATAAAGTAAACCCCCATGGATTGCGAAAGACGAACAACCAGGCCCAACAGGCCGGCGCCACATCTCAACCGGTGGTGTTTTTAACCAATCAGTTCCGATCCGCACTCCGTGGATAATGCCATCCCGGTCAGGTCCCCGGAAACCCGGCCATTCGGCCTCTGTTTCCATTGCTACTGAATCTAATGGCTTTGTTATCTGATTATTATCGATTTGGGTCAGTAAACGATCCTCGTGTGTCTTCGCCCACCTCCAGGCAAAATCCTGATGTATATCGGCATCCATACCATCTGTCCGCAGGAAGGTCCAGAATCCGGAGGCAACGATAATGGTTGCGACCATGATTGCGAGCCGGCGTTCTTTGGAGAGCTTTCGGCTGGCGATCGCCCATGCAACAAAGGCAAGGCTTAGTACCGGGATTGAAAATACAGGGAACATCAATCCCATCATCGTTGTTCTAATTGATATGTGAATGATTTGCGATGTCGCCAACAGTGCAGCTATCATCAGGAAGATGGCGAACCAGCGTTCAAACCGGGGTGCCCGGCTGAAGAAAGCCCACCATATAATGATAGCGAACCCGCCGAGGAGTCCGCCAAAAACTCCCATCTGATTTGCAGTATCTCCTGGCGCAATGACCGGGATACCATACCTGACCAGCCACTGCAGCGATACGATAACTACACCCGGCCATAATCTGAGGGGTTTCCGCTGAGCGGAATCCGCATTCTTTTTATTCTTCATGAAATGTAAATACCTCTTCCAGTGGCGTGTTGAATACCCGTGAAATCCGGAAGGCCAGTTCAAGCGTCGGGAAGTATTTCCCGTTTTCTATGGCTACTATCGTCTGTCTCGTCACGCTGGTTTTATCAGCCAGCTCCTGCTGGGTCATCTCATCTGTGTTAAAGCGCAACTTCCTGATATTGTTGCTTATAAAACATTTTCCCATCTTAGTACCCTTTGCGATAATAACAGATTTTGGCAATACCCTCCGCCAGGGCTGAAGCGAATCCTGATCCAAACAGCACGACGAACAACACCCAGGGCTTCATGCCAAAGGCCTGAGACGCCATAGCCAGCATGAAACCAAAAACAAACACCCAATGGGATATTCTGATTCCTTTCAGTTCAATCAGCTTGTCCCGTTCATCGGTAACCTCAGGCAGATCCTCATCGGTAACGATCTTATTGATAATGAAGAAAATGATGTAAATGATAATGATCGTCACAATCGTAACGGGGATCAATATCAGGAAAGCCTTGCCCCAAAATCTGAAGTCATTGATCACATCAGGATTCACGGCGATGTACTTATTATATACATACAGGGAATACAACACCAGGATCAGGGTCATGCTGATCAGCGATACAATGATTTCTTTTTCTCTCCGATACATTTTTACCTCCTTATGTCAGTTTGTTTGTAAAATTTTTACGACACGAAGATAAATATCTTTTACATATTGTCAAATATTTTTTACATTATTTTTATCACACGCCTTTCAGCACCATAGCGATCAAACGGATACAGTGTATATCTTTACAGCATACCTGCCTATACTATGATAAAAGAAAAACTATTCCCGATCATCATTTTGAGCCTTATGTCAGTTGGCATTCAGGCACAAACCGATGAAAAACCTATCAGTGGCCTCACCGGTAAGGTCAGTAATATTAAGATCGCTGTCGAAGCACCAGTCACGATAACGACATTGTCTGACAATCTTCCCCAAAATGACCTTGATATGCGGCGCATGGCCCAGTGGGCAATGAACTACCTCATCCGGTCGCCACGGAAAGAATATAATTATGAACCCGTTTTCCAATGCAAGGTTTACGGATGTCCGCCAATCCCTTCGGGCCAGGATCCGGTTGTCCCCTGCGATACCGATGCCCGTCTGGACTGGGAATGGTATTACATGAGAGAGGTCAGCGGGTCAACTGCCGGCCTCGATGTTGAACGAAGCTTCCACCGGCGCATGCTTGATTACGTGCAGGATGACGGAACCGTGTTGTCACCTCCCGGCTGCTACAACGAAGGAGAAACAACCCGGGTCTGGAAAAAGGAAGAGTACTATTACCATATATGGGGAGCGACTAAAATCTTGCAGTCCATGGCGGAGGACTATCGCCGCACCGGTAACAAACAGTCGAAGGAGACAGGCCGGAAAATTATGCTCAGGCTCAAGAAACTGGCCATTTACACGTCGCCCGGCGTGTGCTACTTTGCTGCCGGGATGGGCGCAGTTTTGCCGGATGGCACACCGGTGCCCAATGGCTGGAACTCGCAACCGGCACCCATCGTAGAACCATTGGTCAACTACTATCTCGCCACGGGCGATCAGGAGAGCCTTGCATTCGCCAGAGCCTACGCTGAAGGAATTATGACGGGAGCCCAGCCCGATGGTGTTCGCTTTAAGGCGGATGGTGATTTTGGAGATGGCCACGGACATGCCACCATGCATGCCCTGTGGGGTATCGCCCACCTTGGGGTGGTCACCGGCGAGTCACGCTATGTTGAATTCGTCAAGCGAGCCTGGGATTTTTATCTCACCAGGGGTACCGGAGCCGGTTGGTTCCCGGCCGTAAAGGACCACCCGACCGATGAAACCTGCCTCCTTTCCGACATGATGTCCAATGCCACAATGATAGCCCGGGGCGGTTATCCGGAGTACTTTGATTATGTTGAACGGTATATGCGCAACATCATCAGCAACCGCCAGTTCATTATGACACCGGCATTCGAGGCCAGCTACCGGAAGATCAATGCGGCTCACAGCGAAGAAGAAATCAGCAACGGGCTGGCGATTCTTCGGAATTTCCAGGGGGCCTGTTATTCATTCTGCGGACTCAACCAGTGTGAGAACGACCTGCTCGGCGGTAACTATTACGAACTGGCCGGTTGCTGCGCTCCGGAAGGTTTGCGGGCCATCTATACAACCTGGCTCAACGTTATTGAACATCTTGAAAAGTCAAAACTGGGACCGGAAGGCGTGTATGTAAATATGTGCCTGAACCGTGATTCGAAATGGGGCCGCGTGGTCTCCTTCTTCCCCGAGAACGGCCGGATAACGGTTAGGGCTGCCGTGAAGGACCTCTTTTTCCTGCGCCCGCCGCAATGGGCACCCCGCAGTTCAGTCCATGCATTTGTGGGGAACAAACCGGTCCCGGTGGTGTGGTCGGGCAGCTATGTGCGTTTCGACAAAGTCAAACCGGGTGATGAACTGACCATAACCTACCCGCTGATCAGTTTTACCCACGAGGTGAGCGGAATTTGGGCCAGGAAACCCGATTTACGGGTCATCTATCAGTGGCTTGGGAACATGGTCGTAAGCGTTGACCCTCCGCCTACTAAAACACCCTTGTTCCTGGGTAAACCGCGTATTCTTCCTATCCCCGACACACTCATAAAATAATACATAAGATGAAGCTATTGATTCGAATATCAGTGGTGCCAATCCTATTGGCCATTTTTATCTACACCGGAAAGGCAAATTGTCAACCGGTACAGGACATCCCCTCTAAGACTGCTGAGATGCGTCAGTGGGTCGAACAGCACTTTGCAAAAGGCAGGATTCCCCCGTTTTCGTTTGTGTACGGAGGAAAAAGTTCGGACAATTTTATAAGAAACTGGAAGTATAGTGAAGAAAAGATGATACAGGCTAATCCTGATTCGGAAGAGTCGGTTTACACCTATTCGGATAAAAAGAGTGGCCTTACCGTAAAGTGTTTTGTGACCTGCTTCAAAGATTTTCCAGCCGTTGAATGGGTACTTAATTTTTACAATACTTCAGGAAAGAACACCCCCCTGATTGAAAGGGCAGCTGTAATTGATCAGTCTTTTGCTTCTAAAGAAAAAGGAACTGTTATTCTCCACCACACCAAAGGAAGCTGTGCCCAATTTTCTGATTTTCAACCATTTGATGACAATCTGGAGATCGGAAAGAGTTTTTATATGACCCCGGTCGGCGGACGTTCCTCGGACAATACGGCTTTCCCTTTTTTCAATATCGAAATGCCCGGACAGCAGGGGATTATGGTGGCGGTGGGCTGGTCGGGAAAATGGTATGCCGATGTCCTCCAGTCTGATGAAAAGACGGTATCCTTGAAATCGGGAATGGAAAAAATGCAGATAAAACTGTATCCTGATGAAGAAATCCGTACGCCCAGGATTTGTCTGCTTTTCTGGAAAGGTGCCGACAGAATGGTCGGTCACAATCTTTTCAGGCAGTTCATTCTGGCCCATCATTCGCGCAAAATAAACGGAGTACCTGCAGAATTGCCGTTCGCCACTTTTCTTGCCCGTGAGGGGCCTCCTCCCTGCATGGAGCATACCTGTGCAACAGAATCTTTCTCCGTTGCAATGATCAATCGCCATAAGCAATTTAATATTGTTCCGGAAGTATTTTGGCTGGATGCCGGCTGGTATGCCTGCAAGGGAATATGGTGGCAGGTTGGCAACTGGACCCCCAACGAAGCTAATTTCCCCAATGGCCTAAAACCTGTTACTGATGCCGCACATCGGGTGGGAGCAAAATTTCTGCTATGGTTTGAACCTGAGCGCGTTACAGAGGGAACCCAGTTCTCCGACAAAAATCCCGACTGGCTGCTTAAATTGCCAGGACAAGCCAATATCCTGTTTAATCTTGGTAACCAGGAAGCCCGGATATGGCTGACCGATTATATTTCTGATTTCTTAAAAAAGGAGGGGGTCGACTATTACCGGCAGGACTTCAACTTTGATCCGATGCCGTATTGGGAAGCAAATGACAAGCCCGGCCGGATCGGAATTTCTGAGATCAGGCATATTGAAGGTTTGTATGCATATTGGGATGGTCTTCTGGAGCGTTTCCCGAACCTGATTATCGATAATTGCGCAAGCGGCGGACGGAGAATAGACCTGGAAACCGTATCTCGCAGTTCGCCCTTGTGGAGAACTGATTATTCCTATGGTGAACCAAACGGTTCCCAATCCATCATGTATGGGCTGAGTTTTTATCTTCCCCTTCATGGAACCGGCAATTTTACCGTGTCGCCTTATCATTTTCGTTCAAATCTGAGTACCTCCCTGGTCATCAATTGGGATATCAACAGTCGCGATCATGACCAGCCGGAACTTCAAAAGTATTTTCAGGATTTCAAACGGTTACGTCCCTATTTTTACGGGGATTATTATCCCCTGACCCCCTATTCGATTGGTGATGATACCTGGATGGCGTATCAGTTTAACAAGCCAAAGTCGAATGATGGTTTGATACTGGCCTTCAGACGCCATAATTGTCAGACGGGATCCATAACCATTAAACCTGGTGGTCTGGAAGAAAAATCGGTTTATGAACTCTTTTATGAAGATAACGACAAGAGAGTACAAATGACCGGTTCTGAAATAATGAAAGGAATCGAGGTCGAGATCCCGGCAAGTCCCGGTTCCTTACTGATCAGTTATAAAAAGCAATAATTGAATGGTCAAACAATACCTCCTAAGTGTATTATTGGGTGGGATCATTTTATCATCAGGCTACAGCCAGACTAATTCTGTGGTGTCGTCCACTGCAATGAAGGTGAATTATGGGCGGCCATTCGAAACGAAGGTGCTCCCGGCATTTATCCCGTTGCCGCCCGGTTCCGTGGAGCCCCAGGGTTGGTTGCGCGACTGGTGTCTGACTGCAAAGGAGGGATATACCGGGCACATGGATGAGGTTGATATTGCTTTCCGGCAAGCATGGGCCGCCGACTACACCATGAATGGGGAGCGTCTCGACTGGCCTCAGGGGGGATGGCCGTATGAAGGAGGAGGATACTGGTTCGACGGGATGATCCGCCTGGGCTATGTCCTTCACGATGAATCGCTGATCCGGCAGGCGAAACAGCGTCTCGATGTGGTTGTGACCCACATGAATTCAAACAGCATTCTGTTCATGTGGTGGCTCAATAAAAATAATCCCGGCGATTTATCTGCAGCAAGAGGAGATACAAAATATCCTTTACCGGCAGAAACTATAGAGTGGCCTTTCTGGGCCAATGGTCTTTTAGGCCGCTCCCTGGTGGCATACTACGCCGGGTCGGGAGACAAGCACGTCCTGGAGGCATTGGAAACCGCCTATAGCGGGGATCCCGATTGGCTGAGGATGGGATGGGGAATGTCGAACCCCTGGCCAGCACTTGAAACCTACACCTGGACGGGAAACCAAGAGATTGCCGCCGGGCTGACCAGGCTGTTCTCGAAAGATGGCGGCGGTGCTAATTCGCAAAGGGATTCATGGAACCGGTATAGCCGGATGCCCAACCAAGAACCGGGGGCGGAGGAAAAGGATCATGGTGTGCACTTTCTTGAAAGCACCACACCCTGGGCCCTCGGATACCTGTGGACTGGCAACCGCGAGTTCCTTGAAGCGGCCATCGGCTGGAGCGACTTGCTCGAACGCGAAGCCATGCAGCCCTACGGGGTGTTAGTGGCCGATGAATTCTGCGGACCTGCCGGTGCATACCGGGGAACCGAAACCTGCGATGTGTCGGCTTACCTGTGGAGTCAAACTGAACTGTTGAGGATCACCGGACAGGGAGCCAGAGCAGACCGGGTGGAACAGGCGTTTTTCAACGCGGCTCCGGCTGTGGTATCGCGCGATTTCACGTCTCATGTCTATACACAGATGCCTAACCGGATAGTGCCGGGTGAGAACGGGTATAATTATCAGAAAAAACAATGGCCCTTGTGCTGTACTGCTTCACTGAACCGGATGCTTCCCAACTATGTGGTGAACATGTGGATGGCGACCTACGATAACGGACTGGCAGCCACCTTTTATGGCCCCTGCAAGGTGTCCGCCCTGGTGAGCGATCATATATCCGTTGAACTAAACTGCCAGACAGACTATCCATTCAACGATGTCATCGATATTTCTGTCAAACCGATGCATAAAGCGACTTTCCCACTTTCTTTCCGTATTCCGGATTGGTGCACGAATCCAACTATTTGGGTGAACGGTTCTGTTGTCGAAATGGAACCGGACACCAATGGTTTTGTGCGCATCGAACGACGCTGGAAAGCAAACGACCGGATACGGATTCAGTTTCCCATGTCGGTCCGCATTGAAACCGGACAAGACCTGAACGCCGACGGCGCCCCCTATGCATCGGTCCATTACGGGCCACTTCTTTTCGCTTTACCGATCCCGTGGACCACAGATGAAAATACACCCGACTCAACAGCAACATGGCACTATGCGCTGGACAGCCAGGGTGAGTTACCGGGTTCGGACATTACAGTCGTGCGAAAGCCGATGCCTGCCAGGTGGAATTGGCCGGCCGAGTCGCCCATACAATTACAGGTCAATGTGGTGAGTTTCGATTGGGATGGGACCGTTCTGCCGGCCAAACCGGTTGCCAATAACGGTTCTTTGGCGAAAAAAACCAGACTGATCCCTTACGGTTGCACACAGTTCCGTGTTTCGATGTTCCCGGTTACTGAACGAACATTCAGCCTTGCGGATCTGGAAAAAGCTTTTTGACCATCTGATTGATCCATATGACGTGGAACAAACGGACAGGTTTTCCAAGTGTGCCAAGAAGCAAATACTCAGAACATCAGGGTCGCGTAAATAATCAGGACTCTGGTTGTACTCTTGTTACTCACCATCAAAGTCCTGGTATGGAGTAGGTTGCGAGTGTATGCCTTTAGAGTTGCAATAGGGCACCATTTTGAATCTTATGTCGTTCAAATCATTCAGGAAACCAACAAAGGATTAAAATCATAAAAACCTGTCAGTCTGTTCCATACGGATCATCAACGGCCATCAGCAGCAGATCCAGAATCCCGTTCTTGTCGATATCGGCCACCGAAGCTCCTCCGCCCTTTGTCATATTCCCGGGTGTTGGACCCAGGAAACTGGTCCATGAAACTGCAGTTCCGTTGATGTCGATATCCCAGCCCACAAGGCACCAGAATTCATTGCCGCCTATGCGGCTATCGAGGTTCATCAGCACGAGGTCGGGCTTGCCGTTATCGTTGATATCGGCCATGGCGGCCCCGCCGCCGGCGGAATTATAGTACAGGTCCACGGGGGCTGGAATCATGGGAGACCATGACGCTGCCTTTCCGGTTTTATCGAGGTTCCTGCCAACGATATACCAGTACTTATTGTTGCCTGAAGGATTGTCGATTCCCATAAAAACCAGGTCAGGCCGGCCGTTTTTGTCGATATCCCCCAGGGCCGCCCCTCCGCCCGAATTATCCCATCCGAGGGCCGGGCCCTGCAGCATGGGGCTCCATGAGGCTGCAGTCCCATCGGTACCCAGGTTCCAGCCGATATGGTACCGGAATGAATTTGCTCCTTCCGGATTATCCACATTCATCAGGAGCAGGTCGGGGACTCCGTTTCCGTCGATATCGCCGATATCCGCACCTCCTCCAGCTTGCACTTCGCCGCAAGCCGGGCCATAAATGATCTCGCTCCAGCCCGAGGCCTTGCCCGTACCGTCGAGGTTCCAGGCCACCTTGTAGTAAAACCTGTCATGGCCTACCAGATCCTGTATCCCCATCAACACGGCATCGTAATGCTGACCGGCATCCTTGTCGATATTGGCCAGGGCTGCGCCTCCGCCGAACTCTGTTTCCCCACTCCAGGGATCCTTGAAAATTGACGACCATTCGCGTGCAGGTGCCGCATTGACCGGCGAAAGGTCCCAGCCGATGGCGTAGCGGACTGCACCCGGATCGAAAGCCCTGAAGGGTATGAAGGAATCATTCTCCTCGCTCATGGTTCCCTGTGAAGTTTCGGTTCCCATCTTGCCATCGGAGGTAATCTCCTGGATAAACTGGAATCCGCCGCCTGAACTACTGTAGCCGAAAATATAAGCGCGACCCATACTGGTGTAGCCAAACAGTTCCTTGTAATAGTAGTTCCAGGTACCCCGGTCGGTTTCATCTCCCATCGTACCATCGTTGGTTACCTTTTGGATAAACCACTCTTTCCCCGAACCGGGACCTCCGTCCCTGTGGCCGATCAGGTAAGTGTTCCCCTGGACCGTTACCGAGGTAACGCGGTCCCAATAATTCTCCCAGTATCCGTCACAGGTATCATACAGCTGCCCGTCCGGTGAAACGTAGGCTATGAAATAGTAATGATCACTGCTTTTGGTCTGGAAAAAAAGGAATGTCTTGTCGCCGACGTAGAGTGGAGTTATGGCGAAGTAAAAATTGGACCAGGTTCCGTGGTCAGATTCGTTTCCGGCTAGTCTTCCCTGAGAAGTGACCTCCTGTACAAACCAGCGATTATCCCCCTCACTCTGGCCAAAAATGAAACCCTTGCCTCCGACATGAAACCCAACCAGGCTTTCGTAAGTATTGGCCCATTCGCCGTATTCCGTTTCTTCCCCGATTTCGCCGCTGGATTTGATCAGCCGTATGAAATAGTCCTTCTCGTCCTGGGTATACCGGGTTGGGCTGTAATGACCGAAAAGATACTGGCGGTTTCCAACCTGCACCCCTGTCAGTTTGTTCCACGAAATGGATTGATCTGCCCCGGAGATCGCCGATCCCAATTGGGTGCTGATGTTTTGGGTGGCAAAGTTTGAGTTTTCAAAGTCCTGAAAAAACATGAACACCTTTTCATTACCGCCGCTATTGTCCGGTGGTAAAGGCGTGATATCTTCAGTCGAGCAGGAGAGGCAGCTGAGTGCCATGAAAGCGATGGATACCGCCAGTAGGGTCAGGCCTGCACACCGGTTTTTAAGTGATTTTGTTTTCATGACAGGTCCCTTTCTTTAGTCATGACCAAACGGGTCATCAATAGCCATCAGCAACAGGTCAAGGATCCCGTTCTTATCGATATCCGCGACGGCAGCCCCTCCCCCTTTTGTAATCCATCCGGGCTTGGGCCCGATGAAGGATGACCAGTTGACGGCGTTTCCGTTGATGTCTATATCCCATCCCACATGGACCCAAAATTCGTTATCACCCTCGCGGCTGTCGATGTTCATCAGGATGAGGTCGAGCTTGTCGTTGCCGTTGACATCCACGAGAGCTGCACCACCCCCTGCTGAATAAAAGTAAAGCTCGACCGGTGCGCTGATCCTGGGAGACCAGGACGATACCTTGCCTGTTATGTCCGGATTTTTGCCAATGATGTACCAGTATTGGTTGTTTTGATCCGGATTGTCAATGCCCATAAAAACGAAATCGGGCCGGCCGTTCCTGTCGATGTCACCCAGGGCCGCTCCACCACCGGAATCGTATTCTCCAAGGTCCGGGCCCTGTATCATGCTACTCCATGAGGAGGCCTTGCCATTGGTACCGAGGTTCCAGCCGATATGGTAACGGAAGGAATTGCAACCTGCCGGGTCATCGACATTCATCAGGAGCAGGTCGGGTTCGCCGTCGCCGTCGATATCGCCTATATCCGCACCTCCACCCGCCTGTGACTCGCCGATGGCCGGGCCTAAAATCGTCTGGCTCCAGGCTGAGGCCTTTCCCGCACCATCCAGGTTCCAGGCCACTTTGTAGTAGTATCGGTCAGGCCCGTCCAGGGTCTGTATGCCCATCAACACAGCATCATACCGCTGGGCGACATCCTTGTCGATGTCATACAGCGCCGCTCCACCGCCGAACTGCACCTCCCCGTACCAGGCATCGGTAAACCGTGTCGACCAAGAACGTGCGGGGGCTGCGGTGCTCTTCGAAAGGTCCCATCCGATGGTGTAGCGGAAACTGCCGGGGCTGTCATACAGGGTAAAGGGGAAAGCGAAATCAAAATCACGGTCCAGGGTGCCATGGGACGTTTCAGTACCCATCTTGCCATCGGCAGTGATCTCCTGGAAAAAGTAGTTCCTCCCGTTAAATTGATGATTATCTGCGGCACCGAAAATATAGGCCTGGCCGTTATTGACGAAAGCGGTCAATACCTGGTAGTAATTCCTCCAGGTGCCCCGGTCGGTTTCCTCGCCCATGGTACCGTTGGAATTGATCCGCTGGATAAACCAAAGTCCTTCCCCCGAAGTCCCGTCCTCGGTTTCTCCGATAAGATAGGTTTCCCCATCAATCTCAAAAGATGTTACCTTCTCCCAAAGGCCGTCCCAGTACCCGTCATTCACATCATGTATGGTGCCATCCGATGAAACATGAGATATAAACCAGTAATGATCATTACTTGAGGTTTGGAAAAAGAGGTAGGTCTCACCATTGACATATAAGGGAGTGGCTGCCGGATAGTAATTATTCCATGTTCCGTTATCGGTTTCGGCTCCGAGTTTTCCCTGGCCGGTTACCCGCTGGACAAACCAATTATGATCTCCATAACTATCCTGGCCGAAGATATAACCGTCGCTCCCGACATGGAAGCCGAAAAAGGTTTCGTAATTGCCGGCCCAGCTTCCGCTATCCGTTTCCCCGCCCATTTGCCCAAGGGAATAAAGGTGCCTGACGGCAAATTTATTATTGCCGTCGTGCATCACCAGGAACTGAACGCCCGCATCGACTCCCGCCAGATGATCCCACCCCCCCAAACCACTGCCCTCGGAAATCATGGATCCGAAATCGGTGCCTGCTGGGTTGATACGATAAACCGATCCGTCATTCTTGTCGTATCGGAACAGGAAGCTCTCTTTGACAATGCCGCTGTTGATGGGGGGTTCAACAATCGGATCGTCGTCTTTGGTACAGGACAGGCAACCGATCGCTATTAATAGGCCGGATAGTGCCATCAAGACATAATGCCTTGATCTGCTGAAATTTGTTGATGTAATCATGATTTATTGGTTTTCTGATTTTTAGTCTTTACCATACGGATTATCAACGGTCATCAGCAACAGGTCGAGGATCCCGTTCTTGTCGATGTCGGCAACTGCAGCTCCTCCGCCCTCGGTGATATACCCGGGCTTCGGACCGGTGAAGCTCGACCAGCCGCTGACAGTTCCGTTGATATCGATATCCCAACCCACGTTGCACCAGAAAGCATTTGCACCTTCCGGACTGTCGATGTTCATCAGGACCAGGTCGGGCTTGCCGTTGCCGTTCACATCGGCCAGGGCCGCCCCGCCGCCGGCTGAACTCCAGCCAAGGTCGCATGGGGCATGGATTATCTGGGTCCAGGAAGTTGCCTTGCCTGATTGATCCAGGTTCTTTCCGATCATGTACCAGTAGTAGTTTTTCTGTTCCGGATTGTCGATCCCCATGAACACCACGTCGGGACGGCCGTTCTTGTCGATGTCGCCGAGCGCTGCCCCGCCGCCCGAATTGGAATCCCCGATCGAAGGCCCCTGTATCATCCCGCTCCAACTGGCTGCCTGTCCGTCGCTGCCCATGTTCCAGCCGATATTGTACCGGAAGGAGTTGGAGCCTTGGGGATCATCCACAGACATCAGGAGCAGGTCAGGTAAGCTGTTGCTGTCGATGAAGCCGATATCGGCGCCACCGCCCGCCTGGCTCTGGGCGCAGGAAGGTCCGTAAATGGCCTCGCTCCAGGCGGTAGTCTTGCCTGTGCCATCAAGGTTCCAGGCAACCCTGTAGTAGAACCGGTCGTCACCTGATTGGTCTTTTATCCCCATTAACACGGCATCAAGACGGCCACCCGAATCCCCGTCGATGTTGGCCAGGGCGGCTCCGCCCCCAAATTTCATCTCGCCCGACCAGGAATCCTTATATATACCTGACCAGGAGCGAGAAGGTGCACCGGTAGTTTTCGACATATCCCAGCCGATCGTATAACGGAAACTCCCTGGTTCATATATGTTGAAAGGATAGAAAAAAACATATTCACTATTCATATACCCGGAAGAAGTCTCTGAACCCATTGTTCCGTCTTCCTTGATTTCCTGGGTAAACCACCACCCAGCGTCGGTGGTGCCATCCATATGGCCAAAGATATAGGCTCGTCCGTCGAATGAATAGCCCCGGAGATTGTGATAATAATAGTGCCATATACCCCGGTCGGTTTCCGGACCCATGGTTCCGTCTGAATTGATTTGCTGAATGAACCATTCGCCATTATCCGACATGGTACCCTTGTACCGGTCCCCGATCAGGTAAGCATTCCCTCCAACCTCCACGGAAGTCAATCCTTCCCAAAAACAACTCCAGTATCCATCACAAACATCGGTCAGGCGTCCATCCTGGGATACATGCGATATGAACCAGTAATGGTCGCTGGTGAAGGTCTGAAAAAACAGGTAGGTATTCCCGTTGACATAAATGGGAGTTGCCGATTCGTAAAAATTATGCCATTCACCGCTGTCACTTTCACGAGTGGCCAGAGTACCCTGGGCGGTTACCTCCTGGACAAACCAATGGTGGTCGCCATAGCTGTCGAGGCCGAAAAGGAATCCCTTTGCGCCAACCCTGAACCCGAGAACCGTTTCGTAATTATTTTCCCAATCACCGCTCCCGGTTACTTCGCCCCAATCGCCGTTGGATAATATTTTCCGGATGGCCCAATCCTTGTTGTAGCTGGTTCCTCCCTTATTGTGCCCGAAAACAAACTGGGCACTGCCGACTTCGATGCCGGCCAACACACTCCACCCGTCCATGTTGGCATCGGAATGACCACTGGCCATTTCAGAACCCATCTTGTCGGTAAGCGACAAGGAGCTGTATCCCCAACTCACGTCATTTTTCCGGTAACAGAACATGAACTTCTTATTGCCGCTGATCCCGTTGTTGTCCGGGGGATCAGGCGTGATTTCATCATTGGAACAGGAAGAACCCAATATCGACAGCAAAGCGGCCGATACTATTACTATCTGAAACCTCCTGGCTTTTATGGCATCAAATAAACTTTTCATAGTCTGGTAATTTTCAGGTTAAAGAATGCTACGGTTCAAAAATATGCTGCGGAAACCTGAAAAAAATCAGGGAAAACCCTGATTTTTAAACGAAAAGGCCATGCTTACTTTGAACATCGGTTTGGTTGGTATAGCTTTGAAAAAACGGACGTATGAAAGGGAAAAAGCTTTGGTTGATTGTTACAGGATGCCTGTTACTGGCAACCCCGGCAGTATACCTGTTCAGCCAGCAGATTGACAGCGGATTTGCTTTCGACAGTATCTACAAAAAAGGTCTTGGGCAGGTTAATGCCAATATCGACCTTGCCAGGCAATGTCTTAAACAGATGGAACGTGCCGGATCACCCCTGAAACCGGTTGAACAAGCCAAGATCTGCTATTTACGGATGCAAATCTTTTATTCGGATGCAGATTTGGTAAAAGACTTTGAGAATAAGATGTTCGCTGCGCCTGATTCCCTGGGGCACAAGGAGGCGCTAGTCTGGACGGCCACCAGGTATCTCGAAAAATCGATGCCCGACAAAGCCATTCCACTGTTGATGGAAGCCATCGAAGTCGACAGGGGTTCCGACTGGACCACCTGGTGCACGATTCACCTGTGTGAAGCCTACCGGGAAAAGCAGGAATATGTTAAGGGATCCGAGATGCTTAATGAGATATTATACAAAAAACCAGGTATTTCCGATGCCAACAGGGCTTTTGCATACAATCGCCTCGCCGCCATTTACAACGAATCGGGAAAACCCCCGATCAGCTACCCCGATTCCGTCATAAAATATTCGAAGCTGTGCCTCGACCTATCCGAAAAGATCAACAGCAAATCCAATCTGGCCTTGGCGCAAAATGAGCTCAGTTATCAATATTACAGGAACAACCAATTGGACAAAGCATTGGAATTCTCCAGGGAAGCGTTTAAGAATTTCAAGGTCGAAGGAATGCGGTTCAGTGCAATGAATACGCTGATCAACCAGAGCAATATCCATATCAGATTACTTGAGTATACGACAGCCCTGCAGGCAGTTATCGAAGCAACCGGACTATGCCCGATAGAGGAAAACAGAAACCTGTATATGCGGTTGTACCTCCAGTTCGCGACCATCTACAGTATGATGGGTAATTACAGGGACGCCTATGATTTCCTCTCGATCTCCCGGATACTTCAGGCTGATTTTTTCCAGGACCGGATGGATTTGCAGATCAACGATCAATCGGCCCGGTATAATCTTTTAATCAAGGAACAAAGAATTAAAGAACAGGAGCAACAAAATGAATTTCATAAAAAACAAATTGCATTCCTTATAGTTACCGTAATTGTCCTTTGTGTAGCCTTTATGGTGAGCATTTTTTATCTGCGGTTAAGGCGAAAGGCATTCCTCAAACAGAGACTGATTGAAGCCGTGGTAGAAACCGAAGCCAGCGAACGCAAACGCATCGCCCGGGATCTGCACGATGGCCTGGGCCCTGTTTTGTCGGCCATTAACCTCTATTTTCAGGCCTATGTCGATGCCAAAGCGGCTGATAAGCATACCATTGAAACAAAGATCCGGGAGGTAATTTCAGACGCAATCGACGACGTTTCCCGCATTTCACACAATATCAGCCCGCATGTTCTTGAAATTCACGGCTTAAATACAGCTTTAAATAACTTTATTTCAGCCTTAGTCAATAACAGTAAGATCAAAGTTGAATTTTCTTCCGAATTAACGGAACGGTTTGAATTGAATAAAGAATTAACCATTTACCGCTGCATCACCGAGTTGTTGAACAATACCATGAAACACGCCGACGCTAACCGGATTACCATCAGTATTTACAACCGGGATAAAGGATTACAGATTATTTACACCGATAATGGCAAAGGGTTCGATACCGGTACGGATAAGTCGCAAGGAATGGGGTTATACAACATTAAAAACAGGGTTGAAACATTCGGAGGTCAGCTGAATATTGAAAATATACCGAAAATGGGTATAAAATTTATGATCGACATTCCTTTATAACACATGACTATGGAAACTATCCGCATGGCCGTCATTGACGATCACGACCTCTTTCGCGAAGGCATAAAGCTGGTACTGGGACAAATTGATGGGCTTGATGTGGTTTATGATACCTCCAACGGGAACCGCTTTGTTGACATACTGGGAACCATCCCGGTCGACATTGCATTGATGGATATAGAAATGCCTCTGATAAACGGAATACAGACCACAATTAAGGCGCTTCTGGCCAAACCGGATCTGAAAATTCTAGCTCTGACCATGTTTTCAGATACAGGTCACTATTCTCAGATGATACATGCCGGCGCAAAAGGGTTTATCCTGAAAAAATCAGGCAAATCGGAATTACAGGAGGCGATAACCGCGGTTTATCAGGGAGGCAACTATTTCAGTCCCGACATACTAAAAAAGCTGACCTATCCGAATAACCTCTTTCCGGCGGGCATCGACAGCCTGACCAGCCGGGAAGTTGAGGTCATGCAATTGATATGCAAAGGTTTCACCTCCCAAGAAATTTCAGATAAACTATGTATTTCCAACAAGACGGTGGAGACCCACCGGAGCAATATTTTTTTGAAATCGGGTGTCCGGAATACAGCAGGACTGATTGTCTGGGCAATAAAAAATCAGTATTTTACGGTTGAGTAGCGCTTAAAACATATCATGCTCAGGCCCAGTCAGTTAATTGTGATATTGCTGACCGCATTTTTGGCAGCAGGATGCGAAAAGTGGCAGCCATTCGATAACTGTAAGGTTCTCCGGATCGGGGTTATGCTACCCTATTCGGGCGCATACGCATCAAACTGGGATCAGGCTCTCGACTGGGCGGTTGAAAATATCAACCTGGCAGGCGGCGTTGCCGGTCACGAAATCGAACTGATAAAAAAGGATATCGGGAGCACCGATGTTGTGGAAGTCGCCAAAGAGTTCCTCGGAAGCAGTGCTATTCAGGCAGTCATCGGCCCACTAACTTCAACCGATGTGTACAAAATTGCCCCGGATTTTATCAGGGAGAAAAAGATATTGGTGGCCCCAGTTGCATCAGCCGCCGATCTTTCCAGAGCATTTGCCGGTAAGAAGTATTTCTGGAGGTTGGTCGAATCGGATATTTCTCAAACCAAGACACTCCTCCTGTTGGCCCAATCCGGCGGCGCCCGGTCGGTAGCCCTGCTTACCGAGGAATCGGTTTACGGGGGCACCTTCGAAGACTGGTTCGGTTATTTCGCGACGGAGCTCGGGCTGGAGGTAACCGGAATCCGCGTCATCCAGCCCACCGACAGCTCCGGGGTAACCCGGGCCTGGGATCAGCTCGCCACCGGCCACCCCGATGCCATTATTTCAGCCCTGAACCTCCCTGAACTTACCCAGGCCCTCGTCAGGGCTTACCGCCAGAACGGCCAACAGATCCGGCTCCTGATGTCGGATGCCGCCTGTTTTCCCTCGCTCGCCTCCAGCCTCGGGCCCCTGGCAGAAAACCTCGAGGGAACCAACATATACCCCGACCCGAAAACCGGATTCGAAATCGCCTTTCATGCCCGGTACGGCATTTTCCCTGATGCCATTCTGGCTAACCTGTACGACGCCGTCATGCTGATCGCCCTCGCTCTCGAGGCTTCGGACGGAGGGGCAGGCGAAGAACTGGCCGATGGCTTGATCCGCGTGGTCACCGGGCGTGACAGCATCTGCCGGTGGCAGCGCGACGACCTCCATCGTGCTATAAATATGATAAATAGTGGAATATACCCTGATATCCTGGGAGCCAGCGGGCCGCTCGACTTCGACGAACTCAACCAGACCGATGTCAATACCACCACCTACGGCCACTGGCGGATCGATGCCGGCCAATTCGTTGTCATCCGGTATTACACTTCGGATGGCAGTGGCCGGATCAGCTCCACCTCAGCAGCCTACCGGACCATCGCAGCTAAAAGACAGGTGTTCAGCAATGAGGGCTCTTGGCCGGTGGTTGCGCCACGAACCGGGCTGATGGCTTTCCTGATGGCAACTTCCAGCGGGTGGTCGAACTACCGGCACCAGGCCGATGTGCTGCACACTTACCAGCTTTTAAAGGCCAACGGCATCGACGACGGGCACATCATCCTGGTGCTGGCCGACGACCTGGCCACCTCTCCTTTAAACATGCTGCCCGGGGTGGTTAGAAATGAGCCAGGCGGAGAGAACCTCTATCAGAAACCGGTGATCGACTACAAACTGGAAAACCTGAATCCCGAGGGCATCAGCCGAATCCTGACAGGCGATTTGTCGGCCACAACACCGGTTGTTCTGCCATCCACCTCTTCCGACGATATCCTGATCTTTACATCAGGCCACGGAACACCCGACGGAATGGTGTTCAACGGTGATAATGGCGAATCACTGACTCCACTCTTCTGGCAATCGGTATTTGAAAAGATGCATCAGAAAAACAATTACCGCCTGATATTCTGGGCGGTGGAATCCTGTTACTCCGGAAAAATCGGCCAGGCCGTTTCCATTCCGGGCATCATGCTGATGACAGCTGCCAATCCTTATGAAACCTCGAAAGCCGATCAATATGACGTCGATTTGAAATCATGGGTAGCCGACCGGTTTGCCTTTTTCATCAACAACAGTATTGCCACAAATCCTGACATCTCCTTCGATCAGCTTTACGAAAAGAGTTTCTCCTACGTGAACGGTTCGCATGTATCATTCTACAATTACCAAAATTTTGGGAACATCTATAAACTGAACCTGCATGAATTTGTGACACGATGAAACTCGTCCGGACATTGCCTCTCCTGCTTGTGATGCTCACAGGAGCCTGCAGCTCTGAACAGGAAGGACTTTTCGATCCCGATTTCGAGGTTTATGCGGTGCTCCCGGCGGAAGGCCTGGGCGACCGGAGTTTTGTCGACGTCGTTTACGAAGGTATCGAAGTGGCGAAGAAAGATTTCAATTTCAGTGTCAGGTATGTCATCCCCGACAGCCTGGCGGCCGGCGAGGATTGGATTGCCCATATCCCTGAACTGAAGGGAACCGTAGCCCCGCAAATACTGGTTATTATTGCTGGAAACCAATACTGCGGTGCCGTCGACAGACTGAAGGGCAGCTTCGGGAACAGCAAAATACTTCTGCTCCCGGGTGCTGCCAGGGAGCACGACGGGTTAGCATCGGTAAGCTACCGGACCTATGCCCCGTCCTACCTCGGCGGTTATCTGTCGGCAGGGTTGATCCCCGGCTGCAGAGCCTTGGTGGTGGAGGCATTCGATGCCCCTTTCCTGCGAGAATTCCGGGACGGATTCGAACAGGGGGTGACCGATGCCGGTGGCATTGTCAACAGCCCTGTGTATATCGCAACAGGGTATGAAGGTTTCTCCATGTCGGATTCAGCCTACAGCCTGACCCGCTCGTTGCTTCCTGAAAACGACCTGATATATGCTTTGGGCAGTGGCTCTAATTTCGGCATCATCAATGCGGCTCGCGATTATGACGAACCTCGATTCGTCATGGGGGTTGACGCCGACCAAAGCTGGATGGGCTTTACCGTTGTTACCGGTTCGGTGGTCATCCTGTACGACCTCGAAATTTACGAATATATCAGCGAATTCTCCAATGGCAGCTTCTCATCTGGACATTTTACCCGGACTATGGCGGAAGGAAAAATCAGCTTTCTGATCAACCGGTTTGTGCTGGGAGAGATCACGGTATCGGAAACGCTGATCAATACGGCTATCGAAAAGGAAAAAGCGTATATACCACCTGGAAAATAAGATTGAAAATCAGGGTTTACCCTGATTTTTTTTTGCGTTTTTTTTTGGAAAATTTAAACATGCCCAGGCACTTGTCTGGCTCTTAAAAAATGAAAACAATGAAAAAACCTAACATTCTTAGTGTGTTTGCCATTTATATTCTTTATAGCTTCTTTATTATTTCCTGTGAAAAAGATCCGGTCGAGGAGGGTGTTGGCGCCCATGCAATCGATGCCGACAGAGCCATACCATACAGTTATCCTAATTGGATGGCAGATATTGAGGACACTAAATATTTGTCGGAAATAACAATTCCGGGGGCTCACGATTGCGGTGCCGACCTTCACACATCAGCGCAGGGAACAATGTCGGATGTTACCATTGCGCAGGATTTCCGTATTTCAAATCAACTGATGCTAGGCGTAAGATGGTTTGATATACGCCTGAATGATGATGAAGGAACAATGACTGTTTATCACGGTTCCTATTACCTTCACAAGAATTTCAATGATCTGGTTCGTCCTGCCCTTGATTTTCTAACAAATCATCCAACCGAAACATTGATATTTATGATCAAGCAGGAGAATTCGTCAAGAAGCGATGATGCCTTTGGAAATGGAGTTCTGGGCTATCTTAATTGGTCTTATCCGGATAGATTTTGGATGGGCGATTATATCCCTAAACTTAGCGAGGTAAGAGGAAAAATCGTTATCACACGGCAATTTTGGGGTACCCACGGATATGCAATGGGCGTCCCCTTATTGTGGAACGACAACACCACGGGAAGTTTTGGGAGTTCGGATAACGGAATCTACGTTTACGTTCAGGACCATTACTCATTAAATACGGTAATTTGGGATACTAAAATCAGTGAAATTGAAAATTGCATAACCAAAGCGCACAATGAACCCTATCCTTACAGATGTTACTACCTGAACTTTACCAGTGGCGAAGCAACCGCAAGTTTAGTTCGTCTTCAGGCTATTGCTGCATATATCAATCCGAGAATAAATACTTTTTTACTTTCAAAACCTACATGGTATAATTGCGGTGTCATTTTCGTCAATTTTGCAGGTGGTTCCGATGATGGTGAGGTTTCCAACGACCTGGTAAGAACAATTGTAAATCGCAACGAGTTCATCACACATCAGCCACAGGTTACCATCGGCACACAAATATGGACGAGCCAAAACCTCACTGTTAAACATTACCGGAACGGTGACCCAATATATCATTGCACAAGTAATGCAGAATGGGCTTCTCTTACCACGGGAGCATATTGCTACTACGACAATGACTCCGCAGGTATTACTGCCCCGTCAAACAATGTACGCTCCTATAACGGCGAATATGCCAGCATGCAAGGAGGCAGTCCGGAGGTGAGTATTTCGCAGTATATTAAAAATAGTGCCCTTCCAGTCAGGATAATCAAGGAATAGCCGGATTAAAATTCTTATTAAAGCATCAAAATATTAAAACATATCAAAATGAAAAATTATTTTAAAATAGCATTATTCGCATTTGCAATCAGTTTATGTGTCAATAACCTCTCTGCACAAGGCATTTATGCAAAAATAAATGCCGGATACGGACTAAAAATGAGTTCGCAAAATATAAATTATTTCCACTTTATTAATTATACAGTTGATACTGTTTCCTCTTCATATGAGCGAGTGAAAACATCATTGGGAAAAGGATTTATTTTTGAGGGTGCAGTTGGATATATGTTTAATAAAAACATCGGAGCCGAATTAGGCACTTCATTCCATCTGGGGGCAAAAACAAAAACAGAGCAAACATTATACGGTAGTGAACGAAACAACTGTTTGTCGGCAAATATGTTAAGAATTAATCCTGCAGTTGTAATTTCCTGTGGTTTTGATAAAATAAACCCTTATGCCAAATTTGGTTTGATCGTTGGTTTCGGTAAGATCAGGTACGAAGATGATTATACTTCTTCCGCAGGAATGGTTGTATCTGAAAAAATGGAGTTAAACGGGGGAGCAGCATTCGGACTATCGGCAGGGATAGGAGTAACATATAACATTAGCAAAATGCTATTGTGGTTCGGTGAAATTAATACGGCTACTTTATCCTACGCCCCAACCAGAGGTTTATTAACAGAATCAATCTTTGATGGTACCGACCGGTTGGCAGATATTACAACAAGCGTAAAGAGAATTGAATTTGTTGATAGTTATACCACTGGTTTAAATTATCCGTACGTAGATACAGCACCAAGAAAAGAACTGAAAGAAAGCTTTCCTTTTGGCAGTGCAGGTATTTGTGTCGGAATAAAAATAGTAATGTAAAAGGTAACACTGGAACCCGGAATGCATGAATTAATATTTAATGGTTCTTCGATACCTGATGACATCTATTTCCACACCATTTATTCAGGCGATTATTCACAAACGAAGAAAATGATTCTGAAAAAATAAGCGCATTATGAAAAGCAATTTTTTTAAGTTCATTATAGCAGGACTCTCAGCGATAACATTATTCTGCTTGTTTTCACGGGACACAGACGAATCAGGCCGTCCGGAAAAAGTTGGACCCTCTATGAGGGAAAAGAATAAAATGTCTAAGAGAAGTTTCCTAACCATGCAAGCGGGGTACCAATTCATGAAACTCAGGGATCCGCAAGTGGGACAGATTCCAATAGGAATCCGTGCCCGTGAATTCTCATTTGTTTCAAGGATGCCCATGTATCCGCAAGGCACGGGTCAGTCGTGGAACTGGCGGGGCCCGGCCAATATAGGAGGGCGCATGCTTTGCGTCGCGATTGACATGGATGACGAGAACCACTTCCTGGCAGGCAGCGCATCAGGCGGCATGTGGGAATCGACCGATCGCGGCCAAAACTGGCACAAAACCACTGCTCCCGAGGCTGAGCAAAGCGCCACCTGCCTAATACAGGACAAGCGTCCGGGAAAGCATCACATCTGGTATTACGGCACCGGTGAAATGCTTGGTACCACTGACCGGAACATCAGTACAAATGCCAGAACAATCGGGATTGGCAATGGGATTTACAAATCAACCGACAATGGGGCATCATGGCAACCCCTGGCGGATACCCAGGTCGCATCGCAGGCAAACCTTCTGGAGGTTTTTCAGGGGGTATGGCGAATAGTTACCGACCCTGTGAAGTTGAATAAAGATATCGTTTATGCTGCTTGCTTCGGGGCCATTATGCGTTCGGAGAACGGCGGGGCAAGCTGGGAAGTAACCCTGGGCGACCTTGAGAACAAATCCTTCGCCAGCGACCTGGCCATTACCAACGATGGAGTTCTGTATGCCGCCTTGGGCAGTTTTTGCATGTCGGTTGAACCACCCGGCAAAGCCGGTATTTGGAGGTCAATGGATGGGCTCAACTGGAATAAGATCACTCCAACCGGCTTCCCGCAAGATAACCGTGTTACGCGTCTCGCGCTGGCTCCATCAAATGAGAAGATCATGTATGTCTTTACGGAATCACAATCGCCTGACCTTAATCCATTTAACGGTTATCCCAATTCAGTGAACACTTTCTGGAAAATGACCTGGAATACCACTACAGGTTCTGCTTCGTGGGAAAACCGTACCCCTGGCATGCCAGGAGGAGGCGAAGGGAGTATAAACAATTTTCCATATTCTTTTGTGGTTTATGGCGGATACACTTTCACCATGGGAGTGAAGCCTGATAACGAAGAGGTGGTCTTCCTCGGAGGAATGAACTTATACCGGTCAGTGAACGGTTTTGCCGACAGCCTGACGACTACTTTTATTGGGGGATATCCATACGACATGGATTCCTTACATCAGCTTCATCCGGATCAGCATGGAATTACCTTCCTCCCTTCCAATCCTGCCATGATGGTCATGGCAAATGATGGCGGAATTTCCCTGACAAGTGACTGCATGGCCGACAGCAGCCACATGACCTGGGAGCGTTTGAACAACAAGCTGACGACTACCCAGTTTTACAGCATTGCCATTGATCAGGGATCTTCGGGCGACAACTGGGTACTTGGCGGGCTTCAGGATAACAACTGGTATTATACGGTAACGGATGATCCATCGGAATTATGGTTTAACATAGACATTTGCTATGATGGGTTTGCCACCTGCGTTGCCCCCGACTGGGAATACTGCGCGATATCAGCTTACAGTGGAAATATCTGGACAACTAGGTTTGATGACGGCATGCATGCGACTGATATCTTTTCCCAACTGCCCGACACTCTTCTGAAATATTATGACCCGGTGATGGGAAGTAACGCCCTGTTCCCGTTTTACCAGAATTTTGCTCTGGATCCAAATAACTATGAAACGTTTTACCTGCCAACCATAACAAGCATCTGGCGAAAGGACAACCTGAAAGCTGCCGCTTACGACAGCAGTTTGAGAAATTCCGGATGGAGCCATTTAAGCCATGTGAATGTTGGGTCTGCATCCGAAATCAGTTGTATCGCTATTTCGAAACTGCCTGCAAACAGGCTTTACTACGGTACCAATCTGGGAAAAGTATTTCGCATGGATAATGCTGGCGCCGGGGATCCGATCCCTGTAAATATCACGGGAAGCAACTTCCCTGCCAATAGTTTTGTTGCCTATATAGATATTAATCCTGATAATGCAGATCACCTGATGGTGACTTTTTCAAATTATTGTGTACAAAGTCTCTTCCATTCCTCCGATGGGGGCTCCTCCTGGACGGCTGTCGGTGGCAACCTCGAAGAATTTCCTGATGGTTTGGGAGATGGCCCATCTATCCGTTGCACAAAGTTGTTATCTTATCAGGGTAAAAAAATAATTTTTGCCGGTACATCCTGCGGCTTATTTTCCACAAATGAACTAAAAGGCGACTCCACAGTTTGGATAAAAGAAGGAGCCACGATCATTGGTAATGTGATTGTAGATATGATAGATGCCCGCCAGACTGACGGCTTTATTGCAATAGGAACTCATGGAAACGGTGTTTACAGCACTTATTTTAATTATACGGAAGGTATCGATAAAGAATCGGCTGCCCATTCGCTCCAGGTAGGTAATATCTACCCAAATCCGGTAAATAATGAAGCTGAACTGGAGCTGGTTACAGAACAAACTGTCAAACAGCGGACAACCATCTATTCGAGTACAGGGAAACTGATAAAAAGATTACCAGATAAAACCCTTCAACCTGGAAAACAGTATTTAAGCCTCCAATTTGGTGAACTTACCCCCGGGGTCTATTATCTGACTATAGAAGCCGGTAGAAAAGTGATTGTAAGGAAGTTTGTCAAGACTTTGTAATATATCAACATGTTTAGGTGCAAGTTGCCACCTAACTTCCAATGTCTTACTTTTTTCTTGCTCAGTCCTGTTTTTCGGAGCCGGTTGAACGGAGAAAGCACGGCTAAATCTGACTCCTGGTTAACATCCTATTTCCATTGCCGCTTTGCAGCTAATACCGTGTTGTAAATAATGGTTTCGTCATCCAGGATAGCTGCTTTCTCCAGGATTCTTGAAACAGAATTCGGAACATCCAGGGAGGTTAACCGCATAACTGGGCTGTCGAGGTAATCGAAGTACCTTTCCGTCAGTTCGGCAGCAATTTTTGCCCCGATGGAATGGTTCGTCGGAGCTTCTTCAACCACTACTGCCACACCGGTCTTTTTCAGGGACTGCCCGATGGTTTCAAAATCAAGTCCGGGCAAATCAACGGTGCGCAGGTCAATAATCTCGGCTGAAATTCCTTTTTCGTTAAAACGCGATATTAGTTTTCCGCAGCGATAGGCCATTACTCCATAGGTAATTACAGTTATATCATCTCCGGGTGAAAGAATTCTCGCCTTGCCAAAAGGAACGAAATAATCCAGGTTATTTTCCGGAACGGGAAATTTCAGGGGATAGAGTTGATGATGTTCGATAATGACCACCGGATCGTTTGAATGCATGGCGGTATTAAATAGTCCGATATAGTCAAATGCATTGGAGGGAGCAATTATTCGCCAACCGCTGAACAAGGCGTATAATCCGACAGGATCCATGGAATGCTGGCCGCCATAGCCACAACCTGCCGCAATCCGGGTTCTCAACACCAGGGGAATATCGGTTGTATTTCCATACATATGCCTGGCTTTGGCGATCTGGTTGAAAATCTGATCGGCAGCAACCAGTGCAAAATCCGGAAACATGATCTCTATTACCGGTCGCATTCCCGACATGGCAGCACCCAATCCTAATCCGGTGAAACCGGCCTCGGAAATCGGCGTATTGAGCACACGGTCGGGATACTTGTCCGGCAATCCTTTGGTTGCGCCATAAGCACCTCCTCCGAAGTTGGCCACCTCTTCTCCTAAAACAAAGGTGTCTTTATCTTTCTCCAGCCACCTGCCGGTTACAGCAGCAATCGCATCGGAGTATTTGATCTCCGTGAAGGTAGAGAAATCCTCTATCTCATTGAATGTTATTTTGTTAAACTCGCTTCCATCGCTTCTCACGCCAACTGAGGCCGATCCGGGAACAGGGAAAAATCCTTCCCTGACCTTTCTCATGCCGGTACCTTCCGTATAATAATCCACGGCATTGCTGACTGCCAGTAAGGCTATTTCCCTTACATGGTCGGTTTCCTGTCTGGTAAAAATCGAATGTTGTACAAGATTCTCGGGCAAATTGGTGACGACTTCATTTTTTAACCAGATACTTTCCTCTTCTTTCGTCCGGTATTTAAAGGCACTGCCCGGCTGATCCCCCGCATGATGATAGCGCCTGTAGCATTTGGCTTCCACCAGGCAAGGCCTGTTGTTTTTCCTGATATCTTCAGTTATGGTTGTCATCAGCCGGTATATGGCTATCGGATCATTGCCGTCGACTACATGAGCATCCATGCCATAGGAGGCTGCACGTACCGACAATTCCGACACGGCACAGGAGTTGTCAATTTTTGTGGCTACTGCATACTCGTTGTTCTCAAGGAAGAAAATGATGGGCAATTTCCATATTCCGGCCAGGTTGCAGGCTTCATGAAAAGCACCCTGATTAATGGCTCCGTCGCCAAAGAAGCAAACGACCACATTGCCGGTATGATTATATTTTTCGGCAAATGCAGTGCCTGTTGCCAAAGGTATTCCGCCTGCAACAATCGCATTGGATCCGAAAAATCCCGCTTGTTTATTTCTCAAATGCATGGACCCTCCCCTGCCGCCACAGTATCCGTCGGCAAGACCCATAATCTCCGCAAGAGTCCTTCTGATCACCGTTTCTGCCTCTTCAGGCAATCCGTCAAATACGGGATTCCATGAGCCGGGTACAGCGTACTGTAACACTTTCGATAAAAACTGGTGATGGGAGCGATGGGTGCCAAAAAATTTATCCGAAATTTCTAAGGCCGCTACAGTTGCAGCGGCAATGGCTTCCTGCCCGATGCTGGTGTGAACCGGCCCCCATACACAATCATCATTCTTCAGCTTGAGAACGGCTGTTTCGAATTCATTGATTACACATACATCAAAAAGGATACGGGCTAAGGTTTGTTTATCCATCGATTCAATATCGATTTTTTCACTTTCCCATTTGTATCCCTTACAGGGGTATTTTATTTCGTTCCTGATCATGTCAATACTCTTAGTCTTTATGTTCTTACTGTCAGTGTTAGCTTTCGCGCAATTCACAAACTTCACCGTCGGGCCCGTGGAAATAACAGATCCACACATCTTTTCTGAATTCCACGGGTTCGCTGATAAAATCGACACCATTGTTTTTCAACAGCAGATAATCATTCCTTACATCCGTAGACCGAAACCCTGCATGTACAAATCCGTTATCGGCCTGACTATCATCATCCGGAATTGTTTTCCCCCGTGGTTTCTGGTATTCAAAAAGCTCCAGCATATTCGGTCCGGATTTTAAATGAGCAATGCGGGCAACACAACCAGGCATCCCGACAACTTTTCCCAATAATGAATCCGGATTTGGTTCGATGATCCGGATGACTTCACAATTCAGGTTTTTGCAGTAAAACTCAATGGATCTGTCTAAATCCGAGACACTTAGTGCTACATGTTCAATACCTTCTATCATTTTATTTAGCAATTGTGTTACTGTATGCCAGGATCAGTACTGCTATAAAGATAACCCCCAGGGCAAAATACATGATCCTCCTTGGCTGGCCATACACTCCTTTCCATTCTCCGCCGAAAAATCCGACAATCTGGTTGCCGATGATCTGCATCGATTGCTGAATGCCAAAGCCGACCGATGCGCCCAGAATTCCCAACATGACCATCCCTCTTCCCATCAGTACCATTGATCCCAGAAATTGCAATCCTACCAGTAGGCTGCAAACCAGCTCATCCTTCCGGATGAAAAGAAGATTCCAGGTTTTCTTCCGGGTCATCCAGAAAGCGGCATACAGGATGTTTACTAAAGCCCCACCCAGACAGGCGAGTGCCCAGACGGCAACGTTTGCCACCATTTCGCCTGCTCCCTGTTGCTTAACGGCCTCAATGATCGGACCCTGACTGTAAACAAACGCAAGTCCTAGCCCGCAGGAAAGAATCCCTGCTATGATGGCCAGCACCAGTCCCTTCCTGAAGTCTCCTGAAGCCTGCTTTTTCTGGATTTGTCCGCTTTCGTTCTTCAGCGCTTTTTCCCTGCCAAATCCTGCGACACTGACTAAGACTACACCGGCAATGACCACCGTTAAACCGATCATGATCACTAATCCCGGCTTTGAGAAAAGGTCGGGAGCATTTGTGAACAGACCGGTGCCTTTCAGTATCAGGGGGACAATGATCCCAACCGACATGCCCAATGCGGAAAGTATGGCTCCGGTAAGTGCGGCTCCTATCCTTAATATGCAGATCATACACAACAAATTGGCTACACCCCAGGCCACACTTAAAAGATTTGAGATGATCAATGTTTTGGAACCGACGGTCTCAATCATGAGACCCGGATCAGGCACTGCGAACAAAACAATGATCCAGGGATAGATCACAAGACCCAGCAGAAGGTTCAAAAACACGTACTGCTCGAAGTGAATATCCTTGATGACTTTAAAGGGCCAGGCGCTCGTACCTGCACCCAATCCGGCCAATGTCGCGAAAATAATACCGATTACCAGTGCCATTTTGTGTGGGTTTAATTTATCTCGAATATTTTAACAGCTCCCCAGGAGCCATGACCATTGCTTGAATGTTTCCCGGGAGCTTTTCCGATTCTTTAATAAACGTTGCCGGATCTCCCGTACCTCCTTCGCCGACATGCTCCAGAAACATCCAGAAATGGCTGGCAATTAAGATCTTGGGATTTATCAGCCCGGCCAGTTCGCATGCTTCCGAAGCGTTGAGATTCCCGTATTGCCCGTTAATCGGTGCAATCATAATATCGACATCAGAATTGACAGATGCCTTTATTTTACCCGGATCGAAACCGGTATCTCCTGCGTGATAGATCTTGATTCCTTTGATATCGATCAGCATACCGATAGCATCAGGAGCCAGTTCACCGTGATTGGCATAAACGGCCTTTATCCTGATCCCTGGGGCTTCCCACTCCTGATTCAATTTCAATACCCGGTAGCGGTCTTCCGAAATATGGTTCTGCCGGTAGTATTCCTCACAATCAAGCGAACCGATAAAGTATGTTTTACTGTTTTTTGCGATCAGGGGTAAAGCATCGGGATCCAGATGATCGGCATGTGAATGCGTGGTAAGATAGAGATCGGCATCAATTTCTTCAGGCCTGATGACTGCAGGAATCATTCTCTTGAAATTGAATAGCCGTTCGACGGCATCCGAGAGATACGCATCTATTACGATTGCCCTATCGGATGTTTTGATATAAAACCCGGCCTGAGCGAGGTAGAAGAGAGCTATTTCTCCTTCAGCAACCTTTAACCTGTTTATTTTTTCAGATAAGATCATCGGATAACTATTTCGACTTATAAGCCCGGCACATATCCTTTGCCCAGGCGCAGGCCCGTTTGCCGGAATTCTTCGCTGAAAGACATCCAGGAAGTCGTGCCTCCGTCAACCACTATGGTCTGGCCGACAATATACCGGGCATCGTCGGATGCCAGGAATATGGCCACTTTAGCGATGTCCAGCGGTATGCCATGAAAACCGCAGGGAATGAGTTTTCCCAAATCGCTCATATCATCGGTCCCTGCAGCTTTGAACTGATTTTCAACCGGAACGGCCCCCGGGGCAATAGCATTGATTCTTATTCCCAGAGGCGCTAGCTCAATTGCCAGCTCACGGGTATAGGCAATAATCGCGCCTTTGGTTCCGGCGTAAACCGAATGTCCTTTATAGGCCCGGATACCATGAACCGAGGAGAAGTTAATTATGGCTCCGCCGCCCTGTTTGACCATGGTTGGCAATACAGTCTGAATGATGAAAAAATGACCCCGGACATTCACGTTATACAGCAAGTCGAACTGTTCAGGGGTTATCTTTTCAAATTCCTGGGTCATGGTGATACCGGCATTATTAACCAATACGTCCAGTCCGCCCAGAAAATCAATCGCATCAAGTGCCATTTTTTTTGCCTGATCAACTTGCTGAAGGTCTGCCTGCATGGCAACTGCTTTCCCACCTGCAAGCTGAATTTCTTTCACGGCCGATTGAGCTCCATCGGCACTATGAGAAAAATGCAATACCACATCGGCCCCCTGCCTTGCAAATTCCAGGGCGATTTCGCGGCCGAGCCCGGTTCCTGCGCCGGTAACCAGTACTCGTTTATCTTTCATTCTATCTTCCATTTATTTCTTTGATCTTACTTTATTTCCTTATAAGTAATGAGTGCAGCAGCAGGTTTACCGGTGATTTCAACTTTTAATCCCTTGTCCATGAGCTCCTTGCCTGATATTTTTTCAACAACTCCCGTATCCAGGTTTGTTATCTCGTAATCTGCGCCGGGATCGAGGTTACAAAGGCGGAAGGCCATAGCCTCTTCTTTGCAACTGTCGCGGCGGAAAGCCTGAATCATACCTTCACCCTGCGCGGGCCTGTCGAACTGCCAGGCGATCCACTGGTCATTTTGCAGGCTGTAGGGAGTCAGCGGATAATAGTCGCCCAGCATATAGTCCACCACCTCCCGCCATTGATCTGTGAGACGCCGGTACTCGTCCCAGTCAATGCCGGTTTTGCGCACATCCACGCAAACGCTAAAGCTGGGACTCATATGGCTCCGCACATAGTAGGCCATATGTTCAGCATTCTGATACACACCTTGACCATAAAACGGAAACCAGCTTGACAAGCCATAGGTGTGTCCCTGATTTCCGATGGCGAGAGCGATATTTCCGGTAAAATCCTGATAATCACTGCGAAGAAGCGGCACTGCACGGCGCATCGTTTCCAGGTCATTGCGTCTGCCGCCGGATGCACATGCGTCGATCAGCATGCCCGGATGCCGTCGCCTCAGCTCGTCCCAATAGGTCAGATAACCCTGGACATAGAGGTTTTCAGTAATGCCCTGGCGGTCAGTCGAGTCATTTGTTCTCCAATAATCCAGTGGATCGATGTTATAGTCCTGACGGTACAAATCAATTCCTTCCCTGGTGATCAGTGAATCCACATGACCGGTTACCCATTTCAACGCTTCCGGATTACCCAGGTTCAGCAGATTCTCTTCCAATATCCATTCAGGATGGTTGATGGCCAGCCAACTGTTCCTGTCACCAATCCTTTCCGGTTCAAACCAGAGAATCAGCTTCATTCCCCTGGTGTGTGCATAATCGCTAACAGCCTTGATCCCGTTTGGAAACCGTGTCTTGTCGGGCTCCCAGGTTCCGGTTAGCCCCCAATTTCCGTTACAGGGATACCAGCCGGCATCCATCCACCAATAGTCAAGCTTGATATTCTCTTTGGTCAGACTGTCGATAAACTGTTTTTCGCTGGCTTCGCTGACATTTAGCCCGGGGAAAAAACCACCGCTGCAGCTATTATACATCGGTACCGGTGGTTTATTGTCTGCCGTCCGTGGCAGGTTATATTCCGTCATCCATCGCCGCCAAAGATTTTGCGCACGCATTACATCGGTCCCCTGCCAGAATTGAAGGGCGATCAGCGGAGTGCGGATTTCTTCTCCGGGTTTAAGGAAAAGATTGGTAAGTTCCTGACCTGCTATAATATGCAAACCATTGTTGCCGTCACGAATGAACGAACTGGCCCATTGCCCGGGCCAGCCGACTGCAAGGATAACGCCACCGCCCGGCATCTGCAGGTTATAGTAAGGCCAGCCTCCCGGACCATTGGTCGGACGGCCGCCATTGGGAGCAAAAGGCTTGTTGGTATTGGCGTTAAGGGTTAACCGGAAGGGCTCATAGCTTTCAGCAGCACACCAGTCACCCTTGTTGCCATGCAGAACAAACTCACCATCGGTCTTCTTCTCAAATCGCATGTCCAATCCCTGGATATCCTTCAGGATCGGCGTAGTGTGGGTGCCTGTATTCCTGAAGTAAACGGTCCATTCCACTACCGGGAAGTCCGAGTATTCAATTGACACACAACGTACTTCCAGCCCTGTTTCAGGATCTGTCCAACGGTACGTAGATTGCGTTTTGCCCTGATCAATCTTGTTCGTTTCGTATGTTTTCCCCCATGTTTTCAGGAATCCGGATGAAGCCTGGCCGCCGTATTGAAATGAAAAGGGCAACAGGGGATCCGCGTTAACCAGATGTTCCCGTACCCATTTTGATTTAGTTTTCATTTCCCCGGATGTCGTTACAACATCCGGTTTCCTACCGCACGATGATAGTATCACCCCGATTAGTAAAAGGGAGAGCAGGCAAAGCGTGTTTAAACTACTTATTGACTTTTTCATACTCAATCAGTATTGAACCCGGTTTTTCATTGATTTCAGCCATTGATCGTAAGAGTTCCCCGCCGGTCATTATCCTGGTTGACAAT
>JAZDPC010000017.1:0-28423 GCA_043797975.1 Bacteroidota bacterium
TCCATCTGGAAAAAAATGAGTTTAGCAATTCATTGCCAAAGAGGAAAAAGACAAGCTCTTCAATCACCATGAAAAGAAAGACAACCGTGTCCATGCGATTCTCTCGGATAAACTGCCCGGGATGGAAATCATAAAATATCCGGATCAAATATTTAAGGATATAAAACCAGATACTGATCCGGATGGTTATATGAATTACCGTGAGTGAATCAGGCGTCTGGGGGAATCCGTAATAATAAATAATGGCCAGAAGAGCTGCAATGGAAAGAAGTAAAGTTCCCCAGGTGAGTATTGAGAGAACCGTCTTTTTAGTGGAAAAAAGCCGGAGATTGATCCTTTCACGGATTCGCTGGACTGTCTCGTGCCTGGGCATGGAGCGGGCTATTCGTTAATTGCAATAAACCGCTCGAGATCTTTGTTCAGGCCGAAAAGTACGAGAGTGTGGCAGCTTTCTATTTGAAATTCATAATCCACAACTCCCTCAATGTGGCTCTCATTGTCTTTAATGGACTTTACCGTGACAAGAGAAAGCCGGTACCGTTCCCTGAGATTGATATTCCCGAGGGTTCGTCCAACTAGTTGCCGGGGTGTTTTAATTTCTGCAATACGATAGTTGTCGGGCAGCTGGAGGTAAGATACCAGGTTCGGATTCGTTAGCCTTTCGGCTACGATCTGTCCGACTTCACCTTCCGGGCTCAGCACTTCGTGAACGCCTATCTTCTCCAATATCAGACGCGACCGTTTGCCGGTAGCACGGGCGATCACATGCTTGACATTGAGCTCCAGCAGGAGGACCGTACATAGCAACAACTGTTCCATATCCTGACCAATGGCCACCACCACGGCATCCATGTCCTGGATATTCACTGACAACAGCGCTTTCTTGTCAGTTGCATCCAATGCAACAGCATAGGCAACCTGGTCGGAGAAATTGTCCACGACATCCTCGCGATGATCAATCGCAAGCACTTCGGCGCCGCATTTGGTCAATGCAGTGGCAATAGCCCGGCCGAACTGACCCAATCCGATAACCGCGATTTTAATTGCTGACATAGTATAGTGAAATGACCCGCAAAGATATAGCAGAAGTTTACTGATTTATAGATATAAGCAATGATTTTTTATCCCCCGTTAATAACTCTTTTATCAAAAAGTTTCATCCGTTTATCAAACTGGTCACCCCGGTATTGAAATGAATGGATTCCCAAAGGAGTCTTATGAGTAGAGAGACAACTATGGAAGTACTGAAAAACCTGGCCTTGGTATGTATGGCCATGATTTTCAACTCTTTGCAACTGACTGCACAGGGTGATGCTGCAATTGAACAGGTTGCACGCGATTTCCTGCGGAAAAAGAATCCCGAATTATCAGCCCGGTTCACCCGATTCGACCGGATCACCCAATTGGGCCGTTCAGTCGTTTATGAACAGGATAATCCGCCCGCTTTTGCAATCGTTTTGAGGAATCAGGGTAAAGCTGAGGTTATTGGCTATTCCACCTGCAACAGGTACTTCCCCGAAGATATTGAAATTTTTTCTGCCCCGGTATTGGATGAGGCTGTAGAATCGGCTGTGAAATCTCCAAAACGATTAAAAGTGAGCGGGAACCATAATGGATCAGTTGGCCCGCTGATCCGCACACAATGGGGGCAAGGCAGGTTTTTCAATTATTATTGCCCTCCTGATCCCCTTGGTCCCAACGGAAAGGTCTACCCAGGATGTACAGCGGTGGCCATGGGGCAGATACTCCGCTATTACGCATCCTATAATTCAATCAATTTCACTCACGCTTATCACAGCGGAACTTACGGAAACCTTTCTGTAAACTTAGGACCGTATGATTGGTCGGCTATGGATGAGGTACAGGTTGCGGTGAACCTTGACATCAGCGATCTTTTATACGATTTGGGAGTCCTTTTGCATACGATATACAGTATTTCGGGATCGTCGGCAAATACTCACAGGACCCTTGAAGCATTCCATGAACTGGGGTATACCGGTGCCACCCTTCTCCGGAGGTCTGATTTTTCAGCTGAATCCTGGGAAGAGGAATTCTATGCGAACTTATCAGAATATAAGCCCATTTGGATTGCCGGTGGCGGCCATTCCTTTATTTGTGATGGATACGATGAGGATGGTTTTTTTCATTTTAACCTGGGCGGATGCGGATATGGAGATGGTTACTATCCGATCGGGCTGGTCATGGGCTACCCGGTTTCGGAAATGATTACTGAACTGGAACCAGTAAGCTGGCCGAATCCTCCAGAGTCGGTCCGGAAAGCTACGATCAGTCAGGAAACCTTCGTCACCTGGGCAATGCCTTTTGAATCAAACAATAAGCTGTTCCGAATTTATGTTGACGAACAATTCATGGCAGAAACAACTGATACTCTTTTCCCGGTCCGTGATCTTCAGCCCGGGATCCATACGATACATGTTTCTTCCATTGGCCAGGAGGGGGAATCGCGCTGGATAGGGCCGGTGGAAATCTTTGTCAGCGGCAATCTGCTGTCGGTCTCTGATGCCTCGCTGTATGCTGCATTTGCGAAATCTCTCGGGTGCAGCAGCCCGGATAAGGAAAATCTGCAGGTCAGCCAGGGCGATCTGAGCCGGATCATCAGCCTTGATATAGAACAACCGCTCAAAAGTCTGGAAGGCATCGGGTTATGTACCAGGCTCAAACGGCTGGTTGTTTCGGGTTTTCCGGGGCTCGGACTTGATGCCGGGCCCCTGGAAAACCTTCATCGCCTCCAGGTACTCGAGTGGCATGAACAGTTAACCGGTAATGCCGATGTTATCGGCAGCCTCAGCAGCCTTACGGAACTGAGGTTTACCGGAACAACACTCAATTCATGGGAATTCCTGCGAAACATCCCTGAATTGATGAAGTTCACCTACACTTCTGCCCCGGCACCCGATCCGACTCCAATAAGCGATCTTGCTCTACTGGATGAAATCAATCTAACGGGCACCGGTCTTACGGGTGCCGGATTCCTGGCGGGGAAAACCCCCTTAATGCTTGTCAACCTGGCGGATAACCAGCTTGCCAGCGCTGACTTTATCGACAAGCTTGCTAATCTCAAAAAGATCGATCTGTCGGGTAACTTACTGACCGGCATTCAATTAACGGATGGATTGAACTCCTTGACAGAAGTCGATCTTCACAATAACCGGATTACTTCCCTGATTATCACTTCCGACCTTAATGCCCTGACCCGGCTTGACATTTCACAAAACCTGCTCACCTCGCCCGGTAGATTATTCCTTTATACCCCCAATCTTACTGATCTTGATCTGTCGGATAACAGGATTCGGGGGATGGGAACCTACCGGTGCCCAAATCTTGAATTCTTAGATATATCGGGAAATTTGTTAATCTCTACCGACTGGTCGGCCCTTCATCCCGGGCTCAGATACCTCGACCTTTCAAACAACCGGATCAGCGATTTGCGGGGACTTATGTCGCCCGCTCCATGCCGGAAATTGCATTATCTGTTACTGACCGGTAATCCATTATCAAAGGAAACATATGAAACTTGCCTGCCCTTGTTGAAAGAGGCAGTGGACTCTTTATACTATCCCGACCATTATGAGCCCCTCAGTCCGTGTTATCCCACACCGGCTGATGGAGACCGTTTTCCCGGTGTCCGGACAGAACTCTCCTGGTACTCCGGTGAATCGTCTGTGCCATGCGTTTACGATTTGTACCGGTTGGACGGTGACAGTCTTATCGTATTAAAGATCGGGCTGGACACCTGCAGGGCTGTCCTGGAAGGAAGGCCCTCGGGATCCTTCCGATGGGCAGTTGCGGCGAGAACCAGTGATTCTACTTATTTTTCAGGTATTTACGAAGCTTATCCAACCACACTGTGGAGTGTTCCCTTTGCCGAAACCTTTGAGTCCTATTCTGCATCAGGGCCTATAGACAGTCAGTCGGATTATTGGATGGTTACCCATCAGGTCCCCGGACAATCAGATGCCCGGGTAGTTTCATCTTCTGCCCATAGCGGTTATCAAAGCCTTGAAGTTTCGGGCCCGGTTAATTGCGGATTACCTCTTGAGCATGTGAACATGCAGGTATTAACCCTAAGGTTCTCTGTCCGGATCCCTGCCGGCGCAATAGGCTCTTGCCGGATCCATAATCTCAATGGACTTGAGGTCAGGCTCGATTTCGAGCGGAACGGAAGCGGGAAAGTCTATCTGAACGAAAAATTATCCGATTCCTATACGGTCGAACCCGATGTCTGGATCGATTACCGTCTCACTGCAAATGCCCGTAACAACCAGGTTTTTCTGTGGGCAGACACACGCCTTGTCGTCAGCCAGCCCTGGCTCTTCCCAGCAGGATTAGTTACGGCCAGCAGCCTCGATTTTAATGTTATCGGACAGGATGATGATACGGACCCTCAATACCGCCTGATGTATATTGATGATGTAGCAGTCCAGACAACCGGTACGTCAGGTTTGGAAGAATATGCGGAAGATGCGACCGGTATCAGAGTATTCCCGAATCCCTGCGCCGGTGTTTTCCGGCTGATCGTACCGGAATCCGGATCCTTTACCTTGTCCATAACCGATATATCCGGCAGAAAGATTCGCTCACAGGAAATTCAGTCTGATGGATTGTCAGCCATAGAAGTCAATGTAAGTAATTTGATCACAGGTTATTACATGATTCAGGTAAATAACGAGAAATGGACCGGGTCGAGGTCGCTGTTGCTCAAACAGTAATGAATCTGACAGCTTCAAGTTTGTAAATAGTTGAATTCAATGTCTTTGCGTGCAGCATCGGCGCGATGATGAGAAACAACCGCGGTTTATTAAAAAACAATTACTTTTGGACGTTTTTAAAATGCGTTCCCATGGCGGTTGTCGGAAGTTTGTTGAACAATGTAGTACGTAAGAGAAGTGCGAACTACAAAAGAAAACAGAAAAAAAGTCAGGATGTTCAGAGTAAAACTTTACATAAACTCCTGACCCGGGCACAGAACACTCAATTTGGAGTTGCATACGATTTTACGGGGATATTGGAATCTTCTGATCCGATAAAAAAATTCCAGGAAAATGTTCCGATCTATACTTACGAAAAGCTCTATGCCGAATGGTGGCACAAGCTTCTCAACGGTGATCAGAAGAATATTTGCTGGCCGGGTAAAGTGAAATATTTCGGGCTGACCTCAGGGACCTCCAATGATTCCTCAAAGAGAGTACCCCTTACAACGGATATGATCCGTGCCATTCGTAAGGTTGGCATCCGGCAGCTCCTTGCATTATCGGATTACGACCTTCCTCCGCGCTTCTACGAAAAATCAGTCCTGATGCTTGGCGGTTCAACCTCCCTCACCAAAATGTCAACCTATTTTGAAGGGGATCTAAGTGGAATCATGGCCGGAAGGTTGCCTTTCTGGTTCGATCGTTTTTATAAGCCCGGAAAACCAATTGCCAAGGAGAAAGACTGGACGACAAAGATCAATAGGATGGTGGATCAGGCTCCGAACTGGGATATCGGCGGAATATCAGGCGTACCGGCATGGGTTCAGATCCTTCTCGAAAAGATCATTGAAAGATATAACCTGAACAATATTCATGACATCTGGCCGAACTTCAAGGCTTTTGCCCATGGAGGAGTCTCCCTTGAGCCTTATAAGAAGAGCTTTAGCCAGCTTCTCGGTGAACCGATCATTTACCTGGAAACCTATTTGGCGTCAGAAGGATTTATTGCTTACCAGCACGATAAGGATGCCAATATGCAACTGGTTTTGGATAACGGTATTTTCTTTGAGTTTGTTCCTTTCGATGCCCGGAATTTCACCACTGACGGTCAATTGGTGGACAATCCCGAAGTTTTGGTGTTGAGCGAAATTGAGGAAAACCGGGATTATGCCCTGCTGATTTCAACCTGCGCCGGGACCTGGAGATACTTAATCGGAGACACCATCCGTTTTACGGACAAATCAAAAGCCGAAATGGTCATAACGGGTCGCACCAAGCATTTTCCGAGCCTCTGCGGGGAACACCTGTCGGTTGATAATATGCTAAGGGCAACCCAGTTAGTATCAGAAGAAATGGGCGTTGATATTAAGGAATTTGCTGTTCAGGGAATATCCTACCAGGGATTGTTCGCACATAAATGGTACTTGGGAATTGATAAAGAGGACGTGAACAGGGAGGAACTTAAGGTAAGACTGGATAATGCCCTGAAAAAACTCAATGATGACTATGCCGTTGAGCGCCAGGCTGCCCTCAAGGATATAATCGTGGAGGTTCTCCCCAATCATGTTTTTTATGATTTCCTGAAATCCATTGGGAAAGACGGGGGTCAGCACAAATTTCCGCGGGTATTGAATGGCCTTTCAAAGGACTGGGAAGAGTTTTTATCTGTACGGATCAAGAAAGCACCTGCTAATTAAATAGTTACGGCTACCTTTGACTTTCCGGCTTAAGTAACTGTGATGGTATGACATTTCTGATTATTTTAAAAGGGATTCTGACCGGACTCCTCCTGAGTGTTTATGTGGGCGCCACTTTTTTTACGGTTATGGAAACCGTGATGAGAAGAGGGCCTGTACCTGCCCTGGTGCTGAATTTCGGAGTATGGTTAAGTGATATCGGCTGCATTTTCCTTGCCTATTTTGGTGCCGCCGAACTGATGCAACCAATATCCAATAATTTGATTTTCAAGCTGGTGGCCGCTGCCGCCTTTTTATTTTTCGGTCTTACCTATTTTCTTCGCAAGCCAACCGAAACCGTAAAACCGTTAGCCGGGAAAGGTGTAATCATATTATTGGCTAAGGGCTTTGCCATTAACACACTGAATCCGGCTGTGCTCATCTTCTGGTTTGCCACCATGACCTTCGTGGTTACTGTCCTTAAGCTGGTTGGAATCCAGATTCTCTATTATTTCGCCGCAACGATCTTCACCATGATCCTGATCGATCTTCTGAAGGTCCTGTTTTCGGCCAAACTCAGGAGACTGATCACCCCGAACCTGATGACCAAAATGTTCAGGACGACCGGAATCATCCTGATGGCCTTCGGAATTTTTATGATTATTAAGGCATTCTGGTATTAGTCTTTCTGCCGGCAACTAATAACTGCACTCTTTTGCGGCTTCGGCAAAGACTTTAAGGTTTTCCGGCGGACAATCAAAGAAGTGGTCGGAAGCTGCGCAGATATACCCCCCTTCATAACCAACCTTCTCAAACAATTCGTGTACATTTTCCCTGATCTTGTCGGCCGGTCCTTCAGACAGGGTGCTGAACTGGTCAACACCTCCGATCAGGGCCAGACGGTTGCCTACTTTGCGCTTGAAATCCCAGGGTTCCTGGTTACCCCCAACACTTATGGGTGCCATGGTTTCAGATGCATCGGCCCCGGTCCGGATGATCAGCTCTTCGATCCCGACTGTCCCTCCACAAGTATGATAGGTGATTTTAAATCCCAGATCATGGAGCGCATCATGCATTTTGCGGTCATAGGGAAGGCAAAACTCTTCAAACAGGGTGGGAGAGATCACTGTTGATGAAGCTGATCCGCCACCGGTTTCAATCAGGTCAAACCGGGCGGTTTTCATCGACCCGATGAACTGCAGTTTCTTGTCGAGGAGGATCTGCAATAATTCGTGCACCCATGCCGGTTTTTCAAAAGTTGCATAGATCAGTTCCGTAATATCAAACAGGCAAGCCGCATGCTGCCAGCAACCGGCCTGGTCACCCCAGACGAAGCCCCTCAGGATCCCTTTGTCACCCACCTCGTCATACTTCTTCCTGACAGGGTCCAGTGTCAGTTTCGGAACAGGCATATAGTCCCTGATCAGATGGATGTCCTCATCATGCTTGATCAGATATTCCGTTACCCAGGTTGTTTTACGGTTCCCTTCGGTTTTATAGGTAAGGACACCACCGGGGGTTTCAATGGTATGATGTACGATCCGCTGGTCAGGATCCGGATTGATGACTTTGGAAACATCCTTCCAGGTTTTTGTATTGAACCGGGAATGATCGGCATCAACAACCCAGAACTGGTCCATCTCCTCAAAATACTGAATCTGCGCATCCAGTCCCGTGAGCTGAAAGGCTTCCAGGTCGGTGATCCCGTCCATGTATTCTTTCAGATGGTATGCTTGCCATTGATGAATGGATACGGGAAGCCGGTCGGGCTTTTCGCGATTCAGGGCAGTGAGGAGACGTTCTTTCGGGGTCATGATACCGGTTTTCCGCAAAGATAGCAGAATCAGGTATCGGAATCTGGATTCGGGATTTTGGATTTGGATTAATGTACGTTGTAAACATAGACATCGTGTTCTGCCCCGGCCGGTGAATAGGTGGCAGTACCGGCTTTGTCTCCCGCGATGGCTTCGACATAGTATCGAACCACCGTTTTTTCCTGGAAAACCGGAATGGATGCGCCGTAAACTCCGTCACCTGATTGGTTATCCTGATGCTTGCCATCGTCATACATCCGGATCTTTGAAAATTTCCCGACCAGTCCCGTCGAATACCACAGGTTCATCTCTCCGATATGGTCCGTTTTATTCATGATGGCAGATACGTCGACCGGACAATCCTTACCCTGAGTCTGATGAGCAACTTTCCCAATGGCAACGCCAGTTTTACCGACCTCTTCGTCGGCGAGCAGGAAAGCTTTTCTTTTCACTATGAATTCTTTGATTTCCGGTATCCCTTCTTCGAATTCCTGAGTGGAATACAATTTCTTTGTGTCTTCTGCAATGTCGTTCCTGATCAATGAAGCATACGTATCGACTAGTTGATTGACCACGTCAGGATCCAGCGATTCTTCAATGACAGTTCGCACATGAGCCAGATATCGCTGTCTCAGAGTTGGAACTTTCATAATCCTGTTCAGGAGAGGATAATTCTCATTATTCTCGTTCATAAAGGGGCTCCAGTCGTAATGCCAGGCATTCATGGTGGCGTTCCCGTCATACTGAAGCGTAGTCATACGGCCTGATTCCGGCTCGAAATACAGGTAATAATCCATTCCCCCCTTGAACACGTATCCGTCGTCATCCAGGAATATATTTTCACAGGCCAGCATCCAGAGCGTACGATCGATATCGAGATATGCGGATAGGGAATCTTCAAGGTTTTCAAGCGGCGTATTGTTTAATTTATCCGAAACCTTAACCAGGTCTTCCCAGGGATTCTCCTGCTTGCTTGATTTTAGGGTATAATATTTCTGATATTCGGATGTGTCACTGCCCAGGTAGTTCAGGCCGCTGGTTCCGTTGCCGAATCCCCCACCTCCTCCTGGGCCACCCGGACCTCCTGGGCCACCCAGGCTATCACGGTCTCCTGGTCCTCCGGGGCCAAAGCCACGCATGGGAGGCATTCGTCCGGGACCACCTGCCCGCATGATGGAATCCATTTTTCCCGGATCCCCTCCAAACGGAGATCTGCCTGGCGGTCTGCCGCCAAACAGGCTGTCACCCATAGGACCACCGGGACCTTCCATCGGAAAACCGTTATCACTGTCTGCCCTCCAGCGGGAACCTTTATTACTCAGAAACCATTCTTTGATAAATTCCGAATTGATCTGCTGAATATGTGAATAAACTCCCCAGTATTCGTTATTAATGTAAAGCCTGACAACACAGCCACTGGTTGTCGGGACATAATTCCGTATCAGATGCTGATAAAGAATCTCTCTCATCATGGTGGGATCCTCGGAACCGTTATGAAGGTTCAGGGTTTTATATCCCATCAGGTCAAGACTGTCGTGAGTGAAATCTACGGAAATGTTGAACGATTTTTTCTGAGAATCCCCAGTCATCATGTAGGATGTCATCCCTTTAAAACGCACACCAACACCATCATATGACTTGCCATTGACTTTCATGGTTGCCTTGCAGTCAATCCCTTTGTCGTGGTTGATCAGCAGGCTGTCCCAGTATCCGGGATAGTCAAATTCAAGGTAAATGGATAACAGCTGGTTTTCGTCGTATAAACCTTTTGTCGGCAGTCCCTTAGTCTGAAGACGTGTTGAATCTTCAGAATAATGCATGTTTTTCGGTAGTTTCTGGGCAACCAATCGGCTGCCGGTTACAGGCAGAATTACAAACAATATCAGAACCAATAAGGTTTTTCTGTTTACTAAACTCATGGAGACGTTATTAAACACAATCGGCTATTGGATTGCAGATCGGGCACAAAGTTTAATAACTGCCGAATATTAAATGGTGAAGAATGTCATTGTTCCTGTGGGCGTGCAAACACCTGGGTCCAGTACATCCCTGTCAGCCAGGCTCCCATGACAGTATAGTTGGGATTCATGATGTTGGCGCAATGGCCGGGACTGTTCAGCCACTCCCTCATAACTTCATCTTCATAAAGTGCTCCGTATGCAACGTTTTCCCCACAGGCCGTCCAAAAATAGTGTACGGTATAAAGCCGGTCATCAACCTGTTTACCGTCACTTCCGGTATGGCTCATGAAGTTGTTCTGAAACATATCATCGCTGTGGATTTTGGCTGCTTGTTCCAGTTGATCGTTCCATTGCAAAGTTTTAGTGGCTTTGTACCAGACGGAACCGCAATAACGGCCCTCGTGCCTGGCTTCGTTAACAAGACGGAGAAACTTGGTCCGGCTGAACGTCGGATTATCGGCCGGATCTGAGGCTTCGCAGGAGACGGCCATGAAAAGAAAGACTATAAGACCACAGACCGAAGAATCCTTCAACCATTTAAACCATTTAAACCATTTCAACATTCCCAATCATTCTATTTCATCTGCTATAACGGCTACATGCTCAAATTAGTACATCATCACCTCACTACACCTCACTACACCTCACCACACCTCACTTTATCATCACCTTCTTAACCACTTCATACACCAGCGCCAGCTGTCCGTCGCCAAGAACCCAGGGTGTCTCCTCGGGTTTCCAGCCCAGTCTCTCGAGAGCTTTTCCGGCTGCCGCAGGATTGTTGCTGTAAGCGGCCACGGTCCACATCATAAGCGGACTTGCCGGCTGGACTTTCATCCAGTTGTTCAGTATTTTATCACCCTCTGTCTCCCGGTTGAGCAATACCTGTGACAATGCAGCCAGCAGATGCGGACTGCCCCAGGCAGGATTTTGTTTTTCGGTCCAAGAAATCACTTCATTCAAACATCTGGCACTCTCATCAGGCCGGTTCATCTGTAAATAGCACAATCCTGCCAGATAATTCTCAATCCGTTCATCCGTTACATAAGGCCTGCCAACACCGAGAGTTTCGGGCCATTGACGGGCATCATCCAGATCCTTTAAAACCCGCGCATACTGTTGCTGCCTGAAATGATCCAATGCTCTCAGGATCAAGGCTGAACGATAAATTTCATGACCTTCCCGTGCCCCTTCAGCCGGAAGAATGATCAGGTTATTCAATATATCCAGGCACTGGTCATAATGATGATTGTACAATTCAGCCTTGGCCCGGTCAAACTCCATGATCATGTGCCCGGGGACTTGCTCCGTCCCCTTCCGGGAAACCTCCAGTGCCTGGGCCCATGCCCTGTTTTTCATATAATGACCGGTCAGCGCCTGCCAGGTACGCCATTCCCCGGGATCCAGTTTCACAGCCCGGTCCAGGTCATTCACAACCAGCTCATCATCATTACCATCAAACAATTTCGCCCGGCTCAGGTAGAAGTGAGCCTCAGCAGGTTCATCCTTGCAGGATCTGAACAATTCGCGGGCTTTAACCGAGTCATCGAGGTTCCATCGGATCAGTCCCAGATAATACCGGTTCCGCCAATCGGGATGTTCTGACTCCGCTTGTTCGATCACTCGCAGGGTTTCCAGCCGCCATGGGAAGGAGAATTTGGTCGAAGAGGAGGTTGAAGTGGTTGAAGTGGTTGAAGTGGTTGAAATGGTTGAAGTAGTTTTAGTCAGATAATGCCGCCAATAATCAACTTCAGGACAAGCGGGGGCCAGTTCAAGCAGCTTGATGGCCTCTGTGTTTAATCCGATTGAATGGTAGAAGATTGCCAGCTCGAGATAGGTTTGTTCGAGAAACTCATTCCTGATCAGGGAGGTAAAGTCTTTTTCCGAGCCTGAATCCAGATATTTTTCGAATCCGGCGAAGTGATTCAGCGGATCAATGGCATTGATTTTTTCCAGCGCAGCGAGCGACAAATCCCGGTTACCCGATATACGGTGTGCGATCACTTCGTATTGCATAGCCCTGATATTGTACCGGTTATAATCCTGGGCAAGGCCCGAATATTTCAGGACCCGGTCAGGTTTATTTTCCGTCAGAGAAATTTCTGCCATCTGGCAATAAGCGGCTGAGCGGTATTCCATGGACCGGGCCGCTATCCCAAAAGCTTCCTTCGCCTGATAAAACGACCGGCTTCCTTTCTTGACCAGCCCGAAGAGGTAATTGGCGCCCGGATCGTAGGTATCGAGACCCAGGGCAGTCTGCAGCAGTTCTTCAGCCAGTTTTGGCTTGTCTATCCTGATATATTCCTCAGCCAGGCCTTTCAGCGCGGGAATATAGCGGCCGTCTTTCGCAAGGCATTTCCTGTAAAAAACGCGTGATTGGGAATATTCCCGCTGCCGGCTGAATTCGATGGCCTGCATCCAGAGCCCCTGCACGGAATTCCAGTCGAACTGCGACGAAACCACGGGACGGTCGAGATCACGGGCCGCCTGATCGGCGGGCGAATAGTTGAGGACAGTACCGATCCTGACAGATACGATTTCTGCCTGGCTTCCCGGGTTTGGATTGGCAGTGAGGTGCCCACCGAATGAAAACAATTCAAGCGGTTTCAGGTCCAGCGGAACCATCGCGGAAGTTCCGTCGGTATAACCAATGAACATTGTGTCTTTAACATATTCGAGTGGGCTGAAATGCACAACCGTCTTTCCTCCCGTCTCCCCGTCTCTCGGTCTATTGGTCTCTTGGTCTATATAAAGGATTCCCGCCTTGCTGATTTCCGTAACCCCTCCCGTTCCGACAACCGGAAACCAGTATTCGCTGAACCGTTCGCAGGTGTTAGAAGGAAAACCCATGTGCTTGAATGGGGTGTAGGTACTCGATGCAGCTTCCTGATTGAACAGGATACCGGTTTGTATTTCAGTGTATTGCATGTTTCCGGGCTGATCGGTCAGCAGGTCGGTCCACAGAGCTCCCTGCGGACTGAGTGCCCATATCCAGATCTTCTTGCCGGGTTTCTCCGGATAATCGTTCCAGTGTCCGAAGCCGAAATTCCGTGACGAATAGAAACCTGCAAAATAGTCCGTGTACGTTCCTAATACATGATAACTGTGGTCGGCACCATAATTATTTTCCGCATAGTTCGAAATGTTGCGTCCATCGGCCAGAACCGGCCAGGGTGATTCCTCACCGCCATGGCCGATATAATGGTCTCCGGGATAGATGTAGGTCAGGTCGGGAGCCGCATCGGCTGCCGCGGTAGCCCAATGGTATTTTGATGTGGAAAGATCCATCGGATTATACCAGAAAATGTTCGTTTCGATCCATGCCTTATCTTTCGGCAGGCGGATCTCAACCCGCCATTCGGTCCGTGAGGTCAGGTCCATAGCCCCGATCCAGCAGGAAGCGCTCCCGTCGGAATTCATCCTGACTAAATAGTCAACCGGGCTGGCCGTGGTCGGTGCATGACCGATCGACCCGAAATTAAACTCGATCCCGCCTGAAGTCCAGGCTCCGCGCATGGCGATATCCCTGAACTTGATCACCTTGTTCCAGTAGATGAACTCCTGCCCCGTTGATTTCTCGATGGCTCCCAGTATCTTGCCGCCCATCTCCGGGGCTATCATTACTCGTATCCATTCATTCTCAAGTTCCACAATCTTCCAGTCGCAATTAATCCCTTTGGTGGCAAATCCGTCAAAACGGAAATACGGGTAGATTTTACCCGTCCGGGCTACCGGGTTGGGATCGCTGAATGGATAGGTGAGGAAGGACCTGGTGTATTCCCTGAAGGAAGAAGACTGAGAGACTGAGAGACTGGGAGACCATGAGAAAAGAAGTAAAGTTAAAGCGAGCCGAAGATGGAGTTTCATTGAAAAGCGGTTTTTACGAAGTTACGAAATGCAATATATATCAGGAATGATTATTAATTTAACCCTGTTAACGACTAACAATGGAAGAGGATAACCCCACAAACCATCAGGTCAAGGTTTCCTGGGCGGAAGATTCTGATAATGAACGAATTCTTAAGCTATCTCCCCGATGTGCACAAGCGGGGATGATCAGGATGTATCCCGACCGGAGTCCGGTATTCAATCGTCTTCACCGGTTGGTCGATCCGGATTCCTATCATGCTTTGGCATTGAACAATACGCAAGTGGTAGGATTGCTGGGTACCGTACATGGAGATATGTTTTTTCTTGATCAGCCGCTTAGAACAGCCTATTTTATGGATTTCAGGGTAGATCCTGATTATCGCAAGGGACTCACTGCCTACCGGCTCGTAAAACCCACCATTGAGCGGGAGCGTTCATCAGGTGCCCGGCTGGGTTTGGCAACTGTTTTGAGAAACAATGATGCCCCGATGGTTTTTACCAAAGGACGGGGTGGTTTCCCGGCTTCGTTATATATGGGTGACAACCGGATTTTTAACTTTATTCCGGTAAGAAAGTTGAAAACCGATCCACGCTTCACTATAGAGACACCAACCGGGGCTGATATAACCGAACTGATCGGTTTATACAACCGTTATTACCAAACCTACCGTCTGGCTCCCCGGTTATCCGAAGAAGTATTCAGACAGTATCTAAGCCGGATCGATGGATTAGGGCTGGAGAATTTCAGGATTGCCCGGGCAGATGGAAAGATCAAGGCTGTCGTCGCGATCTGGGATGAGGCATCTTTCAGAAAGTACTGGGTAACCCGTTCTAATTTAAACATCAAGATATTAAATACAATAAGCCGGCTGTTCTCCCTCTTTACCGAAATGCCTGAGCCCATCCGGACCAATCAACCCTTGAAACAGTTATCCCTGGTCCTGTTTGCTCATGATCATTCAACTGAAGCACTTGGCGCACTTTTACGTTATGCGAACAACCTTCATCTGGGAGGTAAGTATTCCCTTCTGCAAATACAAATTCACGAGGACGATCCCGCCATTGCCAGCCTGAAAGGACTAACCGGGATTTCTATTTTCAGCGAAATTCACCTTTTCACAGAAACCCATGAACTGGCCAGGGAGATTGAGAGTACACCCGGATTGGTACACCTGGAGTTCCAGCACTATATTTAGGTCTATTTTGCCCCAACCTTGGTGACGTACCTTGTGTAGTATTCGTTGTATTTGTCCTCGATCTCTTTCATCATTGTGTCTTCCTTGTGGTTCTGCATGAACTGCCTCAATTGCGGCATCTCATAACCCAGGGAGTTCGACAATTCCGATTTGACAGAAGGTATCTTGTTGGTCGGCAGGCTCAGGTAATAATCAATATTGTCCTTGATGCTCTCAAAAGCATACCTGGCCATCTCACGCCCTTTTTCCGTATTGCCCAAGCGGAACCAGAGATCAACGGCTTCCAGATCCCAGAAGGAATAACCCACGACTTTCAGCGGCATAACCTGTTCAAGCTTGTTCATGGCAGCCGAAGCTTTTTCGTTTTTCCCTTCATCGATCAGCTCCTTAACCAGCCGGTAGTAATTGTTTCTCAGGTTTTGCATCATCCTGCGGCAGGTCTCATCCTGGTATACATCCGGATCATTAAAATTGGTGTATCTGAATTTGTTGAATAGGTTGTCATAGAGAATATCGGTGTCGACCATACCGGTCATGGATGTCTGCCTCTCGCCTTTGATCGGGATCAGGCGGTAGCAGAGCCCCTGTAGTTCAAGGTAATTATCGAGCTTTACCGATCCGCTCTGTCCCGGTGTGGTATAGTACATCGGACGCTCCCAGTTGTTATGGGCAAGAATATCAAGAACAACAAGCTCATCTTTGTAGACCTGATCTTGCCCCATGGTCCAGACGATCGCAGAATCCACCCGTGAGAGCTGTTCGGGTGGAACGGTCCCGGTTTTCAGGATCTGGTTTTTGTCAACCGGCAACATGAAGGTTGCAGCCGGTATCACGTTAAAAGTCCGTCCGGTATTGGAAGTTCTCAGGGCCCGCGGATCATCGCTTGAGGCAAATTCAATCAGTTCCTTAAGATCATAAGGTTGCTTGATTTCGTCCAGGATAGGAACATATCCGCGTTTTCCTGCGCGGTACTGTTCATATCCCATGGAGATAGGAAGGGCTTTTGAACCGTAATAGGTCCGTTTAAGCTGATCGATGTACCAATCCTGCGGCAGGAAAGGCAGGCAGCAGACCCGAACATCGGTACGGACCCCTTCAACTTCCTGGATATACCAGAGAGGGAAGGTGTCGTTATCGCCATTGGTGAATATCAGAGCATTATTATCAAGCCCGATAAGGTAATTATAGGCAAAATCATGCGCAGTGTAACGGCCTGAGCGGTCATGATCGTCCCAGTTCTGGGAGGCCAGAACAACCGGAACGGCCAGGAGGCAGACGCCGGTAACCGTCAGCGCGGCAATCCTGGGATCGAGTTTCTTCTTCAACAGGTCGTACAGGTACAATACCCCGAAGCCGATAAATATGGCAAAAGCATAGAACGAGCCCACATATACATAGTCCCGCTCCCTCGGGGTGACCGGAACTTCGTTAAGATAGACTATGATCGCGGCACCGGTCATGATAAACAGAAGAGTCACAGTCCAGAATCCGAGCTTGTGGCGTTTGTAATAGAAAAATGCACCCACAAGGCCAAGGATCAGCGGAAGCATGTAATATTTATTCCTTCCGGGGTTGTCTTTGATTGATTTGGGCAGGTCATCCTGCGGTCCCAGCCGCGCAGCATCCAGGAATTTTATCCCTGTGATCCAGTTGCCGCTTGTGATATTCCCATATCCCTGTTCATCGCTCTGGCGGCCTGAGAAGTTCCACATGAAATAGCGGAAATACATGTGCCCCAACTGATATTTGAAGAAGAACCGCATGTTTTCGCCGAAAGTGGGTACATTCCTTACTTCGCCTTTTCCGTCCGGGCCCTCAATGCGAACCGGGCGTCCTTTGATTTGTCCCCATTGCTTGTAAGCCTCGGCATATTTGGGCTCCTGTGAATTATACATTCGGGGGAAGAAGGTGGTAAACCGTTTGTCGTAGACATATTCCGTCCGGGTATCCGAAACGACATATTTCCCGTCTTTTTTATAATAAACATTCTTGCCCTCCTTGTAGTCCACCATCGGGGCATTGAAATACTCTCCGAACAAGAGGGGGCGCTGTCCGTAAACTTCGCGGTTGACATATGAGAGAAGGCTCAGGGTATTATCAGGATTATTTTCATCCAAGGGCGGATTGGAGGCTGACCGGATCGGCAGGATGATGATCGAAGCATAACCGATCATGATAAAGCTGATCATCAGGAAGATAGTATTCAATCCGTGTTTTTCCTTTTTGTGGGTCCAGAGGATCGCATAGGCCAGTGCACCCGCAATTAGCAGGATAAAGATCATTGAGCCTGAATTGAATGGCAGCCCGACCACATTGGTGAAGAAGAGTTCGAACCAGGATGCGGCCTTGATGGTCAGCTGGATCACAATATACAGAAGAATGGCCAACAGCAGGAAGGAACCGCCGACAGCATAAAAGATCCCTTTTTTTGTGACGGGATGGCGCCGGAAATAATAAACCAGAACAATGGCTGGCAGAGCCAGCAGGTTCAGGATATGAACACCGATAGAAAGTCCGATCAGGAAGGCTATCATGATAAGCCATCGGTCGCTTCCGCGTTGATCGGCCACTTCGTCCCATTTCAGTATCATCCAGAAAACGGCGGCGGTAAAGAGCGATGACATTGCATACACTTCTGCCTCAACGGCGCTGAACCAGAAAGAATCGGTAAAGGTATAGGCGAGGGCGCCGACTACACCGGCACCAAGAACGGCAAACATTTCACCTTTGTCCAGATCATTGCCTTTTCCGAAGATTTTCCGGGCCAGATACGTGATGGACCAGAAAAGGAAAAGGATGGTGAATCCGGATGCCAGCGCCGACATGATATTCATTGTTTTAGCAATTGCAGCGACATTCCCGAATGCAAACAGGGAGAAAAACTTGCTCAGGAGCATCCAGAAAGAGGCCCCGGGAGGATGCCCGATCTCCATGTTCTTGGCGGTAGCGATGAATTCTCCGCAATCCCAGAATGATGCTGTAGGCTCGATGGTCAGAATGTAAACCAGGGAGGCGATGGCAAATACGATCCATCCGGTGATGTTATTGATCCGGTTGAAATTCATGTTGTTCAAGTTTTTTTATCGCGTTTCAATATGCGGGGTGAAAGTTATAAAAGTTTTCCCGCATCTTTTGTTTGTTCAGCCTCATAAACAGTATCAATCAGGAGACTTTCAGAAAGGGATGCTTCCACAGCCAATTGGTCGCACCGTTCGTTCTCGGGATGATTGGCATGCCCTTTTATCCAGATGAAGGAAACCTGATGTTTCGGATATATTTCCAGAAACCGTTTCCACAGGTCTGGATTTTTTTTCTTTTTAAACTGATGACCGGCCCAGGTGAAAACCCAGCCTTTCTGCACGGCGTCAGCCACATAGCGGGAATCGGTATAAATGATTACCTCGCTGTTCGGAATTTTAAGCGCTTCCAGTGCGACAATCACAGCCAGCAGTTCCATGCGGTTATTGGTTGTCAGGCGGTACCCCGCCGACATCTCCTTGCGCTGCCCCGGTGCCTGCAAAACCACGCCGTAGCCCCCCGGTCCCGGGTTACCGCTCGCTGCGCCGTCGGTATGGATAGTAATCTGCATTTCTAAAGTTTGATTCCTGTGTTGGCGACAAACAGCTTGACGGCAATGGCCAGCAGGATGACCCCGAAGAATTTTTTCAGGATTGCCAGGCCGGTTGGGCCCAGCAGGCGCTCGAACCAGTGGGTTGCCCGGAGAACCGAATAAACAACCGCCATGTTTAGAAGCAGGGCGATGATAATATTGATATGATCATACTGTGAACGGAGGGAGATCAGGGTAGTGATCGATCCGGCCCCGGCGATCAGCGGGAACGCGATCGGAACAATGGAAGCCGATTCCGTGGATTCGTTCTTGAAGAATTCATGTCCGGTAAGCATCTCCAGGGCGAGAAAGAAGATGATAAATGAACCCGCAATAGCGAAAGAAGATACGTCTACTCCGAACAATCCGAGTATCTGCTCTCCTAAAACCAGGAATGCCAGGAAAATCAGAAAGGACACAATGGTAGCCTGGCCGGCTTTAACAACCCCTCCCTTATTCTTGATACTCAATATGATCGGTATACTGCCAAATATATCGATTACAGCAAAAAGCACCATGAAGGAGGAGACGATTTCAACGAGGTTGAATCTCATGGCGCAAAAGTAAGAAAAAAGGCAGAGGGCAAAAGGCAAAAATTAGTAATAGGGAAAAAGAAGAAGGGCAGAAGTTAGCTGCTTCTACCCTTTCTTGTTACTTAACTTAATACTTGATTCTTAAAGTATTAAGACTAATTTTTGCCTTCTGTCTTGTGCCCTCTGCCTTAGTACGCCAGCGTCATCTCATCCACCAGGTGCTTGGCTCCGGCATACTTGTCCATGATGAACAGGACGTACCGGATATCTACATTGATACAGCGCTGGAAATCGGGTTCGAAGGCGATATCACCGCTCATGGCTTCCCAATTGCCGTCGAAGGCCAGGCCGAGAAGTTCGCCCTTGGCATTCAGTACCGGGGAACCGGAGTTACCGCCGGTGATATCGTTATTGGTAATGAATCCGATCTTCATAACGCCGCCCTCTCCGTAAATGCCGTAATCTTTGGCTTTATAGAGCTCTTTCAGCTTATCGGGAACAACAAATTCCCAATTGTTCGGATCCTCTTTCTGCATCACACCGTCGAGCGTGGTATAATACTTATAATGAACGGCATCCTGAGGGTCATAGGATTTAACTGTTCCATAGGTCAGACGCATGGTGCCGTTGGCATCGGGATAGAAAACACGGTCCTTCTGGAAATGCATCAGGCCGTCGATCCATAGGCGTTGGCCCTTGGCCAGGTCGGAATTGAACTTGCCGGCTTCGTTTCGGATCTCGGTTGATTTTTTATTGATGGAATTTGCAGCAATATAAGTCAGGTCTTTATCGAGAACCTTTTTCGATGGATTATCGAGGAAGGAGATCAGTTTTGCCTGATCACAGAAGATGGAAGTTTCAAACATCTTTTGGGAGAAGGCAACGCCACATCCTTTGAATTTCTTGTTGATCAGGTTATAAACATCGGGTTTATACTGATCTTCCACATCCTTGCAGAACATCTCGAACATGGCAGCAGTAATTTTCTGATCGGTTGACTTATTATAGTTTTTAAAGAAGCCGTCAAGATTACCTTTTAATTTTTCAAGGCTTTCTTTAACCTTGGCCGGATCTTTTTCACCGGTCAGGATTTTGTCAATGTCTCCGCCCATTTGTCCGGCATATCCAATGATCTCCGATCCGCCGAAACATTCCCCGTAATACTGGCTGACGCTGTTCAGTACAGCGCGGCCTTCAATGGAGGTTTTTATCAGGTTTAATGCCTCGCCATATTTTTTCTGCAGGCCAGGATCCTGTGCAATCCATTTGGTGAACTGATCTTCCAGTTCGCGTTTCTGATCGGCGACTTTCATCCGTTTAAGGCTGGCAGCCTGACCGATCGAGAATTTATAGTAATTCGTTGATCCTGAATATTTTGATGAATACTGGATCCTGACTTTTGGATCGGCCAACATATCGGCCAGCATGATTTCCTGTTTGGCTCCGCGGATTTTGATCCGGTTGGGATGCAGATACTTCAGTACATCTTCCACTTCATAGGAGGTCATGTAGCGGGTGGTCCGTCCCGGATAACCCAGGATCATGGTAAAATCACCCTCATTTACTCCTTTCACAGAAACAGGAAGGTAATGCTTGGGTTTCAGAGGAACGTTTTCGGCTGCATAATCGGCCGGATTACCATCGGGTGACATGTAAACGCGGAAAACCGAAAAGTCGCCGGTCTGGCGGGGCCACATCCAGTTGTCGGTATCGGCACCGAATTTCCCGACTGAGCTCGGGGGAGCGCCAACAAGCCGTACATCGCTGTAACGGGTATACACCAATAAAAAATACTGATTGCCGCCGAAATAGTTCCCGACTCTGCCGTAATGGAATTTATCGGTTTTGATCTCATCCTGTATCTTTTGTGATGCTTCACGGATTGCATTGTTCCTTTCGGTTTCGGTCATGTTGTCATTAACTCCGGCCAGGACCCTGTCGGTAACATCGGTCAGGTAATCCAGGAAGGTTACCGAAAGTCTGGGGTTGGGGAGCTCTTCGGTTTTGCTCATGGCCCAGAAACCATCGGTGAGGTAATCATGTTCAACGGTTGAATGCGACTGGATCGATCCGTATCCGCAATGATGATTGGTGAGCAGGAGCCCCTGTGGGGAAACGATCTCAGCTGTGCATCCGCCGCCGAAAATGACAATGGCATCTTTAACAGAAGAATGGTTTACGCTGTAAATGTCCTCAGCCGATAGCTGGAGGCCGAGTTCGGTCATCTTGCCGATATTCAGTTTCTGGATCAGCGGCAGCAGCCACATCCCCTCGTCAGCTTTAGCTGTAGTGCTGAATATCAGGGCAATGCCTAATAGTAGAGCAGTAATTTTTTTCATATTCTCTTAAGGATTTATTGAATGCTGAAAGATAGGAAAATTGGTTGATATGAATGAGGTTGTTTAAATGGTTGAATTGGTTGAAAAGGTTGAAATGGTTGAGGAGGTTGAGATGTGATGACCACAACCCCTCACAACCCCTCACCATACCTCACATCTATGATCACATCGTTCTGATCCGGACCATCGCGCATCCCCGCTTCAGCGGAGTCTTTATGGTTAATGTGCCTGAATCAAAGGAGGATTGCAGTGATTCCGTTTTTTCCTGTCCCGGGTATAGTGCTTCACACGTTGCTCCGGATAAACCTTTAACATTCCGAATCTTTACCGTGACAGTTGATCCGTCCTGACCGAAAACCACGGGTACCACGTATCCGCCGGGGACCTCAAAGAGATTGACTTTGGCAGCGCCGTTTTCAACTTCGAGGCAATGGGGTTCCAGCACCCATTTCTTGCCCTTCATGGCAGACATCAGTGGCCCGTAATCCAGATATTGCTGATCCGTCCAGTCATCCGGCCATATACTGTGATCATTGCCGGGGAACGGAGCCATTGGGTACATGCCCATGTACAGGTATTTCTGGAAGAAGGCATCGGGTCCTTCCCTATGCAGGTCGGAGCTGTCGTTGGTCCATCCCAGCGCGGGTTTTAAGATGCATAGCAGGGCGCTGGTGTTCAGGGGAGATCCGGCATTGGTGAACTCATCGAAAATCCCATCGGTATTCTTAAGCAGGTCGAGCCTCTTGACATGGTTGTTCAGGAAGATGGTTTTCCCGGCGTCATGCATGATCGGAGCCAGGTCCATCATCAAGAGCTTCCAGGATGTAATCAGGGAACGTGCCGGACGGTCGATGAACCAGGTAATCCCGTCATCCCGTGTTTCGTTATACATGCGGAGCCAGTCCATGCGGTCGATGGCAATACCCGAAGCTTCCGGTATGTATTTAACATGCTTGCGGGCCTGATCGAGGAGGAACTCCTTGTAAACCGGTTCGCCGGGATCGGTCAGGATACCGGCTTCCCAGGTCAGCTGAGATCCGCCCGGCAGGGTTTTCCGGTGGAAATAGACTGAATCCTTCAGAACCCGGTCAGGGGTGGGAAGCCAGGAATCCGGGAGCTTATAGTAGAAGAATTCGTTCGGGTCTTTCCACATCTCGTTCTCAGCCAATCCTTTACGGGGAGGAGTCGGACGCTCCATCTTGGTACCGAATTCAGTGACGTTGAAATAGTTAAGCACATAGAATCCCATCTTTTTCATGGTCCGTGCATATCCGTTCATGCGGTCTATCGAGGTGGTATCACCTCCGAAGCGGACCCATCGTTCACCTTCCGAAACCGGTGGGATGAACATACCCATGTAGGGGAAATCGAAACTGGCCTGCCAGTTGGTGGCATAGGCCATTTTCTTCATTTTTTCCGCATCAAAATCAGTCTCAAAATTGCTGTAGGAGCTGGTCCCGGCCATATCATGAGCTTTTTCGATGACCGGGTTGAAATATTCGGGATAGTTCCGGCTCATCCACCGGAGGCCTCCGCGCCAGTCGGCTTCGTGTGCAACCAGGTTCATCGAGAATTTCAAGGGATGGTCAGCCGATATCCGGTTATAGATCCGGTTAAAAATCAGGGAACCGTCCTGACCGGTAGCCAGGGTCATATCGAGGATCTCATCATTGGGATCCAGTACCAGGCTGATCCCGGTATCGCTGTCTTTCTCCAGGGCGGACACCAGCGGAATGACTATCAGATCCCGCTGATAGGGAATGAAAATATCATGGGGTTCTTCATAGCGGTAGTAGGGAGCACCGTACCAGAGGGTGTCATCGACGTAGGCATGGGGTATTAAGGGATCGCCCCAGTTGAAATCCGAAGCGGGAACCGACACCTGTTCCTGAACCGGTGTGCCGGCTGGGGACGACTCTTTCCTGGCCATCCGCGGATCGCTCCAGGGAGCCCAGAAACGCGATGATTCATTGACGGGCCATTGAATGCCCGAACAGATCTTCGTGGTCCAGGGTTTTCCGGCACCCACGATTTCGATCTCCCAGCGGATGGTTTCCCCTTCGGGCTTAAATCGCTCGGTCAGGGTGCATTGGTCTTTTGTCTTGGGATTTACGATGTTTCTTTGAATTTCCACCGAACCATCTTTAGTCTTCCGTAAGGTGGCTGTTCCGTCGGTTTCGCAACCTTCCAATCCGGCGATGCTCTTAACTGGAAACTCCAGGTTTCCGGATTTTATCCGGATGGATTCAATACCCATTGCCGTAATCGTTGCAGAGAGCTTCTCAGTATTGACCTTGTAAGAACGGTTTTGTGAGTTGCATCCCAGGGTCAGGAAAACCAGGAGCAGGATTGGAATGGACAGTTTCATAGATAAGTAGTATTAGGTTATAATCGTATAGGTTTTGCGGAACCAGTTCTCAAATAAAGGATCTAGGAGCGAAATATGGTCATTTTCCGTATCAAGAATATCTTTATTAAACAGAACCTCTCTGTTTCTTGAAACATTACGTGGAGTACCCAGATTGTAACGGTCCATCACCCGTTTTGAGGTTAACTGGGTTTCTCCTGAAATAATGGCTTTAATCAGGTTGACCTGTGTTATGCTGAGGTTTTCAACATCTTCCTGAAAGATAAAAGAAGAGTGGGCAATCATCTCGTCCAACGCCCGCTCAAGAATATCATTAGTAACAAAATCTGAAGTCAGGGTCCATACATAGTCGCAATACATCTGGATATAGTAAGGATGGTTTTTCATTAACCTGATAATACTCCCGGCATCATCCCCTGATATTGTCTTGCCGGAGCCGGCAAACCGTTCGATAATAAACGGAATCCACTCACTGACAGCTATTTTATCCAATAGTATGATATCACCAAACCGGTAAAACGGGCGCTCTTGCCGGTTAAACAATTCCAGCATCATGTGCCTTTTACTACCCAATATACAGTAGCTTACATTTTGATGGTGCTGCCATGAGGATCTGAGCTCATTCTCTATGGTCAGGTGTTCCTGAAATTTTGCGATATTCTGAAATTCATCCACGCAAACAACCATTCGTAAACCTTTCTGCCTGGCAATGACCTCCGGAAGATTGATGATTTCATCCCTGTATTTTACCGCTTCTTCCCAATTGAACTTGATAGATATTTCATTGGAAGGATCTAACCCGAATGACAGGACCGGAAGAAGTTTTTTAAACCATTCACGAGCATCATGCAGGAGCTCTTCACGCTTGTTCATGGTTGCTTTCATCACTTCGCGGGCATATACAGTCAGGAATTCACGCTCGTCCCGTATAGTGAACAGATCGATAAAAACAAATTTCAGATTCTTGTCCGGTGTGAGCCGGATGGCTTCTTTAACCAATGAAGTTTTACCCCAGCGTCTTGGAGAGATCAGAACTGTGTTAACGCCACTGCGAAAATGCTGCATTAACAACTCTTTTTCACGGGTACGGTTAACGAACGTGCTTCCTGATACAATTTTTCCGTATTGAAAAGGAGAGCTGATCATTTTATACTATATGACATTATACACAAATGTATAATACAAAAAGGTATAAAACAAATAAAAATTGATAAAGCAGAGTTGACAACTCTATTAGGACACAGTCATTTTACAATTGTTAGTGTTGATGTTTCTCTGCCCTTTTTATTGGTCACCGACAGGTTGTAGCGCCCGGCGGCCCAATGAGCCATATATTCAGGAGAAATTTTAATTTCTTCATTTGTTGTTGCTGTGCTTTGATATTTTTCATTATAGACAGTTCTTCCGAGAATATCTGTAACTAAAACATTTGCTTCTAATCCATTTCCATAATAAGGAATAATAATTTCTCCATTTCCTGCTGTATAAGGATTAGGATATACATTTCCAATTATATCTGCATTTGAAAAATTAGTTAATCTATCTTCAATTCCAGAAGATGGACGTGTTGTTATAATACCTTCTATAGGATTAAATACACTTCCTTTTCCATTTGTTAGATTTATTTTTAATAATTGAGTTTCTCCATGTCCATATTGTTGAGAGATAGGTTTAAATGTATAAATATAGCTCCTTATACTTACTTCTCCATTTTCATCCATTAAATTATCTCCAGGATTTAACCATTTTCCATTTGAAGTATTTAAAAATCTCCAAACATCTAATGCTTCTCCTGTTGCAGACAAAGGAGTATCTTTTGCAGGATCATCTGAGCCAACGAAATATGCTAAACCTGTGTGGTATCCTCCATCTTTTCTTTGAGAATAACAAATATAAAAATGTAAATTTCCAAATTCTTCATTTATTCTATTCATATCAAATTGAGAAAAAGCAGGATTACTAAACCAAGGTGCATTTTCAAATTCATCAACACTATTTGTTTGTGCAAAAGCATAACGAGCATAATAGTCGCAATCATCTTTCCAGTCTTTTTTTCTTTCATCCCATATCCATGCATCTCCTAATTGTCTAAATCTCTCTAAAGCCCATTCTCTTTCAGCAACAGTTTTAGCTCTACGAATATCTGTAGGAAGATATTCTATTTTTCCTGTTAGGAGGTCATTGAGAATTTTTTGATCTGCGCTAGTAGAAGAAACACCATCCCAGTCAACATCTAAACTTATATCTTGAGAACCTTTTTGCATTAAAGCAAGATCTTCATAATTAACAATGCCGTCTTTAGTCCCATCCCCGTCTCCCCTATAATTTGTTTTATTGTATAAATTTTCTTTAAAAAACGGATTTAAAAAATCCTTATAATTCTCTGTTTGTTCTTGTGCCTTTGCTTTTCCAGCCCCTAAAGCCAAGCCTAAAGCAACAGCTCCAAAAATAGTTACATTTCTTGCACCTTTTTTGATTCTGTCAGCCAAGCTTTTCATGAGGCTAATCTGCTATTGAACAGCCTAATATACCGATAATTTCTGGGTTTTTCCGGCCTTTGTCTCAAAAGTTCTGGTTTTTCCCTGATATTTCAACGTGCATTTCCCCCCGTTCTTTGAGAGAATGGTTGTCTTAACCAGTTTGCCGTTTTTCCACTCAATGCCGATCACGAAGCCCCCGCGGGCAACGAGACCTTCCACTTTACCGGTGGGCCAGGAGGCGGGAAGGGCAGGGAGTAGCACGATCTCACCTGTATGGCTCTGGAGCAGCATCTCGGCGATACCGGCTGTTGCCCCGAAATTACCATCAATCTGAAATGGCGGATGGAGGTCGAACATATTCTCACTGGTGCATTTCGTCAGAAGTAAATCGATGGCTTTTTTGGAGTTTTCACCGTCACCGAGGCGGGCCCAGAGGTTCACCAGCCAGGCGGCACTCCAGCCCGTATATCCGCCGCCGTTCGCCAGACGGTATTCGAGGGATTTTCGTGTGGCGGCCTGCATGTCAGGCGTCTGTGTAGTGATCTGCCGGCCGGGGTGCAGGGCAAACAAATGCGACATGTGCCTGTGCCCCGGTTCCGGTTCCTTGAACTCTACCGGCCATTCCATCAGGCGGCCGTCGGAACCGATCTGCGGAATCAAAAGGTTGGCGCGGGCTTCGGTTAACCGGGAAATAAAATCGTCATTGATATTTAATATTTCCGATGCTTCGATCAGGTTGGTGAACAGATCCCAGATCACTTCCTGGTCGTGCGACGGGCCCATGGTCAGATAACCTCTGCTGCCATCGGGAGCGAAAAAAGCATTTTCCGGAGAGCTGGCAGGTCCGGAAACCAGCTTACCAGATACAGGGTCTGTAATCAGCCAATCGAGATAGAATTCTGCAGATCCCTTCATTACCGGGTATATCCTTTTCAAATATTCCGTATCGCCCGTAAAGGCATAATGCTCCCAAAGATGCTGTACCATCCAGGCACCGGCTCCCAGGTGCAGGCCCCATAGCGGATGCTCGCCCGGAGCGGTGAATCCGAATACATTGGTGATCGGGTGCACGCACCAGCCGCCGGCCCGGTAATGAACCTGTGCGGTCCTTTGCCCCGGCACAACGAGCGATTCGATCAGTTCCGTAGGCGGCATCTGTAGCTCCGACAGGTTCGTCACCTCCACCGGCCAGTAGTTCATCTGAACATTGATATCGGTATGATAGTCGCAGTTCCAGGGTGTCTGGATCTTGTTGGCCCAGATCCCCTGCAGGTTAGCCGGTAGACTTCCCGGCCTTGATGAGGATACCAGAAGATACCGGCCATACTGGAAATATAGCTCGGTGAGACCCGGATCCGATTGGGTCTCCTTGAATGTTTTTATCCGCTGATCCGTAGGTATAGTATCGCCATTGGCTCCCGGAGTGATGTCAAAGCTGACCCGGTCCATGAGCGCAGTAAAATCTTTCATATGACGTCTGACCAGGCTTGGGTACGTCAGCTTCTCTGCTCCGGCAATATTCTCTGCCGTTATTTTTTCGAAATCATGCTCGCGGTAGGAGGGCGGTTGCAGCACATAATCGGTTGCTGCCGATAGCAGCAATGTGACCGCATCAGCATTCCTGACAATGATCAGGCTGTCTTTGAATTCCACGGTACCCCCGCTGTTAATGGCTTTCAACCGGGCCATGTACTTCATCCCGTTTCCATCGGTTCCATTGTTCATCTGACCGGTCATGATCAGTTGCCCATCGGCTGAAGCGGTGGTGTAGCGTTCGGGACGGTTGAGCCATCCGGTGAAGCTGATGCTTCCTTTTTTATCGGCTTCCAGCCTGATGACCAGTATCTGATCGGGAAAACTGGAG
>JAZDPC010000046.1:0-4222 GCA_043797975.1 Bacteroidota bacterium
AAAACTTTTCACCAAAACAGTATTACCTTTGCATGGTAAAACGGATTAATGTGGTGAACTTTAATCCGTGAAACATGAAAACACTGAAGAAATTCATCGGGATCATATTGGTTCTTTTACCTGTTATGGTTAGAGCAGAAGTAAAAGAGATCCCATTTACCCTTGATGATCGCGATAGGATCATCCGGACAGAACAAAAAGTGGAAGCCCTTGATGCAAAAATTGACTCAAAGGTTGATGGTTTGCGATCGGAAATGAACGCTCGCTTTGACCAACTCTTCAACTTCCTTTGGGCCATCATTGGCATCTTCACTACCATGATGATCAGCGTGTTCGGCTTTGCCTTCTGGGATCGAAAACTATCCCTGGCACCACTAAAGAAACAGGATCAGAAAATCCTTGCCGTACTGGTCGATTTCGCCAAGACCCAGCCGAAACTTTCCGAAATCCTGAAAAACGCCGGACTGTTGTAGAAAGTCGGCAGTTTGCAGTTGGCAGTTGGCAGTCCTCAGTCCGTTTACTCTCTTTCCATTACCACTCCTTCAAAATGATGCTCCGTTCGCTCAAGGGCCATGTTACTGCCTGATAAACTGCCAACTGCCCACTGCCAACTGCCCACTGCCCACTGCCCACTGCCAACTGCCAACTGCCAACTGCCAACTGCCAACTGCCAACTGCCAACTGCCCACTACTTCACCGCCACCCCTGCCAGAATATACCTCCATCCAGGTGACACGAGTTTCTCAACCACTCGGTCGGCCTTGCCCAGGAACTGCCGCTGCCATTCATTCCGGCCGAATGTACCCAGAAATCCATAGGTGGCGCAGGTGAACCTGGCAAAGGGAGAACAAAGTATTTCGGCTTCCTGAAGTTCCAGATAGTTCCAGTCGTCGCCCCACCGGATAAACTGTTTCCGGAAGAACTGGTGAATAGGAGAGGCTTCCAGGTTTTCGGCGAACAACAACCGCCCGCCCGGCTTCAGTGCTTTGTGAATTTCTGAAAAGGTCTTTTGCTTTAACGTATTTTGCTTCCCCCTGCTGATTCCTCCCAGTACGGATTTGAATACGATGATATCGAACTTGCCGGAGTAAGGAATATTCGTCGCGTCGATGGATTGATAGGAGATGCGCAACCCTTCCGGGTACTTCGCATGCAAGGGTTTCGCCCGAGGCTCCGGATCGTCGATATCAGAACAGAGCACGTCATTGCCGAGGGAAGCCAGCCACAGGGAGATCCCTCCCTTCCATGCCCCCAGCTCCAGACAGCGATATCCTTTGTTCCGGAAATCGACCTGTTGCTCCCAGAAAGTCAGCGCCCGGGACCAATTGATGACATCCCAGTCAAGGAAGATTTTTTGCTGCTCACGATCCATAGTTTTTATCTACTCATCCGTCATCCGTCATCCGTCCTCGCACAAAGGTACTTATCCCCGATCTTCCTGAAAAATAATTTTCAAGCCTATGCTGATGATATGTTTTTCTTGCCTACATTTGAAAAAAACTGCCATGAAATCCTTGTTGATGATCATTTGCTGCTGGGTGGGGAGCTTTGTTTCCAACGCCCAATACGTTGCCTGGTCTGATCCCGAAGCTATCACCGACTCCCTTCACTACAACCGGAATATTTGTTTTCCTCTTGGATGGGATATGTCTTATGATTCCTTGTTTGTGGTATGGGAAATCGCTGACGACACGCTCTCCACGGCCATCTGGTGTAGAAATCTAAAGGGTTCAGGGGCCCCCTTTCCCTTGCTCCAGACTTCGGGGGTCCATTACCGCAATCCAAAGATTTACCAGGTGCCAAGCGGAGATACGCTCTTTTTCCTTTACTATGAAACGAATGCAAGCGGAAACTGGGATATAAACTATGTAGGCTATCTGGGAAATGGGGCCGTCTCAACTTCAATCGCGGTCTTTGCTACGGCTGCCGACGAAACATCGTTCTCATGGGTTTCATTTTATGGTGCCCTATGGCAGCGGAACAGTACAATTCTCTTCCGGAAGTTCAATATCCCGGGGGGATTTATCACGGGTTATACAGAAGAAGTACTTGATCAGGGAAATTGCCGGAACCCTGTCTACTATGGACAATTGGCTGCCTGGGAAAAACCGGTCGGAGACGATGTACAGATCTGGTTTTGTTCGTACGATTATCAAACTCAGCATTACGATCCTCCGGTTCAGGTAGCGGATACAGGGATGAACGTGAATTTATTCATGGGTTCAGGAATGGCTGCACCGGATCTTTTATGGCAAACTATGCAGGATGGTTTCTGGCGGATCAAAGGATCCTATTTGCCTACCCTGGAACCATTGGATGTCATTGATTTCCCCGGAACAAACAACATTCAACCGGCATTTGCCGACGTCCCCATAGGAGTTGCGGCCTCAGGATACTTTTTCCCCTCAATGTTTACATTTGCTTCCGACAGTACCGGGAACTATGAGATTTTCGCATTCGAGGATTTTTGGGACCCTCTATATGTGAACCTTTCAGGATACCCCAATGATGATCTTCACCCCCAATTGTTTGAAGTCTGGAATTACGAATACGGCCACGGAAACCTGATCCTTTGCTGGGAATCCAACCGGAACAACAACTGGCAAATCTGGATGCGGAACATGGATATTTATCTTGGAAGTCAGGAGATGAACGCGGGAAGGGTAGGGGCAGAGGTCATCGCAGTGCCTAATCCGTTCGATTTCAGTACCATGTTGGAATTTAGAACGGATAAACAAGGCTCGTATCAGGCAGAAATTTTTTCGCAACAGGGAACGTTGGCCTGGTCCTCCTCCGGCGAAATTCCCCATCCTGGGATTCAACGGATTGCATGGGATGGCCGTACTAACGCAGGAACCAACCTTCCGGCAGGAATATACATGGTTCGCATTCACACGGATCACCAGGTTTTTCACGGCAGGGTTATTCATCAGTAAATTCCCCTCTTTTTCCTACCTTTGCTGTGAATTTTTTAACTAGTTGAGCTATGAGCAATTTCATCGGGATCCGGCAAGAGGATAAATATGCGATGGAACGGAGGGCGCCGTTAACGCCCAGACATGTTTCCAAACTCGTTCACCAGAAGAAACTGGATATCATTGTACAACATTCGGATAAGCGAATTTTCCCCGACGAGGAGTACATCAAAGCTGGAGCAAAGGTCTCCAAAGATCTGAAAAAGTGTTCAGTGATCGTCGGCGTCAAGGAGATCCCACTGGAGGCTTTCGAACCGGGAAAGTCTTACGTATTTTTCGCCCATGTGATCAAAGGCCAACCTTACAACATGCCCATGCTCAGGCGGATGATGGAACTGAAATGCAACCTGATTGATTACGAACGGGTGATTGACGAGCAGGGGAAACGGTTGATCTTTTTCGGTCACTATGCAGGGTTGGCCGGAATGATTAACACACTTTGGGCGTTAGGACTAAGGCTGAAGGATTTTGGCTATTCATCCAAACTGGCCATGATCAAACAGGCCCGGCATTACGAATCGTTAAAAGACGCCCGGGATGACATCTCCGCAGTGGGCCAGCTCGTCGCGGAACATGGCATTCCGCATGAGTTACGCCCGTTCGTGGTTGCATTTACAGGATACGGAAATGTCTCGCACGGCGCGCAGGAAATACTCGGATTGTTGCCAATCAAAGAGATCTCTCCCGAAAAACTCCTGACGCTGCATCACCGCAAGCAGTTGCCCGATAATCTAATCTACAAAGCGGTATTCAGGGAAGAGGACCTGGTCGAACGCATCGACGGAACCCCGTTTGACCTCCAGGACTATTATGTAAATCCTCAATTCTATAGAAGCAGGTTTGAGCGGTTTATTCCCCTGATCTCCGTACTGATCAATTGCATCTTTTGGGATTCCCGGTATCCTCGACTGGTCACAAAAGAGTACCTGAAAAAACTCTTTGCCAAAGGGAAACCGAAACTGACCGTAATAGGGGACATCAGCTGCGACGTGGAAGGATCGGTCGAATGTACGTTGAAACCGGCGAAGATTGAAACGCCGATCTACGTCTACAATCCCGAAAGCCAGACCATCACCGACGGACATCAGCAGGAAGGAATGCTGATCATGGCGGTGGATATCCTGCCTGCCGAATTGCCGCGCGACGCTTCCGAAAGCTTCGGCGATGTGCTGATCAATTTCATCAAACCCATAGCGGATGCCGACTTCGACGAACATTTTGACGACCTGGACCTTCCGAGAGCCATA
>JAZDPC010000058.1:0-2127 GCA_043797975.1 Bacteroidota bacterium
TGAACTGTTGGTTCTCCTTACGAAGTTCTTCGACTTCTTTTCGAAGTTCTTTGTTCTCTTTATTAAGCCGTTCTATTTCCCGGAATGGATTCACAACAACACTTTTGTTTGTTGCAAAGTAACATCAGAAATTAATGAAAACAATAGTAAAATCAGCTGTCTTATCAATACCTATCAACCGAAAACTGTTGATATCGTTGAGATTTAGAAAAAAATCAGGAAAACAACCCTAAAATTGTTAGCAACCGCTGGTTCTAAGAAATAGGGGGTGAATAGTTACGTTGCTTATATTTGAATCTTCCATATGTCTGATTTTTTATTCCAAATCAAATCCTATGAAAAAAGTATTCTTCATTCTGCTCATGGCCGGGATTATCTCTGTAGCCGGATATGCTCTGTTCAAGTACCGGTCAAGTCCGGCGCAAACATCAAAGGATCAGGCCCTTTCGAAAAATGAGCCGGAAAAAATGCCCGAAGCCCTGCAGTTGCCATTTCTTACCGACTTGCAGGTGATGAAATTACGGAATCCGCAAACAGGCGAGATCCCGGCCGGAATCCGCAGTCGGGAACTGGCTTTTGCCTCCGGGTTGCCGGTTAAGGAGTCTTCACGCAGTCAGAGCTGGAATTCACGTGGCCCCAATAACATCGGAGGACGCATGTTATGCATCGCCGTGGACCTGGAGTATGAAGATCACCTGCTGGCCGGAAGCGCTTCGGGAGGGATGTGGCAATCAATGGATGGTGGAAATAACTGGTTGAAAGTAACTTCGCCGGATGCCGAACAGAGCGCCACCTGCATCCATCAGGACCCGCGGCCGGGTCACCGCACAACCTGGTATTACGGAACCGGTGAAATGCTGAGCACCACCAGCCGGAATATCAGCACAAACGTCCGTACACTCGGGATCGGAAACGGGATCTACAAATCGACCGACAACGGGAATACGTGGGAACCGTTATCCTCCACCCAATGCGGTTCTCCTGCAGCGCTCAGTGAAATTTTTCAGGGAATCTGGCGTATCGTAACCGACCCGGTGATCCCGGATAAAGATATTGTCTATGCGGCCTGTTACGGGGCCGTCATGCGGTCGGAAACCGGCGGTGAAAGCTGGCAGATGGTACTGGGCGACCTTGAGAACAAATCCTTTGGAACCGACATTGCAATCACCTCTGATGGAACCCTGTACGCCATCCTGGGCAGCTATGGGTGGGGCATTGAGCCTCCCGGAAAAGCAGGCGTGTGGCGTTCAACTGACGGATTAAGCTGGAAGAACATCACTCCCGCAGGGTTCCCGAATGATAACCGGGCCAGCCGCCTGGTAATCCCTCCATCGAATGAACTGGCGTTATATGTCCTTACCGAATCCCAATCTCCTGACCTCAATCCATTCAACGGATATGCAAATTCAATCAACACCTTCTGGAAGATGACCTGGGATCCGATTGCCGATTCTGCCATCTGGGAAAACCGCACGGCCGGGACCCTGGGTGGAGGCAGCGGGAGTATCAATGACTTTCCTTATTCCTTTGTGAGCTATGGTGGGTATTGTTTTACTCTTGGGGTGCATCCGGAAAATGAAGAAGTAGTGATCATTGGCGGGATGAACCTCTACCGGTCGGAAAACGGTTTTGCCGACAGTTCGCAAACCTCTTTTATGGGAGGATATCCCTTCGACATGGACTCCCTTCATGCACTTCACCCCGATATGCACGGAATGGCCTTTCTTCCTTCCGATCCGGATGTTATGTTCGTCTCCTGCGATGGTGGAATTTACATCACCTACAACAACATGGCCGACAGCGCGGAGATGTACTGGGACCGGCTTAACAATAAGCTGACAACCACCCAGTTTTATTCCGTTACCATCGACCACGGAAGCTCCGGTGATGACTGGATCCTGGGCGGTCTGCAGGATAACAACTGGTACTATACCGTTACAGATGATCCCTCTGAATTCTGGTTTGATATTGACATTTGTTACGACGGTTTTGCTACATGTGTCGCCCCTGATTGGGAATATTGTGTACTCTCTGCTTACAGCGGCAATATCTGGACTTCGCAGTTTGATACCAGCATGCATACAACAAACATCTTCCCACAGCTTCCCGACACCCTACTGAAATTCT
>JAZDPC010000033.1:0-84454 GCA_043797975.1 Bacteroidota bacterium
AAAAAGCCAGATCCCCTTCTCCCGGAATCTTTTCATGGTCAGTTTGAAGATCCAAAGATGCATGATTATCCGAAAAAGCAACATCACGATCAGGTATCCCGGTAGTTTCCACATGGCAAGCAGCACGATGCAACTGACAAAAAAGTATTCCCTCGACAGAACCTCGAGCGCAATCCAGAAACGGTGTTTTGTTTTATAAGAAAAGCCGGTAGTCAGATGCCGTCTTTTCTGGCGGAGCCAGGAATTAAAAGAGTGCATGGGTTCCGAGTAGGTTATGCTATCCAGTTCGTATTCTACCGTTGTATTTTCCCGGTTGGCCGTTTGGTTGACAAACAGGTCGTCATCACCGGATTGCAGATGCAACTGCCCGGCAAATCCTTTGTTGTTGAAGAAAAGCGACCGGCGGTAAGCCAGGTTACGGCCAACACCCATGTATGGAATTCCCCGTATTGCGAAACTCAGGTATTGCTGGGCAATCCAAACGGTATCTGTCCGGATAAACTTGTTGGTGAAACCTTTCTCCCTTTCATAGGCTCCATAGCCGAGGATGATCTCTTTCCGCGGAAGGAAATGAGACTGCATCGCAGAGATCCAGTTCGGGCTGGCAGGTCTGCAATCAGCATCAATGAAAAGGAGCTGATCATATTTGGCAGCCTTAATACCGATGGTCTGCGCCAGTTTCTTTGCGTGTGGATAGGGGTGGGTGTGCTCAATAGCAGTAACGTACAGATGCTCATACTTTTTTTCAAATTCAGCCAGAATAACTGCACTTTCGTCCTTTGATCCGTCGTTCACTACTACAACCTGAAATTGGGGATAATCCTGTTCGAGGACCGATGGCAGAAATTTACTGAGGTTTTCGGCTTCATTCTTGGCACATATAATTACTGAAACCGGATCTTTTGTGGTCTTCACATCCTTAGCGGAATGCCGGTGAATCCTAAGATAAAACCGGAAATAGAACAGGATCTGGATTAATAAAGCGATCACGGTAAGGCCTGCAATTGAAATAAAAAGATAATCTGACCAGTGGGTGAAGGTAATCCGAAATAAGTCAGTGAGTATCTGAATCATATAGCACAACTTGAAAAACATAAGGACCGACAGGGTCGGTTTTCAAAGATAGTTTTAAAAAGCAATATCTTTACGATTTTGCAGGCCCATGAATTTCCTTGTTGAATCCACTGACAGTAAGAGTAAAGCACGTGCCGGTTCGTTTAAAACGGATCACGGGAGTGTGCAAACTCCTGTTTTCATGCCGGTGGGTACGGGTGCAACAGTTAAAGCTGTGCACCAACACGAGCTGGAGGATGATATCGGTGCAGCGGTTATTCTTGGCAACACGTATCATCTGTACCTCCGTCCCGGTACCGGTGTATTGCATGAAGCAGGTGGATTGCACCGGTTCATGAACTGGAACCGTACCCTATTAACTGACAGCGGCGGATACCAGGTATTCAGTATGGCGGCCAACCGCAAGCTTTCGGAGGAAGGAGCCTGGTTCTCATCCCATATCGACGGCTCAAGGCATTTGTTCAGCCCGGAAAATGTGGTGGATATTCAGCGATTGATCGGCAGCGATCTGACCATGGCTTTTGATGAGTGTACGCCCTGGCCCTGCGAGGAGAAATATGCCCGGGATTCCATGAATCTGACCCATGACTGGCTGGTCAGGGGGATTGCGCGGTTTAAGCAGACCGGGCCGTTGTACGGATATGACCAGTTTTTCCTTCCGATTGTTCAGGGCAGTGTTTTCCCTGATCTCAGGAGACGGTCAGCCGAATTTATTGCCAGACAGGATATGCCGGCGAATGCTATCGGTGGATTATCAGTCGGGGAACCGGAAGAAGTGATGTATGAAATGATTGATATTGTCAATGGCATACTTCCGCAGGACAAGCCACGTTATTTAATGGGAGTGGGAACACCGGTCAACATCCTTGAAGGAATTGCAAGGGGAGTGGATATGTTTGACTGTGTTATGCCCACCAGAAACGGCCGGAACGGAATGATTTTTACCCAGAAGGGAGTCATGAATATCAAAAACGAAAAATGGAAATCTGACTTTTCTCCGCTCGATAGTGACGGAACATCATATGTTGACCTGGATTATTCGAAAGCATACCTGAGGCACCTGATAACCACCGGGGAAAGACTGGGTGCCCAGATTGCCAGTATTCATAACCTGGCTTTTTACCTGAGGCTGGTCAGGCAGGCCAGGGAACATATCCTTCAGGGTGACTTCCGGGAATGGAAAGAACGAATGACCCCTTCACTCACGAATCGTATCTGACAGGTGCTCAAAAGGCTGGATATCTATATTATCAAAAAATTCCTTGGGACCTTCTTCCTGGCTCTGGGACTGATCATCCTGGTGGCGGTGGTGTTCGATTTTTCAGAGAAGGTGGATGATTTCATCAACAACAAAGCTCCGCTCGGGTTGATCCTGACTGAATATTACCTGAATTTCATCCCGTTTTTTTCCAACCTATTCAGCTACCTGTTTGTTTTTATTGCTGTGATATTTTTCACTTCAAAAATGTCGGTTCACAGTGAGATCACGGCTATACTCTCAACGGGAATCAGTTACCGTAGGCTGATGGTACCCTATTTGATCTCCGCTGCCCTGATCTCAGTCTTCAGCTTTGTCCTTGCCAATTACCTGATCCCCTATACCAGCGTCAACCGCTTGGAATTCGAACAAAAATATCTGGATAAACCGTATGGAACTCCCGAAAAAGATATTCATAAGCAGATCGGTCCGGGCACTTTTATTTATGTCGAGAATTATAATCCCCGGAGCGATTATGGCAGCAAATTCTCCATGGAGCAATTTAATAACGGGGAGATAAAATCGAAATTAATGGCTGACTATATCCGCTGGGATTCGGTCAATAATACCTGGCGGATCCATAACTACTGGATCCGGACGATCGACGGACTGAAGGAAACGATAACATCGGGTGCTGCCATGGACACTGCACTGAATTTAACTCCCGGGGAATTCGGCCGGAACAGTAACGTGGTGGAGGCCATGACAACACCCAACCTGAAAAAGTTCATCAAGCTGGAGCTTTCGAGGGGGCATGGTGATGTTTACTATGAAATTGAGAAAAACAGGAGATTTGCCGATCCATTCGCAGTTTTTATACTGACCATCATTGGGGTTTCATTATCAAGCAGGAAAATTCGCGGGGGGATAGGGATGCACATAGGATTCGGTATCGCCCTCAGCTTCTCATATATTTTGTTCATGCAGGTGTCAAAAGAGTTCGCGCGTGCAGGGGATCTTACACCCTGGGTGGCTGTCTGGTTGCCGAATTTTATTTATGCCGGGATCGCCATAATACTTTACAAACTGGCGCCTAAATAAGAGATTTGATGTTGTAGAGGAGTTGATGGGTGGATGTTAGTGGGAAAAGCGTTTTTCGAGGTAACGATTAAGGGCGATGAATGCCCAGAAAAGAACAGCAGCGCCGATGCAAAGCCAGACAGCATAATCCGGCAGTGAAAATTCCGGTAATTCAATGGTTTTAAAAAGTCCGGTGAACCAGGAATCATTTATGGTTCCCAGGCTTTCAAGATCCGGTAAATCGGGAAGCTGGAACGGCTGCCTCCCGCGATTGGGCAAAAAAAGCAGGACCAGTGAACAGATCAGGGCGATTGAGGGAACACCCCATTTTATCCATTTGGGTGGATTGAAGACGGAGATTGTTTTGGATATTTTGGTCGCCAGAATCTGTTGCATGATAGATTCCTGCAGATCTGACGGTGGTTTTTCCGGCTCCGAATTTTTAATCAATTCCGACAGAAAAGTATCGTCCGGAGTATCTTTACCTATCATTATAGTTGCCATTCCGTTTTCTCCTTTTTTAAATAATTCCCGATCTCGTCCTGCATTTTACGCCTGGCCCTGAAAAGCCGGACTTTAACATTAGCCTCGCTTAATCCGGTCATTGCTGCCAGTTCTTCAATTGAGCACTCTTCCCGGTAATACTGCTCAACAAGAAAGACTTCACTGGCAGATAATGCCAGGTAAGCCTTTTCCAGCATCATTTTCCGGTCGTCCTGGTCAAGGATTCCGATCCCATCGTTTTCACCGGCTGATTCCCAGTGACCGGGAGCCTCTGTAACCCGACCGGTAAACCTCAACCGGGTTCGGATCCTCGACATACAAACATTATAAACAATCCGGTAAAACCATGTTGAAAATTGCGAATCCAGCCTGAATTTTTCAAGTCCTTCAAATGCTTTCACGAAGGCATCCTGCGTGCATTCACGGGCATCATCATTGTTTCTCAGGGTTTTATAACAGAGATTATAAGCCTGGTTTTCATATCGCTCAACTAAATATGCGAAACTTTGCGTTTCACCCCGGAGCACATTCATGATACATTCGTGATCACTGATTTTTTGCATTCATCTTTTAGACGCAAAGGGAAAGACTATGGTTACAAAATTTGTAACCGGAATTCCATTGCTGCGTCAAAAGAGAAAATAAAAATCGGAAATCATGGCAACAGCAGTTGTATTTATCGTTTTAATCGCATCAGCTTTCGGGATTTTTTATCTCTATTTCAGTACCCGCCATCGTGAAAGGATGGGGCTGATTGATAAAGGGGTTAATGCATCCCTGTTTTCGAATCCCCAGGCAACCAAACCACCCAGACAAAAGGCTCCATCGGTCCGTTTTTCAATGAAATCCGGCATGCTGATCATCGGTACGGGAGTCGGACTGATTGTTTCATTTCTTGTGTACAACTGGACCGGACGGATCGGAGATGGCATTGAGGCACTTTATATTGTCGGAATAGTCTTTGTTTTCGGCGGTTTGGGGCTGGTCGGAGGGTATTTGCTTGGCAGGAAAATGGATAAGGAAGATATCAAAGAATAATTAATTCCTGATCGAACATAAAAGGATCGTGCCGGAATCACTGGCACGATCCTTTTTTTTAACAACTTTTAACAGGTCAGGTTATTAAACTTATACCTATTACCTTTATCCAATTGCTAAACACATACTAAACCCGTGGAAATCCGTATTGAGCATCTGAATAAGATATACAAGAACGGCAATAAGGCATTGTCTGATATCAACCTGGTCATTGAGAACGGTATGTTCGGATTGTTGGGACCAAATGGCGCCGGGAAATCGACTCTGATGAGGATTTTGGTAACCCTGATGAAACCGTCGACCGGAAAGGTCCTGGTGAATGGGATGGATTTACAGAAAAACCGGAAACAGGTGAGGACCTTGCTGGGCTATCTACCCCAGGATTTTCGTTTTTTTGCCAAATACAGCACATGGGAATTCCTCGATTATTCTGCACGGCTGGCCGGCCTTAAAAATCGGTCGGTTCGTAACCGCGAGGTAGAGCAAATGCTTGAACAGGTGGGACTTTTTGAAGCGCGTGACCGGAAAGCCGGCAGGCTGTCGGGCGGAATGAAAAGACGTCTGGGTATAGCTCAGGCTCTGATCGGGGATCCCAAGATCGTGATTGTCGATGAACCGACTACGGGCCTCGATCCGGATGAAAGGATCCGGTTCAGGAATCTCCTGTCAAAGATGACTGAACAGGAGATGATCATCATTCTTTCCACCCATATTGTGGGCGATATTTCGAGCACCTGCCGCAGCATGGCTCTTCTTGACCGTGGCAAGCTGGTGTTTGAGGGTCCGCCCGACGGGCTTATTACCCAGACCCGCGGACATGTTTTTCAACTGACTGTTTCAAACAGGGAATTCGAGGATATCAAGGAAAAATACAGCGTGATCTCAACGATTCCTTCAGTTAATGGCTGGGATGTTCAGGTAGTAGCCGACGATACCGGCAGCTATCCTTCGGTTCCGATTGAGCCGAACCTTGAACATGCTTATGTATATTTCATGGAAATGGTTCTGAATCAAAAACAAGAATTGTATTGAAATGAAAACAATAAGAACCATCGTGATCATAGCCTGGTTTGAGATGCTGATCCTGTTCCGGAGCTGGTTTTTCAGGATATTCGGTATATTGATCCTTCTCTTTCTCCTGGGTATGAACATAGGAATTCTCAGTGACGGAGGAGGCAACTGGGCCATAAAAGCCATACCGGCCAATATACCCTATTATAATACCCTGATCCTGAGCCTTGCACAGGCATTCATCGCCATGTTCCTGGCCCTGGATTTTCTGAAAAGGGATAAAAAACTGGATACTTCCGAGGTGATATATACACGTTCGATGACGAACTGGGCTTATGTCTGGGGAAAGAGTCTCGGGATTTTCACCGTTTTCTCGGTACTAAACATATTGGTTCTGGTCCTGACCCTGATCATCAATCTGATCATGACGGACCTGCCGGTTGATTTTCTCGCATATCTTTATTACCCGGTCCTGATCAGCGTGCCCTCCCTGGTATTCATTCTGGGTTTATCCTTCCTTGTTATGTCACTGGTAAGGAATCAGGCCATATCTCTTGTCGTGCTGCTGGGCTATACAGGATTGGTCATGTTCTTCGGCAAGGATCGCTATGATTATATTTTCGATTTCATCGGATACCGGCTCCCGCTGGTTCACTCCGACCTGATCGGCTTTGGTTTTGAAGGAAAGCTCATTCTGCAAAGGTTGATATACCTGCTGTTTGGCATCTCTTTCATCAACGCTTCCATCCTTTTGCTGAAGCGATTACCGCAGTCGAGGGTGTTAACTGCGTCAGCCTGGTTTATTATGATTACAATGGCTGCCGGAGGCCTGGCAGCTCTGCTCATCCATACAGGCGATACAAGGGGTGAGATCCGTTACAGGAAGGAACTGATCTCCCTGAATGATCAAAACAACAATATCGCGTTGTTGTCTCCTGAGAACACTGCCCTTGCGGTCCGTCATCATGGCAAGTCTATCGAGGTGGAGGCCCGGCTGAGCCTGGCCAACCATGAAAACCAGCCCATCTCAAAGACTGTTTTTTCGCTGAATCCCGGCCTCAAATTGGAAAAACTGTCGATCAACGGCACTTCCGGATCATTCGAGAGGAAAGAGCACCTGATATTGATTACGCTGCCGTCACCGTTGCAACCCGGTGAGAGGGCCGAGGTTGTCTTTTCTTATGCCGGCCGGATTGATGAGAGGGTTTGCAACCTGGATATCAAGAAGGAACAGGCAGAAGAAAAATACGGACCGGATTTTCTGATTGCCATCCGGAAACGGTTCGCAATGATTGAACCCGGATATGTCCTACTGACCCCCGAATCGGCCTGGTATCCTTTGCCCGGGGTGTTGCACGGTTCGAACCTTTCGGTCATGCCCTCCTGGAATTTCAGCCGCTATACTATTTCTGTCGAAACACGTGACGACCTGCAGCCCATCGTTCAGGGTCCGGGCGAAAAATCAGGTAACCAATGGAGTTTTACCCCAGAAAACCAGTTGCCGGGTGTAACGCTGATAATCGGGCCTTATGAGAAGAAAACACTCCAAACTTCCAGAACTGATATTGAGCTCAACCTGATCAAGGGTCACGATACTTTCAGTTCGGTGATGGATTCCATCACCGATACTCTACCCAAGTATGCCGGAGATATGATGCAGGATCTTGAAAGAAGCCTTGGCTTAAAATATTCCTATCCGCGTCTTCGTTTAGTTGAGGTACCTGTGCAGTTCTATTCCTATTCAAGACTATGGATTAAGAACCGCGATTTCCTCCAGCCGGAAATGATCCTTGTGCCCGAAAGGGGGAGCATGTTGAGACGTGCCGGGTTTGCGCAGGAGTACAGGCAGTCTGAAAAAAGAAGCAAGGCCAATGATGAATCCTTGTCTGAAAAGGACCTGCAGCTTCGGGTATTCCGGAATTTCCTTTCGGAGAATTTCATCCCGGGTTCCAATGATATGAGGTTCCGTTTCGACCAGTCGAGCCGTTCAATAACTTCGACGACAGAGAAGCAGTATTCCCTGTTCCCGCAATTCTATACGTTTGTGAACCATCTTGAATCTGATATCTATCCGATCCTGAATACGGCTCTGGAAGCGTATGTCACCAATACCGGTGACATGATGACGGGATTTGGCGCGATGACGACATCGGGTTTGAATGATTCGGAACAAGCTAATGTCGAGTTGCAGAAAAAATCCTTTGAGCAATTGCTGAAATCCGACATTGACAACGAAGCATTGCGTAAAGTCATTGACGCAAAGGGTAAATATTTCTTCACCTACCTGGAAGCAGTGGCCGGTTCCACCGATTTTATGCCTTTCCTGCTGGCTGAAATGGAAAAATACCGTTATCGCCAGCTTCATCTGGATTCCTTGTCTGCTGACTTCAGGGAGCGTTTCGGCTTTAATATCGATTCCCTGGCGGACGCATGGTTTACCGTCAGGAGTTTACCGGGATTTCTGATTGGTAATGTGAGGGTGATCGAGGTACAGCAGGATGACAGGACCCGCTATCAGATGCTGTATAACGTATCCAATCCGTCGGATGAGAGCGGGCTGATGCAGATCACACTTCGTTCGGGTGGCCGCGGGATGATGGGTGGAGGCCGATCCGGTGGCATGGGAGGAGGTATGGGAAGGGGAGGTTCCAGTTTTGCATTGGCCGGAAGGAATTCCGGAACTGATAAATTCCTCATCGTTCCAGGCAAAACGGCTTTCCAGGTGGCTTATATCCTCGACGACCAACCCCGGAACATGTCGGTGAATACACTGATCTCTGCCAACTTGCCCAGCACGATCAGCTATCCATTCCCGACGCTTGAACAAATCAGGGGTTTCGAGCCTTTTGAAGGCCTGAAGCCCATTGAATTATTCTATACGGTCAGTACCCCCGGAGATATTATTGTTGACAACGAGGACCCGGGCTTTTCCGTTTTGGGCCAGGCTACCGAAAGCAGGTTAGTCAGATGGTTGAAAATCAACAAAAAAGATGAATCGCTTCCTTATAAAGGGATGACTTTTTGGAGGCCGCCCCAGTTTTGGACTCCGATCATTCAATCGGGTTTTTACGGTGAACTGATACGCTCGGCCGTATATGTGAAATCGGGCGATGGCGGTCTGACTGCAGAGTGGCGCACCCTGATAACCAAACCGGGATACTATGATATTTACGCTTATATCAACCCCATGACAGCCAGGATGGGCATGCGGATGGGTGGAGGACCCGGCGGACCGGGAGGCGGACAGGGTGGCAGCCCCCAGGAAATTTCCGATGAATATCATTTTACGGTGTTCCATGACGAAGGAACCGATGATGTTACGCTTGCTTTAAAATCAGCCGAAACAGGATGGAACCACTTGGGTTCCTTCTATTACTCGGCTGATACGGCTAAGGTGGTCATGACAGATAAAAATACAGGAAAAACAGTTGTGGCCGATGCGGTGAAGTGGGTGAAGCAACAATAGTAAAGAATAAAGACGAAAGAATAAAGATTTGTGATCTGATAAAAGTGAATACTATGAATAGAAAAAGTGCAATGTTACTGTTGGCTTGTGGTCTGATCTTCTCCGTATCAGGCTGGGGGCAGCAATTGATCAAATTGCAGGATGCACTGCTGATTGCGTCCAAGAACAGTCCGGATATCAGAACCGTTCGATTGAGCCTTGAGAGGAGCCAGCAACTGCTGAACGCGCAGGAGGCATCCCTGAAGTCTAATATCCGGTTTACTCTGAATCCCATTGGCTATTCGCACGACCGTGCCTTCAATGACCTGTATGCTATCTGGAATACTCAGGAAAACCTGAACAGTTCGGGATCTTTAACGGTGTCACAACCGATTGTCTGGACCGACGGTACGATTGCAGTCAGTAACCGCCTTTCCTGGCAGCGTGCTTATAGTGAATTTCAGGACGAGACCACGAAGTCATTCACGAACAACCTGTTCCTCGAATATAATCAGCCGTTGTTCACCTATAACCGTACGAAACTGGCCCTGAAAACTCTGGAGCTGGATTACGAGAACGCCCAGCTTAACTTCAACCTTCAGATGCTGAACCTGGAGCGTACGGTATCGCAACAGTTCTATACGGTTTACAACCAGCAGATGCGTCTTCAGATTGCTCTGGAAGAATATGACAATCAAAAAAAATCCTATGAGATCATCAAGAATAAAGTGGAAGGAGGACTGTCAGCCCTGGAAGAACTTTACCAGGCTGAACTGAACCTCGCATCCAGTAAATCATCGGCTGATAATTACAGGGTCACCCTTGAAAATGCCAAAGATCAGATGAAAATTCTGGTTGGTATGGATATCTTCGGTGATGTCAGCGTCCTGGCTGATCCGGTGGTGGATTCGGTTCCTGTTGACCTCGACAAGGCCATTCAGTATGGGCTGGATAACCGGATGGAGCTCAGGCAGAGACAGATCAGCATCGAGACCGCCCAGTTTGACATGATCAGGGCCAAGGCCACCAATGAGTTCTCGGGAAACCTGGGGATCTCGGTCGGCTTGTTCGGTGACAATGAAAAATTCCCGAAAATTTATTCAAGCCCGACCGATAATGAGGACATCAGCCTGAGCCTGTCTATACCGATATACGATTGGGGCGAAAGAAAAGCCAGGATAAAGGCATCGCAGGCCAGTATAGAAACCCAGGAAATCAATCTGGAAGATCAGCGGAATACGATCATCCAGAATATACGCCAGGTATACAGAAGCCTTCAGAACCTGTTGAACCAGATCACGATCCAGGAACAAAGTGTTAAGAATGCACAGCTGACATACGATATCAATTATGAAAGATACAAGAACGGAGACCTTACGGGAATGGATCTGAACCTGTACCAGAACCAGCTGTCCAGTGCAAAGCTGGATCTGGTCAATGCCCAGATCAATTACAAACTGGAGCTGCTGAACCTCAAGATTCAAACCCTGTATGATTGGGAGACCAAATCATCAATCGTTCCCACCCTTAACAAATAATACACAATCGATATGAAATCCTTCCGAAATCCCCTTAATCTCATTCTGTTAGCCTCTCTGACGCTGGTTGGCGTCAACGGATGTAAAACTCAGCAGACCGATGCTGAAACCGAAGTTTCCGTTCCGGTAGCCGTACTGGATATCCGGCCTTCATCGATCGAAGAATACATTGAAACCAACGGTACGGTCTATCCAACCCGCGAGGTGGAGCTGAAATCCGAAGTCTCAGGTAACTACCTGCTTCAGAAAAATCCCAGGACCGGTCGTCCATGGGGTTTGGGTGACCAGATCCGCTCGGGTGAACTGATTGTCAAATTTGAAGACAAAGAGTATGTAGCTGGTATTCAATACGATTCGAAAAAACTAAACCTGGATGTTTCGCAGAGTGAATATGAAAAGCAGAAATCTCTGTATGACAAAGGCGGTGCGACTTACCGGGAATTGACCACTTCGGAACAAACCCTGATCAACTCCAGGTATTCACTCGAGACGGCACAGATTCAACTGGCAAAAATGGAAGTCAGGGCACCTTTTGACGGTGTCATTGTCGACCTGACCTACTATACTCAGGGCAATAAGCTCTCGTCAGGCCTGTCGCTGGTTAAGATCATGGATTATAAAAAACTCTACATGGAGTTTCAGCTTCCAGAAAAGAACCTGGCAAAGGTGAACGTTAACCAAAGGGTAAGGATTCTCAATTATGCTCTTCCGGATGATACCCTGTTCGGTACCATCAGCCAGTTATCGCCGGCTATCAGCCCGGATACAAGGAATTTCGAAGGAACCCTGACCATTGAGAACAATGATCTGCGGCTCAGGCCCGGTTCCTATATCAAGGCTGAGATTATTACGGAAAGGAAAGACAGCACCATGGTGATTCCAAAAAATATTATCGTATCGCGTCAGAGGGGGAAAACCGTTTATGTTGTTGACCAGAACACAGCCATGGAGAGGGTCATTACCACCGGTCTCGAAAATCCCGATTCGGTTGAAATCATCAAAGGGCTTCAGATGAACGACCGGGTTGTCATCGAAGGATTCGAGACACTTGGTAACCGGTCAAAAGTTAAAATCGTCCGCTAACCTGCCTATCCAGTCGACCATGAGAAAAATTACTGAGTTTGCAGTCAGGTACCCGGTCACTGTGACGATGTTTGTCCTGGCGATGGTCCTGCTGGGATTCATATCGTTTGGGAAGCTGGGAACCGACCTGTTTCCGGAGATGGCCAATCCCCGGATATACGTGGAGATCACAGCAGGTGAGCGTCCTCCGGAAGAAGTTGAAAAGCAGTTTGTTGACCCGATAGAATCGGTATGCATTCGTCAGAGTAATGTTGTCGGGGTCTCTTCTGTGACCCGGGTCGGAACGTCCCAGATAACCGTTGAATATGCTTGGAACAAGGATATGGATGATGCTTTCCTCGAACTACAGAAAGCATTGGGCACTTATTCACAAAACAGCGACCTGGAAAAACTGCTGATTACGCAGCACAACCCAAACGAATCGCCGGTGATGCTTGTTGCCATGCAGCATGAATCCCTGACCGACCTCGATGAGCTTCGAAGGATCGGGGAGAACTATATCCGGAATGAACTGGTCAGGCTTGAAGGGGTAGCCGATGTTCAGCTCGAAGGACAGGAAATCAAGGAGGTATTGATCAGTACCAATCCTTACCTTTTGAATACTTTCGGGGTTACTACCAGTGAGATTACCTCACAGATCTCCAACTACAACCAGAATGTTTCCGGCGGATCCATTGTCGAGATGGGAACTCAGTATGTGATCAAGGGTGTGAGCGTTTTCACCGGTTTGAATGATATCCAGAATCTGATCGTAGGATTCAAGGAAACATCGGCCACAACAACCGGTACAACCAGCACAACTACCTCGCTTGCCGGCCGTGTGCCGGTTTTCCTGAAGGATGTAGCTAAGGTGGAATTCCGCAACAAGGATCCTGAAAATATAGTCCGGTTCAACGGCCAGCGGGCCATAGGACTGGCGATCTATAAAGAGCCCAGTTACAATACGGTCAAAGCGGTCGACCAGCTAAAGAAAGAGCTTGTGAATATCCAGAAGGCTCTGCCGGGATACACCTTTCAGGTGGTTCAGGATCAGGGGACCTTCATTTCCAAGGCTATCGGTGAGGTTGAGTCCACGCTGATCCTGGGTATCTGCCTTTCAATTTTCATCCTGTTCATTTCCTGCGCAGGATCGGTACCACATTGATTGCCAGTGTGGCCATACCGGTTTCTATTATAACAACCTTTAACCTGATGTATTTCAATGGATTGACCATCAACATCATGACTCTTGGGGGATTGGCCCTGGGTGCCGGTATGCTTGTGGACAATGCCATTGTTGTATTGGAGAGTATTTTCAGGAATCTTCAGAAAGGATTGTCGATCAAGGAGGCGTCAATAACGGGAACCTCCCAGGTGGGTGCGGCCATCACTTCCTCTACACTGACCACCATTGTCGTATTTCTCCCGATTGTGTACCTCCGCGGTGCTTCTGGTGAACTGTTCAAGGATCAGGCCTGGACTGTGGCTTTTTCATTGATCTGCTCCCTGATAGTGGCAATCCTTGTCATTCCTATGCTGTTCGCCAGATTCGTTAAACCGGTTGCAGCCGAAAAACAGTTAAAAGCTATCGGATTCAACTGGTATCCAGCCGTCCTGGATAAATTCCTTAAAGCCAAATGGCTCATCATCGGTTTGGCAGCAGCCCTTATTGTTAGTGCTGCCTTCCTGATCAAACCCATCGGCAGCGAGTTTATGCCCCGTACGGAGGCCAGGGAGTTTACCATTGATATCAAACTGCCTGAGGGAACACAGTTATCACGGACCGATCAGGCCTGCAAGACACTCGAGCCGATGATCCGGGAGCTGCTGGGCACGGATCTCGAACATCTCTATGTGAGAATCGGTCCTTCGGCCAATTCCACCAGCGACCAATCGGTTTTTGAAAATGAGAATTCAGCCAGTTTCAAGGTCAAACTGAAAGCAGAGGCAAGCAGGCAAAGCGACGAGCTGCTTGCTGACCTGGGAAAACTGTTTGCCACTATGCCTGAGATTGAGTTCAGCTTTGTCCAGGATGAAACAATCCTCCAGGCTACACTGGGAACAGATGAGGCCCCCGTGATGGTTGAGGTGGTAGGGGAAGAATTTGACCAGATTGAACGTCTGGCTGGAGAGGTCCAGGGTATCATGAACAATGATCCTGACCTGTTCAATGTGACCTCCAGCATTCAACCGGGTGCCCCTGAAGTTGAACTGGTGGTCGATCGCTACAGGGCGGGGATTTATAATGTTACTATTGATCAGATTATCAGCCAGATAACACAAATATTGACAGGTACACCTGCCGGAGAATTCGATTACAATGGCGAGATGACGGAGATTAGGCTGAAGCTTCCGGACATGGAAGTAAGCCAGCTGAGTGACATTGAGCTGAAAGTTGGCACGAATACCATCCGGTTAGGCGATGTGGTGAAGATACGGGAAGTTACTGCTCCCGAGGAGATCATCAGGACCGACCAGAGCCGGGTGGGTCAGATCACGGCACAATTCAACAACAATAAGCCGAGCAACCAGATTATCGAGGAGCTTAATGCGTCACTCAGCCAGGTTGCGCTGCCTCCGGGTTACAAGATACGTCAGTCCGGAGAGGAGACCAAAAGGGCGGAATCCATGAAGAACCTTGGTTTTGCTCTGATCTTGTCACTTGTGCTGGTTTACATGGTTCTGGCGTCCCAGTTTGAATCCCTGGTCCATCCCTTTACCATTATGCTCACCATACCTCTGGCAGCGGTCGGAACCATTTTCCTGTTCTTTATCCTCGGCCAGTCATTCAATATGATGGCTTATATCGGAATCATAATGCTGGCGGGGATAGCGGTTAACAATGCCATTATTCTGGTCGACGCCATCAACCGGTTACGGGCGGGCGGAATGAAACGCAGGGAGGCCATTCTCGAGGGCGGATTGCAAAGGATCAGGCCTATTCTGATGACCAGTCTTACCACAATATTGGGACTTCTCCCAATGACGATCGGCTTTGGTCAGAGTGTTTCCCTGCGTGCACCGATGGCGCTGGCGGTGGTTGGAGGTATGGTGACCAGCACCCTGCTCACCCTGATAGTAATTCCTTGTGTATACGATGTCCTTGATCGCTTGACAAGTGGCCGGAAATACACAAAGGTATCTCAAAGCTAGGAGGCTTCTGCATGAGGATGATCGTCACACGAAAGGTTATGATCTCGATGATCTTCATCGGGCTCACCTTATTGGGTATTGTTTCCTACAGGCAATTAAAGGTTGAATTGTTGCCGAACGCCCAGGCTCCTTTCCTGGTTGTTCAGGTAACGGCAAATGTTGAGGTGGATCCCGCATATATGGAGAAGCAGGCAGTTATTCCGCTGGAAGGAGCTGTCGGAGGCTTGCCGGGTATTGAAGAGATCACTTCGACCGCGGCTCAGAGGCGCGGAGTAGTATATGTATCCTATACACCGGATACCGATCTTAAAATTGCCCAGCTCAAGCTTCAGGAACGGATCGAGGAGGTTAGGAACAGCATTCCTGAAGCGTTCACTATAACGGTCCAGAAAGTTGACCTGGAGCAAGCCGCCAATCAGATCATGGCACTTGAGGTCAGGGGTACCGGAGGAGCCAACCGGATTCGACAGCTGACCGATGACAAAATAGTGCCCCGGATAGAAAGCGTCGACGGTATTGCCGGCGTGACTGTCTACGGAGGCCAGGAAAAGACCCTTGAGATCACCCTGAACAAAGATGCCTGCGATGCTTACGGGATCACCCCGTACCAGGTAAGGAACGCCATTTCCCAAAACGGACGAGACCGTAGCTATGTGGGAAATACTTATAGTGGAAACAGGATTCATTTTGTGCATGTATCCAGCGATTATACCGATACACGGGAAATTGAAAGCCTGGTTATCAGGGAATCGGGTCCGGTTCTGCTCCGTGACGTGGCCTCCGTCTATTTTGGTGTCAAGGAGGAAACTTCCTATTCGCGTGTGAACGGGATGGAATCGGTCACCATGAACCTGGTTTCCGATTCACAGGTCAACATGATCGATCTGTCGAATTCCATGGTCAATCTGGTCAGTCAGCTCAATGAGGAACTGGCTCCGCTGGAACTGGAGATTAAGATCCAGGAGAATACTGCGGAGACAATGGAAAAAAGTATAAAAGACATCATCAACCTGGCCTTAACCGGCGGTCTGCTGGCAGTCTTTATCCTTTGGATTTTTCTCAAGAAGATAAGGCTGGTACTGAGTATTGCCCTGTCGATACCTGTATCGGTATATATTGCTTTTAACCTGTTCTATGCCGCCGGGATTACAATCAACAGTCTGACACTGGTAGGAATGGCCCTGGCTATCGGCATGCTGGTTGACAACAGCGTGGTGGTCCTGGAGAACATATACCGGCACGCTTCCCGTGATGAGTCCCCTTATCTGGCTGTTACGCAGGGTACCAAGGAGGTCTGGAGATCGGTTTTTGCATCCACCCTCACCACTGTCACCGTTTTTCTGCCATTCATTTTCTCGGATAATTTCTACGTCAGGATACTGGGGACCAATATAGGGGTATCGATCATCTCCACCCTCCTGATATCAATGATGGTGGCCCTTGTGCTTATCCCCATGCTCACCCACCTGATACTGGAAAGAAAACCCAAGGATACGCCGGCTATCTTTGAAAAGATTCATTTTCATCAACGGATGATCCAGGTTTATGTGCTGATTCTGAAAAGCAGCCTCCGAAATCCTGCAGTTACCGTTGTCGGCGGTCTTGTTGCTTTCTTTATAACACTTTTCGCAGCTTTGGCCATTTCAACCAATACCCTGCAGGAAGTCGAAACAAGAGAATTGCGCATTTCGGTAACCATGCCCACCGGCACTACCCTTGAGAACACGGACCTGGCGGTCAGGACGATTGAGGAGCGTTTGATGGATCTCCCTGAGAGGGAGGATATCGTTACCGAGACCCAGGAAGCAGAGGCAACAGTCAGGGTCAAGCTGGTCGAGGATTTTGAGAAGATCAAAAACCGCAAGCTTCCTGAAATCAAGTCCGATATTGAACGCAGAATTGAAAATATACCTCAGGTTGAATACGAATTCCAGGCCTTTTCGACCAGCTCAGGCTTTTCAGGCGGAGGGGGAAGTTCTTCCGGCATGCCCAGCACGGGCGGTCTGGAGTCTTTTCTGGGTGTGGGTACCCAACAGGAGAAAGTCCTGATCAAAGGGCAGGATTTTACCCTGATGAAGGCTGTGGCAGAGGATATAGAGTATTACCTGGAGGATCTCTCGTCCATTCAATCCGTGAACCTGGGCGTTGAAGACAGCCGCCCGGAAGTAAGAATGGAGTTTAAACCCCGGGAAATGGGTGAAAGGAACGTTCAGCTCGGTTCCGTGATGTCGGAACTAAGTTCATTTCCGACGGAGTTCTCAACCGGGGTCACTTTTAAACAGGCAGAAGAAGAATATGACATCCTGATCAAGTATGACAAGAAGGTCCAGGAGGAGGAAGAGAAGAACCAGACACGGTCAATGTCCGACTTGCAGGAAATGGATATACCCTCCACGGATGGAGCCAACCATCGGCTCACTGATCTGGCCAATATCTATTTTGCTTATGGAATGGGCCAGATCAACCGGTTAAATCAGGAGAAGCAGATCGAGCTGACCTACCGTTTCGATACCGAAACCAATGATTCAAAACCTTTGCTGGATGCCGCCCGCGAGGAGGTCGACAACCTGGTTTCTGGTCTGACCATTCCGGCAGGGATTGCAGTTGAGGTTCAGCACGAGGAAAATCAGTTTGAGGATTTCTATTTCCTGATCGGTGCGGCTTTCATCCTGATTTTTATGATCATGGCCGCAGTGTTTGAATCCTTCAGCACTCCGTTTGTTTTGCTGCTTTCAATTCCACTGGCCGGTATCGGCGCCTTCCTGGCCATCCTCTTCACCGGCAATTCCCTTATCAATGCCAACACCCTGACCGGCTTTATCATACTCATCGGAATAGTAGTCAACAACGGAATTATCCTGATCGATTATACCAAGATCCTGCGGAGCAGGGGGTACCGGAAAACCCGTGCCCTTCTGATAGCAGGACTGGCGCGTCTGCGCCCGATACTGATCACTGCAGGAACTACGATCGTGGCCATGATACCCATGGCTATGGGTCAATCCGAGTATGCCAGCCTGATTGGGGCTCCGTTTGCCATCACGGTGATCGGCGGCTTGTCGGTCAGCACCCTTCTGACCCTGGTTTTCGTTCCAACCTTTTATTCTGGGCTCGAAAACGCACTGGCTTGGATGAGGGATCAGAAAACCGTTATCAAGATTATTATGTACTCCCTGATGATCCTGCTTACGGTACTGGTATATTTTACCGTTGATACCTTTGTTTGGAAGCTGGTGGATCTGATCCTGATCATTACCATTGTTCCGACATCCGTCTGGTTCATAATGAACAGCCTGAGGAAAGCCAGCGATACTGCCGTTCCGCAGGGCCAGCCGATTATCATCCGTATCCAGAACCTGGTTAAGATCTATGACTGGGACGGCCGTTTTACGCGTCAGTGGAAAGCCGGTATTGCTATAAGAAAAAGGTTCGCTCTTGAAAAAGAATATAAACACATCAGAGATCTTGATAACCTGATATGGCAGCTGCCCATAGCCGGTTTCATGATCTATTTCATCTATTTCTTTCTTGAATCCGGATTCTGGACCTTTTTGCTCACTTTCCCGCTCTGGTTCATGCTGATCGGCTTCTACGGCCCGGTGAGCAAGTTCTGGAAAGCCAGGGATCATTCCAGGATCGGAGACTTCATGAACCGGAGTGTCAAGACGTTGTTGGTCTGGCTCTTTCCGGCATTCAGTGTGGTTTTCTATCATCTGAGCTGGCATAATATTGCCCTGGATATCCTGATCGGCTTGCTGTGGTACCTGGGATTGATCATTTACACCACTTCCATGCGGTTGGCTCGTGACAAGGTGAATGTGAACAGGATCACCGGCCGGTTCGGACGGATCCGCCGCGGGTGGTACCGGACGGTTCAGTCTATTCCGGTAATTGGCTCCAAGAAGAAACCATTTAAAGCGCTTAAAGGCGTATCCATGGAAATCGGCAACGGGATGTTCGGATTGCTGGGCCCCAACGGTGCCGGGAAAACAACGCTGATGCGGATTGTTTGCGGTATTCTTGAGCAAAGCTATGGCAAGATCTGGATCAGCGGAGTGGATACGCAGAAGAAACGGGAGGAGCTCCAGGGACTGATCGGTTATCTGCCTCAGGAATTCGGGATGTATGAAAATATGTCTGCAAATGAATTCCTGAACTATCAGGGAATCCTGAAAGGGATCAAGGATCCCGCCGAACGGCAGGTTCGTGTGGATTATGTTCTGGGCGCCGTTCATATGATTGAACATAAGAATGAAAATATCGGAAGCTATTCGGGTGGGATGAAACAGCGCATTGGAATTGCCCAGATACTGCTGCATCTTCCCAGGATCCTGGTGGTGGATGAACCTACCGCCGGACTCGATCCGAGGGAAAGGATCCGGTTCAGGAACCTTCTGGTGGAGCTTTCACGTGACCGTGTGGTTATCTTCTCGACCCATATCATCGAAGATATTTCAAGTTCCTGTAATCATGTGGCCGTCCTTGACAAGGGAGACCTGGTTTACCTGGGTACTCCCGAAGATATGGCCCTGACAGCCAAAGGGCACGTCTGGCAGGTGGAAGTCGGATTGGCCGAATTTGACCGGCTGTCGGAGCAGTATAAGGTGGTTTATCATATGCGCGACGGCCAGAAGATCAGGGTCAGGTTACTGGCCGAAAAACCACCAATGCCTGATGCCATTCCCGTTCAGCCTCTGCTGGAGGATTCCTATTTATGGATGTTGAAGAAAGCGATCTGAAATGAAAAGCAACCGTCTCGCCGTTATCTGGAACTGGATCGTCAGCATGATCCGGTATAACCTGAAAATCATATTCGCCAATAAATTCATCTGGTTTCTGCTCGCTTCCATCGGCTTCTTTATCATCATCCTGCTGATCACCCTGTTTTCAAGAGGAAGCATCACCCCGGGCACAATTTACCCGCTTTTGCTATATCCGGGGCTGCTTCTGATCTTTTACCCGACGGTGTTCGGAATCCAGAACGATGAAGATACCCGGATCCTGGAGATCCTGTTCGGCATTCCGAATTACCGCTACAAGGTATGGCTGATCAGGTTGGTCCTGATCTATTTACTCGTATTCCTGATACTGTTGCTGTTGGCGATCTTCTGCTCGTGGGCACTGGTCGAATTGCCTGTATTGAATATGACCTGGCACGTAATGTTCCCCATCTTTTTCATGGGCAGTCTGGCCTTCCTCCTGTCAACCTTCATCCGTAACGGAATAGGTACGGGTGTGGTACTCATACTCATCGGGGTTGTCTTTTTAGCCCTGATCGATATAGTGGAAAAAACCAAATGGAACATCTTCCTGAACCCTTTCAACCTGCCCGACGGCGTCAGCGAAACCGCCTGGAAGGCTATCGTTCATGACAACCGGATGATCCTGCTCGTGGGTATCATTCTGGCTATCCTGGGCGGATTGACCAGTCTGCAAAAGAGAGAACGCTTTATTTAGTTACCTGATGTGAACTATTTCGTATAGTACCCGATCATGTCAATGATCGTCTTTGTGCACACCGGGCAGAAGGGATCACCAAGCCAGTTCATCTTGCATTTATTCATCGGGCTATAGATTCCTTTGGCGCTGTACAGGCCGCCTTCGTATGCTCCCAATACACCTTCATATTCTGCGGTTCTTGGAGTAGGGACAGGGGTGCCGGACTTGACCATTTTCTTCCATTTTTTACCGAAATCAACCAGGTTGGTGACATTAGGCTGAACCGGTTCAACCGACATGTCGATATAATCACCGTAGGCTACATCGCTGGTGTAATATTCATCAGCCAGCCAGGTGAAGCAGTGACCGAATTCGTGAATGAACACTCCGACTGACTGAGGGTGGAATGCGGTGAAGCATCCGTAGTAATTGTAAACGCCGCCGCCTCCATATTTATCAGAATTCACCAGGATGACGATCACGTCATAAGGTGCGTTGGCGGCGACATCCCTGACCGATTTAATGTCGTAGGTCATGTTGTAGCGTTCGCTGTCAAACGTATAGAAGCTGGTGTTCAGAAGGGTTTCTTTATAGACGCCTTTCGCGGGAATGTCGGTCCCCGATTCCGGTGAAGGAGCCTCAACGAGCCAAATATTGAACTTATCAGAATAGGCAGTGAAAGGAGCAGTGTTCAGCAATCCTTTTGAGAATTTATTGACTGCTTCGCGGAATTTATCCATCTCGCCGGCCGTAAATCCGTCGGGAATAAAAACAACATCTATTTTCTGTGCCGGATCACCGGAGTCATGGACCATATAGGACTTATAAACCGGTCCGGCTTCTTTAGCGATAAAATAGGATTCCGGGTTCACTGGGTATTCAAAGATCCGGTTGAGTTTATTCTTGCGGTCACGGCTGAGTAACACGAGGTTTACCGGCTTTTTCGGAAACGGTACCAGAACTGTTTCATAAAAACACCGGGAAGTAATCCTGGCTTCTTCCGTGGTCTGCCATTCACTGTATAAACCAGCGTAACCTCGGGAATAAATCAGTTTTTTGCTGGCCTGGTCATATACTTCAACCCGGTATTCCCCCCAGGCAAAAGGATCAATCAGCCTGGCGCGGGGGCCCGACCATTTGCCTTCCTGCCTCATCTGCCCGAAATATACCTGCTCGGTTGTTTTCGTCCCGCAGCGGTTATAGTCAAACCGCAAGGTGTTGTTGGTAAAATAGTCTTCATATTTAATCTGCGCCTGAAGACTCAGGGTGGCAAAAACCAGTAGCAGGACAATTAACTTTTTCATTGTCTTTGATTTTTAGTAATATCTTCGGTAAAGGTAAATTACATTGTATTTTTGGCAATAGGAATATTAATACTTTACAACAGTCATGGGTGAAAGCTTAAAAAAACTTTTTGAGGCCTGTTCCGGATGGCTCAGTTCGCTGGGACTGAACGGTCCGCTTGGTCTGGTTCTCCATGTTGCCATCCTGATGGCCTTACTCTTGCTTCTTGGTTTTTTTATCGACAGGATTACCAGGGTAATACTCAGAGCAGTTATTTCCCGGATTGTCTGGCGGACAACGACAACATATGATGATATCCTTCTCGAAAAAGGTGTGTTCCACCGCATTGCCCACCTGGTACCCGCAGTATTCGTTTTCTATTTGATTCCCCAGGTTCTCGGGGGTATCTATATGGAAGTCCAGGATGAGGCCACACAATTGATCGTACAAGGATGGATCAGTTTTTTCAAGGATGTGGTGGCGATATATATGATCGTTGTAACTGTCATGATCTTTTTCTCCGTCCTGAACGCTTTCAATGCCATCTTTAAAAAGCTGGATGTTACAGGTCAAATCCCTATTAAAGGTTATATTCAGTTCATTGAGGGTGTACTGGTGCTGATAGCTTCCGTCTGGATCCTTTCGATCGTTTTCGATTTTCGTCTGAAAGGATTCTTTACCGGATTGGGTGCTTTTGTGGCAGTCGTTGTATTGGTATTCCGGGATACCTTGCTGGGGCTTGTTGCCTCAATCCAACTCTCTGTCAGTAAAGCCATCCGGATCGGGGATTGGATCACCATCCCATCAAGAAATGCTGATGGGGTGGTCATGGATATTACCGTAAACACAGTCAAGATCGAAAATTTCGATATGACCATCACAACTCTGCCGACCTATGCCCTGATTTCTGAAAATGTCCAGAACTGGCGTGGAATGGAGGCATCCAACGGCCGCCGGATCAAGCGGTTCGTCAATATTGACATGGGTACGGTCCTCTTCTGTTCCGAAGAGCAGCTTGACCGGCTGGAAAAGATCTCGCTCCTGACTGATTATATACGGCAGAGCCGTAAGCAGATTGCTATGGACCAGGCTAAGGCCGGGGCAAATCCCGCTCTTCCTGGTTACGGATCCAATCTCACCAACCTGGGTATCTTCCGGAAATACCTGGAACTGTATCTTCACAACCACCCGAAAATCCAGCAGGATATGACATTCCTGGTACGACAATTGCAACCTACCGACCGGGGAATCCCCATGGAAGTGTATGTTTTTTGTTCTGATAAAAACTGGGAAAACTATGAATCCATTCAATCGGATCTTTTTGATCATATTCTGGCGATGATGCCTGAATTTGACCTTCGCATCTTCCAGGGTCCCAGCGGACAGGATGTAAAACAACTAGCCCAAAAATGATGGAAATAGAGAGAAAATACCTGGTTAATTTTGACAAGTGGGAAAAGATCGGTGAACTTGCGGATGCTAGCTTCATTCAACAGGCCTACCTCTCATTGGATCCCGGATGTACCGTACGCCTGCGGATAACAGATAATAAAGCCTATCTTACTATCAAGGGGGAAACGGAGGGACTGAGCCGTGCCGAGTTTGAATATCCGATACCCATGATTGACGGCCTTGAAATCATGAAAATGGCCGATCCGCCTGTCGTCCTGAAGAGGAGATACCGGGTCAGATATAAGGGTTTTACCTGGGAAGTCGATGTGTTCCTCGGAGAGAACGAAGGCCTGGTGTTAGCGGAGGTGGAGTTAAAAAATGAATCGGAACAGCCGGAATGGCCTGAATGGGTTCTGTCGGAAGTGACAGGCGATCAGCGCTACTACAACTCGAGTCTTGCAGTGAACCCGTTTTGTAAAGGAGAATGGAGGAGGGAAGAAGGAGAAAGAAAAGGATAAAGGGAAAAGGATGAAGGATGAAGAATTCAGAGTATCAATTGAAGAATTTGAAAATAATATCAAACTGCAGGACAGAAAGTCTGAAAATTACCCGCTTTCTTGCCTTCCTCCTTCCTCCTTTCTCCTTCCTCCTTTTAGCCTCCTGTCTGACGTTGGGCAAGGTTTCTACCAGCGAAAAACCACTGATACTGTATAATCCCGGGAAGATCATCCTGCATCCCCAATTTACCGTTTTCAATGTCGGCGAAAAGGAAAGCATGGTTTTTTTCAAAGTGCTGACCAGCGAGGTAGTGTTCAATCAGGCCAATTCCTCCGTCAGGAACCAGGCAAGGCTGACATTGTATTCAACCTTATATTCTTCGTATGATAAAAAGACAGTTGCCGCGAGGGATACGCAGTCTTTCGTGATTGATCGTGAAACTGTTGATGAAGCCATCATCGCTTCGATTAAACTACCAACCGAAAAGGGCAAAACCTATCTGTTGGATGTCACCCTTGAAGATGAAATCCGGCAAAGCGGAGCCCGGGAGCTGATCCTGGTTGACCGGTTCTCAGAAGAACCGCGCCAGGACTGGCTGATACTGAATCAGCCCAACAATCATGTCGCTTTTGAAAGCTTCTATTACCCTAATGAGAGTTTCAGGATCATCAAAAACTCCAACGCTTCAGGCAGAATTTACGTTGCTGTTTTTAAACCCAGGAATGTGTTGCCGCTTCCGCCGTTCTCTCTGGAAGAGCAGCCCAATGATGCCCCGATACCGGATTCTTCTTTTTCGCTTGCGTACTCAGAACAGTTGCAATATAAACTGGGAGGAGAGGGGATCTATGTTTTCCATTTTAATCCTGATAAGATTAAGGGTTTATGCCTGACTCAATTCGGCGAGGATTACCCTCAAATCGTCAGGCCCGATAATATGCTTCCACCATTGCAATATATCTCGACACGGGAGGAATATCTGAAATTAGTCGCTGCGGAGGATCATAAAAAAGCGGTGGATGATTTTTGGCTCGCACGGGGCAAAACATTTGCCAATTCGCGTGACCTGATCAGGGTATATTATAACCGCGTGGTTTTTGCCAACCTCTATTTCCCCTCAGCCAAGCAAGGCTGGAAAACAGACAGGGGTATGATTTATGTAATCATGGGACCCCCGTTCCGTGTTGACAGGACCGAAACTACTGAAACCTGGCACTATGAGAGCTCGCAGACAACTCGCGAGGTGGAGTTTGAATTCAACCTGACTGATGACTTCTGGTGGGGATTTGATTTTGAATTAAAGCGTAAAGAAGATTACCGGGTACTCTGGAACACTGCAGTGGATTCCTGGCGCAGAGGAAAAATATTTAGTTTATGACAGAACTACAGGATTATATTTTCGGGCTCAGACCAGTCCAGGAGGCATTGGAAGCCGGACGCAACATTGAAAGGATACTGATCCGTAAAGGTCTGCAGGGTGATCAGGTCCAGCCATTGCTGCAACTGATCCGCCAGGCAGGGATTCCATACCAGATGGTGCCGGTTGAGAAACTGAACCGGGTAACACGGAAAAATCACCAGGGAATCATAGCGATCACGGCTATGATCACCTATCAGCCTTTTGAAGAGGTTATTGCACAGGTTTTTGAATCCGGTAAAGATCCGCTGATCATCATTCTTGACGGAATCACGGATGTAAGGAACATGGGTGCCATCGCTCGTTCCGCCGAGGCTGCCGGTGCCGACGCCATCCTGATCCCGGAGAAGGGCAGTGCCCAAATCAATCCGGATGCATTGAAAACATCGGCCGGTGCCCTGAGCATTATACCTGTCTGCCGGACTCCCGACCTGATCCGTTCGGTCAGGTATCTGAAGAATGCGGGTTTGAAAATCACGGGTGCAACGGAAAAGACTGATATACTTTATTATCAGGCCGATTTCCGCAGTCCGGTAGCCCTGATCATGGGTGCGGAGGATGTAGGCATCAGCCCGGCCCTGCTCGATCTGTGTGACCAGGAAGTTAGGATCCCCATGCTCGGGAAAATCTCATCACTGAATGTCTCTGCTGCCGCTGCAATACTGTTGTTTGAAGTGGTTCGTCAGAGGGAACGTCAACCGTGACGCGTGATGCTTGATGCGTGATGCGTGACGCGTGATGAGTGATCCGTAAGCCCGTTAGCCCGCAATCCCGTTATTCAGGTTTAACCCAAACTATCTTCCATTCCGCACCGTGATGCTCAAAGGTAATCCAATAGGTGAGTTTGGTAACAGGTTCCGTAGTCCCTGTTTTATAAAAAGAATAATGAGTGGTTCCGCTCTCTTCATCGTTAATTTTCTGAGCTGCTGCAACCAATTCGGGAAAATCTTGATATACAGGATCGGTAAACAGGTTCAGGCCTATTTCATAAGCGTCCTGGTTGTAGATCATCCTGCCTCCCTTTTCCATTACCCATAGCTCAAAATCCTGCCCGATAAGCAATGGTTCCATGATATCGGCAATAAATTCTTCTGTTTTAATGAGAGCATCCACTCCTCCCAAATAGACACTGTTATCCAGGATCGGATGAATATCGGAAGCGGCGTAAAAACCTTCAATGGCAAGAAATGATAGGCTCAATACAGGCTCCTTTGTTTCGGCAACCTTGATGATATGATCCTGCATACTGATATCAAAACCCTGGTAAGCATAATACTTTGATGGTTCAATGATTAAAATTATTCCTTCCGGGGTTATCCACGAGAACTCATCAACATTAGTGGGTTCGTTTAGTAGTTCAAGCAGTTTGGCCCGGATCAGCGTTGTGTCCATGTCAACGGACACCATGTAGTCAGCCGCTGTATCCATCTGCCCGTCAAGTATTTCGAAAGCTGCCTCAAGATTGGTCTTTGCGGTTGCCAAGGCCTCGGGAAACGTAATCTCCTTCCTGCATCCGGTGAGAATAAGCACCAGACTGACAAAGAAATAGGTAGGTTTCGTCTTCATAGTTTGAATTTTCAAATAGCCTGATGACTAAGATAAAAAAATACTGGACACGCAGTGACGAGTGATGAGTGACAAACAATGTGCTAATGTGTCAATGGACCAATGTGCCAATTTTTCCGTAAGCCCGTAAGCCCGTGAGCCCTCATGCCCTTGTGTCATTCCATTTCTTCGTGCGCCTTGCTCCATTCCTCCATTTCCCGGTCAAGATCGAGCTTGAGTTGTTCATATTCCGCAAAAGGATCGGGCCCAACGTTGGCAGCCATACTTTCAGGATCTGCCAGAAAGGCTTCAATTACTTTGATACGCGTCTCCAACTCTTCAATTTTTTCTTCTGATTTGGTTATCCTCGACTGCACCTTTCGTTTCTGGCGGCCGAGCTCTTTCTTTTCTTCGTAACGCTGTTTGTTTTCTGAAGGTTCAACGGTAACGGAAACCTGTTGTTTTTGCACTTCTTTCCTCTCAATTTCACGCAATGTCGAGATCTTTTTCTTGTGCAGGAACTCAAATATGTCCCCAGGATGTTCCTTCACCTTTTTATGACGAAACTCAAAGATTTTGCCTACAAGTCCATCGAGAAAATCACGGTCGTGGGAAACGAGGATCAAGGTACCGTTGAATTTCAGCAGGGCTTCCTTTAAAACCTGTTTCGACCTCAGATCCAGATGATTGGTAGGCTCGTCAAGCACCAGCAGATTCCTGGGCTCCAGAAGCATGCAGGCTAAAGCCAGGCGGGCTCTTTCTCCCCCGGAGAGTACGGAGACCTTTTTATCGATATCATCCCCACTAAACAGAAAAGCTCCGAGGATATCACGCATTTTTGTCCTGATATCGCCAACAGCCACATAATCTACAGTTTCCAGTACGGTTTTATTCGGATCGAGCCTATCGGCCTGGTTCTGGGCATAATATCCGATCTTGACTCCATGCCCGATCTTACAGCTTCCCAGGTAGTCGATCTCGCCCATGATGATTCGGGCCAGTGTGGTCTTTCCTTCTCCGTTCCGTCCAATGAAGGCTACTTTCTCACCTCGGTGAATGATCATGCCGATCTTATCGAGGACATGGACCGAATCAAAAAATTTGCTGACATCCTCGGCTTCCACCGTAATCGTTCCCGAGTGCGGTGCCTGTGGAAATTTAATATGTATGGATGATCCGTCGATTTCATCAATTTCGATGCGTTCGATCTTTGCCAATTGCTTGATCCTCGACTGGACCTGTACCGATTTGGTCGGTTTGTATCGGAAACGTTCAATGAATTTTTCTGTATCCGAAATCATTTTCTGCTGGTTGGTATACGCTGCGAGTTGCTGTTCACGCCTTTCAATTCTCAGTTTCAGGAATTCAGAGTAGGGGACCCGGTAGTCAGCCAGTTTTCCCAGCGTGATCTCAACTGTACGTTTGGTTGCATGGTCGAGAAATGTTTTATCATGTGATATAAGCACCACTGCGCCCTTGAAATCGTTCAGGTAATCTTCCAGCCATTGAATGGATTCAATGTCAAGATGGTTGGTCGGCTCATCAAGAAGGAGAACATCAGGTTGTTGTAGAAGAATCTTAGCCAGTTCGATACGCATTCGCCAACCCCCTGAAAACTCCAATGTGGCGCGCTCAAAATCGGAACGTTCAAAACCGAGACCGATCAGTATCTGTTCGATCTCTGCTTCCCGGTTACGTCCTCCCAGCATCCCGAACCGGTCGTTCTTTTCAGCAAGGTCCTGGATCAATTTATGATAAGACTCGGTTTCATAATCGGTTCGTGCAGTGATCTCAACCGACAGGTTATGAATCTCTTTTTCCAGGCGGAGTAATTCGTCGAATGCTTTTTCAGTCTCATGATATACGCTGGTGGAATCGGAATATACCATGTGCTGCTCCAGATATCCTATCCGTATTCCGGGAGGAACGGAAACCACACCTGCTGAAGGCAGCATTTGTCCGGTAAAAAGCCTCATGATGGTTGTTTTTCCGGCTCCGTTCTTGCCAACGAGCCCAATCCGGTCTTTAGGGCTCACGATCATGGTGATCTCCTTAAGCAGGTCGAAACTTCCAAAACTGACGGTTACCTGGTCAAGGGATATCATATTGAAAATGGTTTAAGTTCATACTCATAACCCCACATCAGGCCGTGCAGCGGTTCTTTGGTCGGCTGGCTTCCGCAAACCCGGTAAACAGGACCGTTATAGTACTTTCGGATAAGTTCCTTGACTATCGTGACGCGTGACTCGTAACGCGTGGAATCAATCCCTGAAGGACCACCCCAGGAACAGATCAGATGATCTGACTTTGAAAGGATCTCCCTAAAGAACCGGTTGTTTTCACTTCCTATAACTGCCTCTGGTCCACGTGACTGAATGCGTTCGTTGACCTCTTTGGCATCGGTTGCCCGGTATCCGAAAATATTCAGGATGTTCAGGTAGCGTGCTTCCGGGAAATGCTGCCACACATAGGTTTCAACCTTTCGGATCGTTGAATCCGATCTCTTCTCATCGGCAGCGCTCGGATTTTTCAGGATTACCGTGACAGTGCCCGACCGGCTGCCGTTCAACAGGTTATCCCTGTATTTCATCATCAAGGTAAACCTGAACAGACGGTCGGCCGAAAAATCAGCCCTGATGCTGTCAATATCGATCTCCTCAAAATGGTCAACCTGTCGTCCGATGCGGGCCATGCCAATTTTTAATTTTCGCCAAATTTAGATAAACTTCGGGTATCTCATTATTAAGTTTAGAGACGTGCCGAAGAAGAAACCGTTACCAAAGTTGGAGGGACTGACCATCGAATCGGTCGGAGCCGAGGGGAAAGCCATTGCCCGGCTTGAAAACCGGGTTATTTTTGTTCCAATGGTCATACCAGGTGATGTGGTTGATGTGCAGGTAACTAAAAAGCGTAAGTCGTATTGGGAAGCCAATCTCGTCAGATTGGTGACCCCTTCGCCCGACCGGCAGAAACCGGTTTGCGAACATTTCGGAATCTGCGGAGGATGCAAGTGGCAGATGCTGCCTTATGATCTCCAGCTTAAATACAAGGCAAAACAAGTTTCCGATCAGCTTACCCGGATCGGCAGGCTTCAACTACCGACTATCAAGCCGATCATCGGTGCTGATCATCCGGAATTCTACCGGAACAAAATGGAATATACTTTTTCGAACCGACGGTGGCTGACAGCAGAAGAGTTCCGGCCCGAAGAATTGTCTGCTACCGAACCAGTCCTCGGACTGCACGTGAGGGGGCTTTTCGACAAGGTTGTGGGTGTGAACAAATGCTGGCTCCAGCCTGATCCGGCCAATGCTATCCGGGATGATGTCAGGGAGTTTACCAAGGAGCACGGGTTTACCTATTTCGACCTGAGAAATCAATCGGGATTAATGAGAAACCTGACTATCCGGTGCGCATCAAGAGGAGAATGGATGGTGATCGTGAGCTTTCACGAAGATCAGCCCGATAGCCGGAAACTTCTGATGGATCACCTCGTTGAAACCTTTCCGTTTCTTACCTCTTTGGTTTATGTCGTCAATCCAAAGCGGAATGATACGATATCGGACCTTGAGGTTGTCACCTGGTATGGCCGCGATCATATCGTGGAAGAAATGGAAGGGCTGCGGTTCAAGATCAGCCCGAAATCCTTTTTCCAGACCAACACCCACCAGGTTCATCGTTTGTACAATGTGGTCAGGGAATTTGCCGGATTAACCGGTGGCGAGATCGTGTACGACCTTTACACCGGGACCGGCACCATTGCCCAGTTCCTCGCAGGGAAAGCTGCGAAGGTTATCGGAATAGAATATCTTCCGGAGGCTGTCGGGGATGCAAAGATCAATGCTGAGTTTAATAGCATCCGTAATACGATTTTTATTGCCGGAGACATCAAGGATACATTAAACAGCGAACTCTTTGAGGAACACGGAAAACCGGATGTGATCATTCTGGATCCGCCGAGGGCCGGTATTCATGAGGATGTCATCGCTGCCATCCGCGAAGCCCGTCCCGACCGGATCGTTTACGTGAGCTGCAATCCGGCCACACAGGCACGCGATCTTGCCCTGCTCTCGGATCTGTATGCCGTAACGGATGTTCAGCCTGTCGATATGTTTCCGCATACCCACCACGTTGAAAATGTAGTAAAATTGACAATTCATCACATCTCCACATCTCCACACCTCAACACCTCAACCTCTTCAACCATTTCAACCTCTTCAACCATTTCAACCTCTTCAACCATTTCAACCTCTTAAACCTCTTCACCCATGACTGCCTTCTCCGCCGTTTTCCGCAAGCTTCCCTCTACCTACTGGTGGGCCAACATAATGGAGTTATTTGAACGCCTGGCATGGTACGGGATGTTTATACTGCTGGCCCTTTACCTCACCGGTTCCACGGAAACCGGAGCCCTTGGTTTTACACAGGTCCAGAAAGGTACCCTGATGGGAACGGTGGTCATGATCCTCTATTTCCTGCCCCTGATCACCGGTGCCATCGCCGATAAGTTCGGATTTAAAAAAACCCTGATCGTCGCTTACATAGTGCTGGCTTCAGGTTATTTTGTTATGGGACAGGTGAGTTCATACGGATTGGTGTTTGCCGTTTTCCTCTGGGTAGCACTCGGAGCCGGACTGTTCAAACCAGTTGTCCAGGCAACCGTGGGTAAAACAACTGATGAAACCACCTCCTCCATCGGTTTCGGTATCTTTTATATGATAGTGAACATAGGCGCATTCATCGGACCCGTTATTGCTTCTGTCTTGCGGGGATTTTCGTGGAATTATGTCTTTATCATGTCCTCCCTGGCCATTCTGGTTAACCTGGTGATCGTCATCCTGTTTTATAAGGAACCGGCCAGGGAGAGGAACTCGGAGCCCCTCGGGAAAGCCCTGCTGTCAATTATCAGGAATATAGGCACCGCTCTAAGCGACATTAAACTGCTTGTGTTCCTGATTCTGGTCATTGGTTTCTGGACCATGTACAACCAGTTGTTCTATACTCTGCCTGTATTCATTGACCAATGGGTTCATACCGATAGCATGTATGATTCAATCAGCGGCATCTGGCCCTGGCTCGGGCAGGCTCTGGATACCCAGCATGAAAACCGGATTGCAGCCGAAATGCTGATTAATATCGATGCACTGTTCATTGTTTTTTTCCAGATCATTATCTCATCCCTGGTCATGAGATGGAAACCCCTGAGCGCCATGATCAGCGGGATACTGGTCTGCTCCATCGGTATATCCCTGACTCTTCTGACACAGAACGGATTCTTCCTGATCCTTTCGATTTTCATCTTTGCAACCGGAGAAATGTCATCCTCACCGAAAATCTCGGAATACGTGGCCCGGATCGCACCAAAAGATAAAGTGGCCCTATACATGGGATGCTCCTTCATTCCCTATGCAGGCGGTAACTTTTTTGCCGGACAGATATCGGGCGGTGTCTATCAGAAACTGTCCGATAAGGTCGGGCTTCTTAAGGAGGAAGTCCTCGCCCGGGGACTCGATATTCCACCTATAAGCGATCAATTTACCCAGACCGATTATTTTAATAAGGCTTGCCAAATGACGGGCATGACCAACCGTCAGCTAACAGACTACCTCTGGGTAACCTATCATCCGAACAGGATCTGGTACATTGTTTTTGGAATCGGGATACTGACGGTTATCCTGATGTTCCTTTATGACAGGCTGATAATAAGGAGGAAAGTCACACATCCAATATCTTGATTGTCCCTTCCTGACTGTCAAATTGAGGGACCAGATCAAATTTGTCCAGGGTAAGGCAGAATCTGAGATCAGCCTCAAATCCCTTGGATTTAAGGACATTGTAATGGTGGCAGCTGGCCAGGGCACGGTGAATATCCGGCTGGGCCGCTTTCCATGAGTTAATTGCCAGAGTGACCAGGTCGTTTGGTGCCCAGGATCCGGAATCAACAAAAAAATCGGCCATCAGCCCGGCGCACAGAAAATCATCCAGGGAAAATTCCCCGTTGGTTCCGGCACAGATCAGCACTACCGGTCGTTCCGACCGAATAAGGTATCCGCAAACAGCCCGATAATTGAGGAAGGAACTTGTCAATACCAAATCAGCCCGGCTGCAGTTGGATAATGCCCTTGTTCCATTGGTGGTGGTCAGAATGACCTCTTTGTCCATCACCCGATCCCTGGTGTACTCCAGGGGTGAATTCCCGAAGTCGAAGCCTTCTATTTTCTCGGCGTTTCTTTCTCCTCCAAGAAGAGTGTCCGCTGATCTCATCTGCAGCGCTTCTTCTACTTCTGCCACGGGGCGGATCTGCCGCGCACCGTTTTGCAAGGCTGTAACTATTACCGATGTAGCTCTCAGGACATCAATTACAACTGCGGTTTTCCCAAGCAGCTCCTCGGATTTTATGGCATCAGCTGTCGGAATGATTTGGAATGTTTTCATGGCGTAAAGGTATTTATTGATATCTTCATCCAAACTTTTGACATGGTAAATAGCAGGGAAGATCACGGAAAGAAAACTGGTATCTACACCCGGTACCAGAAAAAAAAGCGGACGCCATGGATTTTTTTAATCCTGCTGGTTTTGATCATCGTTTCAATATTTGTTATGAACAGGCCCGGGAGTAAAATCAGCCGCGCACGACAAGGAGGTCAGGAAACTTCCCGGATACAATCCAGGGGGGAATTCACTAAGGAAGGTGAGCTTTCTTTCCTGAAATCCGACAATTCGCTAATCGTAAAAATCGATATTGAGATCGCTGATGATGACCTGCAGCGAGAAAAGGGCCTGATGTACCGCAAACAGATGGACATGCTGACGGGTATGCTTTTTATTTTTGAAGATGAGGACTACCGGTCTTTCTGGATGAAGAACACATACCTGCCCCTGGATATCATCTATCTCGACGCCGGAAAGAGGATAGTCAGGATTCATGAAAACACTCCCCCGCAGAGTCTGCGATCTATTCCATCGGATCACCCTGCCAAATATGTGGTGGAGGTGATAGCCGGATTTACCGCCCTGTACGGGATAAAAGTGGGAGACATGATGGTTTTTGAACGATGACTTTGTAAATTAGTATAACACAGACAGGATTAGCAAATTGTTTTTTAAATAATTTTAATCAGGTTTAGGATCCTATAGCAAGATTGATTTTAACCGGACCAGTTATGGCGCAGAACACAGATTTAATCACTTATAACCAGAAAATCTTCCGCCTAGAATGGGATTCATTGGTTTTTCTGATAGCTGAGGATATTGAAGAGAACTTTTTTCTACTTTCTGAAGGCCTGAAAAAGACGAAAGTCCGGTTGATCAGGGCATCGAATGGACAAGAAGCCGTTGACATAGTTTCCAGCGGGCAGCGAGTGGATTTGGTTATTACTGACATCCAGATGCCGGTTATGGACGGTTTCATGGCAACCCGGCTGATAAGGGCAATCAGACAAGATCTTCCAATTATCGCTTATACCGCTTTTTCCTATGAGGGAGTACACGAAAAGATGGCGATTTCAGGAGCTCAGGAATGCCTGATAAAACCTTTTGAAAACCGCACTTTTCTCAACGCTATACGTAAATACCTTTTCAGGACGTGAGAAAGACTATTGCTGCCCTGGCAGGATTTGCCCTCATATTGAACTCCTGCGTTAATGACAATGAGCAGGAAATGTTTCCCCATGTTGTAATCCCTGATTCGACCATCAAAGGTCAGATCGCTTCTTTTTCTTTTGATTCAGGATTGTTCGATGACCTTGGAAAGGTTGATCCTCTTCGTTTCTGGGGTTCTGAAGAGTTTGGTACGGATCATCACATGACCGATAGTGCCGCTGTAGTTCTCGACGGGATCAGGGATTATCTTTCAGGTTACCTTGGCCGGCATGATTCCCTGGCCATTTCCATGTGGTTCCTGGCCATGCCCAATTACCGCCAGGCCTATCTGGTTGATTATGGTATCGGCCAGTTTGCTGCAGGATTGGATGCAATAACCTCAGCCACATTCCCTGCTTTCAGTATTTTTATGAAACAGGACACTACAACCTTTGTGTGGGCGCAGGACGTCGATTATTTTTTCTGGCATCACCTCTATATGGAAATCGGTGATACCGGAAATCCCCCCAGGTTGTTCGTCGACGCTAACTTGCTCGGGTTGGCCGATACGATCTGGTCGTTGCATCCCCTGACAGATATGTTTTATCTCGGGCGGCCTTTCAATGCTGATATCATGGATACACTTCTCTATCGGGGATATCTGGATGAAATCAAGATTTTCAATACTTTCCTGACAGAAGATGAGATCATCAACCTTTATTGGGGCGGGGTTTTTAACCATTAATCAAAACTGGTAATGAAAACCAGAAAATTGATCATGTTTTGTTTGCTGGTTTTTACGGGATTCTTCCGAGTTTCAGGGCAGAATGACTTGCTGTCAATGCTGGACCAGGAGGTAAAACCGGAAAGGATTCCGGTGGATGCCACTTTTAAATCAACGCGCGTAATCAACTGCCATTCAATTGAACGGATGCAGAAAGGTGATCTGGAGTTCCATATGGGTCACCGGTTCGGACTGCTGACAAGTGGTTATAAGGATTTTTTCGGCCTCGATGAATCGGGCTCGCACTTCAGCCTGGAGTACGGCATTACTGATTGGCTGGAAGCAGGTGCAGGACGGGCAACCATTGATGAATATTTCAACGGTTTTCTCAAATTGAGTCCGATCCGTCAAACCAAAGGAAATAAAGGCATCCCTGTGAGTGTCTCTTTTCTGGCCCAGACCATGATCACCACCAAGGACTATCCGGATCCCTCGTGGTCGGTTGATGCAATTCATCGAACCTCCTATTGCATGCAGATGCTCGTTGCCCGGAAATTTGCACCATGGCTGAGCCTTCAGCTAAGCCCGACCTGGATTCACAGGAATATGGTAGCCACGCCACAGGATCCTAACGGGCTATTTGCCATGGGATTCGGCGGAAGACTGAAATTAACCCGGCGGACAGCCCTCACCTGTGAATACTTCTGGCTGAAGGACCGGCTCCTCTTAACCGGTGCACCACGCTACAATCCGCTGACCATCGGGGTAGACATAGAAACAGGAAGCCATGTTTTCCAGTTGTTCGTCACGAATGCCAGCGCCATTCTTGAAAATGGCTACATTGCGGGAACTACCGAATCGTGGAGAAAGGGAGAGCTGCATGTGGGCTTCAATCTCTCCCGTGTTTTTACTGTGATGAAGAAGAAAAAATGAAAAGCTTTGCTCTGACAATAGTGCTGTTGATTGTTCCACTCCTGACCAGATCACAGGACAGTCTCTGGTTTACCCGGTCGGGGCATATTTATTTTATTTCCCATACCGATATTATCGACATTGATGCCAACCATTATCAGGTTGGATCTTTTTTTAACATAAAAACAGGTGAGCTGGCCTTTACCCTTCTGATGAAATCGTTCCAATTTACCCTGCCACTTGCCGAAGAGCACTTTAACGAGAATTACGTTGAATCGGAGAAGTACCCTAAATCCACTTTTAAAGGGAAGATTATCGGCTATGATCCTGCCATGCTATCATCAGATGCAGAATTTCCTGTGGAGGTGGAGGGTAATCTGACTATTCACGGGGTAACCGCCAAGGTGAAAGAAAAGGGCATCATCAGGAAAAATGGTGATGAGATACGTGCAACCTCAAGATTCAAAATACTTGTGGATACCTACCGTATCAAGGTTCCCAATATCGTGGCCGACCGTGTTGCACCCGTTATTCCCATCGACGTTGAGATGGTTTACAAGGTGTACCAAAAGAAGGAAGGCAAATGAAAAAATCATTCCTGCATAGCACTCTGTTGTATCTTGTTGGGGGATTGTTGATCGCCAGCCTTTTAATCAGGATATTCCTGCCACCATACTACTATGTGAAGCGTGCTCTACCGGAAAGGAATTTCTCCGCTCATGAGTTGTACGAGACCGTCACAGCTGTTGCATCCGCCTCAACCGATTCTCTCGCGGGTCAGGTGATTCTGCTGAAAGGCCTGGTCGACTCGGTAAATGAGCAATATGCCGTTATTGGCAAGGATAGTGAAATCATTCGATGTACTTTCCGCAAAACCATTTATGACCGGAAGCCTGATCTCAGGATCGGCGAGGAGGTAGTACTGAAAGGTGTCTGCTTTGGTCCTTATATGAACCAGGTTGTTTTAATCCAGTGCGTGTTGATGAAACAGAGCTACCCGGCCGGGATTTCGGGAGACAGCTCAAAACAATGAGAGTATGCAGATTGGCCCTGATCTCCTGGATTGGTACGATAAGAACCGTCGTTCTCTGCCCTGGCGCGGAAGCAGGAATCCTTACGTTATCTGGATTTCAGAAATCATTTTTCAGCAAACCCGGATCGGGCAGGGAACCTCCTATTTCCTCCGTTTTATCGAACGCTTCCCGGATATCCTTTCCCTTGCCCTGGCTGAGGAAGACGAAGTGCTGCGTCTCTGGCAAGGCCTGGGTTATTATTCCCGGGCCCGTAACCTGATGTCAACTGCCAGGAAAATCATGACCGATTATAACGGGCAGTTTCCGTCCGATTTTAAACTGATATCGGAGCTCAAAGGGATCGGAGACTATACCGCATCCTGTATAACTTCAATTTGTTTCCAGATGCCCAATGCTGCTGTTGACGGTAATGTGTTCCGGGTGTTGAGCCGGTTGTTTGCAGATTCCACTCCAATCAATTCGGGAGCAGGGAAGAAGAGATTCAAGGAATTGGCACAGAGTCTGATAACTCCTGACAGGCCCGGGGATTTCAATGAGGCCATGATGGATCTGGGTGCCATGATCTGCACTCCGCGTTCGCCAATTTGTCTGGAATGTCCGTTGACAAGGCTGTGCAAGGCTTACTCCTCGACCACTCAGGTATCGTACCCTGTGAAGACTGCGGGCCGGATGAGATCCGTCAGGCTCATGGAGTATGTTTTGGTAAAATCAGATGAAAGGATCCTGGTACGGAAGAGAACGGGAGCAGGCATTTGGAAAGGATTATACGAACTGCCTTCTCCGGCTTCAGGAGCCTCCGGATTGCCTGAGATCAGCCGGATAATACACCCGCTCAGTCATGCCGATCTTGACATTCGCTTCTATCAGACCGGTGAGCCTGATACGGATGTTGCTGCCGAAAAGGATCTGATCTGGATCGAGATAGAAAAAATCAGCCAGTACCCTTTCCCAAAGCCGCTGGCTGATTTTATCAAGGGAAATACTATTTCGGATGGGATTAAGGCTTGAGCCAGCGATCCAGCCACGAGAAGAATTCGCGCTGCCAGAGTATCCCATTTTGCGGGGTAAGGATCCAGTGGTTCTCTTCCGGGAATATCAGGAGGCGTGCGGGGATATTCCTTAGCCTTGCGGCATCAAAAGCCTGTAATCCTTGAGTATAGGCGATCCTGTAATCCTTTTCACCGTGAATGACAAGGATCGGGGTATCCCATTTGTCGACAAAATGATGTGGCGAGCTGGCATAGCTTTTTTGAGCGACCAGGTTTGTAGTATCCCAGTAGGGTCCGCCCATTTCCCAGTTGGCAAACCACATCTCTTCCGTTTCCAGATAGTCGGCTTCAAGATTAAACATGCCGTCATGGGCAATAAAAGCTTTAAACCGGCCATTATGGTGCCCTGCAAGATAGTAGACACTGAAACCGCCATAGGAAGCGCCAACGGCACCCATTCGCTTCTCATCGACATAGGTTTCAGTGGCAACTGTATCAATGGCAGAGAGATAATCCAGCATGTTCTGTCCGCCGTAGTCCCCGGAAATCTGTTCCAGCCATTCCATTCCGAAGCCAGGCAATCCGCGGCGGTTAGGAGCTACGATTATATAATTGTTGGCAGCCATCATCTGCAGATTCCAACGATAGGACCAGAACTGGCTAACTGTTGTTTGTGGACCTCCTCCGCAGTATAATATCGCCGGATAACTCCTTGATGAATCGAAATGGGGAGGGTAGATCACCCAAACTTTCATCTGCTTCAGATCTGTCGTGGTAACCCAGCGCGATTCAATACGCCCCATTGTCAGCTGATCGAGAAGGGGTTTGTTGATAAAGGAGAGTTCTTCCGCACTTCCGGTTAAAGGATCAACTTTAAAAATCTCGTCCGGTTTCGACATGGATTTCCTGACGGCTATCAGACGGTTACCTGCAGGTAAAACGAGGGAAAAATTGTGGATTCCTTCGGTTATCTTCTGAATGGAATCTGTTTGTAACTGGTACCGGTAGATCTCGTCTGTTGCCTGAAAATCGGATATGAAATAAATCGCACTGTTATCTTCGGTCCAGGCGAGCGATTGAACCTGCTGGTCGAAACGGGCTGTTGCATCCAGCCTGGAACCGGTCTGCAGATCCTGGATTATAAGTCTGTTCTTATCTGACTCATAACCTTCACGCTCCATGCTTTCCCATGCCAGATACCGGCCATCAGGCGAGATTGTTGGATTGATGTCATAACCCATCATCCCTTCAGTCAGGTTTTTCGTTGCACCCGTCGTCAGATCATATTGATACAGGTCCGAATTCGTTGAAAGGGCGTACTCCAGGCCTTGTTTTTTCCGGCAGGTATAGATAAGCCTGGTCCCATCGGGTGACCAGGTAATCTGCTCCATGCCTCCGTATGGTTTCAGAGGAGATTCCCACGGTTCACCTTCCATGATGTCCCGTTCATTGATCAGATTGTTTTTAGAAAATTCACCGATGAAAATATGCGTGAATGTCTCGGTCCATTCGTCCCAGTGACGGTACATGAGATCATCGTATGCCCGTGCATTTGCATGAGTCAGATCAGGGTATTGATCTTTGACATTCTGTTTGACCTTGACTTCCATGATAAAGGCAATATGCTTCTGGTCAGGGCTGTAGCTGAATCCGTTGATGTCCCCCTGAACATCGGAGATTCGCCTTACACCGCTTCCATTGAGGTTCATCTCCCAAATCTGGCTCGATCCCGATTCACGACAAAGGAATCCTATCTTGGTGCCGTCAGGGCGGAAGGACTCGCCGTTTTCGTTGTAAGCAGTATTGGTAACCTCTTTAACATCGCCACCCGAAACCGCGACGGAATAGAGGTCGCGGTATCCCTTATTTTCTTCAATGTTATACCGTGTGATCCCGAAAAGGATCCGGCTTTTATCGGGGTACAACTGAACATTGCTGATCCGCCCGAAGGACCATAACACTTCGGGAGTCATCCGGTCAGAAGTGAGCCGTGGAACTGCCGGCCGGTAACCGGACTGATCTGCCTTATTGCATCCGGTTGATGCAACTGCAAGAATCACAGCTAGATACAAAAGATGTGGTTTCATAAGCTATTGATTACACCCCCCCCAGACTGATGTCTGGGATTAGTGATGTCTCTGTTTTCCACACTCACACCCACACCGACACCCACACCCTGGTGCCCGCAAGCCCTTAATTGATCTTCATCGGCTTTCCCAGGTCGATCCGGTTGAGCCCTTTGATCGCCATCGGAAAGTTGGGAAGAATCTCCATGGCTTTGTTGTAATCATCCCTGGCTTTGGACAGCTTGCCATCCAATTCATTGCTGAAACCCCTGTTGTACCAGGCTTCCGCATAGTCGGGTTTCTTCTCGATCGCTTTGGTGAACCATTCCACAGCCTTGGGGTAATTCCTGAAATAGACCATCTCAATATATCCCCTGTTATAATATGGATAGGGCTGTGTACTATCGATCCGGCTGGATATCAGTTCATATTCCTGATTGGCTTCGGTATAATAACCGTTGTTCTGATAATGCATGCCAAGCAAATAATGAGCCTCATAACTGTCCGGTTCGAGGTCGATGGCCGATTTAAGGTACTGTATAGCGAGGTTGTCGTGGCGTGCCGAATATATCCTGCCAGCCTGAATATAGCCGGCGTAAAATTCAGGCGACTTTTCAACGGATACCTGAAAATTCCTTGCAGCACCCGTGGAATCACCGTTTTCAAGGGCTATAAGTCCCTGAAGGAAATAAGTCTGGCTCAGGTCATCATTGATCGCCTGAACGTCATTCAGGATCAGTTTACTCAAACCATATTCTTTCATGTACAGGTGGATTTCGGCCAGTTTCAGCATCACATCGGTATTGCCCGGAAATTTCTCCAGGCATGCGTTGAGACCTTTCTTTGCGCTGTTTGGCTCACCACTGAAAATGAAATACTCAGCCTGGCTGATATAATAAGCCGGCTTCAGGGAATCCAGGCTTAAAGCAATGGTTATGTCATTCAGCGCCTGAGAATAATTTTTCTTCGATGCCTGGATAATTGAACGTTTAACGAACAGTTCCGGATTTTTAGGATTTTCCCTGATCAATCCATCGAGAACGGACAGGCTGGTCGAATCCACGGCGGAAACGGATTGGGAAGGTTCCTCCTTTGGACTGTTCTTTTTGTTCCCGCAACCGGTAATGAGCAGCGGTGCAAGTAAACCTGAAAACAGAAGAACTGCTTGTAAAGCGGTTCTCAGATTACACTTTGGCATGTTGAAGAGCTTCTTTGATTTTAACAGTCAGTTCTTCAGCCAGTTCCGGATTGTCATCCAGGAGCAGCTTGACTGAATCGCGACCCTGGCCGAGTTTGGTTTCTCCATAGGAGAACCACGAACCTGATTTTTTAATGATATTCAGTTCAGCGCCAAGGTCAATGATTTCACCAATCCGGGAGATTCCTCCACCGTAGAGGAGGTCGAATTCGGCCTTTTTGAACGGAGGTGCCACCTTGTTTTTAACGATCTTCACACGTGTACGGTTTCCCGTCATGTCTTCGCCTTCCTTCAACTGTCCCACCTTGCGGACGTCAATTCTCACCGAAGCATAGAATTTCAGTGCGTTTCCGCCGGTTGTGGTTTCAGGATTCCCAAACATGATCCCGATCTTTTCACGCAGCTGGTTGATGAAGATCACACAGGTCCGGGTCTTGCTGATATTGCTGGTCAGCTTTCTCAGGGCTTGTGACATCAGCCGGGCCTGGAGGCCCATCTTGGAGTCACCCATTTCCCCTTCGATCTCAGCTTTCGGTGTCAGGGCGGCAACGGAATCGATCACGATGATATCAATGGCCCCCGAACGGATCAGGTGATCGGTGATTTCCAGTGCCTGTTCCCCGTTATCCGGTTGCGAAACCAGGAGGTTTTCCACATCCACCCCCAGTTTTTCAGCATAGAAGCGGTCGAAGGCATGCTCTGCATCGATAAATGCAGCGATCCCGCCCTCTTTCTGGGACTCTGCGATGGCATGCAAAGCCAGGGTAGTCTTACCGCTGGATTCCGGTCCGTAAATCTCAATCACGCGTCCCCTGGGATATCCGCCAACCCCCAGCGCAATATCAAGACTGATTGAACCGGACGGGATGAAGGGGATATCTTCAATCGGATCATCACCCATTCTCATGATGGTACCCTTGCCATAGCTTTTCTCAATCTTGTCGAGGGTTAGCTGCAGCGCTTTTTGTTTTTCTTTCTGAACCGAATTGTCTTTTTCCATGGTCATGATGATTAGCTTGTAATATGGACGCTCATTGAGTGCAAAAATGGAGAAACCGGATCACTTTTCCATCAAATAAAGCACTTGTTTTACGTGCTTGCCTGATTAATTATCAAATATACCAACTCTGGGTGGATTGGATTTCTCCGCAAATTGGAACTTTATTAACACTGGAAGGATATTGTGTGAATAAAATTTTCTAATTTGGCGTTCCCTAATAGAAAACCGATGGGCCGAAATGTTACCAGGCAGGATCCTGAATCAATAAACCTCACGAATCCGACGGATGCGGAGGAGCGGTTCCTGATTCTGCATAATGATGACGTCAACACCTTTGATCATGTAATCAAATCATTGATTGATGTTTGCGAGCATGATCCCATCCAGGCGGAACAGTGTGCCTTTATCACCCATTATAATGGGAAATGCGATGTCAGGAAGGGGTTGTATGAATCATTGCAACCCATACGCGACGGAATGCTGCAACGCGGTTTGCAGGTAACAATTGATTAATATCCAGCCATGACTCTTTTTGGTATAATCCTGATGATCCTTGCAGGAATGGTACTGTTCTTGCTTGAACTGCTCGTGATACCCGGGGTTGGCATTGCCGGTATAGGTGCATTGGTGCTGATGGCTCTGGCCGTTTTTTTAGCTTTTAGCCACTTTGGTACACTGGCCGGTTTCCTGGTCTTGCTGGGTTTGATTGTTTTTATGGGGGTATCACTGGTATTTACCTTCCGTTCAAAAACCTGGCGAAGAGCTTCCCTGAGCACGGAAATGAAATCGAAGGTAAAGGAAGGGAGCAGTCAGGGTATTCAGCCTGGTGATGAGGGAACTGCACTTACCCGCCTGGCCCCTGTCGGCACCGTTCAGATCGGTGAACACAGGCTGGAGGGTCGTTCCGAAGGCCCGTTCATTGATCACCGGACTCCCATTATCGTTGTCAGCGTTGAGCCGACCTATGTTGTTGTTAAACCAAAATAAGATCTGATATGGATACAAATATGCTTTACCTGGTAGGGATCATCGCGGCATGCATCGTTGTTTTTGCTGTCCTGATGTACATTATCCCTCTTGGCCTTTGGTTCCAGGCGCTGATCAGCGGTGTCAGGATTTCCTTGCTCCAGCTGATTTTCATGAGGTGGAGGAAGGTACCGCCGAGAGTAATTGTCAACGCCCTGATAACCAGTGCCAAGGCTGGAATACAGCTGAAAAGGGATGATCTCGAGGCTCACTTTCTCGCCGGCGGGCATGTGCAACTGGTTGTGAATGCGCTGGTTTCTGCCGACAAGGCAAATCTTTCCCTCGATTTCAAAATGGCTACGGCCATCGACCTGGCAGGCCGGAATGTTCTGGAAGCCGTTCAGATGTCGGTAAATCCGAAAGTGCTCAATACTCCTCCGGTTAAAGCGGTGGCAAAAAACGGTATTGAGCTGATCGTTAAGGCCAGGATAACGGTCCGTACGAATATCAAGCAGCTGGTTGGAGGTGCCGGTGAGGAAACCGTACTCGCCCGGGTGGGTGAAGGAATTGTTACTTCCATCGGATCTGCAGAATCCCATAAGGATATTCTTGAGCACCCCGACCTGATTTCACGCATTGTCCTTGAAAAGGGCCTTGATGCCGGAACCGCGTTTGAAATTCTTTCCATTGACATTGCCGATATTGATGTCGGAAAGAACATTGGCGCAGAGCTTCTCATGGATCAGGCAAACGCCGAGAAAAACATAGCTCAGGCCAAAGCCGAAGAGCGCCGTGCCATGGCTGTCGCCCTGGAACAGGAGATGAAAGCCAAGGCCCAGGAAGCCCGTGCCAAGGTTATCGAAGCCGAAGCCCAGGTTCCGCTGGCAATGTCGGAAGCCTTCCGTTCCGGCAATATGGGGATAATGGATTATTATAAGTTTAAAAATATTGAGGCTGATACAACGATGCGTAATTCTATTGGTGAGCCTCAGAACCGCCCTGATAAACCCAAGGGGATTAAATAACGGGTTTGGAATGTGCGGAAAAGTTTTTACTTTTGCCGCACTTGTTGGGAGAGATGGGTGAGCGGCTGAAACCAGCAGTTTGCTAAACTGCCGTATGCGATTAGTGTACCGGGGGTTCGAATCCCCCTCTCTCCGCGAAGAGGGTGTGGGTTGGGGTGTGAGTGTGGGTGTGATTTTAAAGTGTGTGTGTGGAAATTTGAGCGAAGCAACTTGGGATGGGAGCATCCCTTTTTTATCTGAGATAGATGTTTGATTTCGAAAAGCTGGATTTGTTTCAGGAGCTTAAAAAGCTCAACTATTTGGTATACAAAAAGATCACTTCTTTAAAGAATATTGATCTGTACATTGTTGACCAGTGGAAACGGGCCAGTCTCAGCAGTGTGCTGAACCTGGCTGAAGGAACCGGCCGGATGACACCCGCCGACAAAAAGCACTTTTACACAATTGCCCGCGGAAGCATCTTTGAATGTGCTGCCATCCTCGATCTGATCTATAACCTGGGCGGAATAACCCAGACCGAATACGAAGAATTCTATGCAGGCTACGAAAAAGCCTCCAAAATGTTATTAGGCATGTACCGTAGTCAAGACTAATAACCCCCCCCACCCACACACCCACACATTAATATCACACCCACACTCACACCCACCCACCCACCCACACATTAATATCACACCCACACCCGTTCCGGGGTATAGCGCAGTCCGGTTAGCGCACCTGCTTTGGGAGCAGGGAGTCGCAGGTTCGAATCCTGCTACCCCGACAAAATCTCCACAAACCGTTGTAAATAAACAAGTTATGACGGTTTTTGCTTTTAGCCGGGAGAAATACGGGAGAAGACTCAGTTTGCCAGCCCAGTCAGGACGCGGGTTTCGGTAAAAAAAAATGTCTTCAGCACAACAAAACACAAGTTCCGTAATAGCTTATAAACCAGCACGTTTGCATACAGGTAAAAGTTGGTATATTTCATACTATGCGTATGAGCCGGTATCGGAAAGCTTACGGATAAAAAGGATGAAAATCAACTATATCGGTAACGGTACTGAACGCAGAAGGTATGCCTGCGAGTTGATGAAGAGGCTTAACAACAACCTGGCCTTAGGTTGGAATCCCTTCCTCGAGCAAGAAGCGAACAAGGCTTGTAAAAAGCTGACCGATGCGATCGATCATTTCCTCAAAGTCAATGAAAAGAAGCATGAATCAGGCGATATCCGGACTGAAACCTGGGTAGGATACAGATCCTATATGAAGAACCTGATAAAATACCTTCAGACCAAGGGTTGTGAGGATATGTATGTTTATAAGTTTGATCGGCAGTTTATAAGCAACTTCCTCGACTATATCTATGTGGATCGAGACAGGACTTCTCAGACCAGGGATAATTACCTCGCGGTCTTAAGAGTCTTCTCGACCTTCCTGGTAGATAAAGATTACCTGAAAGTACGGCCAACAGAGTCTCTTTCAAGCCTGGGCAAAAAGAGGAGAGGGAAGAAGAACCGCACCGTTTTAGAACCAGAGGATCGCAAACGGCTCCGGGAGTACCTTGAAGCTGAGAATCTCCATTATTTACTGGCTTGCCAGGTACTGTATTATTGTTTTATTCGCCCCAAAGAGATGAGCTACATGAAGGTCAGCCATATCAACATGATCAATCGGACCATCTTTATACCCGGTAAAACGGCCAAAAACTATAAGGACTCAATCGTCACGATGCCGATACCCTTAGTACGATTACTTGAGAAAATCGACCTGTCCAATTTTCCTGGCCAGTTCTACTTGTTTTCCAATGACTTCCAGCCGGGTCCGAAGAGACGCGATGAAAAGCAATTCCGAGATTATTGGTTAAAGATCCGGAAGAAGCTGAAGTTCCCGGTCACTTATAAGTTTTATTCCCTTAAAGACACTGGCATCACCGACTTGATCGGCCAGATTGGCGATCCCCGGATGGTCAGGGACCAGGCACGACATCATTCCATCTCAATAACTGATATCTATACCCCGCATGATATCATGAAAGCCAATCCAATTATTGCTCAGAATGAAGCTGAGTTCTAAACCAGATAAAACTCACAGTCACCAGGAAAAATCGAATAAGCCCCCAGGTTAACGGTTCGCTTCTTCAGCAGGTAATGCTTCCCGTCGATGGCATACTTCTCATTGAACTTCAGGATGCTTGGATCCTTAATGGTCCAGTTGACCTGTTTCCTGGAGAGCCACCAAGTCAGGTAATCCTTCCAGAGTTGCTGGTACAATCCATAATCTCCCTGAAATGACAGGGTGAGGTTTTTACCAGGCAATACCGATGTTCCGGCCCGATCCAAATTATCATGAATGCAAAAAGGATATTCATCGCCCAATGAATCCTGAATCATCCCACGATAAAAAAGAAGCCTGGGGGTGTAAGGTGCCGGTGTGAGCTCCTCGTTAAACCGGCCGGGCTGCTCAGCCCAGGGTACCCTTTTGTAACCGTCCACTCCGGCCGTACCCCAGAGAAAGGAATAGGCATCAATGATGGGAGCGATCAGCGAGATAAAGACATCCTGACCATTTCCGATGATCTCATTCTGGAAGTTGTACGACCAGCTCACCCACTGATACCGGAACAGGCCTTCTTCATATTCAAAGTTGACGAACCGATAAAAAAGGTCCTCGCTCTTAATGTACCGGATCTCGTTCACTTCAGGGGTAAGAGTCTCCAAATCATCCAGGGTATCGAGAGGATCCTTGACACAGGTCAGATAGTCCTCGATTTTTTTAAAATAATCCTCACCCCAGTTCTCATCCGCATCATCGATGGTCCATTCCAGCTTAGCTCCGTCTGTATCAATCGAATGTACCTCCGGAGATCCGGTGACCTGGTCGGTGAGATCAATGGCTGTGGGCTTATGGACCAGATCTTTCCTTTTGATAATCCTGACTTCATCTCCCCGGATGACGTATGCCAGGTTCAGCAGGTTCCGGATGGACTTCAAGAACTCGGAAATAAGCATATCGGGCATACAATCCTGAAGGTTGAAGGTGGTCAAGGCGCGATCAACCGTGGCCACTTCCGTGGTTATATTGGTTGTTCCCCTTCTTCCTCTGCCAACTGTATAGGTTACCGTGGAAAAGGTGACCGTTCCGGTTTGGATATCCCGGGTGGAATAGAGTACCAGGTCCCGAAAGTCCGGATCCGTGAGCAGCACGTTCTCAGCGATACGGAAACCATACGTCGCAAAAATCTGCCGGACAACGTATGACAGAAAAGGAAAGGGTACGATGGCATAAACCTCGCCGGCATTATGCAGGAAGGCACCTGCAGCATACGCGTTGATCTTATGCCCGGCGGAAGCGAATAGGGTTTCCCACTCTGTATCCTTGAAAAATGTAGTATTCCACATCGGTGCCAGACAGAAGTCATCCTGTGGATGCTTGTATTCCGCTTTCCACTCCCAGGTCCGCTCACCGCCCAGAAACACATTTTTCAGGTACAGGTTTTTGATTTTCGAGGCCAGATCTCCCATTTCGACTTTCAGGTGGGCCTTGTATTCAACTCCTGCTTCGGTCACCGAGAGGGTCCCTGAGGAGCGCAGGATCCCGGAATGATACAGCGTAAACGACTGCTCAACTGTCATCGGCTCAGCCTTCTCGATCCGCTCCGGAAATCCCAGGATCCTACGGTTCCGCGGTGTGATCGGGATCGAAAACGGAAAGGAGAAGCCCCCGGGGATCGAGTCAATCTCGAATACCGGGGACTCTTCCTCGAGGGTTATGGTCTCGTCAGGGAATAAATCCAGATCTTCACCAGAGACGCTGAGCCTAAGCATAATCCGGATTAGAGGTTAAAATATTCGATCAGGAGCTTCATGTCGGAAGCGGTGATATCCTCCGGGACCATCTCGAGGGTCACGGTAGATTTCAAAAGAAAAGCCAGTCCCACGAATTGGGATCCCGTGATCCGGGTTTTCCCTTCGGAGTCTTTTTCCAGGAGCGGTTTAACATCGGATGGTTCAATGGTATGAAGCTCAACATTCATCGTTTCATCCAGCAGTTTCCGGTAGTTCTCTTCTTTGGTCTTCTGCTTATCGATCACCTTTTTAAACTTCGTATCTAAGGCAAGCGCTTCGTCTTGGTAAACCTTGATATTCTCCGGGATGATATCGTAGACCGCGAAGGTCTGGTTTCCTGCCGTTTCCATCCGGGTGGCCGGCTGACCATCCGGTCCCTTGATGGCATGTTTACGCTTGATTTGCTCCAACAAGTTGGTGTACTTGATAAAATCAGGTTCTTCTTTTTTGATCTCCTGAAGATCCCGAATTTCATTTTCAATCCGGATGATGGACTTGGCTGCTGCATAGGCCAGTTTGACACTGGCAACACCATTGAGTCGAGACAGGATTTCTTTCAATCCTGGTAGTTCTCTGTTAACGATAGGTTTCATAAATAACTGATTAAGGGTTTATTGGTATAATAATTATCATGATGACCACCAGGCATCATTAATGGTTGCTGATTGAACAGTGCCATATCCTGTCCCTGCTGAGTTGATTGCATAAGTCCGGTAATAAAGGGTAGCATTTGGCGCAACCATGATACCATCCACATCAAAGGTGCCTGTCGTTCCGGATGCCGTTACTTTATTACTTGAGGTGGTCGGGCTACCGGTCAGGTTCCAGCATACGCCCCTTTCGGTGATTGTAGCTCCACCATCAGCGGTAACATTATTACCAGAGATATAGATGGTATTATCATCACCCAAGCCGTTCATTGACATAAGAGGATCAGCATAACCGGTCGTCACAGTCGGGACCACTACCGCCGAAGACGTGGTGAATGAAGTCTGGGTACCGTACGTGGTTTCTACTCCGTTGGTAGCCCAGGCCCGAACGTAATACAAGGTTGAACCCGTGAGGCCGGTTACACCGATCGAGAAAGATCCTGTACCACCGGTTCCATAGGTTGAATAGCTATTCGCCTTGGTTGGATTCTGGGTAGTAGCCCAGCAAACACCCCGACTGGTCACGGTACTACCACCGTCTGCAGTGACGTTACCGCCCAAAGTTGCGGTGGTCGAAGCATAAACAGATACCGAAGCGGTTGTCACGGTTGCTCCCGTGGGTGTGGTAAAGGATACCTGGCTTCCATAGCCGGTCCCGGCCACGTTAGTTGCATACGCTCTTACATAATACGTGGTTCCCTTCGTGAGGCCACTGATACTTGACGAGAAGGAGCCGATGCCGGATCCATCGGTTGTCTTGCTATTGGCGGTGGTCGGATTTTGTGCGGTACTCCAGCATACGCCTCGAGCCGAAACGGTAGCATTGCCAGCATCCGTAACATTCCCGCCGGATGTGGCGCTGACGCCGGTTGTGTTAGCCGTAATACTGGTTGTGGTGACTGTCGGAGCTACAGCAGCGGCAGCACTGGTAAAGGACTCTTGCGCTCCGTAAGTCGTTCCTGCAGCATTGGTCGCGTACGCGCGAACATAATAAATGGTTTCAGCACTCAGCCCCGTAAGGGATGAGGTGAAAGTACCGGATCCTGTGCCATCAGTAGTCTTACTGTCGGCGGTGGTGGGATTTTGTGAAGTGCTCCAACAGACTCCGCGAGCGGTAACAGCAGAGCCTCCGTCAGTGGTTATGGTTCCTCCGGATGCTGCAGTGGATGCAGTGATACCGCTGATGCTTGTCGTATTGATCGATGGCGGGATAGCTGCCACAGCTGTTGTGATCGTCACGATGGCGCCGTAATTGGTGCCTTTCGAGTTGGTGGCATACGTGCGGAGATAGTAGGTAGTTCCGGCTGTTAAGCCGGTCAACGTGTAGGAAAATTCTCCGGTCCCGGTTCCGCATGAAATGGTTGAGTCTGCCGTGGTCGGCATGCTGTTAGAACTAGAATAGCATATCCCTTTAGCGGTGACAGAGAGTCCATTGGAGTCGGTACAGTTGCCACCGAAATGAACCGATGTGTTGGTAACATAGGTCGCACCTCCGGAAGCGATGGATGGAGCGCAAGTCGGAGCGGAAAAGCTGACCACTCCTCCCAGGAATGTGCCGTAGGAATTCTCGACGAAGATCTGCACATAATTAGTTACGCCACCAGACATAGCAGCTATGTTGGTGAATGTATGGGATCCCAGCGTGCCGTCCGTATTCGATACGTAACCGGTGACCGGAGGATTCGTTGTGCCTACCCTGACCCCGTAACGCGTAATAGCGGAGCTTCCCTGGCTGGTTAAATTGACATCAACAGAAAAGAATGAGTTGGCATTATTCTGCGAGTTTGCAACATCGTAAGGGGTACCAATAGTACCTGCAGGTAAATTGGCTGCATTGGCCGTGGTGAACGAGCGATCGACCCCGTAGTTGGTTCCTTTAGCATTGGTGGCATACGCTCTGAAATGGTACGTAGTGCTGCCTGTCAATCCGGTAAGAGATACCTGAAAGGATCCGATTGAAGTGCCGGATGCGACGATCTTAGAATTGGCGGTAGTAGGGTTTGCGCCGGTGCCGTAGCATATCCCCATTTCCGTAACGGTAAGTCCCCCGGAATGAACCAGCACCCCGGAAGCCGTGGCTGAGGTACTGGAGACTAAATCGGCTGCATCCCCGGAATTGACCAAAGGGGCGCAGGTTGGTGCCGTAAAACTGACCACCCCACTCAATCCCGTACCTTGGGTATTGGTGGCAAAGGCTTGCACATAGTTCGTTTCTCCCCCTCTGTAGGCGGTGATGGCAGACCAGGTTCTGTTTCCAATAACACCTCTGGCTTCGGATGCGGTGGATTCTGTCGGTGGATTGGTAATACCCATCCTGATTCCAGATAGGGAAATGATTGATTCACCCAGGCTCGTGATGGAAGCCACTACCGTAAAGATTGAGGAACCATTGCCTGAGGCATTACCAATATCGTAGGGGTTTCCAATGGAGAGAACGGGCAGGTTTTGTGCGAAATAGACCGTAAGAGATGGTGAACTGTATTTATTGCCAAACTGTTTGGTGAAAGCCGCCGGTCCGAAAAACACGGTGTCATGCAGGAATTCATCACCGGCTTTATAACAAGCATGATCAGCCGTGTTCCGAAAGGCATTGATCGTCAGGTCATGCCCTGCTCCCAGAAGGGTGGTTGTACCAAAACCGCGCATCCGTGTCCACTGGGTTGGCACGCCAATGGCAGGGCCACTGAGTGCAGACCAAAAGCCTCCTACATCGAGCAGATTATTCATCCCCAGGCGCACCCCACCATTTACATTTTGATCGGTATACGTTTTATAGCGGAACATCATGGTAAAGAAGTACCAAGTGCCTTCTACCAGGCTGGCGCTCAGGCTGGAAAGTAAGAGATTAGGCCCACCGACCGAATGATCATTGGATTCACAATCCGTAGTACAAACCGTCCGACAGACCGATCCCCTTCTGAAATCATGGCTGCTATCATCATAAGGGGCAGCCACCGTAAAATCGTATGTGGCTCCATCACTGCTCAGGTGGGCAGCCCAGGCCGATCCGCTGGTCATATCCTGACTGGCGGACGGTAGCAGGTTCGTACCCAGGAGCCCGATATACAGACCATCCAATGAGGTATCCAACGCAGCCACGTCGGGTTCATACAGAGCAATGCCGATCCGGAGTTTCTTGTCAGTGGCTTGGCGGGCCTTTTCTAGATACATCAACCCAAGCTTATTGAAAGTGAAGGTATTGACCGTTCCTTCCGAAAACGCCACCGCATTGGAAATGACCGGGCGATTTTGCCAATTATCTGCCAAGAAAGTGTCATAGGTATAAGCGATGAGTACGGCTTTAGTATGGGTCGGTCCACTCCAGGTTTCACCGGTCAGGGAAAACTCTACTTTGTTGGCTTTTACTCCTTCCGGAAAATCACTCACATCGATATCGAAATACCACCGTTCGGTGCTAACCTCGTAGGAACATCCCCTCCAGTTACTTAAGTTGTCATAGACTTCCTGTAATCCCGATGCCACATCGGTTGTTGTGGTGATCTCAACCTGTGGCCACCAACGATTATCGCTGCTGGGGCCATTCGATAGCATGCCATCGGCTGCCCCCAGGTGGGATTGATTGATCGCTGTGGAAATATTGATCAGGTGATTGGCCAGAGGGTAATTGGTCAGGGAAGCTGTTTTACCAAGCTTGACAATACCCATCTTGGTCGAGTCGATCGTGCTGTTGACCACCGTCGTATTGACCACCTTGGCGTGATCGTACCCATACCAATCCGACACCTTGTAGGCCTTCGTCTGAATCTTGCTGATCATATCAGCGGGATTGTTCAGGTTCAGGATCAGGTCACCGGAGTAGTCTAACTCCTCGACCAGCTGGTGCATGGCAATCACCGTGCCGGAAGGAAATTCCTTCTCCACCTCAATGTCACTGATCGTAATGATGCCCGTTCGCTGAAGTACCATCGTTTTACGAAATTGTCAATGCGTTGATTTTGTTCTTGAGTTCCTCGATCTGTTCTTTAAGCCTTGCAATATTTTCCTCCTGGGTGATGACTCGCTGATCGACAGATTGTATTCCAGCGGCCAGGTAGGCTGTAAAATGTTCGTAGTAAAGCCCCAGGTCCCCGTTCGTGCGATGCTGTACGATGGCCGGGAGTACCTCACCCATCTCCTGAGCAATAAACCCAAAGTCGCGTTGATCCTTTTTAGGACCGTGATTCCAGGTGAACCAAACCGGGCGAACCTTACGGATGATATCAATGCCATCCTCCAAAGGAGAAACATCCTCTTTGTATTTACCATCGGAGAGCGTCTGGAAGAATTCTCCGTCACTGTCACAAGAAACCGTCCCGTGAACCTCAATCCCTTCGGTGGTGACCCACAGTTTTATACTGGCCGAGGTTCCCGTAACGTATGCTAACTCGATCCCTCCTGCCACATTAAACATAGCTGAGGTAGCAGCTCCCGATGCACTCTGGATCTTATACTGATAGGTCGATCCCTGCATCCGGATACCGGCCGAGGTTCCGACGGTCGAATAATACGCCATGCTGGGACCGATATAGACCAATCCGTAATAGGTTCCATCGTAGCCGATGTAAACCGGTGACATGGTATTATTGCCGTCTTTCCCGGAATACAGATATAAGGATCCTCCGGTCGTTCCACTTCCTGCGGCAATCACCAGATTTCTTCCCACATCGGTAGCATCAGAATTCACCGATAGGGTTTTCGTCGAACCGGCTGTTCCTATCGGGAAGGTGATGCTGGTTTCAATGGTCGGAGTAGTCAGAGTGGGTGAAGTAGCGAAAACTGCGTTCCCCGTTCCCGTGGTTGCAGACCAGGAGAGAGTTCCTGCGCTGTTTTGCAAGACTTTTAATCCAGTAGTCGAGGTAATTGCCGAAGCGGTATTCGCCGCGTTGTATCCAATGATGGATCCGGCAGCCACGGCGGTGAGTCCATTGCCACCCTTGGCTACGGTAACCGTTGGTAGATCCGCAATGTCAATAGTAGCCCATGTAGGTACCGAACTGGTCTCGGTCAGATATTGCTTGGTAGAAGTCGCATTACCAGCGAGGCGGGTCCATTTGGGAGTGGCACCGGTAGCGTAGATCAGATCTCCCAATACCGGGTTTGCTGCAGTGGTATCCGCGTGCGATGCTGACAATAAATTGGTAGCTGGAATATCACTGATGGTCAGCACGCGGAAGGTCGCAGCACCCGCCCCCGTGGAAGGCGCTGCAAAGACCGTGTTTTGAGCCCGGCTGGCAGACAGACTGGGATACAAGGTATCCAGGTACGTGGGATCGACTTTCAGACTGACATCCCCGGTGCCGGTATCCGCTCCGGAAGATGCGTTAATGAGAATTCCGGTACCAGCAGCCACCACTAGTTTGGTAATGACAGCACTCCCGGAATTGCTCGTGTTCAGATCCACCCTACTGATACTTCCATCAGCTACCTGGCCCCCGCGTACATTAGTCTGTGGCATAGTCTAAAGAATCGGTTAGGATCTTATTTACGGTAGGTAACCCTCAGTTTATCTCCGGTTTGAGGGACAATCAGCATCGTGATCGCAGCTCCGGAGATCGTGTAGTCATTACCCGTTCCGGAATCCAATTGGATGCCGTTTAAGTACACTTCTTCGCTTCCCACGACCGGTGTATTGGCCAAGGTGAAGGCAGTATTCGCTCCGTTGATGGTTCCCGTTGGGGTTTCGCGGGTCACGTAATTGGAGGAGACCAAATACCCGGGATTGGTGCCGGCTGTGATACGGCCATACGTATCGACCGTAACAGAGGTATAGGTTCCAGCTGTACAAATCCCGGAGGCCAACGCAATCGTTGGATTTCCGGCAATCCCATCGCCATTCGTTACCGTGATCTGGGAAGCTGTACCGGTGAGGGTCCGGGGCGTGATCGTACCATCGGCGGTCTGGCAGAGCACTCCGTTCCCGGCCGCAGCCAGTGAGGTCAGAGCAGCGTCGACCGGCTGAGCACCGATGAGTGCGGGCGTTAAGGCCCGGTTCGATGCAGCGGTGATCCGGCCGTAGGCATCGACGGTTAGTTGGGTGATATTCGCGCCGGAGCTTCCATAAGTTCCAGCGGTGACCGCTGTGGTCGCCAAGTCAATGGTATCGGCATTAACGACAATGCGGGCTGTGGAAGCGGTACCCACATCTAGCGTATTACCCGTCTTGGTCATCCCGGCACCTGCAGTAACCGATCCTGCACCTGAGAATTGCACGAAAGTTAAAGCTGTCGTTCCCAAGGTGATCGCTCCATCCGTTGAAAGCAGCCAACCGGTATCGGCATTGGTGGTACCCTCGCAAATAAAAACAAACGTTCCACTCGTCAGCAATGCTGCGGTATTGGCATCCGTAGCCCTGGACCAGGCTCCGGTGGCAGCCACATAGATTCCATTCTCAGTGGCGGTGGTTTGGTTTTTGACCAATACCCGGTCACCGGCTACAATCGATACCCCGTCGATGGTTTGTGCACCTGACAGGGTACTATTGGCAGTAGTGGCAGCCCGTGCCGGCTCCTTGGCTGAGATGCCTGCTGTAGCATTCTGAACATCGACTAATCGCGCAGCATCCGTTCCAGCTATCGGAGCTGCGAGATTCGTGAGCTTATTGTTTCCCATTGATTGATCCGCCGTAAAAGCGATGGATCCATCTTTTTTGATCCAGTTTGCTCCGTCCGCCAATTTGGACGAGACAATACCAGCTGCAGCAGCTACATCGGCATCAACGATCCCGAGGTTGGCCAACTGACCTTTGCGTACTTGTGTTTGTGACATGATGATGTAGTTATTTACCGGTTAGTATTTATAGTCCATGATGATCAGATCACCCGTGAAGGGTGGTTCGCTGAATTCGATATAGCCTTCGCCGAGTTCCTGGTAGTCTTCCCCCCGGAATTGTCGGATCCCATTCAGAAATACCCGGGTAGTTCCAGGTACATACGGCTCGCTGGAAGAGAAGATGGTATTCTCCCCGTTTAAAAGTCCAGACAATCCATAATCCGTCCGATCGAATCCGCTGTCACTTCCCGATCCAGATCCCTCCTGCGCAGCCAGAGAGTCGATGATGTCATGCAGGATCTCCTGCAGGTCGATACCCGATATCAACCGTGCCCAGTTCTGCCGGATCCGATCGGTGATCCTGTTTTTAAGTTCTTGAAGAGGAAAGATTGCCATTATGCGTTACTAAAATCCTCATTAAAATCCGTGTCGAATGTGGCTCCGATGACCTCAGGAGAGTATTGGCCGCCTTCATGGGAGTAGGTATATTCGAACTCCAGGGAGAACAGATCTTCCCCATCCATCAAGCTGTGGGTCGTCTTCTCCGTGATCAGTACCGGAACCAGCCGGTCTGACAGTACCTGATATATCGTTTCGGACAAAAGCAATTCCCGCAACCAGTCCACCTCTTCCCGTTTTACCCAGCCGGTCTGAGCCAGGAAGGTGCCTTTTTCCAGGACTCCGATTTGAAAGAGGGAATGATCCCGATCGGTATCCTGGCTTTGGGAGATGTGTTTTCCGGTGGTCCGGGAATATTCTCGTGTGGAGTTCACTTTTCCCATTGTCCGAAGGGTATCCCAGCCTCCCAGTGAATTTTTAAACAGGAAATACCGAAGGAATTCATGGTAGCCATAATCCATCCGGTAGGTTCGTTTCTCGGAGATCCGATCACCCTGTCCGTTCTCCATCCAAACCTCGTAGTATTCGATCGTATGTTGATCGTAACCCGGGAGCTGCAGGGTGTTCAGGGTTAAGGAAAACTCATAGACCGTCTTTTCTGCCGGTATATCGACGACGGCTTGAGCGATCGGTCCGCTCGTCGATCCATCGAGATAGTGAATTCGGATACGAAGAACCAGGCTCGTCAGAGGCTCCCGAACTAGGTAAAAAAGCTTTTCAATCTGGTAACGGTCAACCAACTTCTCCCGGGGCTGCCAGGTCAGGAAATATTGATTGTATCCGATTTTGGCCCAAAGGGAAGATCCCTGACGGGTAAAGATCGCTTCCTGGAGGGGAGAAACCCCTCCTGCGAGGATATAGTAAGACTCTGAGGTAAAGAGTTTCCCCGAGGCGGTGTTGTCTTCGTACCGTTCATAGTACCGGATCCTATACTCCCGGCAGAGGTTAGCTCGGAGGGTAGCAATCTCGGTCGAAAGTTCCGGATGGAGAAATTCCGAACGGACCTGATCGGCAAAGAGCGATTGGACATTGAATGCTGCTTCTCCATTACTATCAACCGGTAAGATGTCTTCTCCAAGGGTCTGCCACTGATCGCCAGTTTTGAGCTTTAATTGCAGGCCAAGTCGGTAGTTCAACCGGTATTCTTTGTCGGTTCCGGCAAAAGCAGCTACCGATGGCATCGGGCCGAAACCTTCCGTCGTGCAGCTCATCGAATAAAGGGTGCCGGGTTGTTTGGCTGTAAAATGGATCTGGGAGGCATTGGTTGTCAGAATCCAGTCCTGATCAATCAGGTAGTTAGCCCGAATCTCTTCAGCCACCGTCAGTACCCATGCATTCAGACTGGTGCCGGATTCGGGGAGCGAAAGCTGAGTTCCCGAGTCGTCCGGATCATCTTTAAAAATGAACCGGATAGTCTGGGTGTTCCACTGTAGGGTGAATCCGGAGTCGGCTGAAAGAAAATCTTCGAAATGAAGGATCAGTCGGGCTTTGCTTCCTTCGGAAAAGAGCAGATTATCCGTGCGGAATCGGAACCGGACAGGATTACCAGCTAGTGCTACTAAAGGTGGGGTGGCTTCAACCGAGATCATTCATGCTCCTTTTGGGAGCAATGATATTGAGGCAAGCTGTTAGCTAAAAGGACAATATTAATTGTGGTATTTGTTCTTAAAAATAATGATTTTTTGTTGGTAGAAGTGAAGAAATCTCCATAGAAAAACAAAAGAAGATATCAATTGTTATAAACTATTGGTATCTAACAAATTTTAAAGCCTTTGTATACTGACCATCAGCTAATGAATCCAGAGTCTTTTGGTCGAGTTTTAAATTTGTGATGGAGTCTTTCGTATAAGTCGCCAGCATACCAATCCCGTTATTAAAGATATTTGATAAAGCTTCATAGGGATCGCTATCAGAATTATATGTTTTGATGTAATTAATGAATTCTGCTCCTGCCGTGTATGAAAAAATATCCAAACTAATGAATGTGCGGTATCCGACCTCCGGATTGTCTTTAATACCGTTTCGTATTATGCTGTAGAATTTTTGAGGTGTTATGGGTATTATTCCTGTATTGTCAAATAAAAACTTCACAAAAGTTCGATCTGAATTTTTACCATTTATATTCTCAGAATACCTAAATCGTAAACTTGATCCACATTGGCTAAATCCTGTGCTTTCAATTGTTGTTATGGTTTCATTGTAAACGGAAAAATATCTTACTTTTCTATTCGGTGCATAAATTCTAACCGGATCGAGATAATGAAATAGGTAGGAATTGAGGGTATCATTTTCGTTGTAAAGACTGGCTTCGAGCCTGAAATATTCAAAGGAGTCCCGTGATGGAAATTTTTCGGTTGAGGCATAATACCATTCTCTTTGTGGTGTAAATAAAACTGGAGTGGAGGGTGTAGCATAAGTCTTCGTAAATGCCAACTTTTTGACTACGTTTTGGTTTCCATCAAGGCAAATAATCTCTAAATTAACAGAATCATAAAGGACATTAGTGGTATCTTTTGCTAGCTGATAAGCATCATCTGATCCGACAAAAGTCTTTGTTAACTTGATATAGTGGACGGAATCATCAACATCGATTAAACCGTAAACCACCGGAATTGGTTTGGAGTCAATTACATAAGGGATGAAATCCTCAGAACAACCACAAAATAGTACGATGCTAATAATTATCAATTTTTTCATTAATTGACTTTATTTGCAAAAATAGTAATCAAAGAAAGGAATAGGGTAAGAAACTTACCCTATTCCTTTTCACTTAATTCATCTTCCTATTCGGCAGGTGCTTTAGCAATTGGAACCTCGATAATTACATCGTATTGTTCTTGATAAGATTTTGTGAATGGCCAAGTTTTAGCCATAGGATGCCACGTCCCTGACTCCCAGTATTGATAAGTCAAGTAGACAGTTCCAGAAGTAAAAGCATAACCAAGAGGATAGTATACATAATACGGTGAAGATCCTCCTGGATGCTCAGCTGTAAATGATACACTTCCACTGCCACCTCCTAAAAGAGTTCCAGCGATTGTTACTGCACCATCACATGTTAGATTATCAAACCACTGAACCTTTGCTGTTGATTCAGATGGTTCAGGGATAGATGAAGATCTTAAAGTAGCCAAACCTATACTACTTAGAATCAATAAGATGACTATCAAAAATTTCCGTTTCATTTTTCAGTGTTTTAATTTAGTAATTGGTAAGCTCTGTTTATTTCCACTATATCTTCTTTAAAGAAATATGGCTATGAGCCATTGATCAGTCATAGAAAACAATTGAATTATTACCAGATTCGCCCGGCTGGAACCCCGGAACTAGAAGCGAACCTGGTTGAATTTGAGGAATCGATTTGGTGCCATTGCTTGGTCGGTTTGATGTTAATACTTTGTGGAAAGAATAGGGTTCATCTATTGATCCGGAAAAGGATCAAAAGGTAACCCCCTGAAAATAAATATTTTAAATAAATGACATGAGTGTAATTAAAAACCGCCACCCCCTTCCGAGGGCAGCGGCAAGTAACCTAAACCTATCGTCTCGAAAAGCTTAGGTTTTCTTCTTTTCCAGGTTGATCATGGCCAACAGGGCCTGTATGAATTCGATCTTGAAGAATCCATTTGCCGCGAGTCCCACGCAGAACCCATATAGTAAGGGGATCCACCAGGAAGCAATGGTTGCAAACAGCCCGAGCTTCAACAGCCAGCCGATATAGCATAGGGCAATGGATATAACCCATGACAGGAACTGCGCCCAGAATCCTTCTGTCTTAAGCCATTTCTTCACGAATCCGGCAAGCAGGATAACCAGAGGCACCAGGGCAGCCAGGCTGATAAAATAGCTTTGAAAATCAAAGCTGGTGAGGATCGTGGTCGAAGTACCGACATCCACTTCCTGTGCTACCAGGGTGAGGGGTGCCATGATCAGGATCGTCGCGAGGACGCAGAGCGATGCAAAAAACTTTTTCATTTTGATAAGATTAAGTGATTATTATCCCTTTGCAGGGGTTGATTTCTTTGATTTTTTCTGCCTGATATACTTCTCCAGGGTTCTCCCGGGGAAGTAAAAAGCTACACCCAGGCCCAGCACCATGGTAATGGTTGTTTGCAACTCAGTGGCCACCACCTTACCGCAATAATTCAGCACCACCATCACAGTGAACATAACCATGGCCCAGATTAAGACAATGGGCCGGATGGACTTACTGAGCTGATTGTCACTCAGCATATCGGCAGAATGCCTCTTGGTAGCATTCCCTTGCCGACTGCCGGATTCAACAATGTCGGAAGCGCTATCAGCAACTTTGCCGACTGCACCGGCTACAGCTTCCGTCGCTTTTCCAAAGAGTTTCATGACTTGTAAAGATTTTTAGCCGGGATACCATTGGCCAGGCAGAACCGGGAGACGTTAAACGATGGACAAGCTTTCTTTGGATCCAGATCGGTGTGCCCGGCAATCTTGATATCCGGATACCGGAAGATCATGTACTGGATATAAGTCATGATAGCTTCCTTCTGTTTTGGCGTGCGTGTATCGTAGGCAGCTCCTTTCTTCGTGGTCCCTCCGGCATAAACAATGTGCCGGGCGATTCCATTGAAACCGGCAGCACCATTGGTGATCTCCCACAGATCGACCTCGGAATCGTTATCGAATTCGACCAGGTTCTCGATCGTTCCATCCAAATGAATGATATCGGAATATCCCACCTGGTTCCATCCGCGACCGGCCGGCGGCGGAGCAGTATGCCACCTGCGAATCTCTTCGCTGGTCACCTCACGGCCTTCGGGTGTGGCCGTGCAATGAATGACCAACAATTCAAGCTTCTTTCCCATAGTTGTCTTTTCCCTTTTTGAGTTTTCGCGTTTTCAAAATCTGGGCATATGCCGTAGCCAATCCGGCCAATATGGTTGCAGTGAAAGCCAGGATCTGGAACCAGAACATAACATCGTCGCGGGTGATGTTGATCGCTGACGGGATGATCCCGGCGATGAAGGAACCACCGGTCCCGGCCAGACCGGCTTCGGGTTTATCCTGAAGATGGGAGATCAGAATTCGGAACATGCTTCGGTTGTTTTCAACCAAAACTATTCTTCGGGAGTTTAATGGTAAAGGACAAAAAGCTAGTGATTGTTAACCCGATAGGACGTAACATTGGAGCTCAATCAACCGTATATAATTTTTAATTATCAATCAACCTAACCGCCTAAACCAAAGAACATGAAAAATTTGAGACAGCTATTAATTGTAGGATGTGCCTTACTAACTGGTTGTACAGGTTTGAAAATGGCAGAATCCCCAACTAACCGATCATTACCTGAATCATTTACGAAAAGAGCGTTATACCCTGCTGGTGTTGCAGCCTATGAATTTCAAGATTTAGTAGGGAATATTCTCAGAATAAAGAATAATGAAGACCCTATCAGAATTGGATTAATTAGACCAAATGGTTTTGTTAGTGCTGTTGAACCCATCACAGATCCGTTAAACTATTATAAGTCACGAATTCAGCAAGGTGCTGAAGCTCAAGGATCATATTTAGCATTTGCAGCTAGTTTTAAAGCTGACCAGCTTGCAGAATTAGAACTTATTGATATCGCTCGATCTGGAGTTGCCTTTAATACTGCTGTGATTTTTAATCAGATAGCTACACAGGCGACAGATTGGGTAAATCAACATCCAAATAATGACAGTGCGGTTACTAGACTGTGGATTAAATCCGTCGTTTTAACTCGTCGAATTTATAATGATTATACAAAAATTAAGGTAAATGCATCAGGAGTTGTTGGAGGTGCTGTTGGTGTTTCAACAGGTGTATATAATAATAGTGAACAGAGCATACAAAGTGTAATTATTGCCTTTGAAGCTTTCGACATCGACCAATTGGTCAAACAGTTATCAGTAAAAGATACGTTAAAGTCACTGTTCCCAAAATCAATAGAAAGGTTGGCGGATTTATCAATTTACAAAGGGACCATAAATGGGAAAATAAAATAAATTGGCTAAGAACGACACTTTGCAAGGTGCGTGACAGCGGGGCAATATATAAAACAAGATGAAAATATCACCTTACCTTACGCTGGTCACCTTGGTTTTTTCGATTATTTCATCCATCTCTTTCATTCTCTTCTTGATATCCTGATAGGTTACATTGGCAGAAATTCCGCGCTTGAGCTCTTGCTTTAGCTCGTTCATGACCTGAGTATTGTGTAGGACGATTGCCTTCATTTCCGGATCCACACCAGTCACGAAAGTTGGGCTATTCGAAGAATTGACCGGAGCATATCCTCCTGAGCTATATCCACTTCTTTTCCCTTCCACCGCCCTCAATATCGCCTCAGTATTCAGGCTCCTGATCTGCCCCGATTGCTGAGCCAGGTCGAAGACATCGAGAAACCGCCTAACGTTCGGATTTCGGACAGCGTACCGGTTGGCGACGAATTCTTCGGAGTGGACGACTCCCTGCGGCTGATCCCAGTATCCATTGGGAGTGTAGCCTCCGTAATAGTAGTTTTTGGTTGAGGTTTTGCCCTCTTTTTTGTCGTAATAGATGTCGATGCCTGCGTTGGCCAGACCTTTCACCCCGGCAAAGGCAGCCTCGATCAATCCAACCAGCAAGGCAGCTTTGGCCAGACCGGCAGCTCCATAAGTGGCAACGGATTCTGCAGATGCCAGGGATTGAACGGTGACTCCGGCCACTGCCAATTGTACCTGCCTGCTGAGAAGATCCAGTGCCATGCCCAGGATGGTTTTGGCAAACTGGCGCATGCCGTCTTCGGAACCCGAGGCAAAGTCATATATGGCCGAGCTCAGGGTTTCGATAGTCCGTTGATACACCTGAGCTCTTTGCTGCAGCAATTCCTGTTCTTTCTTCAGGCCGTCTTCCCGGATCTTCTGCATGGCCTCGGTTTTGGCTTTCTCAGCCTCGATCTCGGCATCGGCTATTTTTAGGGAGGCCTCGAGGGATTTCATGAGTTCATCTTCTCCCTGCTTGGCGAAATCCTCGGCTAACTTTTCATTCTCCTTGACCAGATCCCGATAATAGTCCTGAGCTTCTTCCCGGGCCTTGATCAATTTTTCCTGGTAATCGACTTCCAGGTCCACGACGGACTCACCCAGCTTTTTCTTGAGAGCAATCTCGGCCTGGATGTAAGCGAGCTCTTCCGAAAGCATATCTGCATCATGGCGCTGCTGGGTGATGAGCTCCTGAGCATATTGTGTTTTAATGATCAGGATACGCTCCTCATGAGCCTCTTTCAACGCATTGAGCAGATCCTTGCTGTTGGATTTCCTACCTTCTTTACCCGATTCCAGTTTTTTCAGCTCTGTGTAGTGATCCTGTACGGCCGTTCGTTCAGCCTGCAGCACCGTGAGCCGTTTCTCCAAGCCTTCTTTTCAACTCCGGTAGCCGTTTCAATCTGTTTTTTCAGGGCTGCGATCTGCTGATCGCGGGATTGATGATAGAGCTTGAGCGCCCGGTCATAGGCTTCCTTCTGCTGAATGCCGTTCCGCATGAGGCTACCGGCCATCACGTTGATTTCTTCGATGGAGCTCTGCAGATTCTGCCGGGTGGTATCGTCGAGAACCATCTCCTTGATTTGCTTAACTGAATAGGTGGCCTCTTGTACCCACTGAACGAATCGGGTAAGCCATCCGATGACCGTGGTAAAGATTCCGGAGGTCTTGCCGCCCAGCGTATCGAGATAACTGGTCCAGGCATCTTTCAGGTTCGATATGCGACCACCGAGAGTTCCCATGATTTCATTCATCGATCCGGATACGCCTTCCATCTCACCAAGACCGAGAATATACTTCTGGATGGATTGGGCCGTAAAATCAACTTCGGTGGAAATTCCTTTGAAGGTGAACTTAACCTGATCTCCATGTTTCTCAGCCCGGATCCCGAATTCCTTGAGCCGTTCGAATTCTCCAACCTGGGCATCGATGATGGCCTCGGCCAGCATATCCATGTCCTTGCCGGTACTCGAGGCCAGGTCGCCCAGTTTCCGCATCTCTACGCGGTTGGGTTTAAATCCCTGGTTGACCAGCTTGACAAAGGCCCCTGTTAACTGATTGATCTCAAAGGGTGTTGTTGCAGCGAATTCCTTAAGCATGGACATCTCCATGCGAGCTGCCTGAGCGGATCCTAATGTGTTTTTCAGGACGGCACCATATTTCTCGAATTCCGATCGCACCCGGATGATGTTTCCGATCAGGTTCTTGATGGCCCCGGCCACGGCTGCTACCCCAAGAGCGGGTAGCAGGGCTTTGAATCCCCTCAAAATAGCATTGGTGCGGTTGGTTCCGGCCTGAAGCTGCTCCATCCGGTTTTTAACCTGATTCAGTTCTTTCGACAGGCGGGCATACTCGGCGGGATTGGCCGACTTGCTCGTGGAGCTTAGCTGCTTGGACAAAATGCTTGCCCGTTGACGGAGATCCGAAAAGCTCATGGCCGATATCCCGATCACCTTGCGGAGCGATTCGAGGGTCGATTTGTTGTGCTTGATCGCCTCGCTGTTGAGCTTCATCTGATCGGTGATCTTCCGGTATTCCTGAGATTCTTTCTTGCCCAAAGCTTCCAGTTTGGCCTTTGTTACAGCCAGTCGTTCGTTTTCACGCCGGAGATTGGCCGTTACGGTTTCGATGTTCTTGAGTTCGGCCATGGCCTGGTTCGAAGTGAACCGCACTTCGGTTTCGAGGATGTCTTTTTGCAGTCCCATCAGAAAGGTCGGTTATAGAGTTTGCGTAGCTCCAGGGTGTACTTCTCTCTCACCTGTGCGGTAAAACCATAGCGGAGCTGAGGATAGATGTGACCAAAAGCCACACCCCAAACGATCTTGTTGTAGATCGGGCCATACACCTTCTTGGTTTTCCCTTTGACGGTTTTACGGAGATCGGTGAAACGGACCGATGTGAAGTACTGGAGGATAAGGGTGGCATTAAACTGATTGACCATCACCTGAAAGGGAGAGCTCTCCAGGTGACGGAGTAGGTTGCAGGTCCGGCGGTTCAGGTAGGTTTTGGCCGTGGCCCGCTGCTCGTGCAGCATCATCTCGGCACCTTCCTGAAACACCTCGGCGGCATAGAGGTTGAAGGCCATGTCTTTACGATACTTTGCGGAGATCATGGCGCTAAATAACCATCAAAGACCCTTGCTGAAAAGGACATGAAAAACCCCCGGGGAATCAACTCCGGGGCTGGATTTTGACTCAAACGCTTACTGGGCGGTAAGCATCCATTTTAACGAAAACGAAAATTTCTGATCCTCGATCATGAACCGGTATCCGGATTGACGCATCAGCTTATAAATAGCCTCCTTCTTCACCTTGGCACCGGGATTGAGCTCCTGGATGGCACGATGGATCTCAACGGTGGACAGGAAGTGAGTGGCCCCGTCGATGGTTTCACAGGGTGAATACCGGCTCATGAAGAGATCCATCACTTCAGATAAATAGCCATCTGTTTCAGTCATGGATCACCTCCTTTCTAACCGGTGAACGAAGTACCAGGAGGGAGTTGCGGACGTAATTGAGAGCTTTGCAGGATCTCAGAACCCGAGGTGCGCGTTCTGCCGGCATTTCGTCGGCAATTTCAAGCAGAAAGGAGGTTACCTCGATGAGGGCCTCCGTGTGAGCATCGAGTCCTTCGTTTTCGCCATCCTGGAGATCGCGGAGCTCCGGGATGCCATCGGGGGAAAGGACCACCCCGTTGATTTGAATGTTGGCCACCGCTTGAGTGGCGCTAAGCTTAGTATTTGACATGGTACTATAAAGATTGAATTAGAGCCACCAAAAGACTCCTGATCCCCCTTTCGGGAAGAAGCAGGAGCTGTCAGGCTACTAAGCAACGAATCACGAAGGGCCCCGGGGCGTTACCGCTTGCCGACTCCTGCCGTCTCTTTCCGAAAGTTTTCTGGGTATTCATTTTACTACTTAGTATTTGACAGGGGCAAAGATAGAGAGAGGAAATGGATCTAAAAAATGCTTTTATTTAAATCTTAGGCAGGTCGATATCGGGGAACTCATCTATTATCCTATTGTAGAGATCCAGAACCTTTTGAAATTCTTGTGATTTCTTTAGTCTAGCTGATTGTTGAGATAGAAGAATGCCGGTGTTTTTCATGGTTGTTACCAGCTCCTGTAGATAGGCTTGAGGATTTTCAGCTCTAAGTTCGCTAAATAATTCCAAGGATTCTTTATATTCCTGCAATGCATGGGAGAAAGCTTTCTGCTTGAAATGTATAAAAGCCAGATTGTTTAAGGCATGAGCCGCGTTAGGTAAATAGGTTCGGGGGTTCTCTGCGGCTAGCTTGTGATATATAGTCAATGATTCTTTCACTCTCTTCCGGGCCTTTGAAAAGGCTTTTTGATCTATGTATAGGATAGCCAGGGTGTTTAAGGTCAATGCAATAAAAGGTAAATAGGTATAAGGATTTTCTGTGGCTAGCTTGCGATAAATCTTAATGGATTTTTTAATTTCTTTCCGAGCTTGCGAGAAGGCATTCTGAGCCTTATGAAGGAGAGCTACATTGTTCAGGATCATGGCCACTTTGGGCAAATACGTATGAGGACTTTCAGTGACCAGCTTGAGAAATATTTTCTTGGATTCTTGATATTCCAGACTGGCTTGTAGGAGGGCTTTCTGATCCATATGTAAATTAGCCATATTGTTCAAGACTATCGCCACAGAAGGCAAGTAGGTACGTGAATTTTCTGCTGCCAATTCGCGATAGACTTTTAGGGATTCTTCATATTCCTGGAGGGAAAGGGAGAGTGCCTTCTGATAATTATGTAAAAGGGCCAGGTTGTTCAAAGTCATGGCTATACATGGCAAATATTTAAGTCGATTTTCTACGACCGAATCGCGAAAAATCTTCAAGGATTCTTTGAATTCTAGAAAAGCCTTCGAAAAGGCACTCTGATTCGAATGCAACCTACCTAGGTTATTCAAAACTATGGCTATTTTCGGTAAATAATAATGGGGATTTTCATCTAGTAGATCGCGATAAATCTTAAGAGATTCTTCAAATTCTTGAGTTGCCTTAGAGAAATGGTTTTGTTCCGAATGTAAAATAGCCAAGTTGTTCAATGAATTGGCCACATCAGGCAAAAAGGTATCTGGATTTTCTGCTGAAAGCTTGCGATAAATCTGTAAAGATTCTGCATTTCTCTGTAAAGCCCGTGAAAAATCGTTCTGTTCCAAATGTAACATAGCCAGGTTGTTCAAGGCTGTTGCCACAGCAGGCAAATAGTCATGTGGAAGGTCGGTAGCCAGCTCGCGATATATATTCAAAGATATTTCATATTCCTTCTGAGCTTCGGTAAAGTAATTAAAACAATATAATTGATACCCAAAATTAAAATGGTTGTCTGCAGAAGGTTCAAGAGTTATTAACTCAGTATAAAATTGCTTTATCTCTTCATAGGCATATAAAACTATAGATGATTTTATTAATTCTTTAAGTAAGGTGATTTTTTTTTCTATTTCACGATGTTTATAGCCCTCGTAAATTCCCAGCAATTTATAAGGCTTTCGGAATTCAACAGCTTTAGCAATTTCTTCATTAATACAGGCTAAATCAGTCTCTCTTATTGATTTTAATTTCTGATTTTCTTCGGACAATTCACGTGTTCTGTTATAAATGCCTTCTACTGTAATATTTAAGATATTCTTATCTAGAAGGTTGATTAAATTGCCTTTAGATAAATCATGGATCTTTGCTAAAACTGAATCTTTACCATCATCAAACGGCAATTTACTTAACCATGTGGATATTGTACGAAATTCAATTTTTTTTTTCTTCCTTCAATAGTTGTATTTGTTCAAGGATTTCCTCATTCTGTCTTACAATTATCTCAACTGTGTTCTTTATTTGATTGAAGGCGTTTCTATTATTATTAGATTGCAGATAGTTGAAAGCTGCCGGTTGCTCAGCCAACCGCTTCTCGAAAAGATCTAAGAATTCGATGGTTTCAACATCTGCGCTTAAATAGGTGCCATCTGAGTTGCTGATGTAATTCTTGATCTTCATTTTCAGTTCCTTCCCTCTCCTGGTCCTTATAAAAATATTCTTCGACCAATCCCTTAAAGCACAGGCAAACGCAATAGAGATTTGAGAATCCACATCTTTATTTTTATTAAGACCCTCCCATAACTTCATCGCGATACCAGCCGCAATATTGATGGCAAACGAGGATAGGGGTTCCATAGCAATTTGGTTAGTTAGGTTTGGAGGGAAGTGCCCTATCAATTTTCTTGGTTCTGGTCCAACCGTTCATGGTGTTAAGGTTTGGTTGGGTGAAAGTTAAGCAAAAGGAATGAGTTACCAACTGATGGTCAGTTAGTCACCAAATCATTTTGGTTTTTACCGCTATATTCCAGTTAAAGTGCCTAATTTTGTATTTAGATAACCATGAGACATGATTTACCGTAGAAGGATAGTTTTGGCTTTAATAGAGCAATTCGGAGGTGAGTTGACTGCAATGCGCTTTCAGAAGTTACTGTTTCTTCTTTCTGATCGACAAACACAGCGTGCCTACTATTTTGTTCCTTACAAGTATGGTTGTTACTCTTTTCAAGCATGTGCTGATAAACAATCACTTATCACCGAAGGATATTTGAATAATGCTAAGCCTTGGACATTGGCCAGGAATTCCGAAAACAATTTTTATTGGTATCTTGATCAATCTGATCGGTTAGCTCTAGATCAGATTAAAAGGAATTTTAAAGACATGCCTGTCGATGAATTAGTCCGGTATGTCTATCTCAACTATCCTTTTTTTGCGATAAATAGTGATATTGCTTCTAAAGTTTTGACAGATAATGAATTAAGAATCATTGATAGAATAAAGCAGCCAAAATTCGTTGGAGAGAAGCTATATACTATTGGCTACGAAGGTAGAAGCCTTGACCAATATTTATCAATGTTGATTCAGAATCAGATTACCGTTCTTATAGATGTAAGAAAGAATCCGCTTAGTAGGAAGTTTGGTTTTTCTAAAACTACATTAAGCAATGTTTGTAACAAATTGAATATTGGGTATGTACATCTTCCCGAATTGGGGATTCCGGGTGAGTTTAGGAAGAATCTGAATACACAGGCTGATTATGATGATTTGTTTTCACTTTATAGACGAGAGATACTTCCTGGACAGTCTTCATCCATACAGAAAATAATCTCTCTGATAACAGACTATAAATCAGTTGCCCTAACATGCTTTGAGCTTTCCCCAGATCATTGTCATCGGTCCGTCATTTCAAAGGTTGTTGGTCAGCAGCACTCTTCAGTTACTATTTCCCATATCTAGATGGCCATTAAGCGAATCTTAATAACCGTTAAGACTTACCCCACTATATCAATAAAACACGGTGAAGAAGTTGTTTGTACCGCGGGTTTTGATACTGAAGGTAACTGGATTAGAATTCACCCTGTACCTTTCAGGCAGTTGGATTATGTTAACCAATTCAGTAAGTATCATTGGATTGAGGTTGATCTAGTTAAATCTAAATCAGATTACCGCCTGGAATCATATCAGCCGGTTGCAGTTGATCAGCCTAATGCATTAAAAATTGTTGGACAAATCGGTACAGAACACAATTGGAATGACAGAAAATCAATAGTCTTAAGGAATGTCTATTGGGATCTCGATCAAGTTATCTCGGAAGCTAAAGATGAGAGTTTAATGAGATCTCTTGTGGTTTTTAAGCCAACTGAGATTATTGGGCTTAAAATCCGTCCTGGGATTTCTCAATGGACTGAGAAAGAAAAAGGCATCCTCAATCAACTTGAGCTTTTTGAATCGCGCAAGACAAGAGAAGTAGTTAAAAAGATACCGTATAAATTCAGCTATGTTTTTAGAGACAATAAAGGCTCTGTGCATGAGATGATGAATGAAGACTGGGAACTTGGCGCATTGTATTGGCGTATGGTCGAAAAGTATGATGGAGATCAAAAGGCAGCTTGTGATGAGGTATATAAAAAGTATTGGGATGATTTTGTGATGACAAAAGATCTCTATTTCTTTCTTGGTACAACGCTGAGATGGCATTCCAAGGCTCTAAACCCCTTCATCATTGTTGGCATATTTTATCCGAAACCTGTCCCAACGAATCCCCAATTGAAATTGTTCTAGGATTTGTTGTCGGATATGATAAGGTTGGCCCCGTTATAGTTCAACCTTTTTTACCACCATCGTCCACCCCGTCGAATCCGACAGCTCTCTTGCCAGAAATGGCGTGATCTCGACCGGGAAAGTGAGCTGCTTGACGAATGGGCTGCACCGGGAGTCCTGGCGCATGACAGCCATAATCTGCAAGAGGTAATCGAGTGCCTGATCAGCGAGCAGTACTTGCTCGACCATATCGAGGGCATTGATGTGAAGGGGGGTGGCCACGGTGATGGCAATCAGGATCTCGTCGGTCCGGCGCTTGAGTTGGTCCTCCTGCGAAGCGATGTTCCCATAATCCACAAAAAGATAGGTCCCGGAGATTTCCTCGATTCGTTTCTTGATGGATTGCTCGTCAATGCCGAAAACGTAGTCCTGAATGCCGGGGATCAGGCTGTGGGGATCGAGAGCAGATATCTGGGATTTAAGAGTGGCATAGGTTGTGAAATGCTCGGATTCCGAGCGGTTGAACAGTTCCAGCACTCCGTTCTTTTGTGGGAATTTGCTGAAATAGAGAAATATATCTTGCAGGGTAGTCATTGGGCCAGGAAGTTGACTTGAGCAAGAGTAAGCTTGGTGGCCTCGGCAATCTCGGCATTGTTTTTCTTCGACTCCTTCAGAGCTAAAACTGCATCCCTTAGCTCTTTGATCAGGAGGTTGAGGAAATCGAGCACCGGAAGATCCTTGAGGTTCTGAAGATCCCCATATCCGGCCTTGGCGATGGTGTACAGACTGTCGCTGAATCCGAGCCGACTGGAGGTTTTCTTTTTCGATTTCGTCGGTTCGTTCCACCAGAGAACCGAGTAGTCCGTGTTCTCCTGCAGGAACAGTAGGTTCGCTTGGAAGTTGAACAAAACGGCTGCCTTGGTGGCATCTGGGACCTTCCTGATGAGCTCGACCGGTTCATTCCCATACAGGATACCGGTGATCATATCGAGGTAAACCGAATCACTAGTTTCGCTGAACTGGTCGTAAACGGTGCAGGCATCGATAAACTGGCCAGCCTTAAGATCCATTTGGATGATGTTGCCGGTGAGATCGAACCGGTAGCCTTTCAATACCTTCCTGCGGATCGGAATCTCCGGAATCAGGTTGATGCCGAACACGGCATCGATAACGCGCTGCTTTTTCAGTTTCCGGGCTGCCCGGATCTCTGCAGACTCATCGTCGATCTCTTCTGGCAGAAACCGGTGAAGAAGGGTCAATACACCTGCCGGGAAAGCCGATATCGCCTTCTTGTTTTCATATTCGATCCGGAACATGAAATTCAACTGGCGGGCAATACGGAACACGTTTTCGGAAAACCGGTCGGTTTGTTCTTTGAGCCGGATTCTTTGCGGTTTGATACCGGCTGCCTCCAGAAAGAACAAGGCTCGCACCGATTCGGCTGAGATTTCTCCGCGGGAATAGCCTCTGAGCAGATCCACCAGGTAAATGAACTGCTCTGGAGAAAGTTCTTCCCATTTTTCCGGGATGGGATACGTGTGGGTGTTGAAAGTGATCTCAAGCATAATCAGGGTATTTGGTAAAATCCTACGTCTTCGTCGTTAAAATCCTCCGGGATCTCGTATGTATCTGTCAAAGGCTGATCCATTTCGAGTTCGATATCGGAAAAGTATTCGGCTGCTTTGTCCTTCAGGAGCTGGGCCAGCTTGATCTTGGCAGCATCTTCGGAATAAGAGGTCCGGGTGGTTCGGCTCGATTCGTTGGCGATCTGGTTCCGGATGGAACGGGGCAAGGTCACAAAATCGAACCGTTCCATAGCCAGCGCCATGGTTTGGTAAGCCAAGGCCCGCTTCACTTTTTCCGCAAGCTCAGCCTTATCCTTCACAGCATCCCACGTTTCAATCCGGGGTAGGATCTCATCGTCGGTGACTTCGCGCAACAGGAATACAATCTTCGAAAAGAAGTAGGGCGATCGGTCGATGCCGTAATACCGTTCAAACTCCTGATAACTCCGGATGATCAGATCCTGCCGGTCCTTATAGGTTGGAGAATCGGCATAATCGGTGAAAGTGGCCGTGTTGCTATCCAGCAAATCGAGTAAGCTGTTCATCCCAGCCAGACCGGCTGCCTGGTACTTTTCCTTGATCTCCTCGTATTGGTATCGGTAGAGGCTCTGGTCCGAGTTGTTCTTTTTAGAAGCCAGAAAGATGAAATGCTCGTACATGATCAGGTTTGCCAGAGCAGCCTGGACAAAACCGACGCCAGCCGCCTTCTTTTCATCGGCAGGATCAGGGGTGAGATGGTAGTTCCTGAGCAATTCCCAGGTCACCTGACCGATCAGGGTTATAATCTCCCTGCTGGCTGTCTGGAAGCTCGGATAAAGCTCGGAAAGAGGCTGGGAAGCATCCCAGCCTTTCACGTTCTGCCGGAACTCGTCGATATCCTTGAAAAAAGCCAGTGTTGCCATTATTGATTGGTGTTTTGGAGCCGGTCCTTCGGCGGAGTTTCTTCCTGGCGGACCGGTGCCGGGTTGAAAAATCCGATCCGGTAACCTTGCTTGAAAAGCTGCGGAAAGTTGATCCGGATGGCCAGGTTCAGCGGATCGGTGCAGACCTTCTCGGCCCAGGGCAGGTTGTGGAGATAAATAATGTAGTTGTAGAAGGCATCGGCTCCGGATTTCGAGATCACACCATCTTTGGAGATATTGGTGATCGATGCATCGAGACCTTTGGCCGACAGGATCACTTCGTCGGCCCGTTTGTCGTAAGAGGTGAGCGATTCGATGTACTCCTTGTACTTCATCGGGATCTCTTCAAACTTCCAGCGCTCTTCTTCCTTGTCGCCCGATCGGAACGAATAAGATGCATAGAATTTACCCTGATTCTTGGCCCCGGACAGGTATTGGCTCAACTTCTTCAGTTCAGCATTGATGTACAGTGATACCAGGTGCTCACTGAAATCAGTTCCGATCTCGACTCCGTTAAGCTTCAGAAGTTCCTTGCTCTCATCCTTGCGCTTCTTATTGACCTCGCAGTACCGCTCGATCATATCCCGTTTACTGCCTACCCAGGCATCCGGAATGATCACATGAATCTTGGCCGACAGGCTGTAATGCAGGAATGAATTGATATACTTGGGCGTAAGGTTGGTCCCGATGATCCATTCCTTGATTCCCCTGTAAAAGGAATTGTAGGCGTAGACCTCTTCCCCGAATGAAGGGTTTTTATGGTAGGAGATTGCCACTCCGTTTTTGAGCGGATCCTGCAGTTCCAAAACCGGATATTCCTTGAATTTAGTCTGGTTGGCACTTAACCAGTTACCGATGATGACAAACGGAAAATCACGCTCCTCAAGGTCGTCGGCAAAGATGTCGATCTCCTGCGGAGTTGCAAATCGGGCGCGTTTATTGGAAATGAACTCGAGGCCGGCCACCGGTACCGGTCCGTCTATGAGACGCGATTTGTTCATCCGCCATTTGATCCAGAAGCTCTCCATGTGATAAAACTCACGGATGATCTTGTTGCAGAACTCTTCGTAACCGTCTCGCATCCCGATAGCCTGCCAGTTGCCGAGCCAGTCCTGGATCTGATCGTTCGGCTCCCATTGCCGGACCGGCTTCCGGTTCTCGAAGATGATCCGGTACACCATCGGCCCCTGTCCATACAAGGCTGTCACCTGCTTTTCGATCAATTGAGGCAGGACCCGGTTACCACCGATCATCTCCTTGATTTCGCCCGGCAGATTGTTGTCGTAACCCATGAGGTAAACTTTGTAGCCGGCAAAGTTGAGCACCGGTGGGGTACGCAATATGGGCAGGTCGGTGAACCGGATGGTATCATCGGTGTCAGTGGCGCTGCCAATCTGAAAAGTGAATACTCCGGAATCATCGCTCACCGCACCTAACCGGCCATAGTTTTCAATTTCGATCATGGTGGTCGTTTAACCATTGGACATTGCGAAGCTTGAATCCATCCTCGGGGAAGCCCATGAACCGGATGAGTATCCGGTAGCAGGTCTTGGGATTGCCATCCTTATCCAGGAAGAGAAAGAAGTTGTCGCCATCGATCGAGAAGCGCTCCTGAGGCAATTGCGTGCGCGTCTTGCATCCCTCGTACACCTTGAGCTTATCTCCGGCTTCCTGCTTGGTTCGGTTGTAGGAGTAGAACGCGATCGTAAAGGTTCCGTCGCCGACCTTCGATATCTCCTGAGCTTTACGAATGGCATCGATTCCATTGATAGGATTCATGCCCGTAAAGATCATTTCCCCGGCCATGGTGATAAAGGACAGTCCGTTGCAATGCAAAGTTGTTACCGATTCAAAACGCAACAAATGGATGGGAGAGAACCTGCAACGTACTACGCGAATAGTGCTTTTACTGAATCCCGCGTCCGCACTGGCCTGCCGTCATATTTCCCGCCTATCGAAGGGGGTGCATTGCATACCGGGAACTTAGCGCGGCGTGACCTCAATGGTTATGAAATTCAAAAAAATCCTGATCCGGTCAGGGTTAAATCCTTAATGTCAGGCACATAGGTCAATGATGAATGTAAAAACCTAGTGTATTCCTATTATTTTCAAATGGATTCATGGGTGAGAAATAAAGGCTTTAACTTTCAGGTAGTATTATTAACAATTACAAAATGGAAAAGAATTTTACTATTAAAGATGGAGTGGATTGGAATACCAAAGATCCACATGACTTTACAATTAAGTCAATTCGTATAAACTTGGCAAAACCGTATCTAGTCGAAAAATTTATTTCTTTTGAGTACAAGCGTAGTGATGACAAGCTTATACCAAAAAAGCCTCTACCAATAAGCAGCAACGACCCTTTGATAATTATTCCTTCCGATTATCAATATTATTTAAATGTGACCTATCTTAAAATTGTCATTTTGGATAATGATAAGAAGCCTTGGACAGAATGTGAGCTAGCTACCGTTACTTATGAACAATACCCACATATTGAGGCTCAAATATCCATGGGTTTTTAAAAGAGAGTTGAATCTGATTAGTTTATTCCATTGTCCGGCACCTCGATAATCCTCCGGGTATCGCTGGGCAACAGGTTGTAAAACTTCCCATAAATCAGATACATCAGAGCAGAAGGTATCTGTGTTGATAGCCCGGCCTGATGCTGCAGGGCGATTTTCTTTTCACTGGTTTTATCGAGTTCGATCTTGCCGTCATCCCGCTTGATGGGTGAGAGGTGGATGGATGATACCAGGTTCGGACATTCGTTTAAGCAGATCCGGAGCCGGGGAGTGTACCGCATCGTTTCAGCCAGGAGCATCAGGATCAGCTTGTAGTGCTCATAATAATAGATGGTCCGCTGTCTCTCGTTCTTCAATTCCACCCGGAATCCATACGCTTCCAGTTCCCGTTTCAGGATCCGGGCATCCGAAGTGATCCGCTCATGCTCTTCCCGACGCTTGTTACCGGCCCGGTCGTAGAAGAGATTGATCTTTTTATTCTGGGCCCACGGTCCGAAAAAGCTCCAGATCTGCCGGGCAAGCTCATCCTGTTGCTGAGGATGCCAACAATAAAACTCCTTGATGACCCGGTACTCGTTGTCTTTCTTTTTCTCCTGGCCCGCTACGATGGATGAGAAATGACCGGGGTCGTAGCCGAGATCGATCGGCTCTTTGGGGTTGTAGTATTTCAGGTACTCGGACGTTAGCCTGAACGTGTCTTTCAGGTTAAAATCGTGGATCGATTTATAAATGTAACTATCATCGAACGTATGGATCCTGGTGTCGAATCCCCCGAAGAACATATCCACCACCGATTTGGGACGGATGGCTGCAATGGAAGAGAGAAACTCGTCGATGGTCAGAGAGTCCAGCTGGGTCTTAAAGAAGTTAAATCCCAGGAAATCCTTATTCACAAACGAACTGGCTCGCAGATAATAGATTGCACCGGAGCGCATCTGCCGTAGTGTGGGCTCCCATCGTTTGGCTGTCCGGATATGCTTATCGATCCGGCGCTGGATTCGCTCCTGATCAACGGGATCCTTCCGTTTCTCTTTCTCTCGTTTGAGCCGCTCGACCTCATACAGGTTCTTGTTGATGTGCAGGGAGAGTGTGACGATTTCCTGAATCAGCTTGTCATCCACGAGCTTCTCGAAGTCTTCAAACCAGTTGTCTTCCCCGAGATCCACACGCGCGGTATCCGAGATCCCGGTGATCCCCTGGTAGTAATGCGACCGCCTGGAGAAAGGTGTACCGCCCCGGAGGGCAGGAAATACGCGGGTCTTTAGCTTGTCACCTTTATTATGTTTCATCTCTTCCACAAAGGCATGCACTCCGTTGGCGCCGGCAATACTGTCGGGCTGATCGGATGAGACCAGACGGATGTGATGTCCGTCGGAGAAGATCATGCTATGCCTCGGATTCAGGATCGGAAACCGGGGCTTGGTAAAGTGCCCCGGTATATCCTTCTCCCCGATGATATAATCAATCCCCTCGCGAAGGAGAGGCCGCTGTTGGGTTCCACGGGGTGTGCGGTAATACGACAGGAGGTTTGGGATGATATTGGTCAGGAGAGCCATGTAGGTTTTGTGGCATATGAACGAGAGCTCGGTCGGCATACTATAGGCGACATCCATGATCCGTTTCCCGAACCATTCTGTTTTCCCGCCGGCCCTGCCAACCTCACAGATCATGGTTTTGGCATCGATCACGTTGGCCCGGATCTGCATCAGGTTGTTATAGATCTCGTCTATCTGACGGACCTTTTCCGATATCTCCAGCAGATCACTCATTGTCTACCTCCTGGGCTTCTTCCATATCGATACCGGCATCGAGGTATAGCTTCTTCTTCTCATCGTCCGTGAGCGGCAGGCTGTCGATCATGTGGATGTATTTGCCCTCGTTGGCTTTCCTGGCGATCTCCAGCAGGCTGGCTTTCTCATAGCCAAGATCTTCGGGCTTGATGTTTGGCGAGATGATGAAGATAGGTGCCTGCAGATCTTCAGGTCGAATCCGGTTTTCCCGTTTGGTCCGGTATTCATGTGCCCGGATCAGGCATTTGTAGGCGATCTCTTCCTTGTTATTGATGATGCAGAGCTTGGCCAGGTCTTCCATTTTATCGGCGTAGATCTTATCCCAGACATCGTTGGAGACATTATCATCGACATGGAAGAAGGTGAGTGCATCATAGACCCTGGTCATGGCCGCCCGGTGCCCCAACACCGGGTACCGTTTCCGGAGCTCCCGTGCGATCGCTGTGATGTTGTTGAACTTCAGTATATCCCGGATCTCCATCACCGCATCGAGCTCCCGGATGTACTGTTGAACCGGGATCGGCAGGGAAGCCGACCGACCGGTAGACCGGAAGTCGGCTATCACTTCAGCCGGCAAGGTTTCGATACGCTCCAGGTAGGACTGCTGGTTCATACGCCAAAAAGGTCAAGCCGCGTTTGATCGATCTTTCGTTTATGCTGGATCCGGTGCAGCTCGCTGATGGCGATGACATCCCCTTTCTCACCTAACTTGGCCAGCTCGGCATCGGCATTGTATTCCCCGATCGCGACACCCTGGTTGTAATATTTTCTGACCTGGCTCATCGGGTCATTCCATTCTCTTTGAAAGGCATCCCGTTCTTCTCCGTCGATGGCCAGCAGAGTGCAGATCCGCTCAGCGGTGTACTTCAGCGCGCCGTAATTGCGGATCTTACTCAGGGTACTTTGATCCAGAATCATAATCCGAATTCCTCTTTAAGTTGTGTCCAGGCGGTTTCCTGACCATCCCGCACGCGGATGATCTCCTGGCTGTGTCTGAAGCCGTGGAACCGCTTAACGATAACGTCACAGTAGGCCGGGTCGAGCTCAAGAACATACCCGTGACGGTTGGTCTGTTCTGCAGTCATCAGGGTGCTCCCGGAACCGGCAAAGAAGTCGGCCACTATTTCACCAGGCTGAGAGGAGTTCTGCACCGGATAAGCCAACAAGGCGAGTGGCTTCATGGTCGGATGCAGTTCGTTGCGGATCGGCCGGTCAAACGGCCAGACGGTGGTCTGCCTGCGGTCCGAGAACCACCGGTGGCTCCCGGTCGGTTTCCATCCGTAGAGCACCGGTTCATGCTGCCACTGGTAATCCTGTCGTCCCATCACCAGGGAGTTCTTCACCCAAATGCAGCATTGTGCGAGCTTCAGACCGGCATCGCGGAACGCCTTCCGAAAAGCATATCCCTGGGAATCGCTGTGAAAGACATAGATCGATGCGCCATCCTTCAGTACCTGGTACATCAGGAAGAAAGACTTCCTGAGAAATTCTTCGAAGGCGGTATCGCTCATATTATCATTAGCGATGGTCAGATGATCATCAGTGCCTCCTTCATAGTTCACATTGTACGGAGGATCGGTGATGATCAGATCTGCTTGCCGGCCATTCATGAGCCGGTTGATATCTTCCCTGCGAGTGGCATCACCACAGAGCAACCGATGAGGTCCGAGAATGTACAGATCACCGGGCAGAGTAACAATATGATCGGCTTGAATATCCGGTATCTCATCCTCCTGAATCTCGAACCGGGGCTGGAAGAGCTCGCTTTTATCGTGGTCCAGATCCATGGATTCCTTGGAAAAACTCAGGCTGAACTGTTCCAGATCTTCCGTGCCGATGTTATACTTCTCGAACAGGTGGGTGTCCGGATTGCGTTGAGCGAACTCCGAATTATAGGCAGCTATTTCTTCAACCGCCTCCTTCTTATCCTTTGCCTGGATGAGCTCATACGGGACCTCCGGGATCAGGAATCCCCGCCGGCGAAGCTCCTGCAGGGCTCGTTTACGCTGGTGGGCATCGATGATCCAGAGCCGGCCATCGTCGTCTCTCCAGGCTTTAAATGAATACTTGAAGCCCCGGGTGATGATCAGCATCTGGAGTTTAAGGCTTTTCTCAGAGTCGAATAATTTGAAATCTTCCTGCAGATCGAGGAAGGATTCGAAAGGCGCACAGGATAGGTTCGAAAGGTTGTAGACAGTGATTTCATTCATGACGTTGATCGGTTAGGATATCTTTCATCAGGGCTTCCCGCTCCTGGTGTTTTTTCAATTGTTGTTTCCAGGAATCCGCTTTCTTCTTGTCAGTCTTGCCACCATTGAGATAGCTCCGGTACCGGCTGACATTGTTCGCCACGTTCCGGTATTCTTTAAGGAATTGATCCGGATTGCGAGCCAGTATATTCTCAAGTTCGGACCGAAGGCTGAAGTGCTTGATCAGAGGATGTTCCAGGAGAAATTTTCCAGTCCCGTTGTAGGTTCCCAGTTCCTTAAAGCAGAGCAGGTTGCGGATACGAAGCTCAGCCAATCGCTTTACGGTCTCTTTGGTCGGTTCCTGGTCGATAACACCGTCCAGACGAACCATCTCCCTGTAGGTGTTGATGCGGTCGTTATAGAGGATAGTAGCTTTTTGCACATCGGGATCCTCGAGATTCGACCAGTTAATGTTTGGATACTCGGCTTCCTTTTGAAGAGACCCGTGTGCTTTTCCGGGCTTTTCCGGTTCCTGCGGTTCTTTTTTTTTTCTTATCCTGATTACCAGCTCCGGATTCCGAAGAAGAAGAAGCGGAAGGTTTGCTACCCCAGTTGGACCGGATCTCATCGGGAAGGGCTACATCCAGTAATTCCCAGAGGATCTTCTCCTGAACCTGAACACGATCGGGATTTCTTAGAGCCTTGAATACTTTCGAATAAGGCCTCAGCCTTTCCAGCATCGATCGATCGGATTCGAGAAACTGCTCTCCCTTGAGTTCCTGATAAGCGGCCTGTTTTTGATGAAAGTCCATATTGGCTGTTTTGTCCGAAGTGAAGATATTTTGCATTGCAAAACACGGAAAGGACACGCCCATAAAGCAAAAGCCGCTCCGGGCACTAAGGCTTTAGGAGCGGCTTTCTATTCAACATTTGAGGTGATTTAAGTCTGGATGCGGGTGCCGGCCACCTCGACCAGCGTGGCATCGTCGATAATCCGCAGCGAGATCCGGCTACCGGTATTCCCAGTCCATTCCGCTCCATCGATCAGGATGAAGACCGTGTTATCAGATATCTTCGGTGGATTACTACCCGATGCGATACCGAGTACATCGATCACCCGTCCATAATCCATGGAGGCTATGCTGCTGACAGTCGCAATAGTGACCTGTGCCGAATGACCCGAAAGTTGGTATTGAGGATTATCCTCGATTGCCAGATCGGTTGCTCCGGCTGCGACCACCACCGGTGCTGCCGACACGATGCTTCCGGTATAGATCAGCGGCTGGGTGAACGATTTGTTCTCAAAGGTCATGGTGGCCGATTTGGACTCACCGTCGTTACTCCGGTTGAAGCTCTTTAGGATCATCGGCTTGCATAGCGTGCCAAGGATGTACTTCGTTTGGGAATCGCACTCCTGGAAGATGATGACAAACCCTCGGCCTGCGTATTCCTCGAGAAAGTCCATCAGCTTCACAGGATTCCCGCCCATGATAAAGACAAAGGTATTGGTAACATCCGTAGCGATCTCACCTTTCTCGCCGGTGCTGTTATCCTTTAGCGTATCGTCGATCGCCTCGAAATAATGCATCAACTCCCCGGCTTTCAGCGTAACCGAGCCGACCTCCCGTGCAGCATTGGGTGTAGGGAAGGGTACCGTGGAATCGATCTGATCCCGGGCAATCAGCCAGACTTTATATCCGATCTGATGCCCAGCTTTGCTCCTTTCGCTGGTCTGCCCGATATTCCCGATCACAGCCATGCTCGCCAGGACGGTGCCGCCGCCTCCAACTTTGGCTGCATCCCTGAAGTTGTCGGCAGAAGGATTCACTGCGGCAAATACCAAGGCAGTACCGATGAAGATCCCGATCAGTGTGATCAGGAACTTAAGCCTGGTTTTGCAGACCGATCGTTCGATTATCCGCTGCGACCAGGCCACCTGCTTCCGGTTCATCAATTTTTGTGCTTTCATGAGAACCTCCTTCTTAGGCCGGCAGATGCGGCTGGATTGCGGCATTGATCGTACGGGTGCCTGCGACCCGGCGTTCCAGTTCATAGAACTTGGAGTTGCTTTCGTCGTAAGCTACCATGAGGTAATCACCGACAGCAGTCGGAGCATAGTCAGCGGTGATCTGGTCGAACTTGCCGGCTTTATCAACCGTCTGCGGCTGGGTTGCTGAGCCGGTCTCGATGATGTAAGCCTTACCGGCTTTGGCACCGGTGATATCGGTGATGTTCTTGTCTGCGGTAGTATTGGCCACGGTTTTGAACCAGATGTTGGCACTGCCGTCGCAGGTAGTTGCATCGTCGGCCAGCGTGGTTACCGGCTTGTTGATGAACAGGATCTGATCGGCATACGCATTTGCCTGAAGCTCGGTCAGTGTTGTGAACCGTTTACCGGTAAAGGCAGCCGAAACGCCTTCTTTCCATACCGACCAGGCGAGAACGTTTTCGAGTCGCTGCTCGAAATTCACCTTGAACATCTCGCCGGGCAGGAACTCCAGAGTCTGGATGTTACCCGGCTGGGTGAACCACATGAATTTCAGCTGGCCCATGTTCGGAACCCAGATGATCTCCACGTCTTCATCGATGACCCGGTTCAGATCGACTCCTTTGAAATCGAGATCTGTACCGTAAGCGGTCCGGTAGCAGTTGGCATACCACTTCTTATGATTGGCATTGAGGTAAATGGCAAAGCCGGCCAGCGAGGGCAGGTATTTCTTCACCTCTTCCACGAAGTTCTCGACGACCGTGAGGATCGATGCGGAATCGTAGGTAGCAAAACCTGCAGCATCGAACGGGAGAACCTTCAGCTCGTTCACATACCGGATTAGGGAGTAGATCACTCCGTTGGCCGAATGCAGGTAGTGACCGGGTACGCCTGCCCGGGGATGACGGTAGATCCCGACCACGTTGCGCTCGTTCTGTTCTTTGATCAGCTTGGTGGCGATGTTCAGGAGCATCCACTCGATCATGTTCCACTTGATCGGATCCGATCCGTTCGTGTTGAGATAACCGATGTACTGGCGCTCGATCCAATTCAGGCTCTCGAACTTGGTCTTCATCATGGCATCGTCCACATACCCTTTTTCGGGCTGCAGCGATACGGTACCTTTGAAGACTTCTCCTTCCTGATAGGCCTGGGAGAATTCACCGAAGAAAGCATTGGTGATGAGTTCCTGGTCCTGAATCCCGTACCGGATTGGGAAGATGTTCTTCACCGTCGGTAGTTCGATGATCCGGGCGATCAAGGCATCCTGCCGGCGGACGATATACTGTTCACCCAGTCCGGCATTGGCCAGGTCGTTGTAACTGACCAGGTCGGATTTGGGATTCAGCGCAGTCGGGTTCAATAACCCCTGGCGATGCAGCGATTGCATTCTTAGTGCAACCTGATGGCCATAGCTTTTAACCTCCTTGCGGAAGCTTTCATCATCGTCGGCTGCAGGCATGCCCTGAGGGATAGCCCCGGTGATCAGGATCTGGTTCCACCGCTTGTTGGCATCGAACATCGGATGCTCGATCCCAAAGGCGTGTTTAGCGGTGTGTTGTCCACCGCGATAAGCGATTTTCATGTCGATGACTTTATTGGGTACATCCGGCTCGGTTGTCTTGGACAACGTTTCGACCTTACCTTTCAGATCCTGGACTTCCGTCTTCAGACCTTTATTTTGATCGGTCAGTTTCTGAACCTGAGCGGTAAGGTCAGGCGGTTGAGAAGCATCAGACCCCGGAGCTGCAGCACTACCGGCAGGAGCTTCCTCTTCGGTTCCCTCCGGTGCCGTGGCAGTGTGAATGAGCTCCAGAGCCCGGTCGTGTGCAGCGGCCTTCCGGATGGTGTCATCCGATTTGGCCAGGTCGGCATAGAAGTCGGAATTGAATTGCTTCTGATAACTATCGACAATTTTCTTCCATTCTTCATCCGACAGTTGCTGAGCCTTGGCTTTGTCGACCAATCCCAGCATCTCCAGGACTTTCTGAAATTTTTCTTTCATGATAAATTGATTATAAGCGAATTAGATGTAATGCTTTGGTTTTGGCCTTCTGCTGTTCCCGTTTCCCGATTCCCAGATCGTGGGCTTCGGTTATAGCCTGAGCCAGCGTTCGGACTCCATCGATCAGCCCAAGAGATTCGGCATCTTCAGTAAAGAATGTCTCCCCCTGGAAGACCCCTCGATCATCTCCTTCTTTGATTTGGGGCCGGGCACTTTTAACGGCACGGATGAATTCGGCTGCGAGGGGATTAAGCACCTCTTTTTTGAATTGCTCGGGTTGGCCATTTTTAAGGTCATTGAATTTTTTGTTTTTACGTGAACTCTGGTCTGCATATTCCTCGATGTATTTAGCTCCATATTTTTCCAGGAGCGGAATCAGATCGATGAATCAAGTCATGGTCCCGATGGAACCGATGATATCGAACTTGGTACCGGCATAAATGCGATCGGCATTCATGCCCAGGTAATAGGCAGCACTGGCCATTACGCTTTCGGCATAGGCGACCACCGGTTTTTTTACTCCTTGTATGGCCGAAGCGGCAATATCCAGATACCAGGCTTCGCCGCCTCCGGAATTCACATGGAAGAAATGAGACAGGATCTTGGGATTGGCTTCGGCGGCCATCAGATCGTCAACCAATTGCTTGGTGGAGAAGTACCATCCCCAGTCGTCGTAATCGGCAAAGAGGGTCCCATGAATCCGGTGCAGAGCAATGCTGTCATCCGGAATATCGGTTTCTGAAAACTTGGTGGTCAGGGTAATGCTTTCCGAACTGAGCTGACTGGCGAGTTTATCGGAAGCCAGTAGAAAGATCGGTTCGTCTTCATCCGACTCGGAGCGGTTCTTTGCCCGAAGATAAAACTCGACAACCTCAGCGACAAAACCGTTCGCCGCTTCGGAAGTCATGAATAGCTTCGAAGTAAAGAAGTTCTTATAGTTTGAATGGATGATTCGGCGCACCGCTTGTTTTTACTGCCAAATAACAGCAGAAGGCGCACCGGATAAAGGACTCAGAGTAACGGAGAGACCGCGTTTCGGGTCATTTCGAGAACGTCATGTCCTGGATAGGGATTATACGAAACCCGAACCGGAACCTCCGGATCTCCCCATATGAGTATTGTGTTGTCCGATCGGTGCAACTGCACGATCACCGGACGACGATTCCGGTATTTCAGGGCGAGGGTGGGTTCCAGTTTGTGAGTGACGATTTTAAGGGATTGTCCATAGTAAGGATTGCCATTCATCTCGTCTGGCGTATCAATGGGAACCAGGTCGTTTTCGGCCAGAATCAGATCGAGACTCTTCCCCGGGACCGGCACGATACCCTCTTCGGTGATCGAATCGACATCCTCGCGGGGTATGATCTCGATCCGGTTGTCAAACTGTATGTTCATATTTCAAGTAATAACTTGTCCTTGATAATAGACGATGCCGAGATGAATTTTGTAAGAGCCTATAGGTTAATGTGTTTGATCGATTGCACCACGTAATTGTAGATTTTTGTGCGGTACCGGTAGTCTTTTTTCTTCAGCATTTCGAATTTTTGTTCATTGATCCGG